>JBCNNR010000001.1:0-284358 GCA_039594295.1 Bdellovibrio sp.
AAAAGAAAAAAAAGACCCACATATCCTGTGAGTCTTTTAGTCGAAATAATCATTATAGACCGATAGATTTTTTCTTAAACACTTTGCGGATTTGTTTTTGATCCGACCAAGTGATCATGCTCGTTTTCAAGTTCGTTAAATTCAAAGTCAGCTTATAGTATACGGACTTGTCTTTACCAACTTCCTGAACAATTGAATCCAAACGACCATTGATGATGAAGTCTGCACCAATTTGACCGCCTGGGCCCTTTTTAGTTTCAGCACTCGTCATGCCGGAATTTTGGTAGTTGTATTCATCAGCGATATCACCGCGAGCTTCTTTGTCGATGAAAGCCACTTTGCCAGATTTCATCAGATCAACACGGATCATATCCATGATGCTTTGAGTATCGATGTGTTCGCTGGTTTTATTTTGCAAACCCGTGACGATCACGATGGGCATTTTTTTAGACTGAGTGATTGCTGGTGATTGAAGGGCACTTGTCACCAGATCTTGAACAGCTTTTTGCATGTCTGTTTCAGACCATTGGTCATTCAGCAGATTCTCTCTGTTCACGTCATCGTAATCACCTTTCGTGAACGCCTTAGGACCACAGCTCGCAAGAGCCAACAAAGAAACAGTCATTGCACCAAGTAGCAAATTCTTGATCATAAATACCCCTTATTCTCCCCAAGTCTATGCCGAGGTTTTGTCAGGTGCAAGTCATGCCCGTGCGTTTCAAGACGGGCGTCCATTTTCCGTCCCTATCTGATCGGTACGCTTCGTTCAATCGGCTCCGGATTTTGCAAGGCTCACGATATATGACGGAAATTACCAATAGCGCCCAAGCATTTGAAACCTTGAAATCTCTTGTGAATCCTTACGCTGAAGAACTGTGGGTCATCGCATTAAGTCCCCAGCTCCAAGTTATTGCGACAGAAATGATTTTTCGCGGCACTGCGGATCATTGCCCGACGCATCCCAGGGACATTTTTCGTTTTTTAATTCTAAAGAATGCCAGCTTTTTCATGATGGCGCACAACCATCCCAGTTCCAGCGTCCAACCATCCGATCAGGATCTGATCACAACTCGAAAAATGCATAACTGTGGCAAGCTGTTTCAGATTCCACTCTTAGATCACATCATATTTAGTGACCGCGATTATTATAGTATGGCTGACAACGGATTTTTTAAGAATTTGAAACGACTGCGAGTCGTTTAATTATTGAACTGCGCCACCATTGGTATTGAAAATATCCGTGCTACCTGGTTGACGATTCAAAGGAATGACCTGTTTTACACGGTAGTTCTCATCCAGATAAACTTTGTAACCACCCCGACGGGCATTTTCAACAAATTGACGAGCGTATTCTTTCTTATAAGCTTCGGAATAAGCAGCCTCTTGTTGCGCATTAAAAAGCTCTTTCTGAATCACATCATGTGGATTCAAAGGTTCACCTTCTTTGCGCTCACCTCGGCCCAAGATATCTGCAACTTCGGCCGCTCTTGAATCACTGGAAAGATCCAATCCAGAGTCTTGCGGATTGTAAGTTTCCTGAGCTTTGGTGGAATTGAAATCGCCACCCGTCGCGTTTTCGATTTCCATGCGACGACGTTCGAATTCGATTTTTTCATTCGTCAGCATTAAATGCTTATTCACGGACTTTTCGAATTTCTCAGATTTTTTGGTGCCGGCATATCCGCCCGATTTTGAATTGTCGTTCCCCAATGACATCAGCACAAGAATACCCGCCCCCAAAAACAAGAGGATCGCTAAAAGCTTGTTGTTATCATTCGAGGATTTCTGCTCTGCCATCACTATTATTATCGGCTAAATAAGAACTCTCTAAAGTAGGGGACGTGAGCTCAGCTCGAATATAACAGGACTTCAGGCCTAACACTGTCTACTTTTTTACGTCTTTTTGTCTAAATTTTAACCACATCTTTACACTCCAACTGTCATATATCAGCGGCTTGCAGCTATTCTGGGCCGGCATGCTTGATGAAGTGTGTTCTGTGACATTTCACCAAAAAACCAAACTTCTTTGAAAGGAAGTACCCCCTTATGAAAACGATCGGAAAAATCACTGCTCTTATGGCGACTGTTGTTGTCGCGGCTCCAGCTTTCGCAGCCACCCAAGCCACGCTGAAGCTGACGGGTTCTGTGCCAGCCTCCACTTATATTTCGATCGCATCAACAAACACCGAAACAGGTGCAGTTGAACAGGCATACACTATCGATTCTTCGAAATTGACGACAAATGGTTCAAACACAGTGGATAACATCGCATACGTTTTTGAAACTTCGAATCGCAAGGCGGGCTACACAGTCTCTGCAAGTTCTGCCCACAACGGCAAATTGACGATGGATGATTCCAATGCGAGCGATGCCGCCGCGATCAACTACTCTTTGATTTATAATGGCCAAGAAAAGTCTTTGTCTTCTTCACAAACAGTCACTGACGTCAGTTCTTTGAGCCAAAAAACAACAGCTACTAAATCTGTTGGCTTAAAAATCACCGGCAATGCCAATGCTCTTGAGGGTACATACAAAGACACTGTGACTTTCACGATCACCGCAAAATAATTCAAGCGATTTAATTCTTAATTTAAAAAGCCCTTCAACAATGAGGGGCTTTTTTTATTCTGCCGACTGTACGGTCAGAGTGATGATATCACTAAAATTTCCCGACTGATCTTGAGTATAATTGCCGATCGTCACCGAGGTTGGAATAATCTTTCCGCTGGAGGGGGATGATCCCAATTCTCTTCTTACCTGCACGGGACTGCTCGCGGACGAACCTAAGTTTACCGTCGTCCCGGCGAATGAAATTGTATACGGAATATAAGAAGAAGCGGTGTCATGCTTTAAACGACCATTGTTCTGCGAAGACGCATAAAGAATGTATCCCGCGTTGTACTTCACAATCACATCGCAACTTCGTGTGGTTCCTGGCGCAAGATTTCCAAAATCCAAAGTTTCCGAGACATCCGCAATATTAAATGAACCACCCGACGGCACGACCGAAATATCGGCCCGTTTCGGTGCATTCATGTAAAACGCAATAACCACTGAACTTACGAATGAATAATTCGACAATGTCCCCTTATAAAGAGTCGCCGTGATCCATTCGGAGTAAGTTCCCTGTTGCCGCCATGGTGAGGACATGTCAGCTGAAATCCAATACGGCAAAGAAACCTGAGCATCGTTTCCGCCCTTGTCAGGCAAAGTTCCGCTCAGGACGTCATTATAATCATTCACCTGCGGAATATTTTTTAGAACTTGAGTGTTGCCCGAATCTTTATAGAGCTGAAATGGCCAGTTGTTCACCAGAAGATATTTAAGCGAGCGCGACGCATAGTTCGCAGACAAACCATAATCAAACGTCACAAAGAAACTGCAACCATGAGAGCGCGTATCCGCTTTGACAATCAAGTTCGAGGTGATATTGGGATTCGTGGTTAAGTCGAATGCCGTCTGCTGGGCCTGAAGCTGAATGTTATTACAGTCCTCTGCAAAAGCACTCACCGAAAAGACGAAAAGGAAAATGCCGAAGACAAGCTTTATCATCGTGCCTCCTTAGTGACGATCAAGTCGCCCACATTCACAGAATTATTTGGATCATCCGCTACGATCAGATTAATACCTGAAAGATCGGGACGATCAGTTACGATTTTGTAGTTACCCGGAGCCAAGCCTTCGATCACGAATTGACCACTGCGATTGGTGAAGAATGTGTTATCCACCAACTGTCCTTTGTCGTTAAGAACATCAGCCGCCACCAACGACAACGGTGATCCGTCTGACATGACCAAGCGACCTTTAACCATAACTTTGCGATTTAAAGTCGTCTCGATCAGGATACCACTCTTATAGGTTGGCATAACTCCATAGTATTCTTTATCCAATAGATACCCTGTCGGCAACGACGTGGAATCTAAATTCACCATATAACGATAATAGGACGTGCGATCTTTCAAGACAGCGTTGGAGCGCGGCCCCAGTTGCGCTTCTCCTTTGGTTCCCAGGGGATTGATCAAAAGCTCGCTGTCTTTAGGGAAATTATCTGAAGCAATCAACACAAAGCTATCCGTAATCGGTTGAGAGAACGCTCCGCGATTGCTCACCCAGGCAAAGGCAGTTGAAATACCTAACGTCGAAGTTGTCACACTTTGACCAAGACTGGTTGTGGAGGAAAATTGGTCCCAACGATAACTTGCCGGTTGCGTGAGGTATTCTAAATACAAACTGCCATTGGTATTTTCATTCACCCTTTGCAAGGATGCAGAAGCTCGGATGTCATCGTACTGATAAAAATTGTTACGATTGACCGTGGCGGTGGTGCTTTTCGAAAGTGTTTCGTGATAAGCACTGACGCTGTAACGGCCCGCCGGCTCAGACCAGAAATAGGAAATTAATCCGCGGTCTTCCTGTTTATCTGAAACTTCGCGCACAATAGAAAACTCGATACGATTAGAAACATTGATCGGATAGCTTAAATTCGTGCGATAAAATCGACGATCTGAAGCCCCGGCGGGAACATCTTCATACGCGCCCCCGATTCCCCAGATTCCTCCCAAGCCAAATGCTGTCGACAACTGCAAATCATAACGACGAAGCAAATTTACGGGAACCACATCCATCGCGATGGGCTGCTGAAATTCGGGGTCACGGACTTGAACTTCCGCTGCCGCAACGAACGGAACATTATAGCCATACATGCGATCTAAACTTCGGTAAGTAAGGCGGCTGCCCCAGCCACCCAATCCATTCGCCGTTCCGTAGGCGGTATCCAAAGAAGCCAATCCCCATTGAGCGATTTTTGAAATCTCCACACCCGGCATTGTTCTATCAAGATAATTCTGGAAGTTTGCCCCCAAAGTTAGCTCATCGGTCACACCCCAACGATGATACAAAGACGTGAAGACTGCATCGCGGTTATAATTACGATCGCCTTCGGATTGAGTCCAAGGATTACCAAAGTTGTAAGAGAATTCTTGGGTGCCTTCGTTCAAAATCGAGTTTTCAAACAACAGCGAAAAATCATATGACTCTTCCTGCCCCAGATCGTCGCGCACTTTGATCTTCACATCACTTAACCCAATCGCTATAGGAAAATCGCGAACATTGAATCTGCCCGGTCCCAAACGTTGCTGACTGGTCAAAATTCCATTCACATAAACCTCAACAACCGAGGGACGCTTGATTTCAATTTCAGTTCGGCTGATCGGACGAAGAGTACGGTATGGTTGAATTGAAAACTCACGACTTAAGGAAAATCCGCCCAACGAGGGAGCCACTTGAAAACCTCGAGAATAAGTTGTCAAATCTCCCAGCGTGTAACGAATCATGTGCTCTTCGTCATCGGTTCTTAAGCGAGTATCCTGACGAGTCCAAGGATATTCTGCATGCTCCTGAAACTCTGCTCCTGCTTCCAGGACAAAGCCCTTAACGTTTTCGACTAAATCCAAACGACCCACCAGTGGCATCTTGCTATCCGCCGACGAAGCACCGTCACCATATTGAAACGGCTGACTGGCGCGCATGTTCAGATAACCGCTCTGTGCATCCGGACGATAGTATCTGTTTTCGTCGACTTCAACGTAAGTCACACTAAGATCTTTGGCTTTGCGATAGTTCAGAGGAATACTTAAAATCAATTCAAGATTTGCTTCGTTCCATTGTGGTTTCAATCCAGCCGCCTCGAGTCCGGCCAAACTGATCACACCTTTGGGTTGAACCACCGATTTTACGATCTTTAAATTTGAGTCCTTTAAGATTTTTTGCAATGCCTCTAAAAGAGGTCCCGCTTCAACCATGAACTCTTTGCGAGACTCGCGTGGGAAGACCCACACCTGCGCCATTTCCCGACTGTCCTGCATCACTGGAGCCATCAAATAGGGCTTAGGCAAATCCGGGCGCACACCTGCGGCAGAGGCTATCGCCGAAAAAAGAAAAAGAACTGCTACCGCAAGAAATCTCAATCAGCGGACTCCGTCAGCTCCAAAGAAACAGTCGCTTCAGTGCCTTTAAGTGCTTTCGTCATTGGCAGTGTGACGGTCTTTTGGGTTTTAGCCAGAAAGTTTACGCCCTCAATTCCTTGAGGCTTTTTGATCTCCTCGATCAGCTTGCCCTTTTCCATCACTTTAAAGGATTTCACATAAGCGATCTTGTGAGCATTGCCCTCGTTTGCAACAGTGACTGAAATACTTTTTGGAGAAGTCACTTTCACGTCTTTGACTTTGATATCCGCCGTTGCATCCTTGGGAGTGACATAGGCCGACGCCACATACTGAAGCATGAAGGTGACGTTTGCTCCGGTCTTTTTGGCGGCTTTCGCGTTGGTTTCTTTCAACTCCACCGGAAGCTGGGTCGCAACAATACGATAAGACTTTTCTTCCTGAGCGACTTCACCAGTAAATGTGATGCGCACATTTCTTTTTTCATGCGGAAGCAAAACAACTTGTTCTGGATAGATTGTAAACTCAGTGGTTTTATCACGCTTTTCAGTTCCACTTTTTTCATCGCGAGTCAGAACTTCAACTTGAACCGGTATTTTGTCGTTGGTGGGATTGTCCAATGTTACTACTTGAGTCGCAAGTTTTCCGGAGGGTGAGAAATTCACAACCATCGGATCCAGACGAAATGCAAATGCTGATGAACAAAAAAGAATGAGTGATATTACTGCAATGACCTTCATGTTTCCATGATAGTCGCAGCGATTTTATGGAGCAATGATAGTAACTGTAGAAGCAGGGAATCTGCTAAGAGTCTGGACCTTGATGGCTTGTGAACCATTATTAATTGCGATGATTTTTTTTGTGACGGGATCTTGGCGGACAGACACATTTGCCCGAAGGGGCACGTGGGCTTCCAATCTTAATGAAGCGCTCTCACCCGCCTGAGTCAGGGACGTGTATAGAAGTGAGATAAAAAAAATGGATCTTGCTAAAGCCGACATAACATAAGAATCGGCTGGACTAGACTAAAGCTTTAGGACAATAGTTGAGCGGCTTTTTCTTGAACTGGTGGGAAGATTGGTAGAATCACAATAAACTCAGTGCCGACTCCGACTTCAGATCGAACCTGGACTTCGCCGCCATGATTTTGCACGATCCCGTAGGAAATACTAAGACCCAATCCCGTTCCTTGCCCCACGCCTTTGGTCGTGAAAAACGGATCAAAGATCTTATCAATGGTTTCCGGACTCATGCCCTTCCCACTGTCTTGAATTGAGATTTGCACCCAACCTGACTTGTTAAGTTTGCCATCTTTATTTGGCTTGTAGTCTTTCAAAGGCATCGTGGAAATCCAAATATGCCCGGCTCCATCAATCGCTTGCACCGCGTTTGAAAGAATATTCATGAAGACCTGATTGATCTGACTTGCATAGCAGTGAATGTGCGGAGTTGGTTCATACTGACGATGGATTTCCAAACGTCCCTTGATCTCCCCCTGCAACAAATTCAAAGTCGTATCCAAACTTTGATGCAAATCGATCTCTTGCAACTTAGCTTCTTCCAAGCGCGAAAAGTTTCTTAAACCTAAGACGATATCACGCGTGCGGCGCGCCCCATCCTGACAGGATGCAATCAGTTTTGGCATATCTTTGACGATATAATCAAACTCGTACTCTTCTTTGAGCTCTGGAAGTTTCGTGACGTCTTTTTCTGCCGTTTCCACCAGCTTAATCAGCTTGTCACCGTAATCCCGCAGATACGTCATGTTAGAATAAATAAAGCCAATCGGATTATTAAGTTCATGCGCAACCCCGGCAACCAGTTGACCCAGGCTGACCATCTTCGCCGAATGAACAAGCTTAGTTTGGGTGTCCTTCAGTTCACGATTGGCAGATTCTAACTCTGTGATTTTTTTTCTTAAATCTGAACGTGCTGTCCAGATTTTCTTACTCATCTCGTTGAAGCTTTCGGTCAGAAGGCCAATCTCAGTGTCATTTTTGACCGGGATTGTGACAGCTTGCTCCTGAGATTCAAACGACTGAAGCGCATCGACCAGATCATACAGTGGTTTCAACACCCAACTTGATGTGACCAGGATTGTCAGAATCAAGAGCATAACGACGGCACCCACGACAGTCATAAAGGCAATGTTCACGTTGCGCAAAACCGCCGCCGACTCACTCTTGGAAGCACCCAATGCCACATAGAATTTTGAAATGCCCCAGTCCAATGGATACACCAAGAATCCATACGGCGTGGAACGAACGTTCAAATCAAAGAATAGATCTTTTTGCGGATGAAAATAGTTTTTAAAAAAGTCTTTCTTATAAAGATAAAAATCGGCGTGGCTGGCAGCAACCATGTCGCCATTGTCTTTAAATAAAATTAATTCCAGCTTTAAGCGGTTTTTAATTTTTGTCAGGTAAGCCTGATTCAAATCAATGACCTGCTCCATATAACCAATC
This sequence comes from Bdellovibrio sp., assembly GCA_039594295.1. GTDB lineage: Bacteria > Bdellovibrionota > Bdellovibrionia > Bdellovibrionales > Bdellovibrionaceae > Bdellovibrio. Next base: position 8,408 of record JBCNNR010000001.1, read on the forward strand.
AAACGACCGCTGCCATTGTTAACCTGAGAGATCAGAATCAAATTAAGTTTGTGATCATCGCTGTATTCGGCGACGCCTACTTCTTGCTGATCTTTGACTTGCGCCATGTATTTAGCTGACAAGAAAACCGCATCTTGTCCGGGCATAAAGCTTCGAACACTTCCTTTGTTGTCTTTAAAGACCGAGGCCAGCATTCGGCCTTCGCGGTTAAAGAAAGTCAAACTGGAGGTGTCGTCCGTGCGAATCCACGTGCTGGCAACATTGCGAACCGTGTTTCCATCACCCATCGAAAGATGGTAGGTCAAACTTGGATCCCGAAGGTATCTTTCACGTCGTTGTTGTAAAGACGTGCGATAATCATTCAACATGATCTCCACTTCGCGCGCATTACCTTTAAGTCTTTGAGTCAGTTCGTAATCGATGGCTCTTTCGTATTTCTTCATCGAATAAAGCGTTACGAAAGCCAGGGGAACGACAGAAAATAAGAGAGACCACACGATTAAAATCGTGCGCAGTGATCTCTTAGGTTTCCGTCTTAGTGTTTTCACTTTTTATCTTCATCCACTGTGATGATCAGACGGATAATTCCATCAGGCATAACACGAGGATGTTTTTCCTTGTTCACATGAACTTTGCCGTATGTGCCTAGGAACGTCGTCAGATCTTGGTATTTAGCGGCAGGCAACGTGAAGTGGTAATATGTGGATGTTGGCGATTTCTGCCAACCCAGTTCCACTTCTCCGGCTTTACGACCACCCAATTCTTTAACTTTTTCAGTAATTTTAGGACCCACCACAGAAAGATTCGTCACCGCAATTTCGCCACGGTAAAGGAAGCCACCAGATGTTGCAGCTTCGGAGTCATCCTCTTCAGCTTCTTTTTTGGCCGGAGTCGCCGTCACTGCCGCAACTTTTGCTGCTACGGTTGCGGAAGGTGTTGGTGACGATTTCGCCGCAACTGCCGTAGCTGCTGGCGTTGCCTTAACCTCTACTGTTGGCAAAGGTTTTGGAGTTTGCAGAGGTTTTTCAGTCTTTGGTTCTTCATCCACGAATTGCGGCTTCTCCTCAACTTGCGCAACTTTCTCAGTTTTCGCAACTTCGGCCAGGACGACTTCTTTCGTACTGCCACTCATTCCAATTTGCAGAACTTTCTGCCATGGAGCCACAGTCAACAAAGTCACAATCACCGCTACCACGACCAATGCTTCCAATCCCCACTTCAACCCCTGAGGCCAGCGATCGAAATTGGATTTTTGCATAAGCACGGTCAAATATGTCGATGGAGTATTAATCTGTTCAATGATCGGTTGAGAGACAATTGTATCTGCCAACTGTTTTGCATAGATCTCGCCATTTTGGATTTTATTTAAATCCAATTGAGCATCACGCGAAAACTTCACGTGATCTTCCACTGCCGACTTTCTTTCGTCGTCGAGAATTCCCGACAAGTAATCGTAAAGTAGCTCGTGGCCAATAAAGGGAGACATCTCCCTTTTGCCTTTTTTCGAGAGAGGAATTTTACCTTCCTGCTGTGCCATGCTTTAACTTACCCACACCTTGAGTCATTGTGCCGAGTTTTCTTAGAGCTCGGCCCAAACGATAACGAATCGTGCCCTGGGTGATTCCCAAGCCTTCTGAAATATCGTTATCTTCAATTTTTAGAATTTTTGACCAAATCACCGTTAACAGCTCATCTTCAGACGCTGTTTTCTGGAATTCGCGCCAAGGTCCCAAATCAACACCCTCAGGAATCAACCAACCGGATTCCACCGTTGTATTTGGACGACCGCGAGTGACGCGTACTTTGAATTTATCCCAGGTAATCTTAGTTGCCGCGACGAAGGCGACAGGAGTGGAAAGCTCTGGATTGCGTTGCTTTTTATCTCGACAAAGGGCTAGTGCTTGAGTGGAAGCTTCGATCGCCCTTCTGTCATCTAGTAAAGCAAAGTAGAAAAACAAGGCGATCGATTTAATGTCGGCTTCGGTCATGCACTTCCTAATATAAGTAGAGTGACCCTTATGTTAGTCGACTGTCAGCTGTCTGAGAAGATCCAGCTGGTCTAGAACTTTGCCTGAACCCATAACTACGCAGCTCAATGGATCTTCTGCGATAGAAACTGGCAATCCGGTACGTTCTCTTAGCAAAACGTCCAGGTTCGCAAGCAATGCCCCACCACCTGTGAGAACAATTCCGTTATCTACGATATCAGAAGCAAGCTCTGGCGGAGTCTTTTCAAGGGCCGTACGAACAGCATCAACCACTTCAGACAAAGGATCCATCAAGGCATCGTTTACTTGAGAGCTTGTGATCTCGATAGTTTTCGGAGCACCCGCTACAAGGTCACGACCTTTGATTTCCATCGTTTTTTCGTCTTCGAATGGATACGCGTTACCGATTTGGATTTTGATCAATTCAGCAGTTCTTTCACCGATCAACAAGTTGAACTGACGGCGTACGTAATTGATGATCGCTTCATCAAATTTATCGCCCGCAACTTTGATAGATTTACAGTAAACGATACCGCCCAAAGAAATAACCGCAACACCTGTAGTACCACCACCCATGTCGACAACCATGTTGCCGGATGGTTCTGTGATTGGAAGACCCGCGCCGATAGCTGCTGCCATTGGTTCTTCGATCAAATAAACTTCGCGAGCACCAGCTGATTGAGCTGCTTCTTTAACCGCGCGTTTTTCCACCTGAGTGATTCCATAAGGAACGCAGATGATGATACGAGGACGGATGAAAGATTTTTTCTCGCCCAAAGATTTACCGATGAAATATTTAAGCATGGATTGAGTCACTTCAAAGTCAGCGATAACACCGTCTTTGATCGGACGAATTGCTACGATAGAACCAGGAGTTCTTCCCAACATGTCCTTTGCTTCTTTACCGACAGCAAGAACACGGTTTTGCATTCCGCGATAGTTCTTTTGAACTGCTACGACAGAAGGTTCATCAAGAATGATTCCGCGGCCTTTAACGTACACAAGAGTGTTCGCTGTGCCCAAGTCGATTGCGATATCATTAGAAAAATAGTCTTGTACTTTATCAAAAAAACTCATGCAGAATCTCTCTCAAGAAAATTTCATTGTGTCATTTCGACTACAAGTCTAGGGAGATTGAAAAGCAGAGTCAATACTGATATTTAGGCCCTTCATCGAGTTCTTTTGACGCACTACTCCAACGAAGTCGGAGAGCAAGCCAGCTTAGAAGTGTTTTTTCCACTCCAACTCATGCCCCATATACTCTGACAACGAGTGTTTCTCCTCTTGCAGACGCTTGTCTGACCAGCTCAATTTCTCTTGGAACACTTGCGCAATTTCGTCGAGATGCTTCAAGCCATGATTGCGATCTGCGAGGAACAAATGCACGCGGCGAGAGAAGAAGTCGCGCAAATTCAAACACATCGTATTATCAATCGCTTGCGCTGCTTCCAGCTGCCAATAAGAGTAACGATGATCATATTTGGAGAGAATCACTTCGGCTTCCCGACCATATCGTTGCGCCAATGCCGCAACGTCCTCCACTGGACGGCCGTACTCTTGAGCCCAGGCACCAGCCAAGACTTGAGCCTCGTGAAAGGCGCTCTCTGTCGTATAGCGGTTCAGAGCAACTGCAGTATCTTTTTTCGTGAAGCGCGCACGATCTTCCACAGGAAAACTTTTAAGCGCGTGGGAAACCGTTTGTTGGCACATCAAGCGATAAGTCGTGTACTTTCCGCCGGCCACAAATGTAACACCGCGTGGATCATCGATAATGGTGTGCTCGCGACTGGTTTTTCCCTCTGTCGAGGATCCATCGTTCACTAAAGGACGAACCCCTGCGTAACTTGAAATAACATCATGCGGAGTCAAATTTGCACCCGGGAAATAATGAGAGGTAATGTCCAAAAGATACTTTACGTCCTCGGGGGTCACGTTGACATTTTCAGGAGACTCTTTGAAATCCGTATCTGTCGTACCAATGATAATCATATCATGGCGTGGAATACCGAAGACAATGCGATCACCCTTCTCGGCCCCCATCACCACCGCACTGGTGAGTGGGAGGCGATGTTGTGGCAACGTCAGATGAATACCTTTTGTTGGACGAAGGATTTTCTTCCAATCTTTGAAAAGCTTGTCACCCAATTGATCCGTCCAAGGTCCCACAGAGCTGACAACGTGACGACCACGAATCTTAAATTTCTCTTTGCTTAATTGATCTTCGCACTGAATCGCTACAATCTTGCCGTCAGCACCAAACTCGGCGCCCGTCGCGTTTACGTAATTCGCAGCCACCATACCCATTTCATTCGCCGAGCGCAGAGTTTCATACACCAGGCGATCATCATCCATGTAACCGTCGGAATAAACGTAAGCCCCCAGCAAGTCTTTTTCACGAAGAGCACTCATGCGCTCCATAGATTGCTTGCTGTCCAGGCGCTCATGCATTTCCGGAGACTGAAATAAAGCGAGAATATCGTAAAGCCACATACCCAAGCCCATCTTGAACATGCCGACACGACTTTCTTTATAAAGCGGCAGCATAAAACGCAATGGGTGCACCAGGTGCGGAGCCATTTCGAAAAGTTTATTGCGCTCATTCAAAGCCTCATAAACCAATTTGAAATCCATGTTTTCCAGATAACGAATTCCACCGTGAACCATTTTGCTGGAACGAGAAGAGGTTCCTGACGCAAAATCGCGAGTTTCAACCAACGCCACCGACATCCCCCGAGCACAGGCATCGCGCGCGACACCCGCCCCATTGATTCCACCACCGACGATGATCAAATCAAATTCCTGAGATTTCATTTTGGACAAATTCTGAATACGATTCACGAAGGAAAAATTCTTCATACCCTTATCCTATTTCGTTGTTTTCACTGCCAATGTACCTGGAGTCCATGGTGCTGGTTTGAAACCTTGGACTGAGTTTGGAACTCCATTATCCGATGGGAAGTAAACTCTTTGCAGATGTTTTTCACGGCCTAGCTTATACGCCAGTTCACACAACTCATCGCGTGCTTGTAAAGTTTCAAACTGCACATGCTCGACCCACAAACTTTGTGTTTGGCCATCGAAAAACAACAAGGGTTGCGCAATAAAGTAACCCAGCAATGCTTTGCTTTCAGGATCTTCCGCCAAAAAACTCCATCCCAATGGGATATAGTGATTCAAAGCTTCAACGCGGTGTTTGGAATTCCAAACTGCGATCATTCGCTCCATCTCGTCCGGATATTGCTCCGTCATTTTGCGAGTTTCGAGATCTAGAATGTTTTGTAAATCGTCAGCCTGAATAACGCGACAGAAAAGACTCATGGCCCCCAGCTCCCTTGTCATTTGAACGTATCTATTTCATACTAAGACCCGATGAAATACAAAGACTATTCCTCTGACATTTGGACCGCTATCAACAACTCACTCGACCAGGTGCTAAAAGAGCAAGAGCAACCGATTGCCGCCTTTGATGCTGACGGAACTTTGTGGGATATCGACTTGGGGGAAACCTTTTTCCACTATCAAATCGACAACAAGCTGGTGCAACTTCCCGCGGATCCCTGGAATCACTATGAAAGCATGAAAGCAGAAGATCCTCGCAAGGCCTACCTGTGGTTAGCCCAAATCTGCCAGGGTAAGACTTTGACTGAGGTTCAACAGTGGGCCAAAGCCGGTGTTCAAGATGCCGCCCCAATTCCTGTTTTTTCTGAGCAGAAAAAATTGATTCAACTGCTTTTGTCAAAAGGCGTGAAGGTTTACGTTATCACGGCATCAGTCAAATGGGCTGTTGAGGCCGGCGCCGACCTCGTCGGCCTTGATCATGACAATATCATTGGTGTTGAAACTGAAGTTCAAAACAACATCATCACCGACAAGCAAAAAGGCGTGATCACCTACCGCCAAGGAAAGGTCGATGCCTTACTGGCAAAAACCGGCGGCAAGGCTCCCTTCCTAGCAAGCGGCAATACCATGGGTGATTTCAACTTACTTGAAAGCGCCACTCACCTGCGTCTTGCGGTCAGCGCAGCGTCTCGCGATGATAAAATCTTTAAAACAGAAGCTGAGCTCGCACAAAATGCAGCCAACAAAGGCTGGCTTCACCACCGCTTCATTTAGGTGCAAGAACCTATTTCTTGGCACCTTTTCTCGTTTTGGGATTATGTATAGAGTTACACACAGTGATTAGTCTCTCTACATCACAGGGGCCCTAAATTCTTTAAGAGCCCGGCTCTGTTCTTGCTATGTGTTTCCATATGGTGAACACATTTGCTACTCACAGACATACCTTCAAAAAAGTAATGTTCTTCTTCGGCGTCATCGCGATTTCAGAAGTGGGATTCTCCAGTCTTTGTCCAAATAATATTGCAACAACGACGACCTACTTTGTTCCTAAGATGAGTGACTATTGCAAAGGCAGCAAGCCTTGCGCAAAGTTTCGCAAACAGGTGCGCATGCAGGGTTCCGGTACCATGCCGAATGGGAAACTTCTGACTTATTCAGGTAAAAAAATCAACCTGGGGAGTTGTGATACCGCATTTGGTGCGAGTGGCAACTGCCTGGTTCCTTTTATCTCTGTCGCAGCAGATCCACGCTATTATAGTATGGGTGATATTATCCAAATGCCTTCTTTGAAAGGCAAAACCATGCGTCTTCCGAATGGGAAAACCATGATTCACCCTGGTTATCTTATTGTTCAAGATACGGGTGGCGCTATTCGTGGTCGCAACCGTTTTGACTTTTTCACTGGATCTTACGGTTTCACAAACCGCAACAATGCTTTCGGTGCTTACGGGTCCGATGACACCCAAATGTCAGACAAGAACGATTGCGATAGCAGAAAAGCGTTTAGCGTTGTCAGACGCGGCTCTGGTAATTACGAGCAGTCTTTGGTGGCTATCGAAGATGCGCTCAGAGAATCCGGAAATCAAAGACAAGTGGCTTCAATTCAAAAAACAGCAGCTGGGGTTAAGTAATGTATCGCAATTCTTTGGTGGTATTGGCGTTGATATTTATTTCTATTTCAAGTCTGGCCCAGGAAGTTGACCTGGCATCTTCAGTGGTGCCCGCCGCACCCAGTGATGAAATCAATATGTCTGAGCCACCGTTTTGGATGTCTTCTTATGACGAATTCAATGACTTGCAACCCGTGCAGAAGGAATTCTACTTAGAAAAGCTTTTGCCTTATCTTTCCGAAATACCAGGGCTCGATCCAGTTTCTAAAAAACAACTCTTAGAAGCATCTGAATGGCATCAAGGGTGGAATCATATTCGCAAGAAAGTTTACATGTCCTGCCAGGACAAAGAGCGCCAGAAAACCTGCGAGGAAATAGCAGACATCCGTCTGCAAGCCTTAGATATTCTTTCCAATCAGAAAGAAGAAAATCGCAAGGCCAACGACTATGCCAAGGAAGAAAAATCAAAAGATCCTGTTAAAAAGAAGAAATCCAAATAAAAAAAGCCCTGGTGATGAACCCGGGCTTTTTCATTTGGACCTGGCACCTTTCGGTACTAGTTTTTACCGACGACTTTTTCGATGTCGGAAATTTCTTTGGGAACTGACGTTGTCATGTTTTCCACACCATTCGAAGTCACGCGGACGTTGTCTTCGATACGGATACCGATACCACGATATTTTTGTGGCGCGGAAGTGTCGTCAGCTGGGATGTACAATCCTGGCTCGATCGTGAAGCACATATTAGCTTCGATAGGACGTGGCTCGCCTTTTTTAAAGTACAAACCAGCGTCATGCACATCCAGACCCAACCAGTGACCGATCCCGTGCGGATAGTATTTCTTTTGCGCCAGGGATTGAATCAAATCGTCTTTACGACCTGACAACAAACCAAGTTCAAGCATCGCATCCGTCAGCATGGAAGTTCCCATGTCATGCAAGTCTTTGAACACGATTCCTGGTTTTACGAAATCCACGATCGCTTTTTGAACTTTCAAAACAGCTTCGTACACGCGGCCTTGCTCGTCAGTGAATTTACCGTTTACTGGGTAAGTTCTGGTGATGTCGCCTGTGTAGTAATTGTACTCAGCACCCGCATCGATCAAAAGCAAGTCCCCGTCTTTGCAAACTTGGTCATTGAAGTTGTAGTGCAAAGTCGTGGCGGCGTTACCAGAAGCAACGATAAAGCCGTAACCTTCACGAGCAGAATCTCTCATGTAGAAATTATGAGCCAATACGCCCTGAACTTGGCGTTCAGTCACGCCTGGGCGAGTAAAGCGCATCGCCGCCAGGTGAGCCTGTGCCGAGATCTCGCAAGCTTCGCGAAGTTGAGTCAATTCATACTCGGACTTCACCAAACGCATTTCGCCGATCAATGTGTCAGCATCGTGCACGCTTAGCAAACCATAGCCTGTACGGCCACGCATTTGTTTTACCGTGTTCAACACGTGTTCCATTTTCTCATCGACTTCTTTATTTTTAAATTGGCGATAGTAAATGGAATCAACTGAAGACAACAATTGTGGAGCTAGTTTTTCAAACTCATCAATTGGATAGCATTTATCGATTTTAAATTCCTGTTCGCAACCTTCTGGGCCGTAACGGAATCCATCCCAGGTTTCTCTTTCGCGGTCACGACGACGCACGAACATCACGGTTTCTGGAGTTTGACCAGGGCGTACGATCAAAATAGATTCTGGCTCTTCCCAACCTGTCAGATAAAACATGTTGGAATCTTGGCGGTATGGGAAATGCACATCGTGATTGCGGATCAACTCGGGGTGAGAAGCAACCACCAACGCGGAACCTGGGATTTGTTGACCCAGTTTCTTTCTTCTTTCAGCAAAAATGTTCATATCAAAAGTTGGTTTTCTCATTCCGGTCTCCTGAACTTTCTAAAGTCCCCATTTACGTGTCAAAGTTTTCAATTGGCGGTTTGCGGAGTCAGCGCCCTTATTCATAATCTCGCGACGCTTATCGAAATCCATAATACCATAATCACCCGTCTCAATGGTAATAACAGTATCAACTCCTGCAAAAGGCTTATTATACAGTCCCGCGATCTCACTCCATAATACGTTGTCTGTTGCCGAAGCGTCCAAAGTGTACGGTTTATTGCCCCCTGGGCCTTGCAGCACGTTTACGAAGACGACAAAGTTCGCACCTTTTTGACGAAGATATCGGGCCAGGCCTGACACCTCGCGAACCGCAGCGATATTTCCTTGGAAAGGTTTAAAGAATGGAGGGTAAGCCATGCACATGGACAACAATTGCTCCATGCCCCCACGATTCATCATCAACGACTGATTCTTTTTCAAGTTATAAGACGGGCACGCAAAAGGAATGCGATAGTCTTCAGCCTTTTGATTTTTGAAGGCCGTATTGTAAAACTCGCGCATCACCGAGATATCGCCGTTTTTATTTACATTGCCCAGCAATGATTTTCTGATGATCTCGTCATCTTTCATTTTAAACATCTGCCACTCAACGTCGTTGGCTTGTTCACGATTGGCATAAAGGGCCGCCATCGGTGAGGCAAACTCGATCCCACCAATTGCATACACCGGGACTTTCGCGCGAGCTAGCTCATGCAAGAAACCAATGTGCGCGTAAGTCTTTGCCCCCCCGCCACCCAAAATGAAAGCGATCTTAGGCATCGCCGGAATAACAGGCGCCGGTGGTGGGGTCGCAGGTGGTTCTTCGACTTGAATATCTGGTTGATAAGGAGTGACAGCTTCTTCACTTTGACGAGGCGTTGTCGGAGTGGAGGGAGTGTATTTAGTGCCAGGCGCTGGAGCCGGCTTTGTTCCATTGCGAACGTCTTCACGGGTTTTGAGTGATTGACAACCCGCCAAGAAAACCAAAGTTAAAAGCAGGCTAGTGCTTTTTCGCGAAAACAAAAAACTCATGATTGCCGTCCTTTCCTTCAATGGAAGAAGCAAAATAGTCCTTTACCGCAAAGCCATTGCTTGCGCAGACGGCTTTGATCTTTTCTTCGACTTTCAAATACAACGAAGAGTCTTTGACAATACCACCCTTTGCGAGCCCGTCAACGCCGACCTCGAATTGTGGCTTTACAAGGCTTAACAACTGGCCCGACGGTTTTAGGAAACGAGGTAGTTCCGGGATGATCATCTCAATCGAAATAAAGGACACGTCCATGACGATCAGATCGAAGCCTTCTTTTGGAGTCGCCGCCAGAACTGAAGGCTCCTTGGAAAGGGCCCGAGCATTGATGCCCTCGATCACCGTTAGCTTTGGATTATTCAAAAGGCTCGCACTGACCTGGCCATGACCCACATCAACGCCTAAAACAAAGCGAGCACCCGATTGCAAAGCGCAATCCGTGAAGCCCCCCGTTGAAATCCCCACATCCAGAACTTCAAAGTTTTGAATATTAAGACCCACGTGCTTTAAGGCACCCTCAAGTTTTAATCCCCCACGAGAGACATAGCGATTCGCAGGCCCCTGCTCCACGAAAATATGGTCTTCCATTTCGGGCGTCACTGCCAAGTTGGATTTTTTTAAAACTTTCTTTTGGCCATTCTGACTTATGAACACCTGGCCGGCTTCGATGAGTTCTTGAGCATGTGTGCGAGATTGGGCCAAGCCCTTTTCAAACACATAAATATCCAAGCGCTTTTTATCAGCCATATGCCTTAGTGTTTTCTTGAGATATTAAAATTCACCAAATATTCCAGCATCACAGCGTCGGCTGAAACTTTGTGAAGTTCTGCCATCGTGTTTTTACTGATTTGGCTTAAATAGTTTTTAGTATTTTCCAGACCAATGATGCCGGTGAAACTGCGCACGTCTTGATCTTTTTCACCGTGATCTAAAACGTCGTCGGCTACTTGAAAGGCAAGGCCTAAGCCTTCGCCGAATTTTCTCAATGCTTCCACATCATGCGTTTTTGCACCCGCAATAATAGCAGCACCCTCAACGGCTACGCGAATCAACGCACCCGTTTTCAATAAGTGCAAATGAGTCAATTCATCCTGGGAAAGTTGCTTTTGGCCTGCGCGAAGGTCAATGGCCTGGCCACCGACCATCCCGCGAATGCCCGCCGCTTCTGAAAGAAGTTGCACCAAGCGCCCCACCAAGAAACCATTTTCAGAATAGTTCTTCGCGATAATCAAAAAGGCTTCTGTCAAAAGAGCATCGCCTGCCAAAAGCGCAAAGTCTTCACCGAAGACCTTGTGATTTGTTGGTTTTCCACGGCGCATGTCATCGTTATCCATGCAGGGAAGATCATCATGAATCAAAGAATAGGTATGAATCAGCTCAACAGCCGTTGCAAAAGGCAGAACCTTATCCGCGGAGGAGCCCAGCATCTCTGCGATCAACACAGACAAAACAGGGCGAAAGCGTTTTCCACCGTTGGTTGCTGAATACAGCATGGATTTACGAAGTTCAGCAATAGCAGGCCCTTGAGGAAGCTCCATCTCAGACAAATACTTTTCCACAAACTGATTCACAGTTTGCACCTTCTGGGCCATTTCCTGATCAAGCTGAATCGCCAAATCCAAAACTATTCCTCCGGAGTGAAGTCAGTTGTAACTGGTTTACCGTCAGCGCCCACAGACATCAAAAGTTTTACTTTTGTTTCTGCCTCAGACAGACGTTGGTGGCATTCGCGAGAAAGCTTTACACCCTCTTCGAATAGCTTTAGGGAATCTTCCAAAGCCAAGTCACCTTTTTCCATTTTTTGAACGATTTCTTCCAAACGTCCCAATTTTTTTTCGAAATCCACTATTCCTCCTTCACACCACTAACCGTGGCTGTGAGTGAACCCTGAGCCAGGCGAATGTCGATGCTATCGCCCACCTTAACCTGGCTTGCTGATTTAATAACTTTTGAATCTTTAGTTACAATTGAATACCCACGGTCCACGACTCGCAAAGGGCTCATGCTATCAAGCATTGCCATCATGCGATCCATGCGGGATTTTTTACGCTCTAATGAAAACATCAAAGCTTTTTCAGTACGTGCCTGCAGGAACGTTAATTCCTTTTTGCGACGATCAATGTGATTTTGTGGAGTTCCCAATTTTTGGGTCATCAATTCCACGCGGTGTTCTTTCTGACTGATCAGACGATTCACGGCCAGCTCCAAGCGAGTCAGCAAATCATCATTACGCAATTCCAGATCTTCCAAACGACGTTTTGGATCCACCAAGCGTTTCGACAGGCCCAATGATTTTTCCCGCAAGAACTTCATCTTTCTATCGAAAGACAATTTCAACATACGCTCCAGAGAAGTAACTTTATTCACTAACTCCGAAGAACTTTTCGCTACGAGCTCTGCCGCGGCCGAAGGAGTCGGCGCACGCAAATCCGCCACAAAGTCTGCGATGGTAAAATCAATTTCATGGCCAACGGCTGAAATCACAGGAATGGGACTTGCCGCAATCAAGCGAGCCAAGCCTTCATCATTGAAACACCACATGTCTTCAATCGAGCCACCGCCACGTCCTACGATCACCGCATCCACATCCGGCAAAGCCACGGCTTTCCTGAATGCTTCACGCAACTGAGGCGCCGCTGCCTCCCCCTGCACGATCGTTGGAACAATCGTGACTTGGATGGATTTTGCACGACGAGATAAGACATTCAAAATATCGCGAATCGCAGCTCCCGTTGGGGATGTCACAATCGCGATATGTCTTGGGAAGGTCGGAATGGGTCGTTTCTTGGCGGCATCGAACAAACCCTCAGCACGAAGTTTGTGCTTAAGTTGCTCGAAAGCTTTTTGCAAAGCCCCTGCGCCCACCGGCTCCATCATGTCAACCATCAACTGATAGTTTCCGCGCGGCTCGTACACCGTGACTCGGCCACGCACCATGACTTCCATACCATCAGAAGGTTTGAATTTTAGGCGCGAGTTATTGCCGCGAAACATGACGGCTGTGATTTGTGATTTCGAATCTTTAACACTGAAATAGAAATGCCCGGAAGTGTGAGCTTTGAAATTGGAAAGCTCGCCACGCACCCAAACCATGCCCATTTGGCCTTCGATCAATTGCTTGATCTGGATATTTAATTGCTCAACAGACAGCACCACGGGCTCGTTGGATTTTGCAGGCGTGGAAGCCGCATCCAGCGAGAGTTGCGCGTAAGTATCAGTCTTGCGAAGTGGTTGATTTGGAGAGTCGGACATGGGGTGGAAAGTTAATGCCAGCCCCAGGAGGAGTCAATACTCAGAGCGACGAGTACCAGACATTTTGCGCGGCCCAAAGACCGCCCACGAAGAAACACACCCAGCCCAGTTTTTTGTGCTTCATGAGGTTGTGAAACGCCTCACCCATGCGCTCTTCACCGATTTTTATCAGGGCCGGATTTTCCAGCACAAACACCATGAGGAGTCCATAGAAAAAAACCACGAAGGGAAAAATAAAATCAAGTTTTTGAGGTGTCATAAGCAATATATCGGAGCCTTACGGAAAAGTTAGAGTCCGGTTCGATTGACGAAACTATACTTCCTGCTAGAATAGTCTTCAGAGGGTTCGAAGGCGTAAAGCTCATCGAAATTAAACCTTACAAGCATATTTTTGGGGACTGTCCCTGATGATGGTGAGCAAGCTCAGCTCGTACTGAGAAGCCTAAAGTCGTTACCATGGTCACCCACCTTAGCTAAAACAGGTTTAGTTCAGAGTTGCCGACGGACTCTTTTTTTATTTCTCCCAATCTCATTTTGAGACGCTGCTCCCCGCTGTACAAATCATCCCCGACTCCATATAAAGCTGCGATGGAAAATATCACTGTCACCGGGCAACTGTGCGATTTTAAGGGCTCTCCCCTGGCTGGAGGCGACGTTCGTTTTTACGACGAGAATTTCGAAATTCTCCATTCGACTCAAACTGATGCCAATGGAAACTTTGAGATTTCAGTCGCGAACAGAAGTTACCCCTCCGTATTCATCTGTCAGTCCTACAAGGACAAATTCCTGGAATACTGGCATTGGAATTTTACTCCCAAGGCAAACGACCATTTAAATATTCGGATTGATGGTTTGGAGCTTTACGGAATGAAAGCTTGGGAGATGGCGCCGACTTATCCAGGGATGATGATCTTTTTTAGACCGATGTCTTTGGAAAAATTCAAAGCTCTTGGTAGTCCCGCAAAAGACCAACCGGTGCTGATTGCACCGGAACTGGCGATTTCAGATATCACTGTGGAGTTGGATGGCAAAAAGGCCCAAGTCATCGGCGTCAATAAAGTTAGGGAGTATACAACTCCCCAATCTTATCTCGACGCCTATCTGATCAATGTGTCCACTGAGGGATTCGGCAAGGTGAAGCGAGTTCTTGTGTCCATCGAAGACCAACAGACACAAGAAAAAGGCATGGCCAGAATCGATTTATTCTAATTAGCGATTCGCCATCGCAACCGTGCGAGAAGCTGGCAGACGTTTGCCGCCCTTCACAAATTTGGACTGTGCGACTTTCGCAGCAACCTTAGGTACTGGCTTTTTAACCACTTTGTGTGCCGCCACCACTGGAGCTGGCTTGAATGATTTTTGCGCTGGAGCCTGCTGCGCCACCTTCGTGACTGATTTTTCAAGCGGCATACCGGCTTGTTCTAAAAGATAAGCGCAAACTTTTCTCTCCTCTGCAGGAGTCGATGGATTTGCAGATTTTTTTTGCAACAACTTGATATCAGATTGAGAAAGTCTTGTAACTTGCGCAAGAACTAACTCTTTATTCTGAAGACGTTTTGCATTCGGTAAAGCGCGATTCGCAAGTTCTTGTTCAATCAACACCTGCGCCAGACTGAATCCACCTTTGGAATCATCTATAGCAGAGATAGGCTTGGGAGCCGGTTTGCGATTGCTCAATTCTGCAACAGCGATCAAACCAATAAATAAGGAAAATACCACACCGATAATAATTTGATTGTGATAACGAGACATATGCGAACCCCCACTTTCTCGTTATTCAACTCCCGTGCCGACCAAAAACAGAATTAACGGGTGCCCGCGAATTTGTTCTGTCGAGGGAATAGACGACGGGTGTTAGCCCAATCAGTTTCCCTGAAATTCTTGAATTTCCATGAGAGAGGAAACGGCTTGCCGCCATATCATGTTGAGGCAGCTAGGAGTATCTTTGAATATTCAACCAAGGATTTATTTTCCCCGATTGCAATATAACGCTGAATCAATTCTTTGGTTTCCTCCACCAGAATACCTTTTCTCAATGGAGGAAGTTTGTATTCTTTAATTGAATCACCGCCAAACTGGATATTTGCCAAACGAGCTCCACCATCTTCCGGCGCATCCAAACTATATACAATTTCGCCAACAAAAAATGAAACTGCGGCTCCCATGCACATCAAGCAGGGCTCCAGAGTCGTATAGAGAGTCATTTCTTTTCGTTCAGAAAATTTGGGCTTTTTCTGATCAGCTTCCAAAAGCAGGAGCATTTCTGCGTGAGCTAAATATCCCAGCTCTCGATCTCTGTTAAATGCAGTGCCAATAACTTCCCCGTTCCTGACCAGAACAGCACCGACAGGAAATTCTTTCCTCTCCAGAGACAGGCGAGCTTGATCGATGGCAAGCTTCATGAACTTTTCATGTTGTGATATATTCATTGGCACCTACTACTTCAAATCAAACAAGCGATGCACTTTGAAGACAAATTCCTCATCAGGAATAATCCAGGCAACAGCCGAAAAAGAGTCACTCCAAGGACGATACCTAGAATTCAAATCAGAGTTTATTGCCTGCACCTCATCGGATTCTCGCCCGGACTCTGAAATAGTTGTACTGGCAGACAGCGGATCATACTCATTTCGAAGAGCATCAACTGTTTGACGAAGATCACCATTGGGAACAAAAACTAAGGTTCCGAACCTATAATCCTTCATCCAGTTTTTCCATTGCTCGCCAGAAGCGTACACGGGATACCTCCGAGAATAGTAGTAATGAGTCAGGGCAAAACCTTTATTTGAACTCAATAAGTAAACGAGGATGACGTTTTTGGGGTGCGACCATCACTCATTATGACATTTAGAGGCTCTTTGCGACCTCAACTCAGTATTAGGGTATGAACATCTTGGTAGGACTTTTGCTGGTAAGCCTTCCAAAAAAAATAAACTGAAAGGCTCTAAAAATGAAAAACTATATCTATGCATTCTTGTTAATGACTTTATCCACTCCAGCGTTTGCAGGCACTTCTTTTCAATTCGATAGTTCTGGTCAATGCAATAAATACGCTCCAAATGGCGCGGTCATCGTATCCGACATTCAGGTAGACTATTGCCGTAAAAGCCAAGGTACATCATATCAATTCGACAGCTCTGGACAATGTAATGAATACGCTCCAAATGGAGCGGTCGTCAAATCCGACATTCAGCTAGATTATTGCCGCAGACGCCAAGGTACATCATATCAATTCGACAGTTCTGGACAGTGTAATGAGTACGCTCCAAATGGCGCGGTCGTCATCTCCGACATTCAAGTAGTTTACTGCCGTAAAAGCCAAGGTACATCATATCAATTCGACAGTTCTGGACGATGCAATGAGTACGCTCCAAATGGCGCGGTCATCAACTCCGACGTTAGTGAACGCTATTGCGAATAGACTTTAAAGCACATACTCAATAGCGCAGAAACCGCGTCGGTTCCTGCGCTGCGGCCGTAAATAGGACCTGGCACCTAAAGAGGGATGACTTCGATGGTTGGATTGAATTGGTCGCGAAGGATACCTTCGATGGCCATCAATGTTCCAGAGGTCGCGCTTGGGCAGGTGCCGCAGGCGCCTTGGTAAAATACGTAGAGTTTGTTGTCTTCGTATTTTACGACGTCCAAGTCTCCACCGTCGCCTTGCAAACCTGGGCGAACTGTTTCATCCAGGATTTCTTCGATACGTTGGACTTCCGGTGGAAGGCCTGCACGTTTCAATTTCTTTTCATCGGCTTGCGTGACGTTGGGATTATGAACCGGCATGCGAGTTTGAATCACTGCGCAGACATTTTTTTGAATCTCTTCTGGATCCGCATCAAAGTTGTGAGTGATCGTGATCACATTTTGGAACAAGTGGACCTGGCGCACACCTTCCACTTGGAACAGACTTGATGCCAAAGGGCTTTGCTCTGCTTCTTTGGGTTCCGCGTAAGTCGCTTTACCTTCAGACAAAACAGGGCGATCCAAAACGAATTTCCATGCGTTTGGATTTGGTGTTGCTTGAATTCTGATTAATACATCCTGCGTACTCATAACAATAACTCCCGGGCCTTCACCACGGCTTTAACTAAAGCATCAACATCTTCACGATTATTATACACTGAAAAAGAAGCACGCACCGTCCCCGGCACACCCAATCTTGCCATTAACGGCTGAGTGCAATGGTGACCGGCTCGAACTGCAACACCTTCCTGGTCCAAAATCTGACCAACGTCAGAGTGGTGAGCACCCTTCAGATTAAAGGAAATAAGAGGTCCCTTATCTGGTGCTGTTCCATAGATTTTCAAATCCGGAATTTCTAGCATTTTTCCAGTCGCATACTTCAATAAATCCATCTCGTAAGGATGGATATTATCGAAACCAATTTTTTCAACAAACTCGATCGCTGCCGCAGTTCCAATAGCACCTTCGATATGAGGCGTTCCCGCCTCAAAACGTGTCGGTACGTCGTTGTATGTGGTTTTTTCGATCGTCACTTTCGAGATCATGGAACCGCCACCTTGATACGGAGGCAAAGTTTCCAAAATAGCTTTCTTACCGTAAACCGCACCGAAACCGAACGGCCCGAAAAGTTTGTGAGCAGAAAACACAAAGAAATCCACGTCCCAAGCTTTTACGTTCACTTTCAATTGCGACACGATCTGCGCGCCATCCACCAAAACCTTCGCACCCGCTGCGTGAGCAAGCTTAGTGATCTCTGCGACATTCGTGTTCGTTCCTAAAACATTGGAACTTGCAGTGAATGCCACCATTTTGGTTTTGCTGGAAAGTTTTTGTTTGAAATCTTCCATGTTCAATTCGCCGTTATCTAAAATGCCAGCGGCGATAACTTTCGCGCCGACTTTTTCAGCGATCATTTGCCAAGGAACGATATTCCCGTGATGCTCCATCTCGGTGATCAAAATTTCATCGCCCGCCTTAAGGTTTGTAAGACCCCAAGTATTTGCCACGAAATTCACACCTTCCGTCGTACCACGAACAAAAACAATTTCTTCAACCTGTTCAGCCCCCAGGAAATTCGCAATTTTGTGACGAGCGCCCTCAAAACCTTGAGTCGCAATGTCCGCCAAATAGTGAGCTCCACGGTGAACATTTGAAGCCTCATACAGATAGAAATGCGCAATACGATCAATCACTGATTTAGGTTTCAGTGTCGTCGCACCACTATCCAAATAAGAAAGCCTTTTGCCATGCACCTTTTGAGTCAGGGCTGGAAATTCATTGCGAATTCCTGCAAAAAGCTCGTTCAAATTACTCATTTTGTCCTTCTTAGTTCAGATGCAAGCGCGCAAACGCTTCATCCAAATGTTGTGTTAACCATTTTTGAATACTGTCGTCAGAGATTTTATAAAGAACCTCAGACAAATAACCATAACTTAGCATCGCAATCGCCTTGTCTTTCGGAATCGCGCGCGATAACAAATAGAACAACTCTTCTTTATTCAATTGGCCCACAGTCGAACCGTGGCCTGCTTTAACGTCATCGGCATGCACTTCAATCGAAGGCTTGCTGTCCGCTTCCGCTTTATTGCTAAGAAGAAGATTGTTATTCAACTGAGACGAATCAGCCTTTTGTGCATCTTTCTGAATCAAGATCTTACCGCAGAATGCAGAACGACCTGATCCATCCAAAATGCCTTTGTACAATTGGTGAGTCACACACTCCCCAACTGCATGATCAATCAAAGTCGTGTTATCCACGTGCTGAGTTCCTTGAACCGCATAGATCCCAAGGACTTCCGATATGGAACCTTTCTCTTTCAAAACCAAATCAAAGTTATGACGAGAAAGCTGCGCACCCGTCGAGAAAGCCAAGCTTTCAAGATTCGCGTGTTTACCAAGGTTGATTCTGGTGCGACCAATATTCACGGCATTCAAGCTGTCTGCTTGCACACGCACATAGATCACCTTGGCGCTGTCGCCCACTTGCAAATCAAAAACAGAGTTTGCAAAGTAGGAAGCTCCTGTCATGCCATAATGGCTTTCCAAAACCTTTAGCGAAGCACGTGCGCCGACTTCCAAACGAATGCGTGGGTTTACCATCACAGCAGATCCAGCTTCGTTCGATGTGAAAAACACGAAATTCACAGGTTTTTCCACAGATGTTTCTTTTGCCAAATGCAAAATGTACGGCGTTTCTGCATAGGCACCATTCAAGGCATCAAACGTGTCATCAAATTGCTCAGGATATTCAGAGATCTCACGCATGTTAAGACCTGCTGGCAAATCAGAAGACAATGTTTTGTTGAAGACACCGTTAAAAAATACCAAATTCGTAAATTCAGGATTGATGGCTTTTTTAATCGCCACCATTGTGTCATGGCTTGGAGCCACAGCATTCAATGCACTTGGTTGGAAGCTGTTATCCGCAAGAACTTTAACACTCGTATAGTGCCATTCTTCATCCTTGCGAGTCGGCAGACCCTTTTTCAAGGCGTAGTCATAGCCCGCCTGACGGAAAGCGGCCAATGCGCCTTTCGCCGGGTGTGCTTGACTGAATTTTTCGTAAGTCGAAAGTAAATTCATAGCCCTGTCCTTAATTGATCAACCAGTCGTAACCTTTTTCCTCAAGCTTCAACGCCAGGGAAGAGTCACCTGTTTCAACAATTTTTCCACCAAGAAGTACGTGTACGTAGTCAGGTTTAATATAATCCAACAAACGCTGATAGTGAGTCACCAGGATGATCGCATTGTCTTTACGACGAAGCTTATTCACACCATCAGATACGACACGAAGAGCGTCGATATCCAAGCCTGAGTCTGTTTCATCAAGAAGTGCCAAACGCGGAGACAAAACTGCCATTTGCAGGATTTCGTTTTTCTTTTTCTCACCACCGGAAAAGCCCGTGTTTACAGGACGATCCAAGTATTCAGGTTTCATCGAAACCAATTTCAATTTTTGCACCAGGAATTCACGGAACTCGCCCTCAGGCATTGGTTCAGAACCTTGATGTTGCAAAACAGAGTTAAAAGCTGTGTGCAAGAATGTGAAGTTAGAAACACCGGGAACTTCAATTGGATATTGGAAAGCCAGGAAGATACCTTCTTTAGCTCTTTCATCGGGAGCCAGCTCCAAAAGATTTTGCATCATGAAGTTCACTTCGTATTTTACTTCGCCAGAAGTCACTTCGTATGCCGGGTGACCCGCAAGAACTTTAGACAAAGTGGATTTACCAGAACCGTTTGGTCCCATGATCGCATGAACTTCGCCTGCTTTCACAGTCAGGTTCAAGCCTTTTAGAATTTCTTTTTCTTCAACACGTGCGTGAAGGTTTTTAATCTCTAACATATTACCCTACCGAATTTTCCAATTTCATTTCAATCAACTTCACGGCTTCCACTGCGAACTCCAAAGGAAGTTCTTTGAAAACTTCCTTACAGAAACCATTTACCAGCATTGAAATTGTTTTTTCCATGTCCAAGCCACGAGATTGCAAATAGAAGATCTGATCTTCACTGATACGTGAAGTCGTCGCTTCGTGCTCGATCGTTGCTGTTTTATTTTTTACTTCAATATAAGGGAACGTACTTGCAGAAGACTTATCACCCACCAGCATGGAATCACACTGAGAGTAGTTACGTGCATTTTCTGCAGAAGGCATGATTTTCACCTGACCACGGTAAGCATTTGATGACTTATCCGTAGAAATACCTTTAGAGATGATGGTCGATTTGGTGTTCTTACCAATGTGAATCATCTTAGTACCGGTATCTGCCTGCATAAGATCGTGAGTTAAAGCCACAGAATAGAAAGCACCTTCAGAGCCATCCCCTTGCAAGATGCAAGATGGATATTTCCAAGTGATCGCAGAACCTGATTCAACTTGTGTCCAAGAGATTTTAGAGTTCTTGCCGGCAGCTTTACCACGTTTCGTCACGAAGTTATAAATACCGCCCTTACCTTCTTTATCACCGGTGTACCAGTTTTGAACTGTGGAGTATTTGATCTCCGCATTGTCCAAAGCCACAAGCTCAACGACGGCTGCGTGAAGTTGGTTTTCATCACGTTGAGGAGCCGTACAGCCCTCAAGGTAATTTACGTATCCGCCTTCGTCACAAACAAGCAATGTTCTTTCGAACTGACCCGTGTCTTTGGCGTTGATACGGAAATAAGTGGAAAGATCGATTGGGCAACGCACCCCTTTCGGGATGTAACAGAAAGAACCATCTGTAAAGACAGCCGCATTCAATGCCGCATAGAAATTGTCTGTATAGGGAACCACAGAGCCCAAGTATTTTTTAACAAGCTCTGGATGTTTCGCTACCGCTTCAGAAATAGAGCAGAAGATCACTCCCGCTTTTTCCAAAACTTCATTGTGAGTTGTACCAACAGAAACGGAGTCAAAAACCACGTCAACTGCGATACCAGAGATACGCTTTTGCTCGGACAAAGGAATGCCGAGTTTTTCGAAAGTCTTAACCAATTCAGGATCAAGATCTTCCATCGACTTAGGTTTATCAGCTTCCGATTTTTTCTTAGGAGCTGAATAATAACGAATCGCCTGGAAATCGATTGGCGGATAAGAAACATGCGCCCAAGTAGGCTCTGTCAAAGTCAACCAGTGGCGATATGCCTTCAAACGATACTCAAGCATCCACTCAGGTTCGTTCTTTTTCCCGGAAATCAATTTAATGATTTCCTCTGTCAAACCCAAAGGAGCTTGATCCATTTCAATATCAGTCGTGAAACCGTATTTGTATTCGTACGTATCTAGCGGGTTATTCTTGTTGTTATCCATGAATCACCGCCTCAGAAGATTTTTTAGGCATCGCCGTTCTTTCAACCAAGAGATCTTTCAAGCTGACCGATTTATAAAAGTCAGTGAGTTTATTATTTAAAGCTGTGACCGGAGAAACGATGTTGCAGGTCCCTTGAATTTCACAAGGAACTTCCTTATGCAGGCATTTTACCAATGCCGTCGGACCTTCAATCACCTCTACCAAGTCATGAATGGAAACTTTCGCCAGGTCTTTGGTGATCTGATAGCCACCGCTCGCACCATATTCAGCGCGAAGAAATCCGCCTTTTTGTGCCATTTGTTGCATCACACGAGCCGTCGCATCAAAAGGAGTATGGAAAGCATCGGAAACTTCTTTGGCAGAAGTCAGCTCCCCGGGGATTTTTTGACTCATATATTTAAGAGCCATCAATGCGTATTCTAATTTCCGATTGATCTTGTTCATAGTGCACCTGACGATTACGTCCCTGTTATCTAATAGAAAGCCAATTGAAAAACAAGGTGAAATACGCCTAATTTTAGCGTATTTAAGATTTTGACAGGAATCTTTCTGAGAGTTTTGAAAAAATGTGCTGATTTCGAGACTTTAGGATGTTATACCGACCTCAATATGCGAGTACTTTTAGCGACAATTGCATCCTTGGCATTGGTAGGTTTTGTTATCATCATGACCCGTATTTGGGGAATGGGACAAACCTTCCCAGAATACAAATCTCCTTATTTGGACGGTCAAACTCCGTATGTGGCCGTAAAAGCTCATACTTTGGCCAAAATGGCAGAGGCAATTGATGCTCGCCCTGACGTCATCATCTGGGCAGATGTGAGAATTTCCAACAACCGCGTTCCGTTCATCCTGCCGCCAAGTCGCGACGTTGAATTCTTGAATGCGAAAATGGAAGAGCAAAAAGCCAATCCCTCGGCGAACATCATGCTTGGTAGCAAGCTCTCGAATTTTTCTTGGGAACAGATCAACGAGTTTTATAAAAGCACTCCAGCTTTAAAAGAATTGTATGAAAAATTCCCGAAAACTCGTTTCATTTTGAATGTTGTGGATAACGTGACTGATGTGGATTCATTGGTCGCAAATGCAGTCCAGGACTACAAATCCGATGATCGCACTCTGTTGCAAAGTGATGCGAACGTGATCACGAATGCCATCAAAAGCCTGCAACCAACTTGGCTTTATGGAACCAGCAAGCCCGATTTGATGCGTTTGATGAGTTTTGATTCCTTATGGGTATTGCCGTCGACACAATTTAAAGGAGACGTGTTCGTCGCTCCCTTTAAAATTTCCGGTCGCCCGGCTTTCAATCAGAACGTTATCGATGAAATGCGCCGTCGTCATAAAAAAATCTTCCTGATCGTAGAAAACGAGGAAGAATTTAAACACGCGGTGGAAATCAAAGCCGATGGCTTTATCGCCAACGACATCAATCAGATCAATTCCTGGTTGGCAGCGACTCCGCAGAAATAGTTCGCCACACAAGACGATGGTCCTGCGCCATAGGGACATCGTGGGTTGATCTCAGGACCTTTTGCTTATAGTGTGGAACATGGAGGTTCATCTATGTTTCCACTTTTAGTCCAGGCAGCCGAAGCCGCACCTTCTGTTTCCGTTAATACCAGTTCTTGGGATGCGATCGCACAAGCGAGTCCGGTCGTTCAACTGACCTTGGTGATCCTGATTGTTATGTCGATCTTTTGTTGGGCGATTGGTTACACCAAATACAAAGCCTTCAAAAACATGCGCACAGCAGATGATTTGTTTCTTAATAAATTTTGGAAAGTAAACTCTCTGGATTCTTTGTACGAAGATATCGATCAATACAAAGAATCTTCCGTAGCCCGCGTCTTTAAAGCGGCCTACCTAGAAATGAAAAAGATTTCTGAATCTCCCCTTTTGGCACGCACTGAAAATGATAAACCTATTTTGTCTGGTATCGACAACTTGGAACGTATCATCAACAAAGCCACGGAAAATGAAATCGCAAAAATTGAATCCCGCCTGACGGTTCTGGCAACAACTGGAAGCACAGGTCCTTTCATCGGTTTGTTTGGTACGGTTTGGGGTATCATGCAGTCTTTCCATAAAATTGGTCAGACAGGATCCGCAAGCTTGGCCGTCGTAGCTCCGGGTATCTCCGAAGCCTTGATTTCCACAGCGATTGGTCTTGCAGCCGCGATTCCAGCCGTGGTTTTGTACAACAATTTTATTTCCCGCATTCGCAAACAAGAAATTACTTTGAATAACTTCGGTGCAGACTTCCTGAACATCGTTAAACGTAACTTCTTTCAAGGAAACTAAATCATGGGAATGGGCAGTGGTGGCGGCGGCAAAAAAAGTCGCGCGACATTAAGTGAAATCAACGTGACGCCTTTAGTGGACGTCATGTTGGTTCTTCTGATCATGTTCATGGTGACGACGCCCTTGATGCAACAAGGGATCGACGTCGACCTGCCAAAAACTTCGGCTTCTGGCGTGGAGATGAATGAAGAACCTTTTGTCTTAGTTATTGGTCACGATCAAAAGATGACCATTGCTAAAACACGCATTCAAATGGCGGATCTTAAACCTAAGCTCAAAGCCATTTTTGAAAATAAAAAGAACAAACAAATATTCATCCAAGCAGATCGCAAAGTGGATTATGGCTTCGTCGCGGAAGCTATGGCGGAAATTCGCGCTGCAGGGATCTTTAACATCGGCCTAGTGACGTTACCAAAAGACAAGTGAGTGAATTAAGCGATAAACCTCAGTCTGACTCTCTAAATCGCGGCTTGGTGATCTCTATTGGGCTCCACGTCGGTTTAGTTCTATTCTTCATTGTGAAGGCGGCGTTCTTTACACCGGAGTCTATTGATTTTACGCAAGCTGTGCGTGTAGATATCGTGGGTTTACCGGACAAATTAGATCCAAACAATCTGCCGCCGAAACCAGAGGCCAAAGAAAACGCCAAGCCTGCCGAGAAAAAGCCAGAACCTTCTCCGGTTGTGGAAAAGCCTGCGGAAAAAAAACCAGAGCCTAAAGTTGAAACCAAGCCCGAAGTAAAACTTCCTACCAAAACGGCCAAAAAAGACGACGGCGTGAATTTGGAAAAAGTTAAATCCAAGCAGCAAGATGCTTTGGAGAAACTAAAAGCCATGGCCGCGATTGAAAAATTAAAAGAAGAAGAGGCTAAAAAGCCAACTCCCCCAGCAGGTACGGGAAAATCCACAACGGGAGCAGCGCCAATCAAGGGAAATCAAATTTCTCCGGGAACAGCGCTGACGGGATTATCTAAATTGCAGCATGACACTTATGGTGCTGATTTAGACCGTCACATCAAGCAACACTGGGCCTTGCCAGAGTGGCTTGCCAAACGTGATTTGAAAGCCCAAGCGCGCGTTTATATTGATTCCCGCGGAAATATTTTAGATCGTAAAATTATTAAATCGAGTGGAAATCCCAGCTATGACGAAGAAGTGTTGAAGACTATCGACCAGTCAGCACCTTTTCCTCCACCGCCAGAAAAATTTGTATCGCTTGTCAGTGTGGATGGGATTTTAATCGGCTTCCCAGAGTAAGGAGAGACTTATGATCCGACTTCTATGTGTATTGCTCGCAGTTATTTCTTTTGCCCAAATGAGCCAGGCTCAAGACAGTGGCATCTATATCAAACTGGGAGAAGCGCGTACCAAGAAAAGCATGATGGCCTTCCCGGCACTGCAATACTTTGGAACTCCGACGACGGCTTCATCTTATCAAGCGACCGGAGCTGAAATTTATAATGTTGTGAATAACGACCTCTCAGTATCGTCATACTTCCAGTTTATTGATTCCAAAGCCTTTCTTGAGGATCCAAGTAAAACAGGAATGACTCCGGCGCCGGGCAATCCCGCTGGATTTAAATTTCAAAGCTGGTCGACAATTGGCGCTGATTTCTTGATCCGCGCTGGTTTCTCGATCGCTGGTAACGAAGTGACATTGGAAACGTACCTTTACTCTGTTAGCAAAGCGACTTTGATTGCTGGCAAAAAGTATAAAGGACCCGTTTCAAGCGCTCGCCGTATCGGTCACACTTTCGCCAACGATGTTTTGAAGGCACTGACGGGAACAGACGGTATGTTCTTATCTCGCGTCGTTTTGACTTCAGATAAAGCCGGCGGCCAGGCTCGTGAAGTTTACATCATGGACTGGGACAGCGCGAACTCGATGCAGATTTCCAAACACTCCAGTGTTGCGATTTCTCCGGCATGGTCCCCAGATGGAACTAAAGTCGCTTATACTTCATATGTAAAACGTGTGGGCTCTAAATTTAGAAATGCCGACATGTTGTTACTGGATTTGAAATCGGGGAAACGTAATTTGATTTCTTATCGCCAAGGTATCAACTCCGGCGCTTCATTTTCTCCTGATGGCAAAACGATTTTCCTGACGATCTCTCAAGGTAACAGCCCTGATATTTACAAAATGTCTTACGACGGAACTTTGCTTGGTAAAGTCACCAACGGACCAGCAGGCGCCATGAACGTTGAACCGGTTGTCTGCCCAGGTGATGCAAATAAAATTGCGTTCTCTTCCGACCGCGCTGGGAAACCGATGATTTACACGATGGATGCCAACGGTGGAAATGTAAAACGTCTGACTTTCGCTGGTGTTTTCAATTCTTCACCGTCTTGGTCTCCTGATTGCAAAAAAATTGCTTTCGCCGGTCAAAGCGACAACAACTTTGATATCTTTGTGATGAATGCCGATGGTTCCGATATGATTCGTCTGACTTCAGCGAAAAAATCCAATGGCAAAATGTCCTCGAACGAAGATCCCTCCTTCTCTCCAGATGGTCGCTTCGTGATGTATTCAAGCAACCGTACGGGAAAAAATCAGATCTACTTATCGACGGCTGATGGGTCTGAAGAACGCCGTGTAACAAATGACAACTACAACTACTTCAAGCCGAAGTGGTCTGTAAACCTTGACTAACTCTTCCTTAGAATCTTCTCTAAGAATTAAGCGCAACGGGATTTGGTCCCGCTGCGCTGATGCTGCCAAAAATAACTCCCAAGATTCACTTAAAATATGTCATGACTGGAGCAAGGCCGCTGATGAGCTTTTAATAGAGGCTTTTCATCACTGTTTTCCAGAAAATGATGTGGCTCTTTTCGCTTTGGGAAAATTGGGATCCGAAGAATTAAATCTCAGTTCTGACGTCGACATCCTGATCATTTCTGAAATCGATAACGACAAACACCTGCGCAGCCTGCGCCAGCTTCAAAAGCTTTTAAGTGAAAGAACCGCCGAAGGTTTTGTTTTTCGCGTGGACTTTGATTTACGCCCTGGAGGTCGCCACGGGCCACTGATCCCGACGGTTGAGCACTTCCGTGATTACTATGGAAATTATGGGGAAACGTGGGAACGCTTGGCTTTCGTTCGCCTGCGCGCGATCACCGGAAATCCCGAGATCATCACTCAGGTTCAAACCTTTGCTAAAAAGTTTTCTTTCCGCAGGCATTTGGATTTCACTTTATTTGATGACCTAAAACACCTGCGCGGAAAAATTCAGAATGCCTATCATACACCTGCTAAAGCCGATGTGATTGATCTAAAAATGGGCATTGGCGGCATCAGGGATCTGGAGCTATTCACTCATGCCCTCTTGGTTGTTCATGGTGGTAAGGATCCATCACTGCAAATGCGTGGCACTATTGAAGCGCTGGCTCACCTTGCTGACAAATCGATTCTTCCCAAAGATGAAGCGGACTTCCTGATTGGACACTATCGCAATTTGCGTGGGCTTGAGAACTACGTCCAGGCGTTGAATGATGAACAAACCCATCTGTTACGGCTGAACGAAGTTCATCCGGAATTTGTGAATACCGCGCTTAAGACTCTAGCCTCTGAAATGCAGCACTGTGATCAAATCGTTAAAACGTTATTGGGTGACTCACCCAAACCTGTTTCTTTGGAAAATGAACTTAATACTTTGGGGCTGCCCGAAGAAGACATCAAAGATCTATGGAATGAGATTATCGAGCAGGAGGTTTTATCGCGAAATAAGGGCCGCGATGAAACGGCTCGCAAATCCTTTCTGCAAGAATTCGTGCATATTCTAAAAGCTCAAGGCGGCGACAGCCGCAGGGCTTTGTCGTTTTTAAAAGATTTCATTCGCAGCACGCGAGCCAAGGCTAGTTTCTTTACTTTGCTTTTACGCGAAAACGAACTTCTGAAAAAACTGGCATGGTTATTTGCTCACTCCCCTTATCT
Source organism: Bdellovibrio sp. (assembly GCA_039594295.1). Taxonomy (GTDB): domain Bacteria; phylum Bdellovibrionota; class Bdellovibrionia; order Bdellovibrionales; family Bdellovibrionaceae; genus Bdellovibrio. The sequence goes on from JBCNNR010000001.1 coordinate 36,503, forward strand.
ATCGCGCATTCTTTGCAGTCGTCCCGAGCTTTTAGATTCATTCGTATTTCGCGCACAAAATGAACTCTCCGAAGACTTGGATCGTTTGCTTGAAGAGCTGGCCGAGAAAAAACTTTTGTCAGAACTTATCAACGGCAGTCAGTACCTGGAAGACCGCGATCTGGATACGCTTTTACAAAATTTGACTTTTACCGCAGATTCAATTGCCTCAGCGTTGCTGACGGCTTTGAAAAAAGATTATCCCTGTTCTGTTGAAATTTTGGCCCTGGGTAAATGGGGCGGTAAAGAGTTGGGTTTCAAATCCGATTTGGATTTCCTTTTTGTGATTACTGGCGAGCCTTCTGATAACGATTTCAAGTTGGCGAAGAGGTTTATTTCGCGCATGACCGAATCTCATCGCGGTGGAAATATTTATTCGATCGATATGAGATTACGACCTTCGGGTAAAGCAGGTCCGATCGTTATTCCTCTGGCTGATTTACAAAATTATCTGACGAACGAATCTGAAATTTGGGAACGTCAGGCCTATTTGAAATCGCGTTGGGTGAATTTCTCGGGTCCTTCATTGGTGGATTGTTATATTGCTAAAGGCCTGACTCAGCCACAACTTGCAGAGTTGAATCGCATTCGCCAGGAATTAGTCAGCAAAGACTCGGTCTTGAATTTGAAATACAGCGAAGGCGGAATGGTCGATATTGAGCTTGCGATTCAATCTGTTTTACTCAATCAAAAGCTCGCTCCACCAAGTTCCTCGACTGAGGGCTTCCTGTCTGTTGGATCATCCCAGTACCCGAGTCTTTCAAAGAACTACGCCTATTTGCGTCAAATCGAACAGATGCTCCAGCTGATAGCGTCAGAAGCCACGGCGGAAGTGTCTTTAAATCACGAGTCGTTTCGTGATCTTGCTGAGGCGTATAATGCTTCGCCTTCGAAGCTTCTCGAGGAGATTTCCGAGAGGATTTCCGAAAATCTCGTCACTTTGAAGGCACTTGACCCTCGTCGAACACCTCTCTAATAGTGAAGGCATAACAAATCAGGAGTATTCCAATGTCGAAGAATATCGATATTAAAAAGGTATTTTGGATCTACCTTTTCGCTTTCTTGCTTGCTGCCTTCAGTTTCCGTGCGGATGCCGCAGAAACGACAACTGAAAAATCAGCAGATGCGACAGCTGAAACAAAAGCTGACGTAAAAGCCGAGAAACCAGCGAAGAAATCGAAAGCCGATTCCAAAAAAGCTAAAGAAGATACTGCTACTAAGAAGGGAACACCAATGTTTGCACTTTTCGAAACAACTAAAGGCAATTTCAAAGTTAAACTTTTGTCTGAAACTGCACCTAAAACAGTTGAAAACTTTGCGGGTCTTGCTGAAGGCTCTAAAGAATGGACTGATCCTAAAACGGGTTCAAAAGTTAAAAAGCCTTTCTATGATGGTTTGACTTTCCACCGCGTGATCAAAGATTTCATGATTCAAGGTGGTTGCCCACTTGGAACTGGTACTGGCGGCCCAGGTTACCGTTTTGATGACGAATTCCTTCCAGGCCAACCTAAACATGCTAAACCTGGTATGCTTTCTATGGCGAACGCAGGTCCAAACACAAACGGTTCCCAATTCTTTGTTACGACAGTTCCAACTCCTTGGTTGGATGGTCGCCACGTTGTGTTCGGTGAAGTTGTTGAAGGTATGGACGTCGTTCACTCTATCGAAAACACTAAAGTAGGCCCAATGGACCGCCCCGTTGAGCCAATGGTTATCAAACACGTTAAAATCGTAAGAGAGTAGTCAGCTTTGCGCTCCGACTCAATCGGACTGAGTACATGCTACTGAAAAAAACCCGCTTCGAAAGAGCGGGTTTTTTTATGCCCAAATGAAATAGGAATTTCGATTCGAATAACTTTCGCCAATAAAAAATAAACTACATTGGGACCGCACCTATCTTGATGGGTATCAACAATGGTACGAGCACCTTCCCCTCTCTCTAGTCCGACTACCGGAGCATAAGTCGCTCTGTCAAAATATCTTCCCATACGACTAAGCATTCGGTTTGCAACTTGACCCTCTCATCCTGGGGGTATCGGTCAAGTTTGAACCCCTCGACAAAAGGGGTTTTAATGAAACAACCAAAACAACAAATCTTTTCGGCGTTGACTGTTCACTGGCAACATCGTTATTGCCATGGTGGGACTCTTCGCAAATCGTCTCGCGGCCGCAGAGCGCGACCCCTTTCAAGCAAAGATCCGCTTCATATCGTTTTCAAAGTTAATAAAGCCGCCGTGAAGAATGGTCTTCGGCATCCACGATCGTTTGCACTGATGAATTCTTTGCTTAAGAAGTATTCCCGCAAATTTGCGGTGAAGGTTGAGCAGTTTTCCGTCCAGAAAGATCACGTTCATTTATTGATTCGAGGATCCAGAAGATCTAGCGTGCAGAATTTCTTCCGGGTGCTGGCGGGTCAGTTTGCTCAGGCCTTGACCGATACCTTCACGCGAAAGCATGACGGTGTGAAAATTTGGAAATATCGGCCTTTTTCTAGAGTTATTAAGGGATATAAGCCGTATCGAATTGTTTGCGATTATATTCAGTTAAACGAACTTGAAATTTTGGGACGACCTTATTCTAAAAGTCGCTTGCGAGGATTAAGTCAGGAACAACTGCAAGAGTTGTGGGTTTAGTACTTTGGATTCGACTGTATTTAAAACAAAGTCTTGAGTTGAGTTTTCAATCATAAAGCACAATAAGAAACCCATATCTATTTAAAGATATGGGTAATGTGGAACCTTTTGAAATGATGACCGATACCCTTAAAATTACTGAGTGCCACCGATTGGCAGAGCATCGCCGTTTGTGATCACCGTGCCGTTGCCGCCAGTGTAACCACCTTGAACGTAGTTATTGCCATTGCCGCGACCGGGACCACCACCGGGCATCCCGCCGCCCATTGCGCGGCCTGGGCCGTTAGCCATTCCTCTGACTGGTTGTTGCGGTTGGCGACCGCCGTATCTTTGGCCATCACGGCGATCGCCTGGAACTTGCGGGCGAGGTGGATCAAAGCGCGGCCCACGATCAGGTCTGTCGCGACGAGCCTCTCTGATTTCACCTGGTTCTCTTCTGAACCATGATCCGTCATTCGCGCGGCACGCATAGCCTGTCGTGATCATGGGTGAGTCAGATCGACGATTCCAAACTTCACTGCGATAAACGCGACAATAGTAACCGTCGAAGTATCCTTCACTAGTAAAGACAATGCGCCCACGATGGCCTTGGCCATCCCACGCATAAGGACTGTCACTATAGTTATTATTTAAAGCCTGATTCCACATGCGCTGCGACTGACGATTGTCGTTATCATCGAAATCTTGCGCGATGTTGGCACCAATCAAACCACCGATGATCGCGCCACCAATAGTTGCAGCGACAATAGTTCCGCGATTCGCCTTTGCAGTGTGCGCCTGAAATACAATACTCAATGCAATCACTGACAATGTAATTTTGGAAAATAACTTGTTCATCTCGACCTCTCTCTTGTTAGTTTTTCAGAAAACTAGAAGAGCAACGTACAAGCCAAAAAAAGCTCGCAGATGCTAATCGTGCGAGCTCGCTATCTTAATTTTGATTGTGGAAAGACTGTGCAATTTCGCGAATTTGTCTAAGGACTCCATTCGTGACAAAAAATGGAGTCAGTTAGTTCGGCGAACTTATTCTTTTTCAACCTGAGACATATCGATCTCTTTCGCTCTTTGCACGATTTGCTCAAGAACGTCTTCGTTCACGGCACCAGGCTGGACAAAGATAATCGACTGTTCTTTGATGACAGCTAATGTAGGAATTGACCGCACTTCGAAACTTGCCGCGATCTCTGGCTCCTCATCCGTGTTGATCTTAATAAATTTAACTCCCGGATGCTTCGCCGCCACGGCCTCGAAAATCGGCGCAAATCTTTTACAAGGACCACACCAGACAGCCCAGAAGTCCACGATAACAATCTGGTTTTCCTCAACAACTTGCTTAAATGTATCCTTGGTGACTTCAATAACCGACATGATTTTACCCTAGCCTTTCATATTTAAAGTTTGCTGGAAAACAATGTGTGAGTCAGCATGTTTGTACACAACAGGAGGCTTCGATGAAAAAGGTTCTTTTTGCAGTTCTATTTATGTTTTCCGCTCATGCATTTGCCGGTGACGCTGGTTGCGGCTTGGGTTCAATGATCATTTCTAAAAACTCCAAAGGTTTGCAACTTTTGGCTCTAACTACCAACGGTTCATTCTTGTCGCAATTCTTTGGTATCACATCTGGTACTTCTGGTTGCTCTGCGAGCGGTATCGTTATGAACGATAAAGAAGTTCAGTACTTCGTTGAAGTAAATCAAAAAGAACTTTCTCGTGAAATGGCACAAGGTCACGGTCAACTTTTGGCGACTTTGGCTGATATGAAAGGCTGCAAAAACACTGAAGCGCAAGCAGCGTTCGGTACTTTCACTCAAGGTTCTTACACAAACATCATTCCAGCAGCGAACACTTCTGCCGCGGAAATGGTTTCTAACTTGAACTCTGAACTTGCTGGTCAAAAGGATCTACAAAACCTTTGCCATGGTTCTTAATTTTCTAGTTACCGCTTTATTGATGACAGCCCCACTTTTTGCGTGGGGCTTTTCTTCGCAGCAAACCGCTGCCTACAAAGAGCAGGCTCTGGCTAAAAAGCTGGACTCCTCCCCTGCCTGGCTTAAGCTTGGCCACTATCGCAAGACAATCACTGGAAAATATTTTTCTCCAATTCGCGGCAACTATTTTATCACTCCTGAGGGAAATATCGATCCCCGCACTGAGTTGCTGGCCACGTTAGAATTACTTTTCAATCAAACAACTTCTAAATCTCAATGCCGTTACCTGGCGCGCACCTCTTGGCTTAAAACCGTCTTAGACATTCGCTCTGAGGATCTCGAAGAGTGTCCAGAAAGAAAAGCCTGGAAAGCTCAACTGGGAGCCACCGAAGCCTACTTAATTTTTGCAGCCTCGGACCTTTCCAGTGCGCCTTCAAGCTTTGGTCATACTTTTTTACGCCTGCACAATCCCAAAAACAAAGGACAACTGGATTTACTGGATTATGGAATTAATTATGCTGCAATCACAGGGAGTGATGGCGGCGCCCTGTATGCCTTAAAAGGTCTGTTTGGATATTACCCTGGTGCCTATTCGATGCTTCCTTATCATCAAAAAATTCAAGAGTACTCCAATCTTGAGGGCCGCGATCTTTGGGAATACAAATTGAATCTATCACCTCAGCAGGTCGAATTGATGATCGATCATCTCTTGGAACTTGAAGGCAGTTTTGCTCCGTACTATTTCGCTGACGAAAACTGTTCCTCGCAAATGTTGGAACTGATTGAAGTCGCTTTGCCTGAAGCCAACCTAACATCCCAGTTTCATGATTTCGCCATTCCACTGGATACTCTAAAAGCCGTCTCAGCCGCAGGTCTTATTGCCGATGAAAAACTGCGCACGTCGTTGCAAACCGAGTGGCGTGCTCGCTATGCTCAGCTCAATTTCTCCGAACGTCCGGCTCTTCGCGCTGTTTTACTAAAAGAACAGGACAGCAATAAAAACTACTTAGGCCTTTCCAAAAAAGAAAAAGCGGAAACCTTGGAAGCGGCCCTCAGCTATCTTTCGATTCGTGAGTACCGCGATCAGAAGGAATATAACGACGAGAAATACAAACTCTCCGTGGCTCGTGCAAAATTGGGAGCGATCACTGAACCGGTCACCATCACTCCACCCAAATCCCCGCTGCTAAGTCCCTCGACTGCGGCGTTTTATCTGGGTTATGGCAAAATCGATGAACAGGATTATTACCAATTCAAGTTCCGTCGCGGGTTTCATGATTTGCTCTCTGATGACAGTGGACTTGCGCTATTTTCTCAAATGAATTTCTTAACTTTCGACGTGCGCTATACACCGACTCGGCAAAACTGGGATTTGTATCAGTTTGTTTTCTTAAGCATTCTTTCCACCTCACCCTGGACTCAATTGGAAAAGCCACTGTCATGGTCTATTGAGGTCGGAACTGAGCCCAAACTAAATCCCTATTTCGATGGCGGCATCGGCGCAAGTTTCGACTTGCCACTTCTGAAAGCGACTCGCTGGTCTTTATTTGCCGTGAGTGAAAATTCTTATCTGACAGAAATTGCTCAGCCTTATTTGGGTGGAAAATCCATGTTGATGATGAAATGGGTGGATTCCTTTAGAACGCTATTGCAGTCAGAATATTTATATTCAACCACTCAGGGTGAGTTCCACTGGAATCACTATGCGGCGGCCTCATTCTCCTATGGAAAAACAGAGTTTCGCGCCGAAGCTGAACGTAAAAACAGTGTTGACCGCTGGGGTCTATCCCTGATCCTGCCCGCACCCTTTTAAACACCCCACTGTCATTATTTTTGACAGCCCAGTGACCGGATAAGGCCTCGTCTCATTTTAAGGCGTGCCAGCTTCTTTGTATTGTTAATGACGGGCCCCTGACTTGCTTATCTCTTGAGTAAGGCAAATTGCCTTTTGAGGAATTTCCGTGGCAAAACTAGTGTTTAAAACAAAAGCAACAGCATCATTCAGGTTCCAGTCGAAGATGGGATTGTTACTTCTATGTTTAGCACTAGCATCCTGCTCATTTAAAAAAAACTCAGATCAAAATCCTGATCAACATTCTCCTCAGACAAAGTTAATCGACCACTATATCAGCGACAAATCAACCAAAGATCGAGAAACATTCTTTTTAAACGGTGATGAATCAGCAATAATTAGTTATTTACGGTCAATGGAGATAAATGAGATACAAACTTACTCCGTAAATGGCAAAAGTCTATTGGATATATCTATTGAACGATCGCTACTTAACCTAATGTCCTATTTACTTTCACGTGGATTCAACGCTGATAATTGCACAGACGCTAATTTTGAATTAGCAAAGAATAGTGCGCTTCTTAGCCAAACGTACATGAAATTTTCCAAACAACTTTATAACAAAGTCCTATCTGCATATGGGAACTTTGATGACTACCATATGCCGACCATTTCATGCCAAAGATTTATCAGAATGTACTTCAACTCCAGGTACGGACTGACTGAAACTTCTGATAGCATTCCATACGAAAAAATGGAGCAAATTCTTAAATCTAAAACTTGCAATGAAAAAATGCCGCCGTTCTCCAGCGAAGAAGTGGCAGACTGGTATAGTCGTGAAATAATGCTTTTCGCAGGAGACGCGTTTCAACTACATTCAGTTTTCGCGACGCCCTTCACTTCTGCGTCTTACATCTCAATACTCGAAAGTCTGGCCCCCATTAAAAATGTAGTTCTGCTAGAATCGTCTCCAAAATCCGTGCGTAAAATCAATCCAGCTGTCTTACTCTTTGGAGCTAAAATTAGCCAAACTGAGTGGGACAATAACACTGAGAACCTATGGAAAATAATAACTCCTCATCTCTTATCGAACTCACAAATATATAATCACGACATTACAAAGGACCCCAATGTTTGCAGGAATAAAAGAAGAACAATTAATGGCTATTGCGTCTCATCGAGCATCTTAGAAAGTGCTTGTGACGCGTTGGAGATGGACTGCCTGCTAGAAGAGGAAGACATTTCACTGCCTCCATTTGGGGAAGCATCGTTATGAGATTTATATTCTCTTTCATTTTTTCTTTAACGATCGCAGCATGCTCTTTCTCTAAGAGCAAAGTGAAGGATTCATCCCTTTCTGATAAGTCGGATCAACAAACAATTAGCATCGAAGATCAATTAGTCCGGACTGCTCTGACCCCAGACGCAGAACGATTCAAAACTGCCGTTAAGAGCTACTCTATTTCTCAACTAAATTCTAAATGGTCAAATGAGGAAAATCTTTTATCTTTTCTTATAAGATTAGGAAGTTCTGAGCGTCTTAAAATCTTCTTGGACGCAGGCCTTTCACCATATTTGCCAATCGAGAATCAAGACTTCTTATTTCAGGACCAGCTAGATGCCAGTGAAGCACTGAACGGGGCTGAAACATCTGTCGAATACAAGCGAATGGAAGCACCAATCACTCAAACGCAAGTATTTGCAACGTTACGCGATCAACATAATCTTCTTTCTCGAGAAATTTACAGCTCATTAGTTAATAATGACATTCCGAAAGCCAATTTTATTGCAAAGGCCAGTGGTATTTCATGTGAGCCTCTAATTTATTCATTATTGTTGCAGTTCCAATCAGATAACGAACACAGTGTTTCATTGGATAAACTGAAGGTATTTTGGCAATCTCAGTTATGCGACATGCAAATGCTATCATATGCGCGATCAACCAGAATTTGGCTGATCGAAATCCAGAAGCAGTTTAAACTAGAATTTAATAGTCCTGCCCTACTCGAGCTATTGTCTTCGAAAAAAAGGGCCATGACTTATCTTATTCCTGTCGGCAACAAACGCATATTAGCAAGCCTCCGAGCTTTATATGCAATTTCTAAGATATGCCAATTCAAGAATCCGATGGATAAGACACATTCTGATATAGTGTGTCTGGAAAGCGAAAATCAGCAGCACACGGAAAGTCGTGAACACGTAACAGATACTTACTCTGATCGCTTTGAAATATTCATGAAAGATAACCCTCCGCCGTTGAAAGATCCTAATAAAATGGAAATCGGTCCTCTTAGAGAATTCCTAGATGAACTCGGATTCAAAAATGTAGAGGCTTTTGAGTTACAAATTTATACTGAGGAGGGAGCAATCCAATGGTCGATCGGTGGATCCAAATTTGACTATGCTGGGTCATTTAGACTATACGATTTCTGCGAACAGAACGGAACACTGGATAGATCAAATTTTCTTCAAAGAGAAATCTATAAAGCAATGCACTCTTATCCCCTAAGTCCGGATGTCTTCAAGATCAAATCAGATTTGTAAAAAGGTTTTACACATCGGTGCCCAGAAGCAGCACGTTTCTCATTTTGATACAATCAAACTCTCCCAGTTTTGATTTAATAGGTCCAAAGCTTGCTTATCTCTTGAGTAAGGCAAATTGCCTTTTGAGGAGATCCTATGTTTAAGGCGTCTTTAACATATAAAAGAACGATCAGCTTTTTAACCGCTTTGGTGGTGGGCTTCTCTTCATTATCTCCTGCGATCGCCGCAACGATCACAAAATCCGAAGAAAAACGCGCAACTCAAGATAAAGCCATGCTAGAGGCCGCGGGCTACAACGTTAAAGTCGACTATGATAATAAGATCACACGCGTTTTTGATAAGAAATCAAACATCGCGGTGATGGAAATTCCTTTTGCTGACGAAAAAGCACTTCGCCAATACGATCCAAAAAACTTGGAGCGCCGTCTTTTGAATGAAATGGGTGGCGTTTGGAATGCAAATAAAGCAGCGTTCTCTCACTCCCTTCAAAATTTAGCACCTGAATCCGTTATGTTCTTTACCGCTATGGGCGCGGTTATGGCGGGTGAGTTGATTTTGAACTACTCCCAAAATCCGATCGCTTTGGATCAACATATCACTCACTCATTTTCTCCAATGGGTGTTATCGGCTTCCAATTGTTCATGTACTCACAAGGTGCTGCTTCTAACGTCATGGCGATGTATATGAAAAATCCGCGCTATCACGTAATGATTCCTTACTTGGGAATGGTTGTGGGTGCGACAGTTCAAGGTTTGGCTTCACAAATCGCCGAAGATCCAAACGTTAAAATGTGTATCAAAACGTGGATGGGCAAAAAGGTCACTCAGCAAGATCTAGATAAAGGCATAGACAAAGATCCTTGCTCTAAAGCTTATGAATATTTGGTTATCCACAGAAAACTTTGGGAAATGGCTCCTGGTATCACTTCCATGTTGATTTCATCTGCGGTTGCAGCCGGCCTTGAAAAAGGCGGCGTGGCTCTTCTCACTAATAAAGCAGTTGCAGGAGCTTTGTTCCGTTGGACTGGCGTCGACATCGTAACTTGGCTGATCCCAGGCAGCATGCAAGTAAAAGGTATTCGATTCTTCCTGACAAAAGGTTTGAAACTGGCTGCTTTCGTGGCACTGGACCAACTGTTCATGCGTTCAGTCACTTTCGCATGGAAGAATATCTTCGATGCTCATGAACTGTATTCAGTGACCGAAGAGTTTGAGCACGAAATCAATGAGATGAAGAAAACCGCATGGCAAGGAACTTATGAAGTTCCACTGCAAACAAAACTGAAAACATTCAAAGAAAAGATGGCCGCGTGGAGAGCCGCAAATATGGCGGACGTCCAGGAGGCGCACCATAACTGGCAAAGCGCTTTATATCAGCTAACTCAAGGATATGATTCGGCAGAAAATTTCTATGGAGATTTCGTCTCCCAAGTTCGTGAACATCGCTATGGTGATAAACCAGCGGATATCACTTACAAAGCTCCTTTATTTGGAGTGCGTGCGGGCGACATGAAAGCTAACGATGATACTTATCACACAGATCCCCTATTCGTACAAAATCAACAAGCATACGCAATGGGTGATGCGGCAGCAGCGGCTTCCATGCTCCTGTCTTCGCCACAATTCAAACAATTGACGGCAGACCAACAGAAAAAGTTCACGACAATCGTGAATGGCCTGGGCGAAAAAGATTTGAACAAAGTTGCTCAGACTCTAAATATGCTGAACTATGAACTTCGCGTTTCTGCTTACACGGTCAATGTATACCAAAACCTTCTAAGCCAAGTGCGCTCGATGCTGGGAAATCCAAACCCACAAATGAACACGGGTGCCGCGTGGGCTTTGACTTACGTTTCAAGCCAATCCACATATGACAAAGTGAAAGATACAAACTTCTATCGCAGAGTAGGTATCTTCTCGACTCCACAAATTTCTGACAATTTGATTATGCAAATGGCTTGCGGACCTGACATTGAAAAGGGTGAACAAGCAATTCGTAACTCGACTGGATTCCCTTCTGTCTTCTTGGCTCCAAGCATCGGCATTCCAGGAATGAAATTCGATGAGTGCAGCAACTATAACTTGGACAGATTCAAAACTTTGGCTCCATTGCCATATGCATGGCCCGTGAAAATCAACTCTCAAGGCAAGGCCGTTACCTATAACGGATGGGTTGAGTATCTTTTGGCAGAGTCACGCTCTTCAGTCATTGGCAGCAAAGAACAGAAAAATGTCTTCAATACTTGGTGGAAAACCAATACGTATGCACAAATGAAAGCTGCATTCGATACATACACTCTAGAGTACGACAAGATCGTCGTTAAGATGATCCGTGGTCTTTACAAGCCAGGTAAAATCGTGATCAACAATGGTCCCGCATTTAATGGTCCTATGAATGCTCTTTTCCAAGAGGAAAGAGTTTACCTTTCGATCCTAAACGACATCATGAAACCACGTGATCCTAAGAAGCCATTTGAGGCTTACACTATGGATTTCGAAAACATCATGACAAAAGCCCCAACAGATCCGTTGATGAAGCAGGTTGAAGAAGAGTTCTTAAAGATGAACCGCCTTATTAAAGGTTTGCAAATTGTGACGGTCGATGGTCGCGAGCGTATTTCATCAAGTTTGACCAATGCTCAACTTGAGGCGCAAGGCGAGAAGATCAATGCGATGCTAACGAAAGTTGCGGAAACATTGGGTGTGGCAGTTCCAAATTCTTCGAAGCCTGCTCCGGTTGATCCATTTGCAGGCTTAGATGATGATGCAAAACCTGCTCAACCAGCTAAGGCAGCTCAGAAGTTCACTCTGACTAAAGCCCAAATTAACTTGGTGGTGGGTGTTCTTGAGGCACTTCAAAGTATCGCAGTTGAAATGAAGTCCTATGGGCAAATCGCAAATGCGGTGAGCTGGGAAAAGATCCAGAATCTTGAAAAGATGAACAGGGATCAGCACAAATTCGATGATGCGGTTAACAGAGAAGAGGCCGCAATCTCAGCTGCAAACCAAGGGCACTAAGCCGTCTCAATATGAGACGAAGTCATCGATAGGATAACGAGGGACGCGGAAAAGGTCACTGATTTCAGTGGTTAAACACTGAAAAGGGGCCAAAAGGAATATACGAGTTTTTAGGTTGGTAACGGATTTGCTTAATTAACAAATATAAGAAACGAACTTTTAAGAAGAGGAGATTTCACATGAAAAAGACATTTATTATCGGTATGACACTAGCGTTCTCTGTATCTGCTTTCGCTGCCCCAGGGAAAATGACAACAACTGAAAGATTGGCAAAATTTGATAAATCAAGCCAAGAATACTTCTTGGATGCAAATGGCAATCTTAAAAATGCAACAGGTAAAAATGCAGAGAGAAAATATCTAGAACAAGCAGTTCGTGATATCGCTCCAGGTAAAGAGGCAAAAATTGTTGAAAATGCAATGAGCGATAAAGAAGTTTTGAAAAACTTGGTTTCCGCATCTGCTGCTAAGAAAGCTTCTGAAAAAATGGAAGACCGCGCTGAAGCAAAACAAATTCAAGATGCCGCCGAAGGCATCACAAGCATGATCGGTGAAATGCACCTTTCAAAAAAGGCTGAATCTCGTGAGCTTTCGAAAGAAGAATCAGCGATCGCTACAGCTGCTTTCGAAAAATCCATCAAATTGGGTACGGATATTTTGACGAAATTCCAAGGAGCAGATCGTGCATCTTACGCTCGTGTACTAGCTTCCTTTAAAGAACTTGCTGGCAACGGTAAACTTCCTTCCGAAAATCTAGTGGAGGCAGTACGTATCGCCCAAGGTAAAGGTGGCGCCCCAATTTCTAAAGAAAAAGCGCTTGAGATCTTGAAGAAACTTAAAGATTGCGTATAGACCGCAACCACTCCTCGAAAAACACCAAAAGCCAAGGCCTCAAAACCTTGGCTTTTTTATTTTCAGAATTAGATTCCAACTTTGTTGTTATCTGTGACAATCAGGATTTCGATACGACGATTCATAGCCTTATGCTCATCTGTATCATTCGGAACAATGGGTTTTTGATCCCCATACGAAATTGAAACAAAGCGCTTCGGATTCAATTTGTGATACTTCACGAAATAGCGAACCACTGCCGAGGAACGATCTCCTGCCAACTCCCAGTTACTTGGATATTGTGGATCATCAATCGGAGTATCATCCGTGTGACCTTCCACGATGATGCGCTTGTCATTCGCCGAAAGAATCTCTGCCACTTTGTCCAAGGCTGGAAGCGAGGACAGACGAAGCTTGGCAGATCCGGGTGTGAAAAAGCTTGAAGCCGTTAACGAGACACGAACACCGACGGCATCATGATAAACATCTTGAATGTCTTTCTTTTTGTCGTCTTTGCTCATCGCTTTACCCAAAGCACGCTCGACATAGTCGGCCGCTTCTGCGGGTCCACCTTTTTTAGGAAAGTTCCCGACCGGGATATCCAATTCAGCAATGGCAGAATCGATGGTATCGGCATTTTGATCCGAGCCACCTTTGCCGACCAAGTGGAAATTCAACTTAATCGATTGTTCGAAATCTTTTTGTTTTGATTCATTGGCCGTGGAGGTTGCGTACATCACCACAAAGAACGCAAACAAAAGAGTGATAAAGTCTGCGTAAGAGACCAACCATCTTTCATGATTCTCATGTTCTGTGTGTCTTCGGTGTCTACGCTTTGCTTGCATGAGGCAGATACGACCTTAATTTTTGTTCGATCACCATATGGTTTGCGCCTTTAGCGATCATCAAACCACCTTCAAGCACCATCATCTTTTCACGAGTTATATCTTCTACACGCTTCTTGATTTTGTTCCCCATTGGTAAGAACAAAAGATTCGCAGAGGCAACACCATAAACCGTGGCAACAAAGGCAACCGCAATACCTGCACCCAATTTGCTCGTGTCAGTTAAGTTACCCATGACATGGATCAATCCCAGGACCGCACCGATAATTCCAATCGTCGGAGCAAAGCCACCGGCATCAGCCCAAATTTTTGCGCCGGATAAGAGTTCATCTTCCTCGGTGTAAATCTGCGTTTCAAAAATATCGCGAATCACCGATTCATCGACGCCATCGACCACATTGCGCAAAACATTTTGCATCAAGGGATCACCGATTTTGTTTATTCTTGGCTCCAGGGACAAGATCGATTCTTTCTTAGCCAATCGCGCATATTCAACAATATCTTCAAGCTTGGAATGAGCTTCACTTTCCTCGCGCTTAAATGCTTTGCGCGCGAGGCTTAAGCCCATCTTTAATGCATGTTCAGAACTGGAAACCATCACTGCTCCAGCGGTGCCGGTGAACACGATGATGAATGCTGTCAGTTGCATCAGCGAGCTCATATGGCCACCTTCAATCAGGTTTCCAAAAATGATCCCACCAAAGCCGATAAGAAGGCCTAATAATGTCGCAATGTCCATAAACACAATAATGCCATAGTGAGTTGGAGGAGGCACTCCGGCCCTTGGAAGACCTAGACTTTCTGCGGGCAAAAAACTAAGTTAAGATCCCTATCATGCTCGATTTTATTTTGAACCTCGATAAACGTCTTTTTCTTCTGATCAATTCAGATTGGACTGCTCCTTGGGCAGACGTGTTTTTTCCGTTCATCACCGATCTTCATAAAAAAAATCCGGTGAAACTGATCATGATTCCTTTGATTATCGGACTTTTTATCTGGCGCCGTGGTTGGAAAAAAGGCTGCACGATTTTCATCATGGCCGTACTTAGCGTTTCGCTTTCTGATGCCGTCGGCAACTGGGCTTTTAAGAAAACGGTCCAGCGTCCCCGGCCCGCTGAAACCCAAGGTTTACAAGTAACGGTCCGCGCACCATTCGGTGGCTATAGTTTTGTTTCTAATCACGCGACAAATATGTTTAACTTTGCAACCTTCACCTCAGTTATTTTTCCGGTAATGGCAGCACCGATGTTTGCATTGGCCGTGTTGGTTGGATACAGCCGTGTTTATAATGGTGTGCATTTTCCCACGGATGTTTTAGCAGGTGCTGCTTTAGGAATGATTCTGGGAATTTTAATGGCCCGATTGTGCTTAAAAGTAATGGAACGTTTTGACGAAACAGACAACGAGGCAGAAGCGACATGAAAGTACTGGTCACTGGAGCAAATGGATTTTTAGGAAGCTGGCTGACTCGCGCCCTTGTTGAACAAGGACATGAAACCTATGCACTTGTTCGTAAGAACAGCGATTTGTCAGAACTCAAAGGTGTAAACTGCCAGTACCGTTATGGTGACGTCACTGATGTTGTTTCCTTATTGGAAGCCTTTGTCGATATCGACACCGTTTTCCACTTAGCAGGTGTTGTCGCATATAAAGCGGCAGATCGTCCTTTGATGGAAAAAGTAAATGTTCAAGGAACAGCCAATGTTCTTGAAGTCTGCAAAGAGCGCAAAGTCCGTCGTCTGGTTCACCTGTCTTCCGTTGTTGCCGTGGGCGCCGGTCACAATCCCCAGGAAGTTTTAAACGAAAACTCTGCCTTCAATATTCATGACTTAAATTTGGGATATTTTGAAACGAAACATGACGCCGAAGTCCTGGTGAAACAAGCTTGCGATAAAGGTGAAGTGGACGCTGTCATTTTGAATCCCGCCACTATCTATGGATTCGGCGATGCCAAAAAAGGCAGTCGCAAGATGATGCTGAAAGTGGCGCAAGGGAAGTTGAAATTCTATACTTCGGGAGGCGTTAACGTCGTTGCTGTTGAAGACGTTATCCAAGGCATTCTAAGCGCCTGGAAAATCGGTAAAACCGGTGAACGCTATATCCTGGCTGGCGAAAATATTCTGATTAAAGATCTTTTCCGCATGATCGCTGAAGAAGCGGGAGTTTCTGCTCCGAATAAGCAAATGCCAGATCAAGTTCTACACATTGTCGGCACCATTGGCGACTTTATGGAAAAAATGGGACTGAAAGGTCCCCTCAGCAAGGAAAATGCCTACACCGCAACGATGTACCATTGGTTTGATTCATCCAAAGCTCAGCGTGAGTTGGATTTCAGGCCGCGGCCCGCTCGCCAGGCGATTCATAACAGTATCCAGTGGATTAAAGATCAAGGGATGTTGAAGTAAATGAAGGCCGCTGGATTATTTTTTACCATCATAGTTGCGATCATGGTTTCCGCTGCCGCCTATATCTGGTCGACACTTCCCAATGAAAAGGAAATCAAGGGCTGCATCATCACGACCATGTACAAAGTGGATTTGTGCCCGACTTCCAAAAACTATGTTCCGCTGAAACAAATTTCCTCTTACTTACAAAGAACCATCATCATGACGGAAGATGGGAACTTTTATAAACATCACGGTTTTGAATGGGGTACGATCGAAAAAAACTTCCGTCAAGGCTGGGAAACCGGAGTTTACAAACGTGGTGGTTCGACGATCACTCAGCAATTAGCGAAAAACATGTTCTTAAATGCTGACAGAACTTTCTTTAGAAAAGCTTTGGAAGCCATCATCACCGATCGCATCGAAAAGACACTGACTAAAAAAGAAATCCTGGAAAAATATCTGAACGTGGTTGAGTTCGGTAAAAACATTTATGGAATCAAACAAGCGGCCCAGTTTTATTTTAAGAAATCTCCGGCAGATCTTGATGTGGTTGAAAGTGCCTTCATGGCGATGGTTCTGCCAAGTCCGATTAAGTATTCACAGTCCTATTATAAAAAGGAACTGACAGGTTTTGCCCGCAAGCGCATGAGCCAAATTGTCCAGAACCTTTATCAATTCCACAGCATCGACCAAAGCGAATACGAAGTCGCGATGGAAAGAATTCAGTCTTTCCTAAGCCCCGCTCCCCCACCTATGGATGACATTCCAGCCTTAAAGGGTATGTCAGCAGAGCAGGTGAATTCGTTAAGTAACGATGAAATAGATCGCTTGGAACAAGAGATCCGCGATGAATCCGGAGACATTGATTCATCTGAGCTTGAAATCAAGCCCGAGCAAAACCTGGATAATTAGATTATTTCAGAAGTTTGTTACGAATGCGGTGGAATGAAATGTTCATAAAAATCCACGTCAGCACCAACAAGATTAAGATATGCACGGCAATTTTAATCCAGTTGCCGTCATGTAAAATCCCGCGCACCGCTGCCACTCCGTGAGTCAGCGGGAATAAATAAGCCAAATAGCGCATTCCCGATGGCAATTGCTCCAGAGGAAAATAAGTTCCACTGAGCAAACTCATTGGCACAATCAGACCTGACGTCGAATAAATAAAAGAATCATAGTTACGGGCGATCGAAGTAAAGATCATGCCGATACAAGAAAACAAGGCCGCCAACAAAAATAAGACCGGCAATGTTAGTAAGATTTTATACGAATCAATCAAACCAAAGAACACAGCCACAATCGTCACGCCGATCACACCAAAGAATCCTTTGGTGGCTGCCCACATCAACTCACCCGCGACGATTTCTTCAGGTCCCACGCGGGTTAACATGATCGTTGCATAGGTTTTTTGATGAGTTAGCTTAGTATAGTTTCCGTATGTTCCTTCAAAGAAAGAAACCAGCATCGCTGTTGTACAAAGAAGTGCTGGAAAAAAGAATTCAATATAAGACATGCCGCCCATGTTATTTACGAATGAGCCCAGTCCAAAACCGATAGCTCCCAGATAAATAACTGGCTCAAGCACAATCCAAAATAAAGAAACCAGCATCGTTTTTTTGAAATAAAGGAAATTACGCTGCCAAACCTTTAAGGCACCGTCATTGAATTTCGGAACAGAAAGAAGCTGCTTTAACTTCATTATTCGTCCCTCAATTGATGGCCCGCGAGTTTTAAAAACACGTCATTCAGTGTGGGCTTACGGATAAAGATTTTATCGGAAGCAATCAGATCGACAACACGACGACCTTCCTGATTTTCTTTAACCAGAACAGACACGGTGTCTTTAATAACTTGGTAAGCGAAACCTTCGGCGCGTAAACGCCCCAGATAGTAATTCAAATCTACAGGATTGGTGTCGAACTCGACCACTTCTTTACCGATCAGATCACGGATCAAATCCTTAGGCTTTCCGATCGTCAGGATTTTACCGCCATCAATAATCGCCACGCGATCACACATTTGCTCGGCTTCTTCCATATAGTGAGTCGTCAAAACCAACGTGCTTTGTTCAGATTTTAAATGCTTAAAGAAATCCCAAATCCAGATACGCGCCTGCGGATCCAGACCCGTGGTTGGCTCGTCCAAAAAGATCACCTCTGGAGAGTTGATCAAGCCACGCGCAATCGCCAAACGGCGCTTCATACCACCGCTTAATGTCTCCACCGAGCGATCCTGGTATTCTTCCAGCTTCATCAAACGCAACAAGGCCTGAGCACGAAGATCGGCTTCAGCAGGGTTGATATTGTGATAGCTGGCGTAGACTAAGAGATTTTCAAGGACTGTAAAGTCGGGATCCAGGCCGTCTTCCTGAGGAACGACGCCGATTCTGGATTTAATTTCGCGGAAGTTCTTTTTAACGTTGAGCCCTAGGACATAGAGCTCCCCGCTTGTGACGAGGGCCGAGCAATACATCATCTTCATTGCTGTTGTTTTGCCAGCCCCGTTCGGACCTAAGAGACCGAAACACTCGCCTTTGTAAATCTCCAGATCTATTCCATCAACTGCGACCTTGTCGTCGTACTTTTTGGTTAAATCTTTGATTTCAATGGCGACGTTCGAGTTCATTATTCCTTCGCTGCTCTTGCACGTTTGTTTGGATCTGTTTCGCGGCAACGAAGACGGATGTTCTTCGGTGTCACTTCGATCAATTCAGAGTCTTTGATCCATTCCATCGCTTTTTCCAACGTCATTGGACGCACTGGAACCAGACGGATAGCTTCATCAGAACCCGAAGCACGTACGTTCGTCAATTTTTTCTCACGGCAGATATTCACTTCTAGATCATTATCCTTAGCATGCTCACCAACGATCATGCCTTCGTAAACGTCCTGACCATGAGTTACGTACATGATACCGCGTTCTTGTAGATTCCAAATAGCAAATGCTGTCGCTTGACCTTTACGATCTGAAATCATCGCACCGTTCATACGGTGTTCGATTTCACCTTTGTATTGGTCCCAACCGTCAAATTGCGTATTTAGCAAACCAGTACCTCGAGTGTCTGTTAGGAATTCAGAACGGTAACCGATCAAACCACGAGAAGGGATGCGGAATTCAAGACGAGTACGGCCTGAACCTTTTTGAACCATGTTCTGCATCACACCTTTACGTTTACCAAGTTTCTCAGTAACCGCACCAACGAAAGAGTCTTCGATGTCGATAACTGCGATTTCCATTGGTTCCATTCTTTGACCGTTTTCTTCTTTGAAGATAACTGTCGGTTTAGAAACCAGAAGTTCGAAGTTTTCACGGCGCATTTGCTCGATCAAGACACCCAATTGCAACTCACCACGACCAACAACTTTGAAAGCGTCAGTGTTCGCAGTTTTTTCCACGCGAATCGCAACGTTGTACAACAATTCTCTTTCAAGACGCTCAAGGATCTTACGAGAAGTAACGTTTTTACCTTCCATACCTGCGAAAGGACCGTTATTTACCGAGAAGATCATTCCCACTGTCGGTTCATCGACACGGATACGTGGCAATGGACGAGGATCAGTTGCAGAAGTGATCGTGTCACCGATCGTGAAGTCTTCCATACCCGCGATAACAACGATGTCACCAGCACCAACTTCTTGAGCTGGAACTTGCGAGTTCACTTTGTATTGGTACAAAGCAGAGACTTTAACTTTTTTCTGAGCATTCGCTTGAACGCAAAGAACTTCGTCACCAACTTTGATTTGACCTGCACGCATACGACCGATCGCCAAACGACCTACGTAATCATTGTAAGAGATGTTAGAAACCATAACTTGCAATGGAGCGTTTTCTTCAATTTTTGGAGGAGGAACCAGGTTTACGATAGCATCGTAAAGAACTTCTAAAGAACCCGTGTTAACCGCTGGATCCAAAGTTGCCATACCTTCACGCGCGATCGCGTAAACAGTGTGGAAGTCACATTGTTCTTCAGTTGCTTCAAGGTCGATGAACAAATCGAAAAGTTCGTTGTGTACTTCCTGGATACGAGCGTCGGAACGGTCGATCTTGTTGATACAAACGATAACTTTCAAATTTTGCTCAAGAGCTTTTTTCAATACGAAACGAGTTTGCGGAAGTGGACCTTCAGAAGCGTCGCAAAGAAGGATACAACCATCAACCATGTTCAAGATACGTTCAACTTCACCACCGAAGTCACTATGTCCCGGTGTATCGACGATGTTTACTTTGATATCTTTGTAAACGAAAGAGGCATTTTTCGCCGCGATCGTGATACCACGTTCTCTTTCAAGATCCATGGAGTCCATCAAGCGCTCTTCAACGTGCTCGTTGTCACGGAATGTACCGGCTTGTTTAATCAAGTGGTCTACCAGAGTTGTTTTACCGTGGTCGACGTGCGCGATGATCGCGATATTTCTAATCTTCTTCGGATCTTGAATCATATTTAACCCTTCATTAAATTGAAACTTGTAAACTAAAACAAAAAATCTAAAAACTCATTACAGGATTTCGTTAAAGTCTCTACTGGCTAACGAATTTTAAGCCAGTAGGTACGTTGTAAAAATCCATCCGAGAGCTTCGTTGGGAGGACATGGTTAATACCTGTCCTTGGTGCAAGTTCCACAGCGAGCCTCTAAACATCTGCGACAGCTACCTTAACTCATCACGAGCGAGGACTGTCCGAAGCAACAAGGACAGGTATTAACCATGTCCTCCCATCAGGAAGTCTTCCTTCGACTGATCTTCTTGCTCAACACTACCGATGCCAGCGAAAAATTCGTTGGCTAGATTCATAATCTCTTCATTGGATTTGGATTGGAAAAGATTCTTCCTGAATTGTGCAGCCCCAGGATACCCTGTCGAGAACCAAGCTGCAAACTTTCTCAATTGAATACCTGTGATGTGTTCATCACAATGCGCAACAATCTCATTTTTCAGACCGTTGAACAGGCCCACGTAGTCTCTTTTAACGTCTTTTACAGACTCGCCCCGCCATAAGGACAAGGCATCCATGAAGATAAACGGATTTTTCAGGCAACCACGACCAATCATGACACCGTCACAGCCCGACTGTTCCAGTCTCAAAACGGCCTGTCTTGGTGTGAGGATGTCTCCGTTTCCAAGAATCGGCAGTTTGGCATTGGCTTTTACTTCCGCGATAAAGTCCCAGTCCGCAAAGCCAGAGTAACCTTGATTACGAGTGCGGCCGTGAATAGCCACCCACTCCATGCCTTCGTTATATGCGATATTGCAAATTTCAGAAGCATTGCGAGTTGTGGAATCCCAACCCGTACGGATTTTAATCGTCACTGGGATTTTCACTGCGGCTTTCACAGCAGACAAAACCTTCTGCATTTGCACGGGGTCTTTCATCATTGCCGAACCCGCGCCTTTTTTAACGACTTTGGGAACAGGGCAACCGAAATTCAAATCGATGAAATCACAACCATCGGCCTCAGCAAACGCAGCTCCACGCGCCAGAATTTCTGGATCTTCCCCAAAAAGTTGCACGCCAATGGGTCTTTGAGTTTCGTCATAACTCATCAGCTTCAAAGTCTTTTCAGATTTATATTCAATACCCGACGCACTCACGAGTTCAGTCACGACCACACTGGCGTCGAGCTTTTTCATGAATGTACGAAATGCGTGATCTGTGATCCCGGCCATAGGCGCAAGGACAAACGGATTCGTCTTAAGGGCGTGAAGTGGATTCATAAGGGATGCGGTATATCAAAGTCCTACCCGAAAAGGTACAGAAAACAACCCCTTAGACGGAATTTACATGTCAAAATGTGAGCCGATGAAATTCCAAGCAGTTTCAGTAAAACTACATAATATTATATACTTAGCTTGAATCAGCCAATCCCTTTGTTTACTCGCTAATCCAAGTCACTCGGCCCTCAAGCTGTCGCGGAGCCTTTGGGGGATTGTGATCGGGGTATCCAATGACCACTCCACAAAGCAATTCCAGCTCGCCTCGTTGGTATTCCGGAAGTTTATCCACACCCAAAAACCTATCCACTTCTTCTTTGATCTCTAGTGGCGCACCCATTGTGCAGCAACCAAGTCCTTCCACCAAGCAGGCCAGATTCATGTTTTCCACAGCCATGTACACAGAACCAATGCTGGTATGATAGCGCTCTTCATTGTCGTTATGAGAATATGCGAATACCAAAACCGGTGCATCACCGAGCGTGAAGAAAAATCGTTCTGTGAATGAATACAGCGAGGGCTTCAAACGCTGTTGCAGAATATCTTTAATTCCCAACCACGATTTTTGTGAGTACTGGAGATACTCGTCACGTTTTTTGCCCGTGACCACAAAGAAGCGCCAGTTCTGACGGTTCTTACCTGATGGAGCTTCCATCGCCGCAGACAGAATCCGTTCCATCACTTCTTTGGGAACCATGTCTGGCTTGAATTTACGAATGGATTTTCTGGAGGCCAATAACTGGTAAAACTCCTCTTTGTTCATGCGTGCTCCACAAACTTTTTATGCAGACGTTGAATAGTTTCAGGCCCCTGGTCTTCATTCACTAAAAAGCAGAAATTATGTTTGCTCGCGCCCAGGCAAATCATGCGCACATTAATATCGGCAATGGTATCAAAGATGTCTTTGCCCAACCCCGATGTGTGATTGATATTATTGCCAATCAAAGACACCAGGCTGAGGTTTTCCTCGACCTGCACATCCGCGATCTCTGAAAGATCAGCGATTAATTTTTTATTTAATAATGTCGAGTCATCCAATGTCACACTGACCGAAATCTCTGACGTCGTAATCGCATCGATACTGACTTGGTGATCATTAAAAATCTTAAAAATCTGAAACAAGAAACCATGGGCATGAAGCATTTCGGGAGTGGAAAGTGTCACCAGAATTTGCTTTTTACGAAGAGCCATCGCACGAATCAACGGGTGATCCTCGACTTCTTTTCGAACCCAAGTTCCCTTGGCTTCTGCCTCGAAGCTGGATCCCACAAAGACCGGAATATTTTTACGAATTGCTGGCAGCAATGTTGCTGGATGCAAAACTTTTGCGCCGAACGTGGCCAGCTCAGAAGCTTCTTTAAAAGAAATTTCCGCAATAGGTTTTGCCTTAGGACACAAGCGCGGATCCGTAGTGGCGATCCCTGCAACATCGGTCCAAATTTCCAAGATATCTGCAGCGATACCCTCGGCCAAAATCGCCGCGGAATAGTCACTACCACCACGACCTAAGGTTGTGGTCATGCCTTCTTCTGTACTGCCAATATATCCTTGAGTGACCACGACCGTTTTCATTTCGCGGATCTTGGGCAGATGACGCTGACAATGACTTGCCACCAAGGTTGTGAGTGGCTTCGCCTTACCGAAAGAATCATCGGTTTTCAAAACCTCCCGGGCATCCAATAATTGAGCTGCTTTGGGCGAGTTGTGAGTTCTTAAAACTGCAGCCATGGCGTCAGTGAAAAGAACTGAAGACATGCGCTCCCCCAGACTCATCAACGCATCCATTGCTTTCACTGAACAATCGCGCAGCAGATGAACGCCTTTAGCCAGAGACTGCATCTCTTCAAAAAGAGCTTCCAATTTTTTTACGGAATCACCCTGGGATTTTAAGTCCGCCGCGATTTTTCTGTGGCGTTCCTGCATTTTTGTCAAAAGCGACTCGCACTCAGCCCAGTTGCCTTTCTCTGCCTTGGTTCCCAGCGCAATGAGATCATTGGTTGTTCCTGAGGTCGCGGACACCACGACCATGCTGGAGTTCTGACGAAAAGCGACTTCTGCGCTTCGAAGCATGCACTCAGCATCTCCCATCGAGGTCCCACCGAATTTTGAAACGATCAGCTTTGCCATCAACCCTCCACAAGAATCTCAAGCATCTTAAGTCTTTTCTTGTTTTTACTTCAATGACTTTATGGCAAACTTTTTTCTATGACTTCAAAAACAGATTCTACCTTCACCAAAAAAGAAATCATCCTAATGGTCAGTTTGGCCATCGTTGCCATGATCGTGACCACAGTTGCGGTGATTCCGAATCTTCGTACCTCGGTGAAAGATTTTTTCTCTCCGGAAAGTCGCGTTGTGATTGCCAAGGTCAGTGGAGCGTTGACTCCAGAAGGCCCCACGGTGACGGTTTTGAAAATTCAAAGCAAGAACTTCCTAGAGCTTGAAGTCTATAACATGGATGCCAAAGACGGCATGACCCTGATGGCGAAAATTCCCCTGGCAGAAACTCGCGACGGATATTTTTCCTTAAAGGGAAACTCCACTAATTTAGCTTTGACGGATTTTGACGGAGACGGATCGCAGGAGATCGTGGCTCCTACATTCGATGATCAGATGGTGCCAAGGCTGAATATTTTTAAGTACAATTCAGCCACGCATGGCTTTGATAAATTAAGCTCCCCAGAAGACGGGGCCACGAAGTAATCAGTTCGTAGCCTTTTTAGCACCGGTACCAGCACCTGTTTCTTTTTGCCCTGCCGGTTTTGCCTTCAAATCTCTCCATGATTTCCCTTCGCGGGCTTTCGCATTGAGCTGAAAACGCTTCACCGCAGCTTCGTGAGCTTGATAGTTTTCTGAAAATACGTGGGTTCCATCATTCTGACTGACAAAGAACAAATAATCCGTTGTTGCCGGGCTCATCGCTGCTAACAAAGCATCGCGACCTGGATTTGCAATCGGTCCCGGTGGCAGACCTGAAATAACATAAGTGTTATAGCGAGTCGGTGTGGAAAGATCTGCACGCGTGATATTGATGACGATTTTACCCAGGGTTTCTGCCTTACCGTAAATAATCGTCGGATCTGTTTGCAACTTCATGCCTTTTTGAAGGCGATTATGGAAAACAGAGGAAATTTTAGGACGCTCTTCAGGAGCTCCCGTTTCTTTTTCAACGATACTTGCCAAGGTGACGATCTGATGGCGGCTCCAGCCTTTTAAGTGAGACTGCGGTTGAATCTCGTTATAAACATACAAAAATCTTTTCACCATCGCCGTCAGCAAACCCTTGGTGTCGGTGAATTTTGTCAGCATGTATGTTTCAGGAAACAAGTACCCTTCAAGACTTTCCTGCTTTTCACCTAGAACTGATTGAATGAACGCAGGATCGCGCACCAGACGCATAAATTCAGTTGCTGCTCCGAAACCTTCTTTTTCATAAAGCTCAGCGATTTCATAAATACTTAAACCTTCGCTGACTGTAAAAGCTCGTGCGATACTTTTTCCGGACGTGATCACATCCAGAACTTCGTTCGGAGTCATGTTCGTTCTTAAAAGATACTCTCCCACCTTAACCTTGGAACGTTCATTCTTAAAACGCGCGTACATGGAAAAGAAGAAAGCATTGCGAACCAAGCCCTTGTTTTCAAGATCCTTGGCGATAGTGTTAAATGCCTTTCCTGGCACCACTTCATAAACCACGTCTTGGGCCACACTGCTGGGAGCGGTGCTGGCATATTGGTAGCCCAAAAAGCCCACACAAACGCCAACTGCAACCACCAAAGCCACTATCGCACTGACAAGAACAACAACTGTCTTTTTCATTACTTCATATCCAAATTCATACCAGGAAGAATTTTAGTTGGATCAAACGGAGTTGGGTCCTCAAGACTTGCCACCGGCACTGTACAATACTGAATCGCATAGTGAGCAGAAGCTCTGTCATTACCGGATTTACCCATGCCACCGAATGGCAAACGAGAGCTTGCCCCATTCGTCGTACGGTTCCAATTCAACAAGCCCACGCGCGCTTTAAATAAAGCATCTTCGTAAAGCTCTTTGTTTTTAGAGAACAGCGCCATCACCAGACCGTAACCCGTCGAATTAACGATTTCCATCGCGTGATTCCAGTCACCCGTCGTATAGATCGCCACATTTGGTCCAAAGATTTCGGATTTTTGGTAAACCGAATTTGGATCAAATTTTTTCACCAAGTGAATCGACGGAGTCACATAGTAACCTTTGTTTTTCAGATCCAAAGATTTACCGCGCATCAAGCTTTCACAGTTTTCGCGATTCGCGATTTCCTGGAAGCGGATGTATTTTTCCACAGAAGCTGCGGTGATCAACGGTCCCATGAACGTGTTTTCCGTCCAGTGACCAATCGAAAGTTTTTTGGCTGCTTGATAGAATCTCTCTGTAAATTCATCAGCGATTTTTGGATGAACGATAATGCGACTGGTGCAAGAGCAGCGTTGACCCGCAGTCATATACGCTCCAACAAGGGATTCATAAACCGCCTTGTCCATATCAGCGTCTTCCCAAACCACAGTGGCATTTTTACCGCCCATTTCAAGGGCCAAAATTTTCCAATAGTGATTCAAAGTCTCTTGCTTGATTTTCAAACCAACTTCGTAAGAACCCGTGAACAACACGCCATCCACATGTTCATTAGCGACCAGACGACCACCGCCTGCACCATCCCCCTGAACCATATTGAATACGCCTTCAGGAAACTGAGCTTTTTCAAACATCTCGGCCATGAACTGACCGACCGCTGGAGTTTGCTCTGACGGTTTGAAAACAACTGTGTTACCGACGATCAATGCTGGAATGATATGACCATTCGGCAAATGCGCCGGGAAATTAAACGGACCCACGACCGCCATCACGCCACGCGAACGATGACGAATCACGCCTTCCACTTGCGGAAGCGCGTTGGGAATTCTTTCGTCAGAAACCAACTTGATTGATTGATTCAAAGTGATGTCGATCTTGGCACCCAAAGCCTTTGCCTCGGTCATCGCTTCCCAAGCCGGTTTTCCAGTATCACGCGAAATAATCTGCGCGAACTGCTCGGCGTGAGTATCAAACATTTCTTTTAGGCGCAGCAAATACGATCTTCTTTCATCCATAGAAAGAGTCGCCCATTTTGGATAAGCTTTTTTAGCAGCCAGACAAGCTTCATCCATGTGATCGTGTTTAAATGGCACGGTCATAATCAGGTCATTCAGATCGGCCGGGCTCAAATTTTTAACTTCGCCGTCACCTTTAGTAACTGGCACAAAACGACCGTTGATAAAATCACCTTTATAGCTGATAGGAAAAATAGTGGTGCTCATCTGTTAACTTCCTCTGTTGTAGTGAAAAGGAGCTGCAAAAACTTCTTCGCCAACTTCCACACCTAAAATTTGTAGTGCTTTCGCGGGAAGATTTACTTCGCCATCCCGAATGTCGACCGAGCACATAGTGGCTCTGAAATCTTCACCGGTCGTGGCAACTAAATACTGATCTTTAAAGGAACAATCCTTACCGTTGGCAACAATCAAACGCTTGCCAAGTTTAATTGGCAAAATTTCCGCGGTCTGTGCGCCATAGTGAGGACCGCCATCAAATGGATCCACCTCATCCAGGTAATTAAAGCCGATGCTTTCCAAAAGATGTTGCGCAGGTTTTGTTGCCTCTCCCACACGACCCAACACCAGACGCGCCTTGGAATCCAACAACGCCATATAGATGTCATCTTGCGGAAAAAGACTTTCAATAAACTCTTTGTGCGACTGACTTAAAGCATCCGCCTCTTGATATGGCAGACCTGTGAATCGACGGCCCAAGGCCTCCCAAAACTCACTGCGACCTTCATCTGTCAGCGGCGGCGTCAGCTCACACAGCACGCGCTCTTCGAACTTGTCAGGATGAATCGCCATGTACAAGAAACGGGAAAGACTGATCTGCTTACCCAATTTTTCCGGACGACGGCGATAGGATCTGTCGACAAGAAGTCCTCCGATTTCAGTTGGACCGTCAAAATCCAGCTGGAAGCGCAATACTTGATGGATGAATCCGATTCCCAAATCCTGGGAAAAATGATCGCGTTTAATAATTTTGAAGTAACTGTGTGGAACTTCATCGTTGCCGTGTTTAGCAAGGATCAAAGAACTGCCCACAATTTGTTTCTCTTCAATATCTTCAACTACAAATAGATATTCGGCTTTGGTTTTAACCAGTTTGTCTGCGAAAGATTGCTCACTGCGATCAATCTTTTCACTTAAAACTTTTTTATCTCCGGGAAGATTCAGCAAATTAAATTGCTTTGCCAAATCCACCAACTGGTTCAAATCGTCGTGCCGAACAGGTCTTATCAGAAAACTCATAAGCAAAACCTTTCGATGACTTTCTTGTAAAATTCAGTGGCCTTATGCAAATCCTCAATGGCCACGTGCTCTTGAGGCGTATGTACATTACCTTCTCGTTTACCGGGACCAAAACAAGCACACTCCACACCGATGCGCGAAAAAATACTCGCTTCATTCGTTGAAGGCTGTGTGGTTGGTTCCGACTTCAAACCCAGCGCGCGCAATTCATCCAGGCAACCTTTAACCAGAATTGAATTCACCTCTGTGCGGAATGGCTTTTTATAATCATTCACACTAAAGACGCCGCCGTTTTGTTCACAAAGACCGCGCAGTTGCTCCATCCATTTCTCATAAATCTCATGAGTAATAATTGGCGGCAGCCTGCAGCTTCCCGAGATCTGCACGTCATTTTCGTTGGTGCGAATCAATCCGATGTTCAAAGTCGGTGTACTTGGGAAGAATTCCTTGTCTTCGTATTTCAAAAACTCTTTTTCCAACTCTTTTAAACCGCGATAGATATTCGCAAGCTTGGTGGCAATCGGAGTTTTCACTGTCGAGATCATATCGATCTCTAAAAACGCATTACTTGGAACGGTATTGAAGTTAATTCCGCCATCTACTTCCATGATGTTCACGGTATCCGGAAGCATCGTTAAATACTCCAGCATTTTCGTGATCGCACTTTCCCCCAAATGAGGCATGGAAGAGTGTGCGGCCTTACCTCTGAAAAGCTTCGACTGCGTCGAAGTACTTTCGCGAAGATTGTGTTCATCGCGATAGCGAATTTCCTCTTCAGAGAAAGGAATTCTGATTTCCACAGTCGCAAAACCTTTGGCGGCGTTTACCAGTTGCAGATCACTGGGCTCGCCAATCAAAGCCATCTTTGCAGCGACTTTGTTTTTACGAATCAATTTCAATGCCCCTTGCATCCCGGTCTCTTCACCAAAGGTTCCAACCAAAACTGGCGGCAACCGCCAGTTGCGAGATCCCGTAAAAGAGGCCATGGCTTCAAGTTTGCACAAAAAATCAAGTTTAACGTCGGCCGCACCTAAACCATAAATCTTGCCATCAATGATGTGAGCATCGTAGGGATTACTCCCCGTTTCTGTCCACAATGCAAACGGCCCTGGGTCCGCAGTATCCAAATGCGTTTGCAATAGGAACTCTGCACCTGGGCGCTCTGTCAAAGAAGCCGGGCGAGCAATGATATTAATCTGCTCCAAATCCCCGACAACTTCGATTTGCTCTTCGACGACCAATCCACGTTGACGACAAAACGCAGCCGCCCAACGCGCCAACTCTTTATTACCATGAGCGGGCGTGCTATCGATTGCGATCAACTGGCGGCAAGACTCGATGAAATCCAATTACACCCCTTCAAGAAGTGTTTTTTCAATCACCTTCAAAGCGATGTCGATATCAGCATCTTGAATGATTGCAGGAATCAAGAAGCGCGCACGAACCGGATCTTTACCACAAGGGAACGCGATCACGCCGTTTGCGAATAGTTTATTCAAGAAAGCATTCACGCTGTCTTTTTTTCCGTCATGCGGAGTGAATGCCACCATCAAGCCCATACCACCAGCATCAGTCGCAATGCCTTTGCAAGTCGTATCGTTCATTTTGTTGATGCCATCAATAAAGCGTTTGTGAATTTGTTGAATACGACCTTGAGGACCCAAGAAGCCTTCAGAAAGCATGTTCAACATCTCAACACCCGCAGCCAGGCACGGAGAAGATCCCGAGAAAGTTCCCGCGATCAAACCTGGTTTCGGGTTGTATTCTTCAGTGTAAAGAGTCGCACCAATTTGCGCTGTCTTAGCGATCGTGCAAATATCGATGTACTGGCCCAAGCCCAACGTTTCATAGGCAAAGTATTCACCCGTGCGAGTGAAAGTTTGAACTTCATCCGCCCACACTGCGATGTTTTTAGATTTACAGAAATCCAAAAGAGGAACAAAGAATTCACGAGGTGCTGCTTGATAACCACCCTCGCCCAACATCGGCTCAAAACCGAAAACAGAAATATTGCCTTCGTGTTTCGCCACGTGTTCTTTCATCGCGGCCAATGCTTTTTCTCCAGATTTTGGATCGCGCTTGTCATAGAATGGAACGCGCAAAACTTCGTGGTATTCCGGCAAACCCTGTTTGTAAGCAGTGTTATCAGTCACCTCTGCCATCATTGTTGAACGACCAGCAAATGCATCTTTGAAAGACATTACGAAACGCGCTGGAGAATTTTTTTGGCGGGAAAGTTTCAAAGCATTTTCATTGGCCATTGTCCCGCACGTTGCGATCCACGCATATTTCATGCGTGAATTTTTAGAAGCAATTTGCACCATTTTTTCAGTGAACAAGCGGTATTCGTTGTTGGGTTGCAGGTTACCTTGATTCAAAATGTCGGCAAGAGATCCGCGAACGGCTGCTGCCATCACGCGAGGATTCGCATGACCCATCAAATGAATTCCGATGCCGTTGATCAAATCAAGTTTGATGCTGCCGTCTTCAAGCTCAACATAAGGACCACGTCCAGCCCCAGTGCCCATGTATTGGTAATGCAAAGGACGACCGCGCAACAATCCAGTTTGATCAATTTTTTGTTTTCCGGATTCTTTGTTTGCATCTTGAGGCGCACGAATGCCTTCAAGCGAAGAATTTAATTTTGTAACTTCACCGACTAGATCTTTGATCAAAGAATTTACTTTATCGGATTGCTGAATTTGATGGCCTACAAGAGAGCTCATAATACCTTTCGCGGAGATATAAAATCCTTCATCTCCATGTTATTTGAAATGCCCGTCCAGTTTACTCTTCGCTCTGGACTAAGACAAGACACCCGGCTAAACTTCGAGACTATGACAACGCGATTCATTGTGTTCTTTTTTACTCTGATTTTGCCCACTTTAGGATGGTCCGAAGAAGCCGATTTTGCTGCACTCTTTAAGCAAGGAACCCAGCATTATGCCGCGAAAGAATATGACAAATCCCGTGACGCATTCGCCAAAGCCCTTGAGAAGGATCCTCATAACGCAACGACACTCACAAACTTGGCTTTAGCCCAGTTTCAACTGGGAAAAAAACCCCTGGCGATCGGTTTATTTCGAAAGGCGTTAAATAGTGACCCCGAGTTAACACCGGCCCGCGCCGGTTTGAAGTTTGCGTTAACACAGATGGAAATCAAAGAGATCCCTCATCAGATTGAAACCTATGAAAGTGTCCGTGCAAAACTCCTCGCACCGGTTTCAGTTATTGCGTACTTAATCATGACTGCCCTGTTACTTTTCGCTGCTGGCTGGATTTTGATCGGATTCATGGGGCAACGTCGCCGTGCCATCGCAGAGGAAAAAGCTCTGCCAGGCTTCCCCATGATCGGAACATTATTAGCTGTGGGATTTTTAATTTCCTTCACACTTTTGGGCTTAAAAATTTATGATCAATCGATCGTTCGCGCGACGGTTATTGACGACAAAGTGTCCTTGCAATCCGCACCCGGGGAAAACCAAGTGGCCCTTTTGGATTTGTTTGGTGGCATGGAAGTTATCGTCCAAAATGAAAACAATGACTGGGTTCAAGTCACTTACCCTGGCTCCATCACCGGTTGGGTGAAAAAATCTGCTGTTCTTCGCACCAATTGACTCTGATAGCAGCGCGCCATAAGCCGCTTCATTGACAGTGGGTTCTGGACCAAAATATGATAACGGCATGCTAAAAACGCTCCGAGTCATGACACTTATTTGCGCATCAGGATTTTTAATTTCTGCATGCTCCACAATGGAAAGAAACTCTGACACTCCAGACGGTGCCTTCGCTATTGCTGAGGAATTCGATAAAGGAGAACGTTACGAGGAAGCGATCCGTCGTTATACCGAGGTTAAGAATAAATTCCCTTACAGTAACTTCGCGACAAAAGCAGAACTTGCGATTGCCGACGTTTACTACAAACAGGAATCTTACGCAGAAGCACAAGTTGCGTATCAGATGTTTAAAGAGCTTCATCCGACGGCTCCGCAAGCAGCTTACGTGCAATATCGCTTGGGGATGAGCTACTACAATCAGCTGCCTTCTTCGATCGACCGCGATTTAACTCTGGCGAATGATACTATTCTCAATCTTAGCGATTTGATTAAGAAATATCCAAACTCTGAGTATGTAACTGAAGCCAAAGAAAAGCGTTCAGCAACGATCAAAATGCTGGCTGAAAAGGAAGACTACATCGGTAACTTCTATTTCATCCGCGAGATCTATGACAGTGCTTTGAAACGTTATGAAGGTCTTTACTCAAACTACAAAAACTTGGGTTTTGATGCCCGTGCCCTTTCTCGCATCGTGATTTCTGCAAAGAAAATCGGTGATGATCCAAAGGCGAATAAATACATGGCGATTCTTTCCAGCGATTTCCCCGGCAGCACTGAGTTGAAACAGGCTCAAAAGGAGATGAAGTGATCCCTTCTCTTCAAGACGACATGATCTCTGAAGCCCGTGGATACTTTATCAACGGGAATTACAAAATGGCCGAGCCGATTTTGAATCAAATGCTTCTGCAAAATACTCGTAATCCCGAGGTTTATCAGATGCTTGCGACAATCGCTTACGACAAAGGCCAATTCAGCAAAGCCATCAAAACTTTCAAACGTGCTTTGGAAATTGATCCAACTTACACGGATGCCAGCGTGGGTTTGTCGATCATTTTGAACGACCTGGGTAAATATGACGAAGGCAAACAAGTTTTCCTGGATGCTCAAGCTCAACTTGATAAGAAGTCTGGAAAACAAGATCCCTTTGTTGATGAAAAACTCGCATCCAAGCACGAAGAGTTGGCCGATTTGTACTATCAATACAAACGCTACAACGAAGCTTTGGAACAACTTTTAAAGGCGCAAAAGCTGTCCAGCCGCAAGGCAGAGATCACTTTGCGTGTTGCAGAAGTAAACGTGCAGTTAAATCAAACGGACAGAGCCATCAAAGATTTGAAAAGCCTGATCCGCGAATACCCGCACTTAATTCCAGCTCGCCTAAAGCTTGGGGCGATCTACTACAACTCGAACAATATTGCTGAAGCCACTGAACAGTGGGAGAATATCCTCATTCGAGATCCACAACATCCCGAAGCTCTTCGTTATCTGAAGATGGCGCAAGCAGCAGGCATTACATCAATTGATTTGTAGAATCAGAGGCGCAGAACATGGCACAACTTAAAGAACAAATGGTTCCCTTCATCACTAAAGAAGAAATCGCAGAGCTGGTTTCTGAACTGGCGTCTCAAATCGAAAGCGATTACGAAGGGAAAGAAATTATCTTTATCTGCCCTTTGCGCGGCTCTATGCACTTAACAGCAGACTTGATGAGAAAAGTTGATCTTCCTCAGCAGGTTGATTTCGTCTATGTACAAGCCGTTGAGCGCGGTGGCGCCATTAAAATCGTAAAAGATATTTCTGTGAACATCGCTGGCAAGCACGTATTGATCGTTGAAGAAATCATCGATACGGGCCGCACACTCAGCTTCCTAAGAAGTCGTTTGTTCGCCTCAGCTCCAGCGTCTTTGAAAATCGTCACGTTGCTTGATAAGCCAGCTCGTCGTGAATTGCCAATCAGAGCAGATTATATTGGTAAAACTATTGATGATCGCTATGTGGTTGGTTACGGAATGGATTCAGAGGAAATCGGAAGAAACTATCCTGATATCTACAATATGAAAAACTAGTCAGTTTTTAAGATACGACGACGTTAACGACAAAGAATATAACGACACAAAATACGTACAATAGAACCATCTGTTTTTGCATGGGGGACTCCTCAAGCCCAATTTAGGAGTCTTTAGGACTTTGGTCAACAGTGTCCCCATTCAAAATTTTTGGATAAGTGGAAACTGGACCTAAGGTTACTTGTTAAAAATCCGACAAAGAGCTTCGGAGGACGAAATGTCTAAGCTCTCTTTAAAAGGTCGGTTTTTATTCATCACTGCATTGCTTACTTTGATTTGCGTGCTGACGAATGCCTTTTCATTGTTCGAATTGAAATCACAAAACACCGTAACCTCTGAAGTTGCCGAAACCTGGTTACCTATCGTTGGTAAAACTGCGGATATCAATATTAACGTGGTTACCTATCGCAAGCTTGAGTTCAATCTGCTGGCGACTTCCAGTACCGATGAAAGAAAACTGGTCATCGACGAGATGGATTCGTTGATGGGTAACATCACGATCTATTCGAAAGTTCTAGATCCTCTTTTAACAACAGATTCTCTTCGTAAAAACTATGACGAGTTCATCGCAGCTTGGGATAATTATCAGGCAGAGAGTGATAAATTCAAAGCAGCGCTTGATAAAGAGGACACAGCTTTAGCAGAAAAAATTCTGCAAGACTCTTCAGCCAAGCATTACGAAGCGGCTTACAAGGCCCTGAAAGCCTTAACGGACGCCAGTTACATGATGGGTGTGGATAAAGCCGAATCTGCCGCAAAACTATTTAAAATAACTTTTTATGCCATCATTGGAGTAACGAGCTTTTTCGTTTTACTTGGCTTATTGACCAGCGTTTTGAATATTCGCAGCGTTCAAGCTTCCTTACGAAGTGTCGCCGATGGTTTGGACACAAGCTCTCAGATCGTGGGCAGCCGCACTGAAGGTTTGGCAAAATCCAGCGAATCGATTTCCAGCAACACCACAAGCACAGCTGCCGCCCTGGAGGAAATCGTTGCGACGATGGAGGACTTAACTCAAACCGTTCGCAAAAATTCGGACAGCTCCACTGAGGCCGCCAGAATTTCCAAAGACGGTCAGGATGCTGTTTTACATGGACAGCAAAAAATTCGTTCCTTGATCAACGTGATGTCAGAAATTTCGACAAACTCCAGAAAGATCACAGAGATTCTGGTTATGATCGATGACATTGCTTTTCAAACTAATTTGTTAGCATTGAATGCGGCCGTCGAAGCGGCTCGTGCTGGCGAACAAGGAAAAGGCTTTGCTGTTGTCGCAGATGCTGTCCGCGCGCTTGCACAAAAAAGTGCAGAAGCTGCGAAGGAAATTTCCGGATTAATCAACGAAGCCAACGTAAAAAGCAGCACGGGCGTGACTTTGGCAGCTGACAGTGAAAAATCACTAAAAGCCATTGTTGAAAATACCAATCGCGTGTTCCAATTAATTCAGGAGGTTGCACAAGGATCTCAGGAGCAATCGCACGGTATCGAACAGGTGAAACAAGCCCTGACTTCGATCGATGAAAGTTTGCAAGGCGTCGCTGCATCCATGGGTAACGTCACAGGTGCCTCTGAAGATATGCAAACTCAAGCTCAGGAGCTTGGCACAATGATGTCTCAGCTTCATGTCTTGGTGGGCGAAAAAAATAAAACAAATAAAGAAGAAGAACATAACCCTGAAGAAGATCAATCTTCAGCAGCATAAACAGGAGACTGCAATGATGAAGACAGCTTTGATGACAACAATTGCGACTTTGATGATGGCCCAGGCCGCTTTGGCCGGTGACTGTGTCATTTCCGTAGACCGCAAAGCCTGCGCGGGTAAAGAAGTCGAGGCTTTAAAGCCTTACAATGGTAAAAACCCGACTGAAGAAACAAAAAAACTGGACTCGGCTGAAGCTTGCGAAAAATGGGCAGAGAAAAGTTCAAAAATCGTGCGCAAAGGGACTTTGACTGAAAAGAAAGTGTCCGTCAAATTCGACGGCAAAGATTTAGGCAAGTCATTTTCCGACAAAGCTGAGTGTAAATAATCTAGACACACAGTTCATCTAAAAGGGAGGTCTAGTTACCTCCCTTTTTCTCATTCTGAGACAGGACCAATTTCCCACAAAGTGTAGTGAAAACTCTCAAGACAATCCCCAAATGAGCCGATAACGGAAGTACAAGGGGGAACATCAATGAAAAAGTTTAAGAACTTTTCTAAAAATCTATTGAAGAACAAACGTGGTCAAGGGGCAACTGAGTACATCTTGCTACTCGTGGTTGTTGTGGGCCTTGTGATGATCTTCAAAAAAGATATCCAAACTACAGTGAAAGAGAAAATTGCAGAGCTTCAAGGGAATATCGGCGGCGTGACTGCTGAGTAATTTCACTTAGCACAGACGGAGATCGCATGACGATTGAGTATGTCCTGCTAATGATTGCAATTCTGGGGATCGGGTTGAAAGCGTTTATTTCAGCCCCCTCCGAAGCATTCCGTGGATCAGGTCCACGCTTGGGTGCTCGCGTAGAAAGGCAATTAGACACAGGACAAGGCTTCAAACCGAATGGCTCTCGTCTTGAGTGGAGTGAAATCAAATGAAGAAGCCAATGCTGAAAAATCAAAAAGGACAATTTGTAATCGAGGCAGTCTTGCTGATGATTGTGATGGTTGGAATTTTTGTGGCCAGCATGAACGCTCTTCGTGATTCGAAATTTTTGTCAAAGCTGGTTTCCGGTCCATGGGAGCGAGTTGCAGGAATGATGGAAAGTGGTGTTTGGGCTCCGGCTAAAGAAGCTCGCCAACAGCACCCGAACCAAAAAACCCGCAGTATCACCAATGAACCGCCAGGCTAAGGAGTCAATGAGGACATCTAAAAGACCTCCTATGATGATTAATAATTCCCACGGTATCATTACTGTGGATTTTATATTTTCATTGGTCCTGTGCGCAGGTCTTTGCATGGTTATGTTCGCTTTGACGTTTACTCTTTCGATGGCTGAGATTGCTCAGTACATCACCTTCTCAACTTCTCGCGCCTATGTTGCTGGTCACGTTGATCCTGACAAGCAAACTGAAATGGGCCGCAATAAATTTGATAATCTTTTGGCCAACAATGTTCTGGGAGCTCTTTTCTCTAAGACTGGAACTGGTTGGTTTAAACTTTCCGATCTTGAACTTCGTGGCAGCGGCGCCAGCGGTCAGGATTTTTCCAAAGATTATCCCTATAAGAATGATGGCATTCCTTTAACCGGTGCCCGTGTGCTTTTCAGTGCCCGCGTGATGGCTTTACGTGTTCCATTCTTGGGTACGACCACGGATGACGGTGAAGCTCCTAAGGCAAATCTTACTGCCTTTCTGATTCGTGAACCAACCCAACAGGAATGTTGGGATTTACAAATTAAGAGACGCTACGACGCAATCATCGGTTTAGACACTCGATTTGCCGTCTTAGCTGATCGTTATAAAAACAAGTATGTACCGATGGAGGATAACGGATGTTGAAATCCAAAAAGAGCCTCCTAAATAACGAAAAAGGCAGTGCGATGATCGAGGTTCTCCCGGTCGTCTTTGTTATTGTGACGTTCATCACTTTTTCGTTGGGATTCTTTGGTGCCATTCACTCGGGTATTTTGAATTCCATCGCTTCTCGCAACTATGCGTTTGAAACTTTCAGACATCGCTCGAACTTGGTCTATTTCCGTAACAATGTGACCAAAGGAAGCGATAATTCTCAACTGAGTTATCAAAAACTAGGAATTCGCATTCACGGTATTACTTCCGAGAAGTCACCGAAGACTGGAGATCCTATTTGGTATGCGACGGCTCGACCAATCAACATCAACGTACTTTCTTCACAGAAAGTACAAGAGTCGACGGGTTCGGTAAGTGAGCATAATCAAAAAGTACCGACGATTAGTGCAGAAGAACGAAACGATAAAGTTGGCGTGAACCCCATTTGGATTAAGTCTCAATATGGGATTTGTCTGAATGCAGCTTGTGGAGCGTAGGAGAATATATGGGACCTAACGACACTAGAAATCTATGGCTTTCGATTGCAGCGGGTATATTCGCCACCTTCTTGCTTTATAGCTATTCTCAGGAAAAAAAGGCCGAATACGATAAGCGTTTCGGTTCCACCAAACGTGTGGTGGTAGCTAAAGAAGATATCGCTGAAATGCAGACAATTTATGATACAATGGTAGAGACAAAGGATATGCCGGCCGATTTCATTCAACCGGATGCTGTCACAATTCCAGACGAAATCATCGGCAACGTAGCGGCGGTACCAATTCGTAAAGGACAAATGGTGGTGAAGAACAATCTTCTGACACCAGGTCCGGATACAGGTATTTCGTTGCAAGTAGCACCAAGTAAGCGCGCCGTTTCTATCCCGGTGGATGAAATTCGCGGTGTCGCTAAACTTATCCGTCCCGGCGATCGTGTAGACATCTATGCGGCTGTGGATTCAGGAAAAGGTGTGGCGCAACGTCGCGAAGTGTTTACTTTGATGAGTGATGTGCCGGTTCTGGCAACGGGCTTGAGTGTTGTGAACAACATTCCTCGCATGTTTGAACTGGATTCTTCGGGTAAGAACTTGAATCAGATCGCTCTGACTGGTGATACGAAATATACGACGATCACAGTTGAAGCGACACCGAAGGAAGCACAGGACTTATTTTATATTTTATCGACAGCGCCAGGAAATTTGTTCTTTGCGCTTAGAAACCCAAGCGATCGCACCATCCCGGTCAGGGCTCCAAGCTCTACTTCGGATTCGGTCCTGGGTAAACCGGTTGTGACTCTGGATGCAGCACCAGCTATGCCAGCGGCTCCTCCAGCGATGATTCCACAACAGAGACAGATGATACAGCCAATGCAGCAACGAGCACCTCAACCGACGCAGCAACGTAGGAACGGGTTTAAGACTTTGTAGTATTGAGAACGAGGGGGAAATATGAAACATATGCTGCTTACAATGGGGCTTGTAATCAGTCTTTGTGGAGTCGTGGCACATGCAGAAGACGATCTTTCTGCATCACCTTCGACTTCTGGCGAAGACAGCAGTGGAGCATTTCGTTCACGTAAATTCATCAACTTAACGTTGGGGATTGAATTGGATGAAAAGCTTCCTCCGATTCCAGACAATGTGGAATTCAAAGGTGACTTCCGTCGTGTCGTCACTGCAAGTTATGCCAAAGATCTTAACGTCATCCGCTTCACGCCTCGCGCCGAAGGTTTTGCAACTTTAACGATCCACGATAAACGCAATGGTAAAATCGTGGCTGAGTATCGCATTGACGTTAAAAAATCCAAACTAGATAAAATCGTTCGCGAGATGCGCTCTTTATTGGGTGATATCGAAGGTATCAATATCAAAATCGTGAATGATAAAGTTGTGGTCGACGGCCAGATTCTTCTCCCTAAAGATATGGCTCGTATCTTTAACGTTGTTTCTCAGTTCGGTAACCAGGCTTCTTCTATCGTGAGCTTAAGCCCCCTTGCTCAAAAGAAGATCGCTGAGTTCATTTCTCGTGACATCAACAATCCTGAAATTGAAGTTCGTGCCGTGAATGAAAAAATCATTCTTCAAGGCTGGGCAAACAGTGCTGACGAATCCGCACGCGCAGAAATCATTGCTAAAACATATCTACCAGATCGCATTGTGGAAGCCGCTGTGGAAAAAGGTCTTATCAAGACTCGTAACCCAGCCAATGAAGGTGTAATTAATCTGATTCAAATTAAAGAGTCAGCCCCAAAACCACCTCCAAAAATGATACAGCTGGTTGTGCACTACGTGGAATTACAAAAGGACTATTCTAAGAACTTTAAATTCCAGTTTACACCAGAGCTTGGGGATAACTCGCAAATGACTTTCCAAACTGGTGGTGAAGCCGCTGGTGGTGTCGTGAGCTCTATCACAGGAACGGTTTCGAACTTATTGCCTAAATTAAACTGGGCAAAACAACATGGTCAGGCGCGTGTTCTGGAAAGTACGAGCATGATCGTGGAAGACGGCAAAAAGGGTGAAATCAAACAAGTGACCAATCAACCCTATGCAGTTATCGGGCAAAACGGAACTCAAGGGACGGCCTTCGCCGAAGTCGGTATCGTCACGACAATCACGCCAGTTCTTATGGGCGAAAAGTCTGGTAGCGTGCGCATGGATATGGCCTTTAAGGTCTCCAGCATGATTGGTAGCACTCCTGCCGGCGCTCCGATCACAAGCTCGAATGAAATGACCAGCTCCGTGGTGGTTCGTGACCGTCAAAGTGCGGCTGTGGGTGGCTTGATCCGCAACTCTTCCTCGACTGGTTACAACCGTCCATCTGGACAAAAGAACCCTATCATCAGCTTGTATGCTTCTAAAGAATTCGCAAAACAACAAAGTCAGTTCGTTGTTTTCGTCACACCGGTAGTTAAGACTTCCGCAAGCGCGGGTTCTGAACAAATTAAGAAAAAATTCCGCATGCGCGACTAATGTCGCGTATACGGATTGATCCTCAAAGCCGATAAGTTTAGCGGAGGTCCGCATTGGCTATCAATCCGAATTGTAATCTCATCGCTGTTGTTGGTGGTAAAGGGGGCGTGGGTAAGAGCGTCTTCGCTGCTAACTTTGCCTGCGCCTTGA
Source organism: Bdellovibrio sp. (assembly GCA_039594295.1). Lineage (GTDB taxonomy): Bacteria > Bdellovibrionota > Bdellovibrionia > Bdellovibrionales > Bdellovibrionaceae > Bdellovibrio. Next base: position 76,890 of record JBCNNR010000001.1, read on the forward strand.
TGACCGAGCTGCGTACTCAGGTTTTACTTATCGACGCCGATTCTAAATCCGTCGGTGATCAAAACGTGATTATGGGTCTTAAGCCTGTAAAAACTCTGAAAGAACTTTCGACTTTCACAGGATCTCTAAACTCTCAACCGATGAACACCTTAGTCACCATGCACTCCTCTGGTTTGGGTTATGTGGGTGCCGTGCGTGGACCAGAAGAATCATTGAATATCTCTCCAGATCTTCTTGGCAAGTTGATGGAGTTTTTCTCTCGTGCTTTCAAATTTGTAGTGGTGGACGTCGGTAACGACCTGGGTCCCGCGCAAATGGCGGTTTTACAAGAAGCCACTGCGATTATGATCGTGACAACACCAGAAGTTCTTGTGGTCACTCAAACACAAAGATTGGTAAATGAACTTTTGTCGGCAACATTTCCGAAAGACATGTTCCAACTGGTTGTGAACAAAGCTTCACCAACGGGTTTATCGCCTCAAGCTATTTCCAATCAATTGCAGTTGCCTTTCCTGGGAATTATCCCTCAAGACGAAGCCACAACAAACATGGCTTTGCAAAAGTATCAGCCGTTCATCATCAGTGCGCCAAAAACGCCACTGACAGCTTCCTACTTTGATCTCTCTCGTAAACTTACGGGAGGAGTTTTACAAAGACTAAAAACTCTTTCTCGTCCAAAACCTGCCCCAACCGCAACAGAAGGCTCCAATACTCCTGTCGTCGGCGGCAACGGCATGGACCCGCGCACCCTTTTAAAAATCCGTGTGCACAATGAACTTATTCGTACGGTAGACCTTAAGAAACTTTTGACGGATACCAAAGACGAAAACAAAGAGAAAGAAGTTCGCGAAAAAACCAAACGCGAAATTACAGTCATTGTGGACAAAGAGGCGCCAGAGCTTGCGCGTGAAGAGCGTTCTAAAATCATCAAAGAAGTTTTAGAAGAAGCTTTGGGATTAGGTCCCTTGGAAGATCTTTTGGCCGACCCTGCCGTGACCGAGATCATGGTGAATGGCTTTAAAAAAATCTTCGTCGAGAAAAGTGGTAAGGTCGCGTTGAGTCCCGTGACATTTACATCCAACGATCACTTGCGCCGTATTATCGAGCGTATCGTGACGCCACTGGGTCGTCAGATCAACGATTCAACTCCTTACGTGGATGCCCGTTTGAAAGATGGTTCGCGTGTGAACGCGGTTATCGAACCTCTTTCCATCGATGGTCCCGCACTGACTATTCGTAAATTTAAAAAAGGTGGTATCACCGCCGAGAAATATATTGAGTACGGAAGTATCACTAAAAACATGATCGACTTCTTACGCATCTGCGTGGAAAACGGCTTGAACGTGGTGATCTCGGGTGGTACCGGTTCCGGTAAAACCTCGCTACTGAATATGTTGTCTTCTTATATTCCATCTAACGAGCGCGTGATCACCGTCGAGGACGCGGCCGAGTTGCAATTGCAACAGGAACACGTGGTTCGTCTGGAAACTCGTCCCGCTTCGATGGAAGGTAACAACGCCATCCATATTCGCGACCTGATTAAGAATGCTCTGCGTATGCGTCCCGATCGTATCATCGTCGGTGAGTGCCGTGACGGCGCCGCTTTGGACATGTTGCAAGCGATGAACACAGGTCACGATGGCTCAATGACGACAACGCATGCGAACAGTCCGCGTGAGTGTATTGCCCGCCTGGAAACTCTGTCGATGATGGCCGGAATGGATCTTCCCGTTCGTGCAATTCGCGAACAGATCGCAGGTGCAGTAAACTTGATCGTACAGATCTCCCGCCAATCAGATGGAAGTCGTAAAATCATGAGCATCACCGAAGTTGCCGGTATGCAGGGTGACGTTGTGACATTGGCAGAAATTTTCCGCTTTAAAGAAACTGGTTACGACAAAAATCGCAAGATTCAAGGTATCTTCCAGGCAACTGGTACCATCCCAAGCTTCATTCAAAAATTAAGCGACAAGGGTGTGGTGATTCCGCGTGAAATCTTCAGCAACGACCCAGCTGCCGCTAAAGCTCCAGCGGGGCAGGCCCCTACAGCTCCGACAGGTGGGTTAATGCCGAAAATGCCTGGTGGTGTTGTACCGCCTAAGAAGGTTGGATAATTAGATGAATGCTATATGGCCTTTTATAAAAACTTTTCTCGCTAAAGAATGGGTGCTGATCCCACTCTTTGGCGTGGTTGTTTTTATTTTAGTCATCATGTGGGCAGAGAAAGGCATTGCCTTACTTCACAAGCGCAGCCTGGGACAGCGTGAAGAAGTCATCCGCATCATGCGCCTTATGGGCATGGAAGCGGATCAAAAAAAGATCACCATTCTGATTCTGTTAATGAGCTTCGGTTTGGGGGCCCTTGTCTTTCTGATTTTCTGGCCAAGTGTTTTGGTGGGCGCTTTCTTTGGTGCCTCTGTAACTATTGCAGGCTGGCAGCTGCCACTCCTGATTGTGCGCATGTTGTACGAGCGTCGTTGTACTTCTTTCGTAGATCAGATGGTTGACGGTATTACCATTATGGCTAACGGTATTAAAGCGGGCTCCAACCCTCAGGAATCCATGAAGCGCGTGGTGGAAATCATGGGAAATCCGATCAGCCAGGAGTTTTCGCAAGTTCTTTATCAAATGCAAGTTGGTGACAGCTTCGAGAGCGCCTTGAATGACTTAGGCAATCGTATTCCTCGTCCCGATGTGCAGATGTTTGTAACCTCCATCAACATTTTAAAAGAGACTGGTGGTAATCTGGCAGAGACTTTCCAGACCATCGTCCTAGTGATTCGTGAACGACAAAAGGTCGAGAAAAAAATCCAGGCAATGACGGCTCAAGGCCTCATGCAAGGTATCATCGTTACTTTGATTCCATTCTTTTTAATGATCGTTTTTTTGATCATCGATCCCGCCTTCATCAAGCCCATGTTTAGTACCACCTTAGGTCTAGTGTTGCTGTTCGCCATGCTGGCTCTGCAAATTATCGGTGGTGTCATCATCAAAAAACTTGTTACTATCAAAGTGTAGTCCGTCAGAGTTTCAGGGAAGAGGTAGACATAATGAAGAAGGCACTTATTGCAGTGGCCGTTCTTTTCTCGGCACAGGCGCACGCTCTTGTCGACATGAAGAATGCCAACTATTCCAATACGTGGATAGACATGGACGTACCAGGTACTGGTTACGATCTTAAAATTATCAGAACTTACAATAGCCGTTCACTTTTCAACGGGATGTTTGGTTTCGGATGGTGCTCTGATTTCGAAACCAGCATGGAAATTAACGGTGAAGGTAATATCAAAGTCAAAGAGTGCGGCGGCGGTATGGAAGTTACCTTCTCCCAACGCGAAGTCACTCGTAAAGACGTTGATAATACTATCAGTTCCATCATCGCCAAGATGAAAGCGGAAAAGAAAGTTGGCGTTACTGACGCCTATTTGAATTCCCTTAAAACTCAACTTCTGGAAGACGACAACCAGCGCTCTGAATTCGCACGAAAATATGGCGTTGCCGTACAAGTCAAAGAAGGTACAAAATTCTTTGCGAACGGTCGCGAGGTTGAAAATTTCACGTTCAATAAAACGTATTATACGCGCACTCTTGCAGACGGCAGTGCTCAACGCTTTAGCCCGCAGGGTAAGTTGACTCATATTTACGATAAAAACGGCAACTTCCTTAAGTTTGAGTACGACAAAGACCTGGTTTCTAAAGTTGAAGACAACAATGGTCGTCGTTTGACCTTTAAGTACTATCAAAATAAAAAAGTTAAATCCATCACGGGCCCGAATGGTCTGAATGTGGATTATAAGTTTGCTAATCTTGACGATCTTTCTTCCGTTAAGAATGCTTGGCAAAAAACTTATACTTACGAGTACGACGATCTTCACAATCTAACCAAAGCAACCTGGCCGGATAAAACATTTATTGCGGTTAAATACGACAAAAAGAACGACTGGGTGACCTCGTTCTCGGATCGTGACAAATGTACAGAGTCTTACAAATACGAATTCTCTCAAGCGGATCCACAAAATCACTACTGGTCTACAGTTAAGAAGGTTTGTGGTAAAGAGACGGTTGCTGATAACAAATACGAATTCTGGCATAAACAACGCGCTGACGGTCAGTTCTATTTGCAACGTGTGATGACAACAGTTAACGGCAACGTGACTGATATCAGCTATCACGAACTATTCGGTAAACCGACAAGCATCCGCAGAAATGCAGAGCGCATCTCTTACGAATACTACACTGATGGTTTGGTGAAAGTTAAAGCCACTCCAGCCACTCGTATGGCGTTTGAATACGACCCGACTATTAAGAAAGTCAGCCAGGTATCGACGACTTTCTTCAATCAAAAAGGACAGAAGGTAACGACGAAAGCTACCCAGTTTAAGTACGATGCCAAGGGCAACTTAAACTATGCTCAGAACACGGATGGTCAGAAAATCTCCATGACTTATGATAATCGTGGACGTATTGCTACCATCACGGATCAAGCTAAGAAAGTCGTTAAGATCGAGTACGAAGAACGCTATGGTAAGCCAGCGATCGTGACTCGCCCTGGTTTGGGCACTATTCAGGTTTCTTATAAATCGAATGGTGAGATTAACAAGGTAGATAGTAAAGAAGGTCCATCAGTGGCAATGCAAGTGGCCTCTACATTCAATAACTTGCTCGACATTATCGCGCCTGCAACTGCAGAGCTGTATCTCTAGGGAGAGATCGTTATGAAGAAAATATTGTTATTGGCAGTATGTACTCTGATGGCTACGGCGGCTCACGCACAATCTGTGGCTGGTGATGCGCAGAATGAAAGTATCGGCAAAACATCGTCACCTTCCGAATCCTCTGGTCAGGCAACTGAAATTGGTTGTCCAACAGGCCAGTGCAACAAGCATTTGTGGAAGGGTGCACGAAATGCCAACACCAATCCGCCTATGAAATCCGGCGGTTCTTCTGATACCAGCGGCTCCCAAGGCCAAGGCGGCGTAAACGATAAACAATAAATAGGGTGTTAACTTCCTAAACAATGGAAGCGCCTAAAAAGGCTCTCTGCAAAGGGAGCCTTTTTTATTTTGCTCCACGAAATCCTAACCTATTGATATCACAAAGATTCCATCCCAGCCTGAGACGGCCAATCTGGCACACCCGCTGCAATACATCCTTTTGAAGTCTTATTTCACTTCAAAGGAGAGATAATATGAAAGCTATTACATTGATGATCGCGGTAACTATCGCCACAGCTGCGTCTGTATCCCATGCATCCATGGGCACAGCATCTCCAGCTTGCAATCAGAAGATCGCAGGCAGAATGCAGGATAAAACATCGTCTGACTATCAAACTGCAAAGAACAATTCTTCTGACTCAACTAAATCTAAAAAAGTTAGCGGCGTAAGAGGTTCTTAAGATGTTAGTCAAATCCCTTACAGAGTGAGCGGCCATCTCCCCCTGGTCGTTCGCTCTTTTTGGGTTGTGTTCAGTTCGTTGCCACAGGTGCGCGCAAAACGGCGTCGTTTGGCACACGTGTCTCATTTTGAGATTTGAAATTTCTAAGTCCTTGATTCTTCGTGACTGAGTTCTCAGTCTGAAACGCCTTCTTTGGCATGTCGGATGCATTAGATGTCAGTATCCAACGCACAAAGGAGTTCACATGAAACTAGCAACACTTATCCTTATCGCAGCAGTAGCAATGTCTTCAACTTCTTACGGTGCATGCTCTCGTGCTGGCAACTCTCTTTTCAAAAATACTGCAGCAACAACTTCTAACGTCGCTGCTTCTCAATCTTCTGTAAATGTTGCTTCTGTGAAAACGACGAAAGCAGTTAGATAATTAACGAACTGCCTTTTCGTGAGAACCCTCTTGGAAACCATCCACGGTACTGACCACGCCATCTTTTACGTGAACTGTCAGATTCTTTAAGGCCATCGCGCCACCCGCAGCAGCACTTTGAATGTATTGAGACACCGTCGATCTTTGCAACCAGCGGAATGTGTAAGATTCAATTGAAGCTCCACCCACTTTAACCTGAGCAAGCACAATCAAAACCATTGTAAATGCCAAAGTCTTCAATACAAATTTAAGTTCTTCCATGAGTTGATTCTCCCGATTGCGGTAAAACTTTTGAAACGACCGTTAATAAATTTTCTTTGGTAAATGGCTTCGTAATATAGGCATCAAAGCCGGCTTCGTGTGCCTTTTCAATCATGGCGTCATTATCGATAGTCGAACAGCCAATGATCACAATTTCAGGATGTGATTCTTTGATTGCTCTTGCAGATTCAAGTCCGTTTCGCAACGGCATAACCATATCCAAAAATACCAGATCGGGCAGAACAGAGGAGACCAGGCGAATGCCATCATTACCATTCTCTGCTTCGCCGACACAAATGTGCCCAGCCGAGCTCATGATATTTTTAATAAGCTCACGCAAGAATGCGGCATCATCGATAACTGTGAAACGTATCTTCATGGCTTCAGTATAGAAGCCATGCAGCCTTTTGATGAGTGGATTTTATTGGCCCCAACGATAGCCCAGGGAGAACATATAAAATGAGTTCGTTACACTGACATTGTTTGGCGTAGTCCCCGTACTTGGGTCTGGTTGACTGGCCGGGCCGTCAAACATATTCCGTTCCGCCGTAGCTTCCAGCCCCCACAGTAATTGGCTGGAACGTGACAAACGCCACTCCCCACCGAACTCAACACCTAAACGGGAATTATCTTCGACCGAACCTGAGTTCACTCCACTGCTGGTCGTGGTCTCACTGTGCTGCAAGCGCGGGAAGAAACTTCCACCAAGAACCCAGGCATAATCTACTGAAGATGGAATTCGTGCTTTTAACCCCAAACCAAATCCCGAAGTTTTAATACGAATGCGATTTGCAGCATCGCTCGGAGTATTCATTTTATCTTCACTGTATAAAACAGAAAATTCCAATGAATTTGCCTTGCGAGAATTTCCAAAATAGTTACGGAAATTCAAACCGAAATCCATGAATTCATAGCGAGCTGTCACTCTTGATTTGTCAGCTTCCATGGCGTCAATATCAGAGGTCATGGAGAACATAAATTTACCACTGACACCAATCAAAGGCGTCAGCCATACATTCGCCTTAAAGCGAAGAGCATCATAAAAACTTTGATATTCGCGGAACGAGTAATTGGATTTAGACTCGTTGTAAACTGCGACCGGAGAAATTTCGACTTCCAGACGATTGTTACGAACGTCGTCTGGGTGAATGGTCTCTGCATAATAGTCATAAATTTTATCAGCCTTATTTGTGAATAAAGCCTCCGCCTGGGCACCAATACTTGGTTCAACTGCTGGCGCTGCTTCCGCTTTAGGTGGCACAGGAACCGATGCCGCCGCCTGGACTGGAGTCGTAGTCGGCGCTGGCGCCGGTGTTGTCACGACTGTTGCAACTGCTGCGGCCGTTGCGGAAGCTTGAGACGCCGTCGTGGCTGCGGCTGCTGTTGCTGCCGCAGTTTCTTCTGTTTCTGATTTTTTAGTATCAGACGCTTCACCTGCAGCTTGAGCGGGATTACGTTTGGTTTTCTTTGCTGAAGTCGTCGTTTTACGAACTTCGTAACGTCCAGTGGAGAATCCTTCCAGACTAGACTGTGCAAATGAAGTTGAGCTCATCAAAGCAAACACGATCAATACAGTAATTTGAGAATGAAATTTCATAAAAATGTTTTCGGCAACGGTCCGAATTACTTGACCCAAAATTGACGACTTTTCATTCACAGTGCAGAATTAAAATATGAAAATAAAACTGCTCATTAGCGCCGTTGTTTTTGCATTTAGTTTTAAGACCTTTGCCCAGAACGCTTACGTCAGTACTGTCGACCAAGATCTTGCAATCAAATCGATTGTTTTAGTTCCCACAACCGACAATTTGGGTGGAATTTATGCGAAGCCCGTTGAAGAGCAAATTCGTAGCTTGCTGAATGAAGACAAGCAGTGGTCGTTGGTTAATTATCCAAAAAATCTGGATCTTAAATCTGAAACATTGGATGAACACCCTGCTGACGTTCAAAAACTTTTGCAAACAGCTAAATCTGATGCCGCACTCACTTCAAAGATTATTCGCGGTCCCCGCGGAATTTCCATGACGCTGACCTTGTTTGTGGGTCGCGAGGGTTTACCTTTGGTGCAGGAATCCCTGGTTGATTACAAGGGCTTCGACACTGCGGATATTAAAATGCAAGCCTCCATCCTGTTCCAAAATATTAAGAACAGAATGCCTTTCCGCGCTGTGATCATGAGTCGACGTGGGCAACAGGTCACTTTAAATTTGGGTAGTAACTATGGGCTCAAACCAGACAGCCGGGTTTCCGTTGTCCAAATTATCAAAGTCAATCGCCACCCAAAATTGAAAATCCTGGTCAGCACCGAAAAAGAAGTTTTGGGTCGTGTGAAACTTTTCAAGGTCGAACCCTATCTAAGCTTTGGTTATATCGAACTTGAAAAAGAACCGGGCGTTATCTCCGTCGGCTCAAAAGTGATGCCCGATGAATTCGTAAAGTATGCCACGCCAATCACAACTCCTTCTGGAAAAATTCTGACGGACGTCACCACTCGCCCAGATAAAGACGTGGCCTTCGGTGATGATCCCAAGGAGTGGACTCCTGAGCCCGCTCCCCAGTACGGCAAAGTGGAAGTCATGGCGGGCTTTTCGTCTTACTCACAAAACGTAAAATTAACGACACCAACGGCTCAATCCATTTCCGGAAACTCAAATCTGGCACCAAATCTATTGGTTCGTGGCGAGTTGTGGTTGAATCCAGAATGGTTCATCGGTGCTTCCCTTCGCCAATCTGTGTTCTCGATTGATAACAGCCTTTCCGGATCTTCTCCAAGCTCATTGAACGAGACGATGTCGCAGTATTCGGTTTCTGGCGGATACAACTTCCTGTTAAGCAACGATTTCTTTGGTCCCAAAATTCAATTAAGTGCGGGCTATCAAGATACGAATTTCAAAATTGATGACAGCACGCCAGTGGCATTCACTTCCAATAAATACGGCGGCTTGATGATAAGCTTGGGAGGCTCGTTCCCACTCGGCCCAGAAATTCCAATGGAACTCGGTGGACGATTTGATTTATTCATGAACCCAACGATGAGCGAAAGCCCAAGTTCCGGTGGTGGCAACAAAAGCTCCATCAACAGTTTCAGTTTCTTCGGAACTTATCGCTTGAAACAAAAATTCGCAATTAAAGGGGAGTTGCTCTTCGAAAACTTCAGCTCCGACTATAACGGCGGCGCCAATCGCAGCACCGTCAGCCACAAAATGACCACCCTCATGGGCGGCATTCAATACCTCTTCTAATTTTGGACGTAAAAAAACCCGAGTTTCTTAGACTCGGGTTTTTTGTTTTAGACGATCCGCCGTCGCCAAGGCTTTGGCGGATATAATTTAGCCTGCGGCTAAATTACATCATACCGCCCATACCACCCATGCCGCCCATATCGTGGCCGCCACCAGCTGGCATTGGAGTTTCTTTCTTAGGTGCTTCTGCGATCATAGTCTCAGTAGTCAGCATCAAAGAAGAAACTGAAGCTGCGTTAGTTAGAGCGCAACGAACAACTTTAACTGGATCGATAACACCGTCTTTGATTAGGTCAGTGTATTCGTCAGAGTACGCGTTGAAGCCCCAAGAAGCAGATTTGTTTTGCATGATACGATCCAAAACGATCGCGCCATCAAGACCCGCATTCGCAGAGATTTGACGAATTGGCTCTTCGCAAGCACGTTTGATGATCATCGCACCGAAAGCTTCTTCTTCAGAGAATTTAGATTTATCAACTTTTGCAGAAGCACGAAGCAAAGCAGTACCACCACCAGCTACGATACCTTCTTCAACAGCAGCGCGAGTCGCATTCAAAGCGTCTTCTACGCGGTGTTTTTTCTCTTTCATCTCAACTTCAGAAGGAGCACCAACGTGGATAACAGCTACGCCGCCAGCCAATTTAGCCAAACGCTCTTTCAATTTTTCTTTATCGTAGTCAGATGAAGTTTCTTCGATTTGACCTTTGATAGCGTTTACGCGACCAGTGATGTCTGCTTTTTTACCAGAACCATCAATGATAGTTGTGTTGTCTTTATCAACAACGATACGTTTCGCAACACCAAGATCAGCGATAGTCGCTTGCTCAAGTTTACGACCGATGTCTTCAGAGATAACTTTCGCGCCAGTTAGGATCGCGATGTCTTCAAGCATAGCTTTACGACGGTCACCGAAGCCAGGAGCTTTAACAGCACAGATGTGAAGAGTGCCGCGAAGTTTATTAACAACCAAAGTTGCCAATGCTTCACCGTCTACGTCTTCAGCGATGATCAACAATTGACGACCTTGCTTAGCAACGCCTTCAAGGATGGAGATCATATCTTTCATAGAAGAGATTTTTTTGTCGTATACAAGTACGTAAGCGTTCTCAAGAACTGCTTCCATTCTTTCAGCGTTAGTTACGAAGTATGGAGACAAGTAACCACGGTCGAATTGCATACCTTCAACTACTGTCACTTCAGTTTTAGCAGTTTTAGATTCTTCGATAGTGATAACGCCTTCTTTACCAACTTTGTCCATAGCGTCTGACAACATTTGACCGATTTCTTTGTCATTGTTTGCAGAGATAGAACCAACTTGAGCAACTTCGTTTGAACCTTTAACTGGTTTCGCCATTGCTTTAAGTTCGTCGATGATGATCGCAACCGCTTTGTCGATACCACGTTTGATAGACATTGGGTTGTGACCTGCAGAAACTAGTTTAGCGCCTTCGCGGTAGATCGCTTGAGCCAAAACAGTTGCAGTTGTTGTACCGTCGCCGGCTTCGTCATTAGTTTTGGAAGCAACTTCCTTAACCATTTGCGCGCCCATGTTTTCGAATTTGTTTTCCAATTCGATTTCTTTGGCAACAGTCACACCGTCTTTAGTGATCATCGGCGAACCGAAAGATTTATCGATAACAACGTTACGACCTTTAGGTCCCAAAGTTACTTTTACTGCGTTCGCAAGAGTGTTCACACCTTTAAGAATGTGTGCGCGAGCGTCTTCTGAGAATACTAATACTTTAGACATTTGATTTCTCCGTATCTAAAACACTCCGACTTGGTCGGAGTACATAAGTTTACTTTTTAAAATTAGTTAAAAACGCCTAGGATGTCTTCTTCGCGCATCATCAAGTATTCTGCGCCTTCAAGTTTCAACTCAGTTCCTGCGTATTTGCTGAAAAGAACTTTGTCGCCAACTTTAACTTCAAGAGGCAAGATTTTGCCGTCTTCAGTTACACGACCTTTACCAGTCGCGATGATTTCACCTTTTTGTGGTTTTTCTTTTGCCGTATCAGGAATGAAAAGACCGCCTGCGGTTTTTTCTTCTTCCGCCATTCTGCGAACAAGAATTCTGTCGTGAAGGGGACGAACGCCGATTTCGTTCTTAGCCATTGTAATGCCTCCGTTTAATTGAACTTTTATAAGTAAAAATTAATATGGAGGTAATATGAACTCGCCCTAAAAAGAGTCAAGGCGAGACGCTGCAATTTTTTATATGGGTTTCTTTGAAAGTGAGAGGCTTTAAGCGCTTAACGCATCACGAAACGCGCTTTTGTAGGGAAAATCCAAGGTCAAGAAGCCAGTTTAGCGAGCTGGCTCTTTGGTTGTGTTCGTCGCACTTGCCGGAAGATCTGACGCATGGGCGCCAAAAACTGAATTCGCGTAGGCATTCATCAACTCAGCCACCTCTTCAGGCGACAATTTGCCTGCGACTTCTTTGAACGCCGCTTTTTTATCAGGAACTTTTGTCAAATAACCAGCAAAGTAATCTGTGACAGAAAGGTCTTTAGCAACATCCAGATCATATTGTTCTTCGCGCAGTTGCTTTTCCATTTTTTCCACAGAGATATCCTGAGAGGCCACGGCTTCCAGTCCATTTTTTCGCGCCAGATTCGGGTCCATGCCCGCGGCACGACGATTCGATTTTTTAGTTTCGATTTGCGTTTTTAGAGAGGTCACTTTCATTTGCGCCGAGCTGACCATTTCAGATTTCCACTCGCGATAACTTTTAAATTTAGGCGCCATCACCACGGGGCCTTGAGGATTTAAAGCCGCTGAGCGCACCAACTGATTTAGAGCCGCCTTTTGAGGGGATACGGGCGCTGCCGCCTGCACAGACAAGGCTGTGGCAGTCATGCAAAAGGTGGCCACCAAAGTAAGGTGTTTAACAGGGTTCATCGATCCTCCAGATTCCAACATACGTGATCCGGATTCCAGGAATTCAATGTTTGTGCCCGGCTTATTTAGAACTTATAAGCAATATATTACATTTGAGCGGTTTTTAGGGCCTTTTTGTGTCATTCTGAGCCGAATAAGGGCGTACAAAGCGGTACGGCAAACCTACCATATATATGTGTGGCGCCGACATCGGTGGGAGTAAAGCGTCCTTGAACCACGCCACTCACCAGTTCATTTTTCAAAACATTCACAGAGATAGCCCCTTGATCGGCAATGATATTTCCGCGGGCATTGTTTGAGTAATCAGAAAAAATCACCGTTGGAATTAAAGAGAACGGATCCAATGGATCAATTCGCCAAGTGCCTAAGGAATAAGGCGCATACATCCGCACCTGAGTTGTCGTTCCAACAGCCACGGAACAGGGATTGTCATAGCGCTCATTCCACAGACGAATTTCCAAAAAGTTTTTATTGTTCCTTTTAAAAACAACGGCACGTCCTTGAATGTAATTCCAAGCGCGCCCTTTGATCGAGCCACGCGCATACTCGATAACATCAGGGTTATCTGGATTATTCTGATTGTTATTTTCAGGTGCTGTTGGAGAGGAGGATCCTTGATCCGCGCAAGCGGCAAGTCCCACAATCAGCAAGCTCAACAGACAATTGGCAAAAATATTTTTACGATTCATGTACTGTGAAATGCTAACGAAAAGAGATTAGGGGTACAAGATGTATTATAAAACATAGTTGTGATATTTCAGATGACTCCCTCTGCGAGCGCTTTTAAAAATAAAAAGTGTTCAAAATATTTTCACTCATCTTTATTGTATTTTTCTTCACGTCTCTAACAGCCTTTGCGCGCCCCTTGGGAGTTGTACCAACTGTCCAAGAGCAGAATCTGGAAATTCTTTTCGACTCCCGTTCAGATTTGTGGACCTCACCTTATACCTACAAAAACTCTCCCGTGCGCATTGTTGGCGCCAGTGTGCGCATCCCGCTCTTTCACACAGAAACCTGGGCGGCCTCCGCAATTCTTTATGACGAGTCTCTCAATTTAGGCCGAGCTGATTTTGAACTTGGAACTCAAAAAGTCTTCATCGCGAACTCTCTTTCAAACCAATTTTATGGTTTTGGGATTAAAAAAAGTTTCTCTGAGGGTGGCGAGCTAAGTCTATTTGCCTCCTATGCAACAGCCAGTGACAATCCATGGGGTTCTCCACGTAACGACTATTTTTACGGCGCACTTATTTACCGTAGCGCCAAAATTAATGATCACAGTTGGCTATTGGGTGTCGACCAATCGCAAAATCGGGGCCTATTGAACGGACACCCCTTTCCCTATGTTGGAATATCTTTCGAGCTTGAAAACAAAACCGTGTCCTTTGGATTTCCCTACGTCAAAGTGGACTGGACATTCAAAGATGATTGGCATGGAGTTTTCTTTGCCACTCCCTTTGGAACCAATCTAAAAATCTCCAAGGATGTGGGCGATAATTCGACCGTCGGCGCATACACTGCATTTACGGTTCGATCCTATTTGCTTGATGCACGCATCGAAGATGAAGATCGCTTTTACTATCAGGAAATTCTGGGAGAGGTCTTCTATACTCGCGACGTCACTCATGCAACACGCGTTACATTCGCGGTGGGCGGTTCTGGTGATCGTCGCATTTATCAAACCGATCAGCTTTATCATCCCGATGGGAAAACCCAAACAATCGGCGGTGATTACTATGGCCGACTTGCAGTGGAGTTCAGTCTATGATGAAACTCTCTCTTTATCTCACATTGTATATTCTTTTAAGCTCCTGCGCACCGTTTGTGGATTCACCATTCTCGGATGCTCTGCTGCGACCTGAACGAAATTTAAACTCCATGAATGTGGGACGTATTGGTGGTGTCGTTGACGACGGCAAAATTCGCTTGGCGATTTTTGCGGATCCACACCAAAACTACAAAGCGATCGACAAAGTCACATTTGGAATAAATGAAAATGAGCCTTTTGATTTCACTGCCGGCCTTGGTGACTATACAAACTCTGCCTATAATCTTGAATACGATTCGTTTATCGAGGCGATCTCTCGCTTGCACGGATTAAGTGTTATGGCTATCGGCAATCACGACACGATTGGTGCCGGCCCGGAACTTTTCAAAAAAGCTTTCGGTTCACTGAACATGTATTTTGATCGAGGCGACTATCGTTTTATCTTTTTCAATTCCAATAATTTGGAGAGCCCCGAAAATTTTGATTCGAATTGGTTAAAAGAGGCAGCAACGGACAGCTCGGCTCCGAACAATGTTTTAATATTCACTCACACGCCGCTACGCGATCCAGAGCGCTTTCACGACCAAGACGCCGCCAACATGGATGCCGTGATGACAAACTCCAAAGTGAAAGTGGTGTTTAACGGTCACAATCATGTCTATATGCTGGGAACTGACAATGGCACAATCACTCTGCAATGTGGAAGATCCGACGGCGAATACGGTGCACATTGGCTAATCGTGACTATAGACACGGGAACAAAACAATTTTGCGTAAAACGCATGGATACTTTGGAGGAAGATTGCAGCCTTTCACTAAAGCCCTAATTATATTTTCCATGCTCTGGAGTTTCTCTGCAAATGCCTCTGAATGGCGCGCCATTTTAGAGCGCGCAGGATTTATGGGAACCGTCGCCGTGGGCGGCAGTTACGAATGGGTTCCTGAGCACGCACTGGATTTAACTCTTGGCGGATATGGCGTTGATAACGAGGTTTTCTATCAAGCGAATCTGGCCTACAGATATTCGCGGTGGAATACACCAACTAACGGAGACATGTGGCGCCCTCTTCAATTTGGTCTCTTCAGCGTCTATGCGCTTAACACCGATAGATATTTTTTGAAATCCCCCAGCAAGTACCCGTCAAAAGGCTACTATGATGAAACTGCTTTTCGCTATGGCATTGAGTTCGGAACGACTTATACATTTTTGCCAAGTCACTTCGGGATCGGTTATCGTCTAAGGATCTTCGACAACGGACTCATCGCGATGTTCAATAATACCAATCGCGATATTCAGTACTATATTTCTTCAGGCGTGACTCTTCAGTATCTTTTCTAATCTTGAGCTCTCAATTATTTCAAATGTTTACCTTTAGTTTCCCCAAAAATCTGCTGTTAAGCCCTCGTCGTCACACTGTCTAACTTTGAGACACCTAGAGTTCCCCATCTAGAACCTATTAGGTGACAGCGGGAATCCTCCAAGGCACACAAACTGCAATTCCTGGGACGGACAATAGAGGACGTCATATGAGAGTTTCAATACTAATAAATCCCAAAGCGGGCTCCGCCAATCAGGCCCAAGTGGAATCCATTGTGCGAGAAGCACTTTTCCGCTGTGATTTACATTTTGCAAATCCTCAAACTCTTGAAGAATTAGATCTTTTCCTGGCTCACGAAATGCTTAATAGAACCAATGCGCTCATCATTTGCGGTGGCGATGGTACCATCAATGTGACTTTCAAAACCATGTTCAGCATTCATCGTCGTCTTGGCTTTGAAATGCCTCCTGTGGCCTTGGTCCGCTCGGGAACTGCGAATGACTTGGCAGAAAAAATGGGTATCTCGACAAGGATTCATCAAGCCGTCCGCAACATTCTTGAAGGCACAATCAAAAATATCGACGTTATCGAAGTCACCGGTGATGGTAAGAAGTCATATATGCTGACCAATGGTGGTTTGGGTCTGCCAGCCATGACGGCGGAAATGTCGAACGACTTCCGCAGTTACTTACAACAGCGCTCAGACTGCCCGAAAGCAGCCATGGCAGTTAAAGTCCTGGCAAAGCAAAGCTATTCTTTGGTTAAAAGAATGGGACCTCAAATCTATTCCATGATGGCCATGGAAGCTATTCGCACTTGGGATCCAACAGACTGGAAATTAGAAGTTCAAATTCCTAAAAAACCTAAATTTGAAACCACTGCTCCTATTATTTTGGTAAATAACCAACCGAATGTCGCATCAACTTTCACGCCAGCGCCTTTTACCGCGAACAACGATGGGACCATGAACTTACTTATCTCCGAATCCAGTTCACAGGTAGAACATGTTCGCACAGCTTTAAACATCCGACGTGGAACCGCGGCAAGACTGCCGTATTCGAAATCATACGAACTGGAAGAGTTCTCTTTAAAAAGTAAGAGCTCAAAAAGGCCCCTGACTTTCTTTGGTGACGGCGAAGTCCTGCACAAAGGTGTGAGTGAAATTACCGTCAAGTGTTTGCATCTATTTATGCCAATCGTGGTAGCAGGCCGATGACAACTAAAGTAAAACCCAAAATTTTGGTGACGGGTGGAACAGGCTTTCTGGGTCAGAAAGTCATCCCTTTGTTGCGTGAAAATTTTCAGGTCTACGTCATGTCCCGCTCTGGAAAAACGGAAGTGCAGGGTGACTTACGCAAATGGAACGCGGGCTTGGACATTGAGGCTTTAAAAGCCGAAAAATTCGATATCTTTTTACATATGGCCGGTCTTTATGATCTGAAGGCCACGCACGAAGAATGTTTTCATCACAATATCACCGGGACCGGAACCGCATTAAAGGTTGCAAGCCTTTTAAATATTCCTGTGTTCATGAATACCAGCTCGGTCGCCGCGGCCATCAATTCGAAATTGCCAGCGGTAAAACCATACGATTTAAATTTCTCCAGCTCATTTCCCGATCCCTATTCTGAATCTAAAGCTCTTGCTGAAAAAACCATTCAGAATTGGAATCAAGAATTTCGTTTGAAAGTGAATTTTCGCTTAGGAGTTTTGGTCGGGGACTCGGTCAATGGTGAAATCCATCGCATCGATGGTCCCTATCAAGCACCCGTCGCTTTCGATCGTCTTAAAAAAATTATTGAATCTTTTCCGACGGCGCTGCCTGTTCCTGGGACTATGGGTCGCACCCTTCCTTTGGTTCCCGTTGATAAAGCCGCCGAAGCCATCGTCAGATTTTGCGATTGGTCTTTGAATCCGGAAAATACCGCTTATCGCAGCTTTCATATCACGCCCAAACATGGCCTGAATATCGAACAGCTTTATCAATCGACTCTCGAGAATCGCCATATCAGCAATAAAGGAATTGTCTTGGTAGATAAAATTCCAGAGACGCTGATGAAAACCGTCTCCGAGCTGGCCTTAAAATTTCCGCAAGAGGAACTCAGCTATCTTTTGCATTTTCCTAAATACGACTCCAGCGACACGGAAGCCGTGTTAGGAGCAAACTGGTGTCCTGAATTTAACGAATACGAAACTGTCTTTTGGAGTGGCTATGAAAAATACATATCGCATCGCCGAGATTAGTTTCGGTCGTCCCTTCTGGGATGCTTCTTTCGAATTCGAATATGGTGGCAAGCACTTTGAAGTACAACGTTTCGGGGTGCAGTTTTCCGTAGACCTGATGAAAAACTTAATCACCAGTCTTCGCGATCAAGTCGATGCCTTTGCTTTGACAAGTCTTCCTCCTGTTATCCGCATGGATGGAAAAAGCTACGTTCACAGTCAATATCTTGAAATCATGGGCCTGCCTTCCTCCGTACCTATCTGTGATGGAACGGGCCTTCGTGAAATCGCCAATATTAACTCTTTGGTAAAAATGATCGATCAAGGAAAGATTCAACCAGAACAAGGTGTTTTCTTCCCGACAGCGATTCTAAATTTGGAAATGGAAGAATTCCTTCGTCACCGTTATCCACAATCGGTTCACATGGGTGATGCATTTGCTCTTTTGGGTCTGCCATTCGTCATCCGTCCTTTCAAGGGTCTTAAAACCGTTACTAAAACCGCTCTTAATTTCGCAACGATGCGCGACCTTCGTAACAACACGCCTTTTGCTGAAAACAAATTCCAGAAAATGATGCGCTCCTCGTTGGTCTCTCAAGCGGAGCACCTGCAATATGTGTGCGGCGACCTTCCAATTATTTTGCTTTATGATTCGGGCGCCGATGTGGTTCGCAATAAAGATGTGATTATCTGGTCTCACCATCCGTTGATGGAACAAGAACTTAAAAAGTACGAGCCAAGATCGATTATCAATCTTTTCCCAGAGGAATTTAAAGTCAGTCCTTACATGAACTATTCGATTCTGGATGCAGTTCTTCGCCTGAGTCATAATCGCACAGCGCCTCTATCCGCAGAGGAATGGGAACAGCTTTTAGCCACTGAAACCGAAGTCCGCGATGTGGCTCGTCAGTACACGACAACTCGCCAAACTTCGACTCAAGCCAAAGTTTCCAACGGTATCAACTTTGTTCGCAGCAAGCTTAGAAAAGAGCAACCACCTGATTTTGCATTCGTCGTGCATGCGCTTTCTCACAACGACTTCACGCGCGTACCTGGCTTAGGTATTCTTAAGAAAATGCCGCAATCCTGGAATGATCCATTTGATCGCATGATATCCAAAGCTCCGCCGATAGTTTACGGCGAAGTAAAACATGTGATCAGTCAGCACAATGGCAAAGAAGTTAACGGCATCATTTATGGTTTGATGGCGACACCGAAAGTTCTAAAAGAATCCGATCCTGAAGTCATCTATCGTCAAATAGAAGGAATCTGTAAGGACGCCGCGGCTCGTGGTGCGAAAATCGCGGGTCTCGGTGCCTAT
This sequence comes from Bdellovibrio sp., assembly GCA_039594295.1. Lineage (GTDB taxonomy): Bacteria > Bdellovibrionota > Bdellovibrionia > Bdellovibrionales > Bdellovibrionaceae > Bdellovibrio. The sequence goes on from JBCNNR010000001.1 coordinate 95,741, forward strand.
ACGAAAATAGTCGGCGACCAAGGAATCACAATTAATCAAAACAGCCCCATCCCAGTGACAACCGGCAACAGTTTGAGCGCTTCAGCAACCTTGTGGGGTTTGAATGAAGCCGTCAGAAAAATGGGTTTCGTCTCCATCGATCCAAACGACAATCGCGTGAACGGTATGGCGATGGTCATTGGTGCAACGGGATCTATTGGTAAAGTTTCCGCAAAACTTTTGGCGCTTTCATTCAAACGATTGTGTCTGGTCGCACCTCGTATGAATCGCCTGGAAGAATTGCGCGAAGAAATCAGACAGATAGCTCCGAATTGCGAAATAACTCTGTCGACCAACGCCAACGATCTGGCTTCTCAGGCAGATGCGCTTTTAACAGCGACTTCATCCTTTGATCAAAAGATCGTGGACGTCATGTTGTTAAAGCCAGGTTGTGTTGTCGCCGATTGTTCTCGTCCGTTGGATTTTGAAATGGAAGACGTTAGAAAACGTCCTGATGTCTTAATCATGGAGTCCGGTGAAGTGAATTTGCCAGGTCCGATGCAAATGTCTTGTGATCTCGGTTTACCTGGTAAAACTGTTTACGCCTGCCTGGCCGAGACAGCTTTGCTGGCAATGGAAGGTCGTCACGAGTCCTTTACAATGGGCCGCGATATCGAGTGGGACAAAGTGAAGCAAATCTATAAGATGGCCAGAAAACACGGTGTGGAGCTGGCAGAAATCCAAGGTCACATGGGTGTTATCACTGACCGTGAGTTTGAGTTAACCCGCCAACTCGCCCTTCTGAAAAGATAGTCTTTATGTCGAGCGCAGTAATTCCGGAATGGATCTGCGCAAAAGCTTAAAGATCGGCCAGCAGCTGGCGATAATCGCCGTCAACATCGGCAACAATAACGCCTGCACATAATGACTTCCCTGAATTTCAATGAAAATCAAATACTGGCGAGTAATACCTGGGCCGGGTGGCATTGGAATCCCTGATGCCAAGATAGTTTTCGTGCAAAGCAATGCCAATAAAATCCCCAAGATTCCGCCGAACAACCCCAAGAACGAATTTTCTAACAACAAGATCTTAAACAGGCGGCTGCGCTTTTCACCGTTCGCTCTTAAAGCACCGATCTCGCCACCACGCTCCAGCAATCCCACCGCGATCGTGTTGAAAATTCCCAACGCCACGATCAACAAAATAATCATGCGAATGAAAGCAAATTGCGCTGATAAAAAATCCACCGAGTTTTGATAGTACACTTTATCCAAAATCTCGAAACGCACCGGCTCAAGATTTGGATCGGCCTGATGGATGTTCTTCGCAACTTCATCCCAATGATCCACACCGGTGGTCGCTAACGAGAACAACTCCACACGCTGCGTATCAAGCAATCGTTGAGCTTGCTTTAAATGCAAACGATAATAACCGTCATCGATCGCCTTAATCCCCATATGAAAGACGCCAGCAACTTTTAAATCTGCACCGTTCAGTTGGCCGTTGATTGTTTGAGTCAAAAGCGTCAACGTATCGCCAGCTTTAACGTCCAAAGAATCAGCCAGGCCTTTTCCAAGAATAATCTCGCTTTCATCCTTAAGGTCGCCACCAGAAATAAAATTCATTTTATCAAAGAACTTATTTTCTCTATCTGGCAAAACTCCTTCGCCACGCCCCCCAAGCGTGATGCCCCCTTTGGCAAGAAAACTATAAAATGAAAGACGGGGGAAGACTTGCTCCACACCCGGTGCTGACAAAAGTTTCTTTTCAGCCTCTTCCGGATTTTCGATCCACATCTTCCAAGGTTGCTCGAATACTTTTCCGTAATAGCCTTTTGGAAAGACCTGGCCGAAACCATAATACCCGTGAATTGTATTCTCACGATATTGATTCATGATTCCGCTGTTGAATCCTTGATAAATTAAAAGAGCCGCTGCACCTAAGCAGACCGTTAATAAACTTGCGGCAGTTCTGCGCGGGTTGCGGAAAAGATTTCTCCAGGCAATTTTAAAAATCTCAGTCATATGGTTATGCTCCTGTAGAAATTTGACCGTCTTTAATGTGATGGATCGTCTCTGCGTACTTAACTAGATGAGAGTCGTGTGTGGAAAAAATGAAACTCGTGCGCTGCGACTTTTGTAGTTCTTTAAAAGCACCAATGATCTTTTCAGCGGTTTCAGAATCCAAATTTGCTGTCGGTTCGTCTGCCAAGACCACTGATGGTTTCTTAGCGATCGCACGGGCGATGGCAGCACGTTGACGTTGACCACCAGATAATTCCAAAGGCTTCTTGTGAGCATGATTAGCAATACCCAAAAGATCCAAAGTCTCAAGCGCCGTTTTCTTAGCTTGCTCGTGGGAATAACCCAGCGAAGGTAAAAAGTAAGACGTGTTTTCAAGTACGGTCAAGGTGGGGATTAAATAGAAACTTTGAAAAACGAAACCAACCTGGTGCAGGCGGATGTCTTCTTTTTCTTTCTCGGGAAGATTCCCCACATCCTTGCCACCGAATATGATTTGGCCATTTGTCGGGGAATCAAGCAATCCCAGCAAATTTAAAAGCGTCGTCTTACCCGATCCACTGGGACCCACGATGCAACAAAAGCACGCCTCATCAAAGGAGATATTCAACGTCTTCAAAACGGGAACTTTTTGTTTATTCCACTCATAGGAATAGTCGAGATTTTGAAGTCTGTATAGCGCACTCACAGTTGCTCCTTTAAATACGGAAGGTTAAAGTGGAGAAGGCTCAAACAGTATAGATTTTTAAATTGTGGAGATCATCATGAAAATCCTAAAGGCTAAACTAATTCTCTTCGGTCTGGTTTTCTTAACCCTGTCGGCAAACGCCGCATCTCCAGAACAAATGGTTCAAGCCGCTGACAAAATTCGTAATCCTTCTGATTCCTATGAAATGCTCATTCAAGTTGAAACTCCGGATGGCACATCAGTTTTTAGCGTTGCACTTAAGGGCCAGGATAAAACCATGATCATCACCAAAGAACCTGCTCGCGATAAAGGTCGCAACATGCTGATGCTGGATCGTGATTTCTATGCCTATATTCCGAATTTAAAAAGATCCATGCGCCTGTCTCTGGCACAAAAACTCTCAGGACAAGTTGCAAATGGTGATATCTCCAGAACCAGATGGGCGGGTGATTATACCGTTACCAAAGAATCTGAGAGCGCCGATGAAGTACAACTTTTGCTTAAAGGATCCAAAGAAAATCTAACATATGCCTGGATTCGTCTTTGGTTGAAAAAATCAAATTCTCAACCATTGCGCGCAGATTACCTAGGTCTTGATGGAAAAACCGTTTTGAAACGTGCGGCTTTTGAAGATTACAAAAGCATCGCAGGAGCCGTTCGTCCAACGACGATCAAAATCTCCGACGTGAATAAGCAAGTGAGTTACATCCGCATTAAAAGCATGAGCCCGAAATCATTTGATGACAGCTACTTCACAACTCGAAATCTGGAAAGCATGAAGTGAGGCTTTGGCTTACCTGGGCTGTATTGCTAGCCTCCCTTTCTGCACGTGCTGATCTCACTTTGAGCTCCCGCTATGAATATATCGGTGGGGAAAATAAAGTAGAACAAGCAAACAGACTTTTACTGCATTCAAAATTTAATGCAGAGGCCGGTCATTTCAAAGTCTTTGCCGAGGGCTTTGGCGATTTCGACAATGCTCAAATCGCCAGCGAAGAACGCAGATCTCCACATCGAGGATATTTACAGGAAGCCTATTTGGAATTTCGCGCAGGTTCTTCGTACCTTCGCGTGGGCCAACAAGCCATGCGCTGGAGTGACAGCTGGGTTGTGCCATCTTTGGATATCTGGACCGGACGACGCTACAATCGTCTTTTCTTTGATCCTTTCGCAGATCAATTAACACATTCCCAAGGTGCATCTTATTCTTACGAGTCAGAATCTTTTGGATTGGATTTAGTGGGTGTCAGTCAGTTGGCTCAAACTTACTATCCTGAACCGTTGCCCGAAACAATGACCCCAGATGATCACGATTACAAAACCGGTTATGGCGCCAGAGTAAAGATCAACGGCAAAGGCGTGGCATTTACCGCGCTGGCGGCAAGAACCGGAATGAAGAATAACTATGGCATGACGGCCAACTATGCATTCGAAAAAGCTGTACCTAAAGTCGAACTTGGTGGCAGTCACGACAGCTCCGTCACCGCCGATCCGAATTATGTCGATGAATATTTCGGCTCTGTGGGCTGTGATCTGTTTTTGGGAAATTTTGTTTTCCTGCCGCTGATTACCTTTTACGACTCTGGCAAATTCAGTACAAACACTCATGACTACAAAACTTTGTACTATCTAAGTATGGTCTGGAATCCAAACCGTCACGATCTCCAGGCGCAGGTGTTTTACAACTCCATTAATCAAAATGCGTTTGCCAGTTTAAGCTATGGCTACAATATTACAGACTGGTTTACTCTGACGGGTTTTGTTCAATATTACGAAGGCAGCGAAGAGCCCCTATTTGCGATTTACAAGAATATGACCGGCGGCTCGGTGGCCGGTATTCGATTTGAAGTAACAGGAAATTTACCTTTTTAAAAGCGAGGACAAGATGGCGAGCGAATATTTTTCTGATTTAAACTACACTCTGTCCAATGAAGACACTCGGATCGAATTCGATCTTCTTCCGGAAAACTGCGACCGCGTATTCAGCATCGCAGGCTCTGGAGCCCGTTGCATGCCCTTGATTGCAAAGAATCCGGCGATTCTGGATGTCATCGACATGTCTGTGAGCCAGAACTATCTGTGTGAATTGCGCTTTCAAAGTATGAAATCTCTGACCTATGAAGAATACCTGTTCTTTATGGGCTATCGTGGCGCTTTACAATCAGGCAAAGACACTGGTGACGACCGCATTGCTCTATTTGACAAATTGAATCTTTCCGAAGCTGCCAAGAAATACTGGGAAGAGCGAAAAAATGGCTGGGCACCTCGGGGTTTTATTTTACTGGGTCGATGGGAGTCTCATTTCCAGAAATTAGGATTTCTATTTCGTGAAGTTCTTAAATGTGATTTTTCAAAAGTGTTCGAGGCCCAAAGTCTTAGTGAACAAATTGAACTCTATGAAAAACACTGGCCAAAAATTCGCTGGAATACTTTTATGAAGGTCGCGGCCAGCGAGTTTGTATTTAACAAGTATTTATATAAAGGTCACTTCAGCGGCAGCGAAGGTCACAAAACAGAATCCAGACCTCCAAGCCAATTTATCATTGAAGAATTCGATCGCATCTTCCGCAATCAATTGGTGCGTAAGAACTACTTCATGCAAATTCTTTTCTTGGGAAGTATTCGCTATGAAGAAGGTCTTCCATTGGAAGCCCATCACCACATCTTTGAGGCGGTGAAGAAATCAAACACGAAAGTGAATTACCTTTTGGGCAACTTGCTAGAGTATTTGCCGAAACAAAAGTACAGCTTTATCTCGCTGTCCGACACGATCTCTTACTTAAGCGATCAAGATGCGAATCAAGTTTTACAAAAATTGAGCAAAGAGAATTCCTCAGGGACTTGCATGGTCATCCGCTCTTTCATGCGCGCGGCCAAGGGAATGGATTTAACCGGCTGGCAAGAGCTTAAAGACAAAAACGCCTGGGCCGAAAAGACAGACGGCACAGGCGTTTATCAATTTCATATCTACAAAAAATCCTAAGTGATTATTCGCTTAGGATTTCAATAGTACCGGCTTTGCCATCCATACGGATGCGCATGCCGGTTTTCAAAGTCTTCGTCAAACCCGGAATACTGACAACTGCAGGAATTCCCATTTCCCGCGCGACAATCGCCGAATGCGACAGCAAGCTTCCGCGTTCAACCAGCAATCCTGAAATAGCAGGGTACAATGGAACCCATCCTGGATCTGTTCTTGCCGTTACCAGGATCTCGCCATTTAAATCCAAGTTGTCACCCGGATTTAAGATCACCTTCACCACTCCCTCCAAGATACCTGGGCAACATGGCAAACCTTTAAGATCGTAAGTGGCATTCGGATCCAGCGGAGCCTCTTCAACCGGCTTTACGAATGTATTGTTCCAATAAACAGCCCCACGGGTCATGATGCGTGGATCTGTGTCTTCGCCGAATCCGTCGTATTCTTTTTTGCGAAGTTGAACAAAGCTATTCAGGTTATACGCCGGCAAAGTGCCGTTATAGATCCCGAACACTTCCTCGATCGTCAGCCAGAAAATATCGCGTGGGTTTTCCAGCGCATTGAGGCTCGCAAGATCTTCACCAATAGCTTGGAAGATTGTACGGGCAATACCATAGATACGAGTTCTGGCAAAACGAGTGTTTTCGCGATTCTTCACTGCCTTGCGAGCATGTTTTAAAACCCAGAAGTACATACTGCGACGGAATCCAGAAAGATGGCCCGCAACTTTTTCTTCGGCTTTTGCACGCAACGATTTTTCGTGAGCGTCATCGTGAATTTCGACTTTTCCTGCCTTCAAATAGTTTTTAAGGCACACAAAAAGATAACTTGGATCTGTCAGCAAATCGATTTCCTCAAGCTTCATTTCACTCATGCAGCGGAATCCGTATTTATCCAGATAGTCCAATACCATGTGATAGAAGTTTTCATAATTCGACTGATTCAAAGCCTCCAGACCGTCTTTAGGGTCTGTATTTTCAATCAATGCTTTCAAACCTGGATTTTTAGCGGCAATACTTGCCAAACGCAGCAATGCCTTCGTGGGCTCGGCACTCTCAAGGCCACCTTCACCGGCAAGCAAGTCGTTTTGAATTGTCGAATCCAAACCAGACAGCCATTTATTGGTGAGCTTCTTCAGCAAACCAAAATGCACCATACACAGGAAGTCATTGATGATCGGGGCCTTCCAGCGGCCCAGCATATTTCTTTCCAATTCTGCATAGACCTGAATCAACTGATCGCCACGCATTCTTTTTAAAGGCATCGCGCGGTATTTATCATAATCACGGTGGAACGTTATTAGGAAATCATCCACCACGGTCTGAATCGTAAAGTGATATTTAATAAAATTAAACCCCGTCACCATCTGACGAAGTTTTCCAGCCGGAGTATCCCAAGACGAGTGAGGCTTAATACGATTGGCAATTTCATCCGTCAAAGACTCTGAAACTCCCATCATGGTTTCCATGAACTCACGATTTTGTTTAAAGCCCGGTAGAACGCCGACAAGTTTGTACCAGTTGAATAAGTTGTAATACACGCGACCATTAATCGAGCCCAACATGTAAGACAGATAATTATCCATGTCCTTAATGATTTCTGAAGGAACGCCCAACACCTCACAGAACTGAACGTATACGGCTTTATAGTTGCGCAAAGCAAAGCTAAAGCTCAATGGCGAAGTCAAACCACCATAGGATTCAATGATGTTGGAATTATCCCAAAGGTTAGGATAGCCGACCAAATCAGATTCCAAGTTCGTAACTGGGCGAGTTTGCAAAATATAAAGTTTGCCATCTTGAATCGCCCACTCGATATCTTGCGGGCGATGATAGCTGGCTTGGATTTTCCCACCCCATTTGAACAGCTCACTCAACTCTGAATCAGTTAAAGACGGAACATTCTTTTTAGCTTCCTCCACCGGCAACAATTGACAGTGGCCAGAGGAGGATTTCTTCATTTGCTCAGATTTTTCAACGATCTCCTTTTTATCCAAAGCCCCTGTTGTGGAGTTTAGCCAAAAAGAATCTGCATCCAACGCCCCGGAAACCAAACCTTCACCCACGCCGTATACCGAAGAAACGACAAAGTGAGAGAGATTTTTGGCAACGGGATCACAAGTGAACATCACACCTGATTTATCCGGATCAAGCATGCGTTGCAGGACCACTGAAACGGAAATTTTTTTAAGATCAATGCCGTTTTCCTGACGATAAACCAAGGCGCGCTCGCTGAACGCCGAGGCCCAACACTTTTTAATGAAATCCAAAATGTCTTGCTTACCGCTGACATAAAGAAAGCTACTCAACTGACCCGCGAATGAATGGGACACGCTATCTTCATCGGCTGCCGAGGAGCGCACAGAAAAAACCGTACTTTGATTCAGCAATGACAACGCTTGATCTACAGATTGACTTAAAAACTCGCTGGCTGCTGTGGAATCAAAGATCGCCAAAATATCCTTTTCGGCTTGAGCCGGGCTTAAAGAGCCCAGCATCACTTGTTCAACTTTCGCCGCAATAGCTGCGCGAAGGTTTTTGGAGTCCAAGAATTCATTGAAATATTTCTTGCCGAAGACAACCCATTCAGGAACTGGCACGCCCGCTTGAGACATCAAATAAAGGTTATAACCTTTTCCGCCCGCTTCATTCTTTGCAAACAGCAATGTGGATTTTTTCGTAACCAACATTTTATGCTCCTAACACAATAGACATAACGATGAAGTGACCCAGCAAATAGGCACCCGTAACACCGCGGAAAAGTTTCGCGTTAAACACGCTCGGCTTAAATAAAAAGGCCATTGTCGCGATCAAATAGAGGGCCGCCAGAACATTCGGCCACATCAAGAATTCACCAAACTGAAATCTCAAAAGTGCCAAACCAATAACCACCTGGCTAAGGGAAAGAAGATATGCCCCCTTAGTTCCAAAAATATTGGAATAGCTCGGCACATTCTCTTTTTCTTCTTCTGGAGCAAAGGTCTTTCTGGCAAATTCGAACAAGTTAAAAAAGCACCAGTTCACCAAAAAGAATGCAGCGTGCTTGGATAGAATAGACAAATCTGTCATTCCAGAAATACCCACCGCCGTCGAAATACCTAATAAAACACTTACGAACGTGTGAGAAACCGCATAGGTCGTAAGATGAGGACGAAGTATATCTCCGATAAAGAATTCCTCATACATCAACAGGCTGTATCCAATGGCTAAAACGTGAATCAAAAAACTTGGCAGACCCAATTGCGAAGAAAGAACCAGTTCTAAAAAAATTAAAATCATCAACATGCGCTTTACTTGCGCAACAGTCAAAATCCCACGGGCAAGGGGACGAGTCGGATTGATTTTCAAATCCACCTCGTAGTCTTTGATTTCGTCAAAGAGGCGCATTCTAAAGAAAAACGAAAGCATCAGCACAAACACAACCCCAAAACGCGCACCGCTCCAGGGAATGCCTTCTGCTTTTAGCAAATACAATCCATTCGCCACCGTAAAAGCAACGATCATGGGGATGTATTGCAGCGGACTAAAGCGCTCTTTGATCAGAATCAGCCAGTTACGCAATCACAACTCCTGGTTGAGAAAGTTGATCACGTAAGACCTTGTATTCCACTTTCGAGTGATGACGGGGATCCATTGGAACCTTATCGACAAAAAGAATCTTATCCAATGGGATTCCATTTTTACCAAAGACACGCTGAACTTCTTTGCGTGCCGCCTCGAAATCAAAAGAAGCTTTGTCGATGTCAGCCTTAAGCTCAATCGCCGCATATGTCGCTTCACCCAGCTTTTCATCAGCCATTCCCAGGAAGGCACAACGATAAGCAAACGGCATACGTTTAAGCAAAACCTCCGCCGTCACTGGGAAATAGTATTTACCCGCTCGTTGGATAGCATTGTTCACACGGCCCACGATCCAAAGGTTTTTATCTCCGTCGATATAAGCCAGATCACCCGTGCGGTGCCACACGCGGTTTTGTGCATCCATGATTTTTGTCGTCTTAAATGCGGCTTCATTATTATAGTACTCGCGACAAACGTGATCACCAGTACAAATGAACTCGCCCACTTCACCGTTGGCCACTTCAACGCCAGCCCAAGAACCATTCGTCAATTCGATAGGACCGTCTTTTCTGATAATAAATTTAAAATCCACGTCTTCACTGATGTGACCGACATTCACACCTTCTTCGATGATTTCTGGATCTGTTTGCTTTGTTTCTTTTAGCATGTCACGGCCTTCGATATGGGCCATTGGCTCTGCCTCTGTGGATCCATACAAAATCCAAAGTTCTGTTTGCGGAGCAATTTCATAGAACGCCTTCACATCGTCTTTGGAAATCGGCGCACCACCAGTCACCACACGACGCAAATGACTTAGAACGATACCTTTTTCTTTACAGAATTTAGCAAGGCCCACCAGCATCGACGGGGACAGCGTCGTGCAATTGATATTTTCATTAATGATTTGGCAAGCCAGAATCGCCGAATCACGCTCTGACGGAGCAGACAAATCCAAAGCCGGCAAAATCGTCGTCACTCCCGAAGCCAAGTTGTTCAAACTGAAAATCGGAAAGGCCGGCATATCACGATCTTTTTCAGTGTAAGGAATCACATGTGACAAAGCATGATGTTGCGCTGATAAAAATCGGTGCGTGCGGTTGGCACCCTTTGGTTTACCCGTAGAACCGGTCGTGAATGTAATCAGAGCTGAAAATTCCGATTCAACCGGGCACACTGGAGAAGTCGGAGCTTTCAACAAAGTCTCAAACTTGTGAGTGAATTTCTCTCCCGGACCATAAAGAATTCGAATCGGCATAGAGTTAAATTCTGGAACCTGGTCCACCAGATCAAACGCCATTTTAAAACTGATCATTGCTTTCGGACCCACGCACTCAGCTGATGCACCCAAGTGATGCGAACGCGCCCAAGAATCCAAGAACACCGCAATCGCACCGATTTTTTGCACAGCAAACATCGCCGTGTACATATCCAAGCTCATTGGCAGAAAGATGATAACTCGGTCACCTTTTTGGATACCGATATCGATCAGACCTTGAGCGAATGAGGAAATCCTTGTGGAAAAGTCTTTATAGTTAATTTCGTCGTGTTGAAACGGAGTTTTTGGGTCGCCATTCCACTGCATCAATGATTCACGGCGAGCCCAGCGCAAAGCCACGCGATTTGGAAACTCACGCAAATGTTTTTCCATATAGCTGATAACGTTGTTTTGTTCGTTTTCGCCAGCGTGATATCCGATTTTTGTGGATGTCATTAAAAGCTCCTTCGAAATCATTTCCGGATGAGACCACAGCATGCCGTGACCTGCATTTTCTAGATGTTTAATAGTAATATTGGGATATTGTTTTAGAATTTCATTCTGAGAATCAGAACTGCTGATTTTATCATCGCTTCCATAAATCACTGTGATAGGAATCTGACTGATATCAGCCTTTGTCAAAGGGCTCGCCTGCATCTGCATTTTTACGAATGCAGTTTTCTGCCACATCTGCCAATGCTGCAGGCGGCTTTCAATTTCTTTATAGTAGGGTAGACCTTCCACTTTAAATGGATAAATCAAATCATTCAAAAAGCCGTCTTTGCTTTTCTTGTGATTTCCTTGAATCAATTTCTCCCCGATAAAAGGAGTTTTCAACAAGGCCCGAGCCACTCCTGATAGAGGTCTTTCAATATTTACATAGGGAGCAAGCAAAACAACTTTCTCAACACGGGAGGCAATCGCTGGCAAGGCTTTCAAAATACGATACGCACCCCACGAGTGCCCCAACAAAATCACCTTTTCAGTGCTTTGTTGAACTTCGCGAATCCAATCATCAGAATAGGCATCGACGGCTTTGATAGTTGCTGCGTGATTTTTTAGAAGAGTCCAATCTTGGGGAGCGCCGGGATTTCCGTGAAGAGCCAAGATGGTTTTCATATTTTAGTACCTCTCCATTGAAGTTTGTAAAAGTCCATCAAGCCAGGATTGCTACGATATTTTGTCTCTTCAGTTTTGATGTTTTCCATTCCTGAAAAAATATTTTCTGAAGACGTTTTCTTAGACAGATCCTTCAGCAAGTTTTCAATTGCTTGAGACTCTATTAAAGACCCTTCAAATATTGATGTCATATAATTTGAAGGACTAGTCCTGACCTCGCCGACATGAAGAATAGGTCCGTCATCTAACTTGGAAGTCATTTGGTGAATGGAAAAACCAAAAGATTTTTTCTCCATATGCGCCCAGAAATCGCACATAAGTCCACGTTGTTCCGGCAGAAGACCGTGATGAATGTTGATGCAACCATAGCGAGGAGCCTTTAAAAGATTTTTTTTGAAGAACGAACGCGTGCGAGCGTTAACAATTAGTTCAACGTTTTCTTCTTGGATGAACTTTAACGTCTCAACAGAATTAATATCTGAAACGATTCGAAATGCTTTTCCCTGTTTTTCAAACATCGCTTTTTTGCGCGCGTTCGATTTACCAAAATAATTTTTTAAAAGATTCCAACCCATGCGAGGAGCAGCAACTGAGATGATCAATAGCAAAGCTTTCGCGACAATTTTCCAATCGCGATTTTCAATAAGGATCAAACCATGCACACGCTCGCTCTTCGCAAGGTGATTAATGAATCCTTCGTAGTTGCCGGGAACAAAAGTGACTGTCGAGCTCACAAGGAATGTTTTCATGAGGAGTCCTTGAAAATCCCAATGGTTATGGATGGTTAATATTCTGGCTTTGGTGAAAGAGTGCAGATTTTGTGCCCTCAAGAGCGGACTTCAAAGAACAATAAGATCGTTATAACAAGGACTTAGCTGTATAGCCTTCAGACAGTGCCCTGAAAGGGCCCAGAAACTAAAAAACCAGCTCAAGGCTGGTTTTGATATCTTACCGAAGTAAGAAAAAATGGCTCAGAAGGAGGGACTCGAACCCCCGACCCAGCGGTTAACAGCCGCTTGCTCTACCGACTGAGCTACTTCTGAACGTTTCGGTGAAAGCCAAACTATTATTTTGGGCCTATCTTGTCAAACAGAAATCAGGGCTGCATCAAGCGCTGCAGGACTTTTTGCAGCATCACCGAGCTCATGGGCATCTCATCAGCTCTAAAAAATGGTGAGTTGGGCGCTTGTTCCAGGTTTTTTGTGGTTCCTTTCGCGTCGGAAGCCACCAAACGGCGGGTGAAGGGGGCTTTTTGAACCACATCCGCCGAAATCGGCCCAATCAGGATTTCGCAAACAGAACTGATATCCTGGGCGCTGGTCAAAGACTTCAAAACTTCGCCCTTATCAGAGAGGATATCGACCTTTGTGGTCTCAGGAAAACACCAGTTCACGGGTTTGGTTTCCCCACCCAAAAGGAGCGACAACGCGCTGTCGTCCTTTTGCGCTTCCCGGGCAAACTCGGAGGACCGCAGTTGCTTCATTCCATAGATCACCAGTCCAAAAGAACCGATCATGAAAGCGACCTTCAGCCAAAATTTAAAACCCATACGTCCTCCGTTTGCAAAACAGAGTCTATGCCGATTCTTTTATGTAAGGTATTGATTTTTTAGGGGAAAAAATGGTGCACTCGAGAGGATTCGAACCTCTGACCACTTGATTCGTAGTCAAGTACTCTATCCAGCTGAGCTACGAGTGCACTGTGAAAGAGACGTATGTTTAAGCCTCAGTAATCAAAAAATCAAGCATTCTTAAAGAAATTTGCAAAAAGCACCCCGTTATAAGGCCCCCAATCCTTGATTTGGGGCAAGGGCTATGGCAATTTAGCCTCTCAGCTTGAAAAAGAGCCCGCGGAGAAGTGGGAGAGTGGCTGAATCCAAGCGTTTGCTAAATGCTCGTACACCAAAAGTGTACCGAGGGTTCGAATCCCTCCTTCTCCGCCATTTAAACCTGCCTAGAGCAGGTTTTTGTGTTTCTGGGGCACCTCGAGACCCTTTTTTCTCAGAATAAGACATGGCCGTCCGCTTGCAATCATCCTCAGTTATATGGAATTCAAGGGCCTGAAGGGCTATAGCTTCCTTCTTCTGTTCAATATCTTGACGAGTGCTGCGCCATCTTGGGCAACGGCGGCTCCTCTATGTTCGCTTGTCTTTGACGACTCCTCCGTCAAAATAAAAACGAGTATTGGTTTAAATGAAACTCAGCTGGCTGAAATGGCTGGCGATGCTCGCGTGGCCATCGATTTTAGCAAAGGATATTTTAAACTTCCCAACGAAGTCGGCATCCACGCCAAACCTAAAAACACTCAGTTTGATTTTCCCCACTATGATTCGTCTTCCAGAAATATTTTATATCCCTATCAGTTTGGAAAATCTGCCGACGGTAAATTCTATCCTCTGAACCGACGCCATGCCCGCGATATTTTTTATCACGAATTCGGGCATCTCATTTTTCACAACAACATGAAGTCGGATGCCGAATTGATAACGCTCTTCCACGTCAGTTCAGGAAAAAAACGGCAGGAGGGTGTTCAGGTGCCGTTCATACCAGAACGATATTTGGAACAATACATTTCGGCATATGACGAGCTTTTTGCTGACGTGTTTGCAGTGACTCTTTCACAAAATCCGCGAGCCATGGTCGCCGGAGAATATGCCTTAAATCCCAAAGAGGTTTTAAAAAAAGCATTTAAAACTCCACCCGAGGAAATTTTAAGAGCCCGGGATTTCCTGGGTCAGGCGAATCCCAAAACCTGGAACGAAGGTGAGGTTCATATTGCCCTTGCTCCCACCAGGTCCGCTTTTAAAGAAGATCCCTACGTGATTTACCTGTTTGCGAATCATCCCGAGCAGCTGGCAAAGATCTCTTTCGACGCCATTCAATTCGAATTAACACGTCTTTTCAGTGACGATGTCGCTATCCTGCCAACTTTAACTGTGGCCCAACTGAACCAACGAATGATTGAAGTCATGAACTCGTATTTACAAAAGCACGCCCAAGCCAATCAAGAGTATCTCGCTGAACAACGGTAGTTCAGAACTTAAAATGCAATTCAAAATCCCAATTTAGCTCAAAAATTAAAATGCTAAGCACTCCATTTGTCTTGTCTCATTTCGAGAAACTGCGAATGAAGCGGCTCAATTACAGATTGTTAAAGTTGTTTTACTTGAAGCCGATACAATATTTGGGAAACAGGTATCTTCATGCATTCCCTCACCTAGGCAGAAAGAACTCGAGCGGACCAAACATGAAGACAAGAAAAACCATCCTCATTGTTGATAACAATTCCGGTTTGGAAAACCTGGTTCGTGAACCTTTGACTCATCGTTTTCGCGACACCGGCGTTGCGCCTATCTTAGTTCGCGCCAAAGACGGAGCAGAAGCTGCCATCAAAACCGAAAATCAAAAATTTGATGTTGTGCTAATTGATACCGAAGTTCCACGCCTGATGGACGGTGGTTTTGTTTATGGTCTTCACACCTACAAAAACACTCAGGATGCTAATTTGATCGTTGTTACACAAAGAGATAGCTCAGAACTGCCAGACACTTTACAAAGCAGTGTCTTGCTAAAAAAGCCAATCAATACTGACGATCTGATTAACGCCATGGTGAAATGCTTAAATCAAGGCGCTCCGACAGCGGCATCAACTGCTGCTCCCGCTTCGTCTGCTCCTCAAGCTAAGTATGCTGTGGACGTACGTGTGATCAATGCCGTGATCAAGGCCACCATGAATGTCTTCGCGCAATTCGGCGTGCAGAATATCACGATGGGTAAACCTGAAACAAAATCGCCCCATGAACCGCTTAAAGGCGAAATCTCCTCTGTCGTGGAAATTAAATCTCAGTCTTATCAAGGGTACCTGGCAATTTCATTTGATAAAGCCAGCTATCTGGAAGTCGTTTCGACAATGTTGATGGAAGAGCAAACTGAACTCAATGCAGAGAATCAGGATGCGGTCGGCGAGATCAACAACATTATCTTTGGTAACGCCAAATCAGAAATCACCAACTTCGGTGTTCAACTAACAGTTCCAAAAGTTCTAATCGGTTCCGGCAGCACTATTGAATGCGCACAAGGTTCTGCGGGAATGCTGATCCCATTCTCTACAACCAAAGGTCATTTCTATTTGAAAGTGATCGCAGTTCCCGTTGGCAAATAATTTTAACGCCCAATAAGTTGCAAGGCTTTTGTTCTGACCGTTAAGCGCATGGCAAACATCGCTCTGACAATGAACTCCACCGCCACAAAAATAAAGAGCCATAGCCAATCAAATGTTCCGGGATAATTTCCCCAGAATTCCATCAAGTGTTGACCCATTGGCAAAAACGCCAAATGCATAAAGTAACAAACTCCCAAATGCTTGTTCCACGCAAGATTTGAAAACCAATCCATGCCTTTGATCTTTGCCAAGACCCTATTGATTGCCGGATCTAAACTTAAGCGCATCAAAAACATAAAGGCGATAAAGTGCTTCCAGAACATCAATGGCTTAAGCTTAAACACATAGGCTTCAAATCCCGGGCCCGCCGGGAAGGGTCCATAATCTGGAGTGATCACAAAGAGCAAAGCTATCAACGCCACCCACAGCGGCCACTCCCACTTGAGAATTGATGTAAAGCTTCCTGGATTTTTTTCTGACCACAGGACACCGGCAGAGTGAAACAGCACCGGCAACGCCAACCACGGCATTAAATTCCATCCTGAAAACTGAACCGTGTCGGGAATTTTTAGCAGTGCTTCATATTGGTCATACGGAATGCACAGGAACGCAAAACTCGCGACAACAAGAGGCCATCGTACCATTGCTTTTTTGGGAAGAGCCAATACCAGAACATATGAAAACAACAAATAGGAATAGACATCCCAATCCCACGTCGTCGGGTCCGCCGGATTGTCTGACGTGGAAATTTGCAAAGTAACCAATCCCGCAATCAGAACAAAGAATCTCATCTTATGCTGTGGCTTGTCTTTTAGACCGATCAAGAAAAAGCTTAACGCCACGATGAACAAGCCACCGTATTTGAACAGATCACCAACCCAACCGGTAAGATTATGATAGTTCGATATTTCTGAGGGAAGCGAAATCACGTCTTGAAAAAACGTGAACTGCCAGACGTGAAAATACAGAATCGCCATCACCGTGGCGATTCTGAGAATGTCGAAACCATAAATTCGCGAGCTTTTTTCAGTCATATTTAAAGACTAGCATCAAACAGCGTGCGGTCCATCGTGCAGAACGGCAATCCGGCATCACCTGAACCCATGTCTTCGTAATACCTCTGAACATTATGTGGAGCATCCAGCCATGGGTGCTCCGGAACATATTCAGGAACTTTACAATCGGCATAACACCATTTCGCGCAGCTCACAGTTCCATTTTTTGAATTGGCCGAAGACGTCGCACACGGATCCCAATATATTTTCGTATCCTTACATGCAAAATTCACGGTCCCTATATCATTAGGATCTGTTGTTGAATTCGAACAGCCTGATCCTGAATTGCTATATTGAGCACCAGCAATAGCCATCGTCGACGTCGTTGGACAACTTCCTCCGACCACTCGCGGATCTGATGAAACCGCACCGGCGGAAGTAGTCACCTTGCACTGTTCATTGAAATCAGTCCACTTCCACAGTTTCAAGTTCGTTGGATTCTGCGGACCTTTATTAAACTGAACTTCCAAACAAGCATTCCCACCTTGCGCAATGCCTGGGCTGCCACTGTTAAATGCGATTGTTTTCCCAACCTTCACCGGGAAACAGCCCATCAATGGATATAAGTTGTTATCGCCAGTCATCTCACTGCTTTCTTTAATTGCTTGGAACTTTCCACCCGAGCAACGAACAGCCGCATAACAGAATTGTTTATTTTTGGAATCAAAGACTGAATACAATAATTCATCACCTGGAGTTACTTTTGCCGCAGGATCCATGTTGTATTCATAACCTTGCCCAGGACCTTTTGAAGTTTTGTATCCAAACTGTGGTTTGATTCCATTCAAGCTCGTATAAGCCGTGTTATCCACATAGAATGTGCTACTTGGAACGCAGGAGTTTTTCTCTAGTTGTGAAATATCCATGGCGTCATCTAGAGGTGCCGACCATCCAGGACTTGGAGGCCTGATGATGTTACATTTCTTACCGCACTTACAGCCGTTGTTACTGTCGTCGCAGGATCGATATTTTCCTCCCGACGAGTCAGGCGCATAGTTTTTTCCGCCGTCACTGCGACATCCCAATCCGCCGCTGTAACACATGACTCCCACTGTCGCACTTACTACGACTGCGGCAATAATTGAAATAAACGCCAACGAACCAAACGAAACGATGACAAGGACCGCAAATAAGATCCAGTTAAAGAGACCACCAAAAAGACCTTTACCACCTTTGCATGGCTTACAGTTACAAGTGTAGCAAGGTGGTGGTTTGAAATAGACGTGAGGATTAATTTCTCTAATAGGCGGGCGACGGTCACCGGCAATCCCCGGAGAATCCATCATTTTTTCCTGAGCGGGGACATAGCTTAAGTTTCCAGAAAAATCGAGCGAAGCAATACCAAACTTAAGCTCGCAGCCCCACATTCTTGGGTTCGCTTTATCTCCAGAAATTTTATTGTAGATATATTTATATTCCACATACGGTTGATCCACGTTCAAACCGGGAAACTTAAAATTTTTATCAGAAGATTTTGTAACCTCGACCCGATCTGGACGGGAATTACAAAACTGCATTTGCTCGCACGGAACCCAGCCCGTATATCGCATGTCCCATGACTTATCGAAACTGGTTTCGGCACCACCGTTATAGGAACCAGGACACCAGTTTCCCTTTGTACCTTTAAACCATTGATAAGAGGTATCCATACACATGGGAACCACACCACCGTCTTTTTGCATGTTGTAAACACGGAAAGTGATGACCAGGTCGATTGAGTTTGCCGGAGTTTGTGAACAAAGGGGTCTATCGCGATTCTCTGGCCATTTGGAACTGTTGTTCCACGGCTGCAAATTCGTCAGAATCGTTTCAAACGGATGCCCTAAACAATCTGCTTTTCCTGAACACGCTGTACCCTTGCGAAGCCCATTCACACGACTGTAGTTATCAACAATGGCTCCCGGAGTAGCTGCGGAGTTCTTTACATAGTTAACGTCATAAAAGTAATCGACGACGTTTTGCTTATCTTCCGGCAAGGAAAAATCTTTCGTCCCTTCACAGGTTTCGTTTTGACCTTTATCGTTGATAAAGTTTGCCTTTAACGTCACGCGGAAGCCGTCTTTGTCATCCATCCAACTTGGAAAGATGCCGATAATCTGACGAGTTGCCGCCGAGTATCCGAATTGAGGTTCGTAAGTAACATTGGTACGTCCACCATTGCGAGGTCTTGGCCAGAAAGTTCCGCAGGAATTATTGACGTTGCTCGACGCCAAATCATAACGATTTACTTTCATCGTTAGATTCAAATTTTTAAGTCCACCCTGAAACTGACTATTCAAAGCCTGGCTATCCACACTGGTCAGCAAACTGACGGGAGCAAATCCCGCACAGTGACCCGAGTTGAATTTCGTTGCCAGATACTCCATCGAACCCTTCAACAACAAGGGTGTGTAAAGTGTGACACCATCATGTTGAATATTCACGTCCTTGGTGTTTCCACCATCTTGTGGAATTTTGATCGATTTACCTGGGTTCGTTGAATACAAAATGCGTCCCGGAGCGAGATCAAACATTTTATTTCTTTGCGCCTTGAAAGCGGGATCGAATGCGTATGTATCAACTGGTAAATCTGGTGGCAGGAACGCTCGCGCGCTTGCCGCCATGGAGCCCGTTGTCCCGGCCATGGATGCATTCATTTTAGGTTGATAACTGTCTAACGAATTACCAAAAGAGTTAATGCGCGAAAATGCCGTATCCAGAACAGCTTGGCAGCTCGCAGACGTTCTCATCTCTTTAATAATTTTTCCTTGTTGGCTAAAGAAAGGCATTGCTAGAATGAAGATTGTGGCAAGGATACCGATCGCAACCATCATCTCAAGAGCTGAAAAGCCCGAGACACATAAATGATTATTAGACCTGTCTCTACGAAACATTTGAAATCCCCCACAGAAAGCCAATCAAGTTGCTTTCATAATTCTAACAGTGGGATTTTGGGGCAACAAGGTTTTTCCCTTGTCGAGCTTCTCCTTTCGGTCGTCTTGGGCTCGGTGCTTATGTATGGTGTCGGCACCTTGATCAGCATGGCCACGAATCAAAACGAGGCGATCACCAACAGAATTCAATCCGAGTCAGAGCTCAATGAAATTTCCTTCTACCTGAAACACTTTGCCTCGCAGGGAATTAACGTCGAAGACGGCAGCGGAAGAAATCTTAACAACTGGAATTCCACGGGATCCAGTCAAAATACGGGATTCGTCAGAGCAGATTATTTGGCTTCGGCAGGGTTCAATCCCGCGACAGCAACGGCTTCGATTGATACTGTGGGGATCTTTTTACGAGACAGTCTGATCAGTACCTACACAAGTGTTCCCAATGTAGGGGATCGATTTTTACCTACGGGAATTTATTTTCAAAAGCCGACAGTTAAAACCTTCGGAGTTTTATACATTGATTTGGGCCGCTCTCAGGCAGCAGGCACCGTCAGCATTTCTCCGACCCGCGATGATCTATGGTTTGGCTCCATCGTCGATTTTCAAGCGACGGAAAAAGAAGTCGAACGTTTCGACATGAACAATCCTGATCAAGATCCGGACAAATCCAACCGATATCGCCTGGCCTCCGTTACTTTCAAAATAACGGTGCGAGAATATTTGCCACAAAATAACAGCAAACGTGACTATACCTGGTGTCCACCAGCTGCGATGTCGCAATCCGCTTGTGCGACAACCAGTCCTTACAAAGACGTCGAGCGCGTAATCCGTGTTGTTTTTAGAGATAATGTTTTGGGGTTCTCGTCGGCGCAAATGAATCTATCAGGCGAAACTCCAGTGGCCCTGCGCACTCAACGACGTCCTTTGTATCGCAGACCCTACGATCTGATTTATTTTCTTAAACCTTCCTACCCAAGCGGGCAGCTTAAGAGAAACTAGGAGTTGATTCTATGATGCTCCCAAACATCCGCTCACAAAAAGGTTTCGCTGGCGCCATGCTCGTCGTCGCTATCGCCGTCGTCGTCGGTGTTATTATTGTGGGCGTCGTATCAAAAATGGGGACTCTTAATAAAAGTTACGACAAGTCCCGTGCTTATTTTGATTCTGAAAATGCCATCGAAAGCTTCGGTGTTTCGCTAAAAAATGCCTATGATAAAGCCAACTATCTGCAAGACACTCCTCCGCAAAATGGCGGAACCGCGGTCAAAGACGATTATGGCTGCCCAGGAAAAGTTATCACGATTGGCAGTGGTTCCAAAGCCGTGCGCTTGTGCTGGGAGTACGCTAATGGTCTGTGCTCCAAACGATCTCTTAATGCGGGCCTTGATATTTGTGTTGAAGCGGGCAGCCTGCAGGTGAGTTTGCAAAAGGCTGATGAGTGGATGGTGGCGTTTGAACCCACTCCCAAATCTTTTGAGCAGCAATTTGAAATATTTAAGGAAGCAACTCGCCAGGTCGTGCGAGAAATGTCTTTTCCTCAAGCGGAAGCCGCTTTGGATATTTTCACTCCAGGGTTACCGGCGATGAGTTCGGTTAACAGCATTCCCATTAACATGGCCATGCGAAATAGACCCGAAGCTCCGGATTGCAGCATGGCTCAATATCAATGCCTTAAAGTTTCTTTCTGCGTAAAGAACGGCGGCTCGTGCTCCAACAATGAGTTGATCAATCAGACTTATATTTTTTCACGTCCCGCCACAACAACTCAGGGATATTAAATGAACGCCCCTGCGCGCTTTCGTTTCATTCTGCTGCTTGTATTCATCACAGCATTTTGCAGTTACGCGTATGAACTGGTCTTAGCAAATGTGCTGTCAGTGCTTTGGGGCAACGTCATCCAACAATACACAATCACCACTGGAATCTATATTGCTGCCATGGGTGCCGGGGCCTACTTTGCACCCACACGTCTAAATGCCAAAAAATTTTTCATATGGATCGAGGTGGCCTTAGCCGTACTCGCCATCATTTCTCCGCTACTGATCGTGTACAGCGACGTGAATCTAAAACTATTTTCTCCGTATATTTGCTATTCCCTCATTACTCTGATTGGTTTTCTTTCCGGAATGGAACTTCCCCTGTTGCTGCGAATTCTCGACAAGGAGAGTTCGTCGACAGAAAAAGAAGAAAGAGCGCTTTTTGCCGACTATTTCGGAATGTTTGTCGCGGGTCTTTTATTTGCTCTCTTTTTGAACCGACAGTTTGGATCTCTCCAAGTGAATCTGATTTTGGCTTTGGCAAATTTGGCCCTGGCGTGGATATGTGGATTAGTCTGGGGATTTCAGGACAAAGCTTTTAAAAAATTTGAAATCTCTGTTGTCAGTGCCCTGTTCGTAATCATCACTTGGGCGGTTATTCAAAATTTGATACTTTACGAGGAGCAAATCGCAAGATGGATCATCGTAAATTAGTCTCTCTTTCCTTTGCCCTTTCGTTCTGCGGATTTGCCTATCAAAGTTTGATGGCAAAAACCTTTGCCGTTTTTCTACAGGAAGAAATCATCGGGTTCTGCTTATCTTCAGCTCTCTTCATTTACGGCATTGGCTTAGGAAGCAAAAAATCTGCTAAAGCCACAGATCCGTTAAAAGACCTTTTAAAGATCGAAATGATTCTGATGCTTTTGGGGGCGGCGGCTCCCATGCTCGTCACATACTTATTCTTTGTTCCTAGTCTGGAGCTTATCGAGCTTTCAGGTGTTCGTTTACCCGCAGGCCCGTTGATGATGGTTTTCGTTTTAAGCACAGGCTTTATTTCGATGGCATTGGGATATCTGACCGGATTCGAAACACCTTTGCTTTTCAGATTGCGCCTGGATCCGACAAACCAATCTCACCTTAATCAAATTTTGGCGTTCAGTTATTTCGGGGCGCTCGTGGCCTCGGTGATTGTCCCATTACTCCTGATTCCCAAACTTGAAATATACGGAACCGCGATCCTCGTAGCCTTCATAAGCGGAGGTATTTGCTTCTATCTAACAACGCAGACAAAGCGGCCTTCTCTTTATCTTAAATGGGTCTCTGTTGCATTTTCCGCCATCATTGTTTTTTCTCTAGTCCAGGGACCCCTTCAGCAATTATCACTGCGCATTCGTTACTATGGTGACTACCCCAAAAATGTGACCAGCGGAAACGATCTGAAAGAATACTTTGCAGGGATTGAAAAAGAAATTAAGGTCTCTAGACATTTGAGCACCTATCAAGCGATTGATCTCGTCGATGGACAAGATGAAAACGGTCCGTTTTTTAGTTTGTGGCTGAATGGTCAGTTTCAATTTGATTCCAGATACGAAAAGTCCTATCACGAAGCGTTTTTACAGGGTTCTTTAAAAATCAATCAACGTCTGCCTCAGAAAATTTTAATTCTTGGCGCGGGTGATGGCCTTTTGCTTCGGGACGTTCTTAAAACTTTGCCCGAAACTTCTGAAATCACCATGGTCGAACTGGACCCCGTGATCTTGAGAATGGCGCAAGAAGATTCTCGCTGGGTTAAGTTGAATGAAAATTCGTTACGCAACAAAAGAGTGGAACTTATTACTGATGATGCTTTCCATTTTCTTCGGGAATCGAAGCGCACCTGGGATGCCGTCTATCTGGATTTTCCTTATCCTTACAGTGTGGAACTCTCAAAACTCTATAGCGTTGAATTCTATCGCATCATAAAAAATAAATTGAGCCCTGACGGATTTATTGTATTTGATTTTCCGACCAGCGAGAGTGCCGCCATCATTAACTCGACTTTAAGAGCCGTGCCCTTTTCCACCGTTATTGCCTATGAAAAATCTGAAAGCTTTGTGTTTGCCTCAAATCATTTGCCGGCTGATTTAAAAGCCATGCTAAGTGATGACTATAAAATTATTCCTCTGCCACAAGCCAACCCAGATTTGGTCAACTCACTTTTCAAACCGCGCCTGCCAAGGATGTGGGAATGAGAAACCAGCGATTATATGCCTTAGACCTTTTTCGCACCTGTGCGATTCTGGTGGTCACTTTTTATCACGTATGGGAATCCTCCTTTGGAGAAGCCAAAATGCTTTTTTCCGCCAGGGATTCCGTCTTTGGATTATTGACTCCGTTTTTTTTAAACTACTGGGGCTATTCCGGTTTGATCTTGGCGCTCATTTCATTTTTCTTAATTGGACTTTCCAAAACTCAGTTTAATTTGCCACGTTATCTTCTGGTTGGAACCGGACTGATCGGCATGATGGTTCACGATCAAGCTAGCTTAAACATTGCGACGTGGAGTTGGAATTTGTACGGATACCTCTTGGTCAGTCTTGTGGTCGTCCAGCTATTTCCACAGAATCGAAAGTTCCTCTGGGCCGCCTGTGCGTTTTCCGTGGGAAGTCTGCTTGTGCCTATCCAGTGGTATCAAAACTTAAAAACCCACTTAAGTCCTTTTGTGGATCAAATGCTGATCGGGGACTTGGATGTAAATTCCACAATCGGGTGGGGGCTTTTGCCATGGATCTCTATTCCTGTTCTTGGCTACTGTACCGGACGAATTATCAGACAACAACCACAGCAAGCCTGGATTTACAACGGCCTTAAAAACGAATGGGCGATACTTTTAAGTTTTGCAGCCGTGCTGGTCGTTCTCTTCCCGATGGACCCTAATATCTCGATCACGCCGGCAGGATTTTATTATTATGTGTTTTCAGGGGATCTTTGGTTTTTCTGGAGTCGCTTTGCAGTGATTTGTATTTGGATCAGACTGTCTTGTCTGAATGACGTGAACGAATACTTGGGAAAATTCAAAGCGGTTCGGTTCATTTCTGACTTAGCATGGAATAAGTATTTCGGACTTTGCTATTTTGTCGAATTCGCATTTTTGCCGTGGGCTTCAGATTGGTCTCTGCATTTTAAGGATCAACCACGGCTGATGGATTTGTACTGGGTAGGTCTTTTAGTTACAACCGAGATTGTGGCCCGGCTGTTGGTTAAGAACTTTAAGGAATTCAGATTATTTACTAACAAGCTCGCCAGCCGTAGCTGACACTGCTGACATACGGGCTAAACTTTCTTTTCGCATCTTAGCCGCAAGTCTTTCTTCTAAAATATCTGCGGAAGCATCATCGCCCACAATGGCCTTTAATGCCGATTTCATAGTGTCATCACGATCCAAAGAAAATTGCTCGTCCAAAACAGATGTGGTTTCTCCAGACGTCAACAATAATGCCATTGCTGGATGTTTGGCAGCAGAGAAGTTCGCAAGCGCTTTTGTATATCCAGCCAATTTCAATGCCTCTTTAGATTCCGAATTCCACTGTTGCAATTCAGGATCTGCCTGATTTTCAAAGAAAACACTTAAGGAAAGCAGAGGCTTTTTCTCATAGATATTTGCAAACTTTAGCATCGCCTTGCGCGCCTGTTCGCAGGAGTCTGAATCCGCCAATACATCCTTAATTTCACTGATTTCCTTATTCAGTGCTTTACCGCGCGAGCTGGAAATCTCATGTTCGCTCAACATCTCAAGACCTTCAGAATCTTCCTTTAACATGTTGATAAGCTCAGTGACAGAACCTTCCTTTTCATTTCGTAGGTATTCTGCCTTCAGTGGATGAATCACTCGAACAACATCCATTTCATTAGAAATACACGTTTTGACCTCCGACAGCTTCAAGCCAGCAAATGAAGCCTGACCAACGAAAAGAATGGAAACTGCAAGGGCGCCGCGAAGAGAATGCTTGAACATTTGAGAGATCCTTTGGTTCATAAATCATTGATTCCACGAACCTATGTTCAAGATATGGGCCTCCGTCCATTCGACCCTATTAGTTCCAGGGTTAAGAGGGGTGTAAAAGATATCTACAGCAGACCTGTTCGGGCACTTAACCCGTGGTTAGCATCCCACTGGCAACACCTGTGACCGTCTCTCTTAATAGAAGTAAATTGTGCTCTTTCAACGCAATCAGCTGCAAGACATTCAAGGGATGAATCAGGGGAGAGCGCAGGGAAATACTCTTTCCAAGCCATGGGCGATACCACAGCAGATTTCGCTCACCGGTAATTTCTCGCATCGCAGTTTTGCAGGCTTTAAATTCCTGTTGGAAGTCTTTCAGGTAAGATGCCTGTAACTCTGGCGCAAGCTTAGAGTTCGCAAGATACAGACCGAAGATGTTCAAATCCATTTTCTCCAAGGTAAAACCCAAAACTTTTATATAAGAACTAAATAGCTGAGACTCTTTAAATGCTTTTCTGTAAAGCGCTTTTTCTGATTGATTAAGCCCCTGCCAAAAACTTCCAACGCCCCACCAAGTCGGAAACAAAGTGCGAGTCTGAGTCCAGCACAACACCCACGGAATCGCTCGTAGACTCTTTAACTGCACCGGACCTTGACGCTTGGAAGGCCGCGATCCCATTCGTAAATCTTTTAAATATGAATAGGGGGTCGCCTCCTCAATCATATGCAAAAAATCTGGTTGCTTCAGTGTCTCTTGATATTTTGCTTTTGTGGCTTGAGCCATTCTCTGCAATGCTTTATCAATTCGCGCCGAAGGCTGCTTACGCGCACCCTTAGTTTGCAAGTCTCGGGCCTCCATGAAACGCTCCAATTGTCGCTCAAGAATCTCCGACGAGTTGTAGCCACGATAAATCATTTCTCCCTGAACGGTGACTTTCACAACCTTCAAGGCTGATAGAGGCCACCAATCTGTCTGCTCTTGAACTGAGCCTCCTCCACGCTCGATGCTTCCACCTGAACCATGAAAAAAAATCGGTTGAACATCAAACGAACTGATCGCTTTTTCCAACTGCGATACTGCTGATTTAATCAGGTATCTTGAAGCGAAGGCCCCATTTTCCTTAGAGGAATCTGAATATCCCAGCATGACTTCCAATTTACCGGACCATTTTTTTTGGACCGTTCTTAAATGCGACTTGTTTCCTAAAAACTCTTCAATGATCTCTTTGCACTCAGACAAAGAGTGCGCACTTTCAAATAAAGGAACGACGGGCAATCTATAATCATCTAAGAATCTTTTGGTCAGCTTCATGCCGGCAACAATATCTTTCACGGATTCGCAATTACTTAGGACAAATCCGCGAACATAGTGTTTCGGGTCATGATCAGGAGAAATTCTGGAGAGAGTTTTTACCATGCGAGAAATGTTATAGCTTTTATTGGGGTTATCCACAGCTTCATGCACAAGGCTGCTGTCTTCCCGTAGCTCTAAGGGCACAACCAATCCTGGGAAAGACTTCAAGAACGCTTGGATGCGAATAAGGACCGGGGAATCCACACCAAAGACACGACGTTGCTCTTTACCCAGCTGCATGAGCGCCTCTTTAAGGTCATGCAGCCTGTTGGCATCTCTGGTTTCAATTTTTTTTAGTCCACCAAGAACTCTAATAATTTTTCCGCAGGAACTTTCGATAATCCGTGATTTCTTTTGTTCGAAGTGATGACTACGCAGCAATGGCAATAAATCCAACTGGTATTCTTTAAAAGTTTTAAGCAGCCATTTAGCCAGGATCCCACGGGACATATTCAAACTTTGCAGCATCGTCTTTTCATCGACACCGGGATGTCCATCTTTGTCGCCACCAACCCAGGTGCGCACATAAAAGGGATGCTTTTCCATTCTTTGTTTGATGAAGATCTCTATGATCTCGTCCTGTAATCCCAGATTGTAGATGTATTCGGCCTCATCCATGACCGTGGGTTTACGCTGTTTGGACATTGGAATATTCCACACCCATTTAATTAAAACATTCAGCTCCGGCTCATCCAGATCTGATGCACGCTCTAATCGACGTTCTAAGACCTTTTGAATTTTTTTAAAGTAATAAAGTGCATCGGGATTTCTGGACTCCGTCGGGTGAGCCGTCAGCACATGAATAATATTTCCATAACTGTGTTTGACAGAATCAATGCCTCGATCTTCAATTCGCAATCGATAGGTTCGATAAGCCGCTTCGCAAGAGTTAATGATCTCCAACATCAGCGCAAAGGCATGGGCGATTTGATACTGTTCTGTTTCCGATAGTTTTGAAAGCTCAGATTGAAGAGATTTAAGACCCTGAAGGGATTGTCCAGTGGGGGACTTGATAAAGCGGCGAATTCTTTCGATGCGATTAAAGCCAGCCTTGCCAACTTCAAATTCGATCACCTTCCCCAGCTCTGTTACGGACCAATCAACAAGTTTCGTAAGTTCCTGGGGAAGACTATTTTTCATTGAAGCCCTCTTAATAGAGCTTGCTCAACTCCATGGAATACTTGCCAGGAGCGAACTCACTCAGACGTTTTTTCCACAAGTCCTGATAGAACTTGTCCTTACAAGCGTAACTTGCATAAGGGAAGATCGCAATACCTCCACGCGGAGTGAACTCACCAACAACTTCGATATACTTTGGCTTCATTAGTTTAACGAGGTCATCACAGATTGTTTGAATACAATCTTCGTGAAAATCGCCATGGTTACGGAAGCTGAACATGTAAAGTTTTAAAGACTTAGACTCCACCATTTTTTTATCAGCGATGTAGTTGATAAAAACTTTTGCGAAATCTGGTTGGCCTGTTTTTGGACAAAGTGAGGTGAATTCTGTGCAAATAAAAGTTGTCCAGGCAATCTTACCTGGATTTTTGTTGTCGAAAGCCTCAAGAACTTCCGGAGAGTATGTTTGAGGATAGTCTGTTTTGGTTTCACCCAGGGCGAAATTTTTTAGCTCTTTTGCGTCTCTACCAGTCTTTTTCATAGGGGACTTTTTTAACTCCCCCTGGGCAGAATTTCAATCATTCTTAGAACAGGGTAGTTCTTTCAAAAGACGCATTATGCGAGGCTAAAGAAGAGCGTAAGGGATCTGGGCAACCAAAGCTTAATCCACATTCGGAATGCCCGCGTATTTCGCTAGCCAATAAGCATAAAGATAATCGACTCCGGCATTTTCAGAGCCACGCCCATGATCATCCTTAAATCCAAAGGCCGAATCCTTCCACACAAAGTTCGAAGTAAAAGCCTGGTGTTCAAAGACGGGATAGTTATAAAGACCCTGATAGAAATACTCCGTTGGCGGCTCAGGTTTTTTCAAAGCTTTCCAGAACAGACGAGGAATCGGAGAAATACACCACTCCGGTCTTAACGAGTGATTGATTGAAACATCCAAATTGGGGCGGGGATACGGGATCTCTCTCAAGCCCCAAAGAGATTGGGACAAGGCCGCCATAAATTCAATGTCGCTGCTTTGATCTCTAAAATCTCCACCACGAGTACCGTGCGAATAGGCAAAGCCATAGGCCACCATTGTAAGCAAATGTCTTTGTGATGGACTATACGTCACCCACGAATCCATCAAGCGCTCACGCAGGCGATCACGAATTTTTGTTTCACCCAGTCGATCTGCGATCATGATATCTGTGATGTCACCGACCAAGCCCAAATTAATACCGCTCCAGTCGGCACTTCCATGCCAATAGAAAGTCGTATCAAAACTATAACCCGGCGATTTCCATTTGTATCTGTTGTAGATATTTTCGTACTTATCGCGCGCGTGCTTGTCTTTGTTGATAAGAGCAACAAGGCCATATGTTGGCGCTTGATTCTGAGGCTTTTCATCAAAGGTTCTAAGCCCCAACAAGCGACGGGATTTATCTTTTAGATGAGACCACATTTCCACATCGGATTCAGGAATCACCAGGGACGCCCACATCATTGAATGAGTTAGGCCTTTGTACATGTCGTTGTTGCCGCCTTCGAGCCACAACATATTTGAATAAATACCTTTACCTTGATGCCATTTATTGGGAATCGGATCGCCGGGCGCAAATGGCATAAGAGTTCGCGCGAACTCCTTTGGATCATCGGTAATATCGATCAGCATGAAAATGGCACGCATGGATTTGCGAACGTTGGCCAAAGCTTCAGGATCTTTTGTGGCAAGATAGCGCATCGCTTGAGATCCAATATACATGCCCGTCCACAAAGCAGAGTCTCCATCATAGCGATAGGCGATCAATTTTCCATTCGCATCCACATCGGCTTTTGAAACCATTCCGATTTCATTGATGTGGTGAGTGACGGTGTTCTTTTCATAACTCACCGCCTTTTCCTTCAAGGACGGAGAGTAAGCGTTTCGTTTGACCGATGCTTCTGTGATTGAAATATCATCAGTCACTTTATTCACAACGCGGATAATGTCTTTATTCTTTTGGTAGAAAGCATAGTCCGTGGGATCAAAGATTATGTAAGGTCGCTCTTCTTTAAACTCTTTGCGATTTTTGAATGACTGGACAAACGGGTCTTTGTGAAAACCGACGTCTCTTTTAGCAATGTCGATAACTTTGCGAACTGCAAACGGAACTTTTGGCCCTTGCGCATCCATATTTGTGCGCAGATTCATCCATAACGGTTTTGAATCAAGGTCTCTGCGAGTTGTAATCCATTCGGTATAATTGGAAACTTTTCTATCAGAGTACTGTGCAGCCAACCCCTTGTCGGTAACGACAAAGCGAGTAACTACTGTGATTGGATTTTTAAAATCAGAAGGTTCTCTTTTCAGAGTTCCAAGTTTTTCGATAAAATCACCTTGGCGCAAATCATAACTTAGCACCAATGTGTCGCCAGCTGCGACGGCTTTGCCAGTCCAAACCTCTTGAACCTTTAATCCGTCATAAAAGTAATTGATATAGGTCACCATGCGAATCGCATCGAATGTTCCGTCGCTGGATTTTCTTAATTCAAGTTCGCCATTATAGGGTCCGCGTGTGGAACTCGTACCTTGCAAAAACCAAATACCCTCCATCGCACCCGAAGATTGTAGGGAGGCGATATCGCGTGGAATCTGCTTTTCGACTGTCGCGCAAGATGTGAAAATGAAGAGCGATAAGAATAAAAAAAGGAATGAAAAGTACTTCATCCCTTTATTGTCTCCAAAAGAGAATCTCGATTGGAGTCCTGTTTATTTTTTCTTCAAGACCTTAGTAGGGGATCTTGTCGGATTTGTTTTCCCATTCTTTGAAGACTGCAAGGGCCTCTGTGTGTCCACATTGAATCATAGGGACTTTGCGGTCTTTAATGTCTTTAGGAATTTCCTGATAAAGGAAGTCATCATCGAACTGAATGTCGGCCGCATCCTTACGAGTGTTTCCAT
Organism: Bdellovibrio sp.; assembly: GCA_039594295.1. Classification (GTDB taxonomy): domain Bacteria; phylum Bdellovibrionota; class Bdellovibrionia; order Bdellovibrionales; family Bdellovibrionaceae; genus Bdellovibrio. The sequence goes on from JBCNNR010000001.1 coordinate 126,574, forward strand.
AATAGATCGTAGAAATACGCGCCCAATAAATCGCCGCCAGGCACATAGGACAAGGCTCGCAGCTTGTATAAATCTCTGCGCCTTCCAAAGAAAAGTTTTTGACGTTAGCGCAAGCATCACGGATAGCCGAAACCTCAGCATGAGCCGTCGGATCATTGGAGGAAGTCACTTTGTTCCAACCTTCGCCAATGATCATGCCATCCTTAACAACAACAGCCCCAAAAGGACCGCCAGCGCCACCTTGCATATTTTTTCGAGAGAGCTCAACCGCTCTCATCATGAAGTCTTTATTCATAAGGGAGCTGAAACTACCAGAGTCGCCTTTGGAGTCAAGCGCGTTCGCTCAGAAGATTCGTCGTTAGCGTCAGCAGTTTGTTGCCTGTCTTGTAGCCAACTAAGCGATCCTTCTACCACAGTAACATTCTTCAACAGCGACTTAGCATCCACCCATCCATCGTTATGAGCAGCCTGCCAACCAGCTCCCGCACTGTTAATAACTTTTATGGCTTCGCGGCAATTCTTTTGAGCAACATCGCCTTTAGGACAAATTTTTCGATAGCCCGCGACAACTGCAGAATGGTACTTGGGTTGATTGCCACAATCCCATACACAGATACCATCAAGTACCGCTGGCTTTTTTGATTTTAGAATTTCCTTAATCTTATCAATCAGTCCATATCCATTTGCTATCTTTTCCTTCTGAGGAAAATGTTCAACTTTTACTTTAGTTGGATCTGGAAGTGATATGCCTTTCTCACTGCACTCTTTAGGATACAAAAGGGTATTCAATGCCTTTTCGTAAGTGTCTTCTTTAAAGGCTTGAAGCAGTTTCATCTGATCATTCTTTAGATTCGGATCCACCAATTGATCATCTTCTAGCTTAAGACCTTTATTAACGGCATCCATGCCAGCTGAGTAATATTTTGATGCACAATCCTCACATTTATCAGTAAGAGCCTGGCGATATCCGTCGTATGCTGCTTTAAGGTCACTCCAAATCTTTGCTTGAGCTTCTACAGCGTCATTCGCACTCGCAACTGGAATTTTTGATGCAATTCTAGAAAGCGATACGCATTTCTCAGTTGGCATTTTATCCATATCCGCGGCAGCCGAAAGAACTTTCGCTCCCGAAATTACAATTCCCTTTTTCTTCGCATCCGTGACTTTCATGTTAAAACCTGGTAGCTGGTTATAGCTATCGTCATAATCATCAAAGCCACCTTTAACCGCCTGCCCTGCATATCGAGCAATGCCGAGTGTGGAAATTTGCTGAGATTCTGGTAATTTTGAGCAGTCAGAAATTTTCCCTTGCTTGCACATCTCATAGTTCAGAACAGTTGCAGCGGAAGCTCCATAACATATTCCAAAAGTATCGATAGTGGTTTTCGGAGGCAAAGAGTTGGGCGCAAGTTCATACGGGTTACTGCTGTCGGCATTCTTTGGAACCCATTCGGCAGTCGTGGCCCAATCGGACTCCAGTGAAACTGTTGCTTTGACGACCTTAGCTGGCGCCTTGGAAAGCGCCGCAAAAGGAAACATCTGCACAATAGTCAAAACCAAAAATAGGGTGCGAATCATATTCTTTATGTTCTTAAATTTGTGATTCAAATAATAGTTTTGTTAAACAAATCAAGACCTTGGTTCAGCTAACCGAACTAAACTAACATTATCAATTTGCCGAATAAACAAAGTGATGCGAACCACGCTTCTAACCATTTTTTTAAACCTACTTTTTACGCTTTCGGCGAACGCTGGCGGCGAGGAAGTTATATACAATCCTCGGGGCACACCTATTTCACAACGAATTCTAGGCTATAAGTCATATGAAGATATCCGTATCGATGCCGACTTAGATGGAAAAACCGACGAATGGTATTTAAAAAAAGGAAATCTGGAAGTTCGTATCAGCTACCAGAATGGAATAAAAAGAAGCATTGCTATTTCCAATATTGTGAACAATATTTTTTCTTATAAAAAGTTTGAACGCATAAATCAAAAATTTGTTCAAACCGCAAGCTTCCGAAGACAGACAATTATCATGTATGGTATGCCGCCAGAAGATACCCCTTGTAGCGCGACGGACCTACTGAATGCTAAAGTTTCTCAACTCAGCCAAGACATTACTGCAATGGTCTCATCACCGCAGAGTTGCGACCTGAAGAATTTTCCCCAATTTACTGAAAATATGTCGCGAGCTCTTCATAAGGCACCTAGAGATGGAAAAATAATCGCTGACTGTGTTCAGAATGCGAAGAACATCAAAGATATTGACTTAAACTTAGTGGCTTCAAAACTGCGCATCAGTTATCAAAAAATCTCAACGGGGCAATCAAACAATGTCTTTAGTTGCCAGCCAAACGCAGAAGGAAAATTCCGGGGTCAAACAGAAGAGAACGGATCTGTAACATTCATGATTCCCAAGTCGTCACAAGATCCAGTCGTTGATGTAACGGTACTCCGACCACTTCTTCATCATGAATTATTACATGCCGCCGGGATCAAAAATGAAGACCGAGCCGCTGCGATAGTTAAAAGTTGCTTAGAAAAAGGCACATTTTCAGGGGACCTTCCTAGCCACGACCCAGGCTTTGTTGCGGAGAATCCACGTAGCGTGATGGACAACATTGCGGTCAACTCAGCGGCGACAATTACATCCACAGAAAACATAGCCACCGGCATCTCAGCTGCCACAAAATCCCCTGGTCGCGGTCGAGCTCCTGCTTCGTCATCAAATAAAGCAAAGGCCAGCATCGACAGCGCAGCCGCAAAATCAGGTAGCGGAATCGACATGAAATCCGAAATCGCGAACGCCGAAGCTATCATTCCTTCTGCGGAAAAACTAAACGTCGCAAAGGTCGACAAATCCCCAGCAGGGAAAGAACAAGCCTTGCGTGATAGCGTACAAGAAAGCGCTCCGGTTTTCAGAATGGCGAATCAAGCGATGGGTATGAGTAGCAACCCCGCATTGGCAGATTCTTCCGGCAGTGGCAGTTCCGAGACAGGATCTTCTTCGTCACGCACTTCGAAATCAACATACCAAGCTCGCTATGGTCGTTATCAGTCTAAGCATGGCGATGGTGTCGGCTCCGACGAATATATCGCAGAAGAAATTGATTTAACTAAAGGCACAGAAGCTCAGGCAAAAAATGCCGCGAAAAGACCGCGCCCTCAGCAAGCGTCTCAAACTGGAACTTATCAACCAGCGACTCTTGCAACAGACTCGCAAGAATCCCCAACAAGAGGTCCGGCTTCGCTCGATACTGAAACGGGAGCCGGCAGAAAAACTCGTGGTGGTGTTGCCAATAACTCAGATTTTGGAGGATCCATCGCAACTGGATCTGCTGGCGGACCTGCGAACCTCGGTTCAGGCGGCGGCTCTGGTGGCGGCACTGGTACGACCATAGCTCCCAAATCCCGAACTCCGGCTTCAGTGAGCAGGGCTCCGGCCTCAACAAATCAAGCAGGTTCCCCAGCGCAACTACAGAAAATTAAAACGGAATTGGTAAACGACGATTACGTTTTAACCAAAAGAAGACTCCGAGATGATGGCGGCTTTATTAGCGAACTTGAAGCAAATAACGTTACCATTACAGATACCATGGGGGGACGTTGGGGTGCTAAAAAAGGCACGACCATCTTTTTGGATGATGGCAACCGCTTCATCCGTCAGCGATAGTTCCCTCATATTTCTCAAAAATAGAACTCCAGACAAAACAATCACTTAAGTTGTTTCCAGACCTAACCGATAAACAAAATGAAGTCGTTATTTCTTGTAAGGAGATTTCTTTTGTTCGCGAAAAGTAAACGCAACAAATCAATGGTGCTGTTAATTGTGGGAACCTTTTGGGTTGCCTACGTCGGCATCACTGCGACTCAATTTTATTTCAACGTTGCTGAAATGACCGAGCAAGTGATTGAAACAAAGCACGCACAAATGACTTTCGTTGAAGACAGTCAAGTTGCTGCTTTGGTCGGTGATAACACGGATCTGGTAAAAGCCAATCTGGATAAAGCCCGCGAACTGAATCTGATTCATTTCTATATTCTGCAAAAAGGAAATGACGTTGTTAGCTTTCACAATAACAACGGTGATGCCGACAGCATCAATGCGGACTATAAAGTCTTTAATCAAATCATGGCGACTAAAAATATCGCCTTTAGAACTATTAAAATTATGGAGTACCGACTGACTGTTGGTGTCTTCCAAAACAAGCCTCGCATCATCATGCAGACCGCTTGGGATTATAAAGGCATGATTCTTCGCGATTTGATTTCAGTAACCGCATTCTTGTCACTCATTGTGTGGTTGTTCCTGAAGGACATCATCGATCTTACAAAAATTCTTTCTTCCCGTGATCGCGAAAAGATGACAAAAATCCGCTCGCTTTCGAAAGAAGGGGCGACACTTCTTCATGCCGCACAAACTTATGAAGCCACTCAAAGAACGCTGGCATATGAAAACAAGGTTTATACCGAGACCTTAACTCCAGCCATCGTCCATGAACTGAAGTCCGGCAGAAAAGCTCCTTACGCTTTCCAAACTTCGATGGTCCGTGTGGATTTGAATGGCTACACTCAAATCTTCCTGGATAAAAAAGATGAGTACGTCAGCGATATGATGAATCAGTACTTCATCCGCTCGCGTGAAGTTATCGAACGCTACAACGGTTTGATTTACCAATACGTTGGCGATGAGATCGTTTTCCACATCAAAGAGTGTCAAGGTATCAACTCACAAGCGATGGCATTGGCCTGCTTGCGCGCAATCTTTGAGGTCGCCCAAGATATCGAAGATCATCTTCCAGCAGGGGCTGATCACTATTTCAAAGTGAAAGGTTCTTTCGTCATCGGAAAAATCCGCTTCGTGCCACAAGACTCAGGCTATGGTCTTTCCGGCCTGCCACTGATTGAGTCCGCACGTCTATTAAGTCAGGTTGATGAAAAATCAAAGAGCTCGATCACTTTCTATAGTGAAGCAAGCCCCTCGGTAAATGAGCTTTGCACGATTGCCGAAACCAAGAGCACAATGCTAAAAGGATTTTCGACGCCCGCGACACTATGTAAGGTCAATGATTTTGCAGCGATTGATCGCCTCCTGGGTCGTCATCAATTGGAAAAATTGACTTACTATCGCAGCGACAGTGACTTGATCTGCATCTATCGTTTCCTGGAAAAATCTCTTCAGGAAAAAGATGAAATCAGTTTCTTCCGCGTGTTTTCGGTTTTGAAAACATTCAAAGTAAATCAAACAAGCTTGCAGCAAGTTGCCGGCTTCGAAAGACTTGTAGAGACAGCTTATAATCTTAATAAGGAAAAGGAAATTTCTGACAAGGTTCTTGCCTCTGTAGTTTCATTGGCGTCGAACCTAATTCCACACGCCTTTGTCGAAAGCTCCTTGCTTGCCCTTCTTGAAAAATGCCTGGAACACAAAGATCCACGCACTCAAGCGAACACCATCATCGTCTTGGGAGATCTGGCGAGAGACGTTAGTTTCCTTCGTCAGTATATCTATGCAAGTCACAATCGCGTGTCGGCCGATGCACTCTTAGTCACAGGAAAGCAGAACTTCGATACTGAGCTTGCTAAAAAACTGCACGAATTCCTGGAATCCAAAAATCCATTATTCCGCGCCAGCGGCAGCTTCGTGGTGAAACATTTGGCGGATCACTATAAATCCACCGATCCTGTATTCTTTGAGACCAATAACGATCTCAAAAAACTTCTGAAAAAAGCCGCTTAATCGACCCGGTACTTTAAACCCGATTCCAAGAATTGGGTTTCTATTTTCGGAAAACAAGTTCCCAGCCCATCATATATTCGATTTGAAGGTCGTCCCCGGACGGCAAGCCCTTTGCTTTTCTACTTTTCGCCGGACATCCGGACAACAAAGGAGAAAAACATGGAACTAAAATCTCAATCCCTCAAAGTTATGATTTATCTAAAAGATGCTTTTAGCGAGGCCATCCTGGGCGACGAATCTAAATATCGCGAAGAAAATTGGAACTTAAATCTTAAAGTTTCAGATGGTCATGCAAATTCCCGCCATTACCTAGGAATCGGTATGGACGGAAGAATTCAATATAACTCAAATCAATCGCACGAAATGCTGCTTGAGTATCGCTAACTCAAGCAGTTTTTATTTCGTCGGAATAAAGAAGCTACGCTTTCTTAAAGCGAGCAGAGATCCAAGGCCAAACCATCGGAATCATCGAAACCCCGATCACACCAAAGATCACAATGTGGAAATTTCTTTTCACAACCGGCAGGTTTCCAAAAAAGTGTCCGGCCAAAGTAAAGATAAACACCCAGGCAATCGCACCGATCACATTGTAAGAAATAAATTTTCTGTATTTCATGCTACCGATACCCGCCACAAACGGCGCGAATGTTCTGACAATCGGAGCAAAACGGGCAGCGACAATCGTAAAAGCTCCCCATTTGTCATAAAAATTCTGGGTATCAATCAAGTACTGTTTCTTAAAGAAGCGACTATCGAATTCAAAAACCTTCGGCCCGAACTTCTTACCCAAGTGATAGTTCACGGTGTCGCCAAGAATCCCCGCCACCGTTAGCGATAGTAACAGCACCCACAGATTCAAACCGCCTTCAACAGTCGTTAGTGCACCTAATGCAAACAGTAAAGAATCTCCCGGCAAGAAAGGCGTCACAACCAATCCAGTTTCACAGAAGATCACCAGGAACATGATCACATAGAACCACGGTCCAAAGAAAGCGATCCACTGAACAAGATGCTGATCAAGATGCAGAATAATATCAATCAAGTGCGACATGGGGATTTCCTTTTATAAAAAATCTCCCCGAGCATAGCACAAACCCATTGACCGTCCTCAAGGAAAACTTATGCTTTTAGTACGAGGGGACAACTCAATGAAACAGCTCATCATTATTCTATTTGCGTTTTTGTCATTATCCGTTCACGCAGCTCCTGCGATTCCTGAACTTCCAGAAGATGCTTGCGACAGTTTAAAATGCACAAAAGTTATGAAATCCATTCTTTCTGGATTCAACAACACACCTCATTCTGTCAGCTTGGAACCGGCTGTTTATAGTGGAGGTTGCTATCACCTTGGAAATCTCAATCCCGATCACGAACATTTTGCCGAATTGATGATCGATCAACTTGAAAATGGAACGACATATTTCTCCTCAATGTTTGCTTATTTTTATCCCGAAAATCCATATGCAAATTGGGATCTGACAAAAGGTCGCCAAGAGGCTACAGACTATGCGAGACAAAATGCCCGCATCAAAGAAGGCAGTGATGCTTCAAGAGTCGAATTGTATACATCTGAAGGAGCCCCGGCAGTGGTCTATTACATGCGACAGGATCCCGAAACTAAAACGATTTATTACATTACCTATGCTGGCTTTGGGCCGCAAAGCACGAAGATCTTTTGTACGATGAACAAAAATCCTTAAGAATTCAGATTTAAAATTAAATAGGCCCAGAAATAAAAAAAGCGATCACTAAGGATCGCTTTTTCGTTTTTTGCGTCTGCATTCAGCTAGGCTGACCAGCAAACAGATGGCGGAGAGTGAGGGATTCGAACCCTCGAGCCCCGCGAAGGGCTGCCAGTTTTCAAGACTGGTGTATTCAACCACTCTACCAACTCTCCGTCGACCGTTCTATGGGTTTTGACGTGGGTTTTCAAGCGGTTGTTGTAATGACGCGGAGCATATTTTAAAACCGAGGACGCCAGCGCACTAGCGGATCTCTTTTTTGCCGCCCATGTAGTTTTGAAGAGCTTTTGGAATAGCCACTGAGCCATCTTCGCGTTGGTAGTTCTCAAGGATCGCCACCAATGTACGTCCCACCGCCAAAGCAGAACCATTCAGTGTATGCACGAACTGAGGCTTACCACCCAAGCTACGGAAGCGGATATTCGCACGACGGGCCTGGAAGTCTTCAAAGTTTGAGCATGAGCTGATCTCACGATACGCGCCCTGGCCCGGAAGCCATACTTCAAGGTCATGGGTTTTTGCAGATCCAAAGCCCATATCCCCCGTGCAAAGAAGCATACGGCGGAATGGAAGCTCAAGGTCGATCAAAACTTGCTCTGCATGAGACGTCAAAGCCTCATGCATTTCATAAGACTTATCCGGATGACAAAACGTCATCAGCTCAACTTTGTCGAACTGATGCTGACGAATCAAACCCTTCGTGTCGCGACCCGCACTGCCTGCTTCGGAACGGAAGCAAGGGGAGTAAGCACAGAAGCTTTGTGGAAGATAGGTTTCATCCAGGATCTCGTTATTATAGTAATTCGTAACTGGAACTTCCGCTGTCGGAATCAAATAAAGATCAGAGCCTTCCAAATGGAAAACGTCCTCTTTAAATTTCGGGAAATTACCAGTGCCCGTCAAACTGTTTGAGTTCACCATAAATGGTGGAATCATCTCAGTATAACCATGGCGAGTGGAGTGCATATCCATCATGAACTGAATCAAAGCACGTTCCATTTGGGCCGCTGCGCCTTTAAGAAAGGCAAAGCGAGTGCCTGTCGTTTTACCGGCGCGCTCGAAATCAATGATGTTTAGCTTTTCACCAAGCTCCCAATGTTCCTTTGCTTTGAAAGAAAACTTAGGAACTTCACCCCACGTTTTAAGAACTTTATTGTCATCACCAGATGCACCAACAGGAACTGAAGAGTGCGGTTTGTTTGGCATCACAAGAGCCAAATTCAAAACCTGTTGATCTGCCTCAGCAGCTTTAACTTCAAGTTCTTTGACGGAGCCTTTGATAGTTTCAACTTCTGCCAAAAGCATTGAGGCATCTTTGCCTTCGCGTTTTAGTTTTCCAATCTCGCCACTCAATTTGTTTTGATTGGCTTTCGCAGTTTCCGCCTGAGCGATCATCTCTTTGCGCTTTTTATTAAGCTCCATGATTTGATCCAGGATTTCCGGAGTACCACCACGATTGATCAAAGCTTGCTTATACTCATCGTAATAAGAAGCTCCATTTTCAGCTTTTTTTTCCAGAAGTTTAATATCGATCATTGTTCAGAAGTCCTCGGTTAAGGTGCGACCAGTATATACATTCTTAAAAGCATCCCGACAAGGACGACAATCAAATCAAAAATTAAGATTTGCGCAAAACTCCAGCTGGACAAGAGTTTCATGATAACCGCCATGACAACGATCGTCGCAAAAATCAGTGCGAATGTTCCATAACCGATCAATTCCTGACCGATCAAAGCCAAAGTCATCCCAACAAAGAAACCTGTGATCAGTCGCAAGGAGATATGCATAACTGTCATCGTCGTCGATTTTACGCCTTCTTGAACATTATTTGAAAAACTACTTAGTTTATCGCCGATTCCCATGAACGTCCCTCACTCAGTACTTAGTTGCCGAGTCTGTTTAACTTGTTTTCTATTTCAGCACGATCTGGAGCATTTGGGGAGAGGCCTAGATATTTATTGTAGGCCTGTGCTGCGGAGCGAATATCACCCTTAATCTCATAGATCGCCCCTTGCTCCCGGTAAATCTCTGCGTAACCACTTTCCCGCGCCGCCGCCAGCGCCAACATGTCTTCTGCCACTTCCAAAGATGCCGACTGACGGTAACATTGAGCGGCCTTCACGTAAATATCCGCCCCTTGAGGACGCAACTTCATCGCCTGAGAATACTCTCCCGCACACTCCGTATACTGTTTACGAGCGGCGTAAACCTCAGCCGCCAGAATATAAGAGTCCGCGATGTTCGGGTTTAATTTCTTTTCCATTTTCGCGGCTTCAACCGCGCCATTTAAATCGCCAGCCGCAAACGATGCTCTGCCGATATTATACCAGGTACGAGGGTAGTTCGGGTTCAACGCTTGAACACGCTTAAACTGTCTGATCGCATCGTCATAGCGAGCCGTTTCCAAATACAATTTTCCAGCTTGGAACAAGGCCTCCCCATCGGAAGGATCCAGGATTGCAGCCTGCAAGAAGGCTTTCAGCGCCTTATCATTAAGGCCCAATGCCTTATAGCTTTCTCCCAGACCCAACCAGCCTTTTTTATTTCGCTGATCTGTTTCGACAATCTTTTCGTAAATGTCTTTTGCCTGATTATAACGATCTTCCGATTTCATAACCTCGGCCAAAGCAATTCGATAATCCAACGTGTACGAGAAACGTTTGATCAACTCGTTTAAGTAAGTAATTCCAGAGTCGACACCATTCGTCGCCGCAAGCATTTTTGCATAGGTGATTTGCGCCTCGGGATTCGTTCCGTCGATCTCAACTGCTTTCGTTGCAAAACGAACTGCATCCTTGCCGGCATTTTCTTTTCTTTCGATCTCTTTTTTATTCAAAGGCATGATTGAAAGAGCCAACGACCCGTTTGCCTTGGAAAGTAAAATATATGTGTCGATATCGCCGTCATAGGCCTTCAAAGAACGCATTCCATAATTCACAGCGGCCGGCATATTATTCTTGCGGAATTCCAGCAGCGCCAAGCCACGCAAAACTTCATAATTGGTTGGAGCAATACGAATGGCATTCGTCAAAACGGTCGTTGCTTTCGCAAAGTCAAAACGCTGTGACAAATAGTCCGCCTGAGTCACATACGCCGAGATCAACTTAGGCTCTGCTTTGATCGCTTTATTCAACCACTCGATGGCTTCGAAACTTTGATTCAACTGCCACAAAGCTTTTGCCGCCTCCAAAGCTGCCGTCCCATTTTTAGGATCTGCTTCAAAGGCTGCTTTAAATTCCGCTTGGGCCGCGAGGTAATCGCCTTGTCGCACGTATTGAGCGCCCAGGAACAAAAGCTCCGTGTACTGAGCTTTGCCACCATTGACTTTATCAGTGCCGCCCAGACGCAAAACCAACTGACGAAGAGCGCTGTTATTCGGATTCAATGCGAAACCTTTTTGCGCCATTGCCAAGGCTTTTTTCTTTTCATTTCTTTCAACATAAATTTCAGCCATCACTTGCAGGCCCGTTGATTCAAGCAGTGGCGAAACCTGACTTTTCGACTCTAAAGCTCCACTTAAGAAACTAAATGCTGAGTCAGCCTTTTTAAAGCCACGATACTCCGTAATGCCCATCATAATTTTTGCTTCACGATGTTTGGGATTTCGTCCAAGTACATTTCTTAAGACCTGAGATGCTTCGTTGTATTTATCGACGGACATATACAACTTAGCCAACATGACTTGCGGATGAAGCCACTTCTCCCACATTTGAATCGCTTTTTCAAAATAGGGGACAGCGTTGTTATTGTCTTTTTCCAGAGCTAAAAGTTCAGCCTTGTAAGCATACAAAATTGGAACCAAAGAAAACTGTTCCGGGCTTTCCAATGTCGCTTCAATATTTCCACGCGCTTCGCGGAACTTACCGGCTGTTAATAATTTCACCGCTTCGCAAACCCGACCAAAAGGACTGACGACATTAATCGCACGAGTCGACTGGGTGACTGCAGAAATCGTTTTAAAATCCTGCGCATCTTGTTTTGCAAATGGCCAAAGCTCTCTATAAACCACGCACAACAATCCACGAACTTCCAGATTTGAAGACGAACCCTCAATGATCGAAACGAGTTTATTTTGCGCATCCAAATACGATTCAAAAGTATCGTACTCCATCGCAACAAGGGCTTCGTTTAATTTCTTTTTAACATCGGCTTCTTTCATCGGCGAAGCATTCGGTCCTGGAGCCAGCAAATGAATTTTGTCTCCGCGTGCTGGCCCCGTATCCCACAAAAGCCAAATGCCAATCAGAATAACAACCGCAAGTCCCACCAGGGGAACTTTCAAAGTTTTTATCAGCTGATCCTTCTCCATGTTGCGCAGATTGGAGAGATCAATGACCGCCGCTTTCGCATCAGTTTTTGTTTTATTCGAAGAGATCGTCCCCGGCATTGTGACGGGAGCCACCTGTGAAGGTGAATCGTAAATATCAATCTTGCGACCCGCATTGGGATCGACTTTGATATTTGCTAAGCTCTCTTTAGTAGGTCCACCTGGAATTGACGAAGAGGAATTAGTTTGTCCACCTGTTGGTGGCTTCATGATCACCGTTTCCGCTTCCATCTTTTGAACTTTTTTAGGATCGACGTCGACTACACCCTCAAGTGCTTCAAGCAACTTATCATAGAACGCAGGCTCTTTAGAAATCTGTGACCACTGTCCATCAGGCAACTTCGAGATCATCTCTTGACCCGAAAAAACACCCTCACCAATCATGCGAAGAATGGCTTCAGTAGAATAAGGGCCTTTCACTTGGCCACTGCGTGTTCGAACTACCCAGGTGATTTGAATACGAGACATAGATGCTTAATAATACTGGCTTTTTTGTCAAACAACCAAGCTCCCCTGATTCCGACGTCTCAGTCTGTGCTTTAGTCGGGAAACTGGTTCCAAAGTTGAACTACAAACCCATATTGGAATTACCTCTAGTTCCGATTTGAGTGCGAGCGACCGTCCATATCGCTGTCAAATCAAGCAGGTTAGAGATGACAACTGTCTCAATTTGGCACAGACCTTGCTCTAGGTAGAAGTGTCTTTTAGTTATTTGGGAGAACTCTCGTGATTAAAAATGCTCTGATTGCCGTATACATCTTACTAGTCCTTGCGATTTCCGCAGTGGCTCGTGCTGGTGTACTACCAAACAAAGCAATCAGTGATGATCAAATCATTGGAGCAGAATCCTCAAACTACAATTACGAGACACGTGTAGGTGAAGTTGCGGTTTTGGCTGATGGAACTTTCGTTTTAGTTCTTGATGCTCAAAACACAATCCTTCTTCAATCCGACTTCGATCTTACACCTTTCATTGGTTCTAAAGTTATGATTAGCGGTATCGAACAAGAGCATCTAATTACTCCCGTTTATGGAAGTTATTCCGTGGATCCCCTCCCTGGAATGGCCTCTGGGAATAAAGCGATTGTCTTCGTAGTTTTTGGTATCTCTGAGGTTACTCAGTAATCATTAAGGTCTCAGCCCCAATCCCCTCCGTGGGCTGAGATCATTTTTTTAAGTCCTAACAGGGTCAGCATAAATCCCCTCCTTGCTGGCCCTTTTTTTTGCCCTTTTTCTGCAACAAGACGGCTTGAACAACGATTCTTCGAATGGAAATCGGGCTGCACCTCGCTGCGGTCGGCACGCCATCCGGGCTCAACCGTTGCCCGCCCTCCTTCGCTACGCTACGGCGGACGGGTTCGCGCCATCGTGGCGCCAACGGAGGCCTCTCTTCGGAGGTACATCCCGCTTCCCACCCGAAGAATTTTGCTAGGTTTGTTGAGACATGTTCAAACAAATGTCAGAAGGGGAAATTTATTAGAGGGGGGAGTGATTTGCGGTGAAATGGCACCTGTTTATTTATTGGACGCTTTAATTATTTCTAAACGAATTTAAAAGGGGCTCAGGGTTATTTGCTTCGGAATGGAAAGTGTAAGGAATTTCGCCGGAGGATTTTTTATGCGTGTTTTTGCTCGTGCTTTGCCCAAGGCAACTTTAGTCTTTTTATTATCGACTGTTGTATTTTCTGTTGCTGAAGCTCGCTTGGCTTGTGAGTTGGTTTTTCAGAACCAAACGGCTGAGACTTTAAAACTTGTTAAAGAAGACTCTTATAAACAGTGGATGCTCTGGGAGCAGACAGCTAACTTTGCTCCGTTTGTCAAAACGACGGAAGCATTTCAAATTCCTGTGTCGAAGGTTTCTAAAGACGCGCTTAAATTAGATATCGCCACAGGTACTCCGAAAAATTTCTTGGAATATATTTTTCAAAAAGACGGTACTGTTTGGTGGTTTAAGCATCCTCACAATACTGAATATAAAGTGCCCTTCCAAAACACTGAAAATGTAACGACATTGGACGGATACTATACGGCTTCGCGATCTGTGGCGCTGGATGGTGAGTTCCGCGGACTGACCCTGAAGATGGGTACTGATTTTCCCCATGGTCCTAAAGGGCAATACCAACCTAAAAAAGCCTTCACTAAAGATGACGTTCTGTCGGCTATGATTCACAGTAAACATCTAAAAGAAATGGATAAAGAATTGGGCGAAGACCGTGAGCTTATCATGTTGCCTGAAACGATGACTGTTGCTGATAAGGCAAGTTTGAATGGCTATGTCGTCAGAGATATTCGCGCAATGGACTCTGGCCACTATTACGTTCCAGCACTTTCAATTCCATATATCGGTCGCGAAATTGCAGCCCACAATCATGCCGAGTTTAATGAATTCTGGAAAAAAAATTACGCAGAACTTTTGGGTCGGGCAAAAGCGAAACTTTTATTGCGTTATGGTTTGCAAATGGAAACACCTAATTCACAAAACATGTTGATCCAATTGGATAGAAATCTTCAGCCAACGGGCCGTATTGTTTTCCGTGATATCAGTGACTCTTTCTTTGTCGACGTTGCGGGTGAAGGCCTGGGCTTTCAGAAACAAATGAAAGTTGATGTCGAGCACGAATATGATCCTGTATCCGTGTTGCAACCATATTGGTCCAATTCTTCATGGAGATTTGACGAGGCGGGTTCGAAGTCCGTGCCATACGCAGCTTTGCAGGAATGGGGCTATGCTCACAACAAAGCATACCAGGATTATATCGAAGCCGAGTTGGGTGTGAAAATGAATGTTGAAGTGACTACTTCAGATCAGCTAACACGCGTTTACAATTTCCTTGCTTCTGAAGAAGGCCAGGCTGCTTTGAGAAATTACCGTAAAAAGCACACGCGCAAAGCTTCGTAAGACCTTGCTTAAACCTGATAAAATCCCGTCGGTGTCCCGGCCCAGTTTTTAACAACGGGGCGAGCCATCGACGCAAGATCGGCCTCGTAAGACGGGGCCACCTTTAAAATAAGATTAGTAATCGCAACTTCAGCGGCTAATTCATTTCCGTCCAAAACTTTTAATACGATGGCTTTTTTTAAAGCTGGAAGAACGGCGGTCATTAACCCCTCAGCTCCCACCTTCACGAATATTTCTCCAGGCATCTTCTGCATAATCAAGGTGCCAACTTCCCCATGCCCACAAGTCAGCACAGGATTATCAACACAGGCCTGATAAACTTCATTTTCAACAGTTCCAGCAACCGCCGCCTGGCGAGTAAACTGAGCCATCATTTTTGCGAAGTTTTCAAAGGGCATTCTCCAGGCAGGAATCCCGCAACCATCGATACCCCAATCATCATCCTTCATCTTATATTCCGCTAAGGTTTGCATTTCCTCGCGAATAAGTTTCTGAACCGGATGGGATACTTCGTGATAATTTTTTATCGGAGCATCTAACAACTGACAAAGCTCCAGCTGAGAAGCATGTTTACCAGAGCAATTGTTGTGCAGCCTTGATGCTTTTTTCCCTTGGTGAATCAACTCGTGAGCTGTCGCTTCGTCATAAGGCCAATGAGCGCCGCAAATCAAATCATCTTCTGACAGGTGCAGACGCTTTAACCATTGAGCCACCACATTGGTATGACATTTTTCACCAATGTGTGAAGCACAACCACATGCGATCTCTTGAGGATTCGAAGAAATTTTTAGCGCCGCCTTTTTTCGCATCAAAGGCAGCAATTGAATCATTTTAATTGTCGAACGAGGAAAGATTAAGTCTGTTGATGCAATTTCTTGATCGACCACTTTTAAATCCGTGTCCATGATCATCCAGCTTACTGGATGAACGGATTCAACATGACTTCCCCGTAGCAAACTGACTTTCATGAACTTCTATTCTTGACGACGGATTTTTGCGCCCAAAGAAGACAATTTGTCTTCCAATTTTTCATACCCACGATCCAAGTGATAGATACGACTTACAACTGTTTCACCAGATGCCACCAGTCCTGCAAGAACCAAAGAAGCAGAGGCACGCAAGTCTGTCGCCATCACCGGAGCACCCGTTAACTGGCCCGGATTCCCACGAATAACTGCAACCCTTGTCTTCGGTGTGATGTCAGATCCCAAACGGCAAAGCTCAGTGACGTGCATGAAGCGGTTTTCGAAAACTGTTTCAGTGATTACGCTTGTTCCGTTTGCCACTGTCATCAAAGCCATGAATTGCGCTTGAAGATCCGTTGGGAACAATGGGTGAGGAGCTGTCGTAACATCCACCGCTTCCCACTTATCAGCAGGGTAAACTGTCATAGAATCTTTTGTCGTTTCGATTTTGAATCCTGCTTCACGCATTTTCAAAATCAAAGCTTCCAGGTGTGCAGGTACGCATTTAGTAACCGTGACTTGCCCCTTGGTGATGGCACCAGCAATCAACAAAGTTCCTGCTTCGATACGATCGGGCATGATCGCATGTTTTGCAGGCTTCAAAGAAGAAACACCTTCAATACGAATCACTGAAGTCCCGTGACCTGTGATTTTCGCACCCATTTTATTCAGGTACTCTGCTAGGTCGACGATTTCCGGTTCTTTCGCTGCGTTTTCAAGAACAGTGACACCTTTTGCAAGAGTCGCTGCCATCATGACGTTCTCAGTTCCACCCACAGTCACAGTTTCAAACAAGAATGTAGAACCTTGAAGTTTTGGAGAGGCCGCGTGAACATAACCTTCTTTTTGAGTAATTGTCGCACCCAACGCTTTAAAACCATCCAAGTGCAAATCGATTGGACGAGAACCAATGGCACAGCCACCTGGTTGAGAAACCACGGCTTCACCATACTTCGCAAGCATCGGACCCATGCACAGGAAGCTTGCGCGCATTTTACGAACCAGGTCGTAAGATGCTTCGAAAGATTCTGGTTTATGTACGGTCACGTGGAATTCATCACCCACCCATTTGGTTTCACAGCCCAAGCTGTTCAACAATTCAGAAGTGGATTCGATGTCTTTCAGTTTCGGCATGTTTGTGAAAACGTGATTGCCCTCTGCAAGCAACGTTGAAAACAAAATTGGAAGTGCCGCATTTTTTGCGCCGCTTGCTGCAACAGTACCTTTAAGTGGGCCATTGCCCATCACAACCATTTTATCCATGCTTCACTCCTGCGATAACTCTATCAAGCCCTGAAAGATCTTTCAGTACGCGCACGTTTTTAAAAATATTTAAATCTGAATAATAACCCTGCATAGCAGAGCCCTGGCTCATGCCCATTTCCATCATCATCACGGACTCTGATGACAAGTAGGGAGCATACGCCTGGGACCACGATTTCAAAAGTGCTAATCCATTTTCTTCTGCGAAAAGTGCAGTGGATGGTTCGAACTTTCTAACGTTCTCCTGTACTGCGGGATCATTGTTCGCAATATAAGGAGGATTAGAGACTAATACGTCTATCGTGTTCTGTCCCATGAAGTTCCTGCAAGATGCCATTACAAGATCGACATTGGCTGCGTCGGCAACCACAAACTCCACACGATCCGCCAAACCCAGGTTCGAAGCATTGCGCTTAGCAACCGCAATTGCGTCTGCCGACATATCAACAGACACCAATTTGGCATTTGGAAGCTCTTTAAGAATGCTAAGCCCCAAACAACCCGTTCCTGTGCCCAAGTCTATGATCGTGTAAGCTTTATTTTTGTCTTTAGCCCAAGCCAAAACTTCTTCAACGATTTGTTCAGTTTCTGGACGGGGAATCAAAGTTGCGGGAGTAACCTCGAAACGAGATTTGTAGAAATCGCGATAACCCAAGATATAAGCCACTGGCTCACCCTGACCACGGCGGCGAACCAATTCGCGCAAACCTGCAAGTTCGGCCTCTGATAAAGGCTGGTCGAACTTCAAATAAAGCTGAATGCGCTCAAGCTTAAGACTGTGCGCGAACAAAAGCTCCGCATCGAGGCGAGGCGTCTCTATCTTTTTGTCTTTGAAGAATGCTGTGGTCTTATCGAGTACTTCTTTGAGTTTCATTCGCCCTAAGCAGAGGTCTGTTTTTTAAGAGCCTCTGCTTGGAAGTTAGCAACGAGTGGGTCAATCAGCAACCCAAAAGATCCACTCATGACTTGATCCAGCTGATGGATCGTAAGGCCGATACGGTGATCGGTGATACGTGTCTGAGGGAAGTTGTAAGTACGGATACGTTCAGAGCGATCGCCAGTACCAATTTGGTCCAAACGAACATCTGAAGCTTCTTTACGTGCTTTATCGTCTTCAATTTGCTGAAGTTTAGCGTAAAGGATCTGGAATGCACGCTCACGGTTGGCCGATTGGGATTTACCCTCTTGGCACTTCACATCAAGACCTGTTGGCAAATGCACAACGCGCACTGCTGACTCAGTTCTATTGACGGACTGACCGCCAGAACCTTGAGAACGCATAGTTTCAATGCGCACGTCAGACATTGGGATGTTCACTTCCTTGATTTCCACTTCAGGGATCACAGCAACTGTTACGGTGGACGTATGAATACGACCCGCAGCCTCAGTGGCTGGAACACGCTGAACGCGGTGAACGCCAGATTCGAATTTCAATTTGCTGAATACGGAATCACCCGTAACGGAAGCGATGATCTCTTTTGCTCCCCCGACGTTACCTTCGGAGAAAGAAATGACTTCAACTTTCCAACCTTGAGAAGATGCATAGTGAGTGTAGCCACGGAACATTTCCTCGGCGAACAATGAAGCCTCGTCACCACCCGCGCCCGCACGAATCTCCAAGATGATATTCTTGTCGTCGTTTGGATCTTTCGGAATAAGGGCGATTTTCAGTTGTTCTTCAAGCTCTGGAAGTGCAGCTTCAAGCTCTTTCACCTCTTCACGAATCAACTCGCGCATTTCTGGATCTTGTTCCGCCGTCAAAAGTTCTTTGCTGGCTTTAAGATTCGCAGTCTTTTTCTTGTAGTCACGGAAAGGAACAACAATCTTTTCCAGGTTCCCTAGCTCTTTCATGAGAGCGCGGTATTGAGTTTGGTTTGAAGCAATATCGGGACGCTGAAGTGACATATTCACTTCTTCGTATCGGGATTCAACTTCTTCCAATTTCGAGAACATGGGGGTTGCTCCTAAGTCTGCTGCAAGATCGAGTTGGTATTCAGAAATGAAAATGCGGTTCGAATGAGGAACCGCATTTCACATAAGAGAGTCCTCCTGATGGAGGTCTGCAATTTACTTTTTGCCGTAACGTTTTTTGAAACGATCGATACGACCTTCAGTATCCATCACACGTTGCTTACCTGTGAAGAATGGGTGAGATGCTGAAGAGATCTCAACTTTAACAAGAGGGTATTCTTTACCGTCTTCCCACTTAACCATTTCGTTAGAGTGAAGAGTAGAAGTTCCCAAGAAACTGAAGTCGCAAGAGATATCCTTGAAAACAACAGT
Organism: Bdellovibrio sp.; assembly: GCA_039594295.1. Lineage (GTDB taxonomy): Bacteria > Bdellovibrionota > Bdellovibrionia > Bdellovibrionales > Bdellovibrionaceae > Bdellovibrio. The sequence continues at coordinate 145,792 of JBCNNR010000001.1, forward strand.
ATTAACTTTTGGATGAAGGTTTTGTTTCATGACCTGATTCCTTTTAAATAATTTAACCTGTGGGTCTTAAGCTGTAAGGATGTAACACAGGGGTTACCCGCTGTCGAGCATTAATCGCTGCTTTTTTTAGCACCCGAAAGACCCTAATTTACCACAAATAGTTCAAAAAATACCTCATAAAATCAGTATTTTAGGTAAATCTACGGGTTCTGGCAGTCGATTCGCTAAAAGCCTCCGTTTCAAAGCAAAACCAGACCTCCCACCCCCCTCAGCGTTGCTTGATTGAAACTTGTGATTTGCTGCCACCTCACAGATATTCCGCTTTCAAAAAGAGGTATTTATGAAACGTTTGTTGCCTGTTTTCGCAATTTTATTGGCTTCGCAAGCGGCTAAGGCCGAAAAAATCTACTGCTACTTCACGGAGCCTTTCATCAATCTGACTTATGATTCTGACACTAATAAAATGGTTCACAGCAGCCCTGGTTCTGAAGACAAGGTCGGCGTGGCCCAAGTTATTTTTAATAAAGACGGTCAAATTCAAATTACTGTTGTGGGGATAGATAACTCACTCCTTATCGATACAACTGTCGCCGGCAGTGATGGAATGTCGGATTTTATTTATCCATTCGAAGGAGTTATCAACGGAACTCTTTATGGCGGTTGCGAAACCGATCATCTAAAGAAAAAACTTAGCACGCTTCACGGTTACGCCATTCGATAAAAATAAAGGGAGTCTTCCGACTCCCTTTAAAAATTTCCAATTTCAAATTTCTAACATCTAACCCGGCATTAGCCCGGTCCGGACATTGCTTTCAAGAAGTCAGTGTTTGATTTCGTGTTACCCACTTTATCCAACAAGAATTCCATCGCATCGATAACGTTCATTGGTGCCAGGACTTTTCTCAAGATCCACAAGCGGTTCAAATCACCTTTATCGATCAACAAGTCCTCTTTACGAGTACCTGATTTGTTGATGTCCATACAAGGGAAGATACGTTTTTCCATAAGCTTACGATCCAAGTGGATCTCTGCATTACCAGTACCTTTAAATTCCTCGAAGATAACCTCATCCATACGAGAACCTGTGTCGATCAACGCTGTTGCGATGATTGTCAAAGATCCACCTTCTTCGATGTTACGAGCAGCACCGAAGAAACGTTTTGGTTTGTGTAGGGCATTGGAATCCACACCACCTGACAAGATTTTTCCTGAAGGCGGAACAACCGTGTTGTAAGCGCGAGCCAAACGAGTGATGGAATCCAGCAAGATCACAACGTCATGTTTGTGTTCAACCAGACGTTTTGCTTTTTCGATTACCATCTCTGCAACTTGAACGTGGCGAGTTGGTGGCTCATCGAACGTCGACGATACAACTTCACCTTTTACGGTACGTTGCATGTCAGTCACCTCTTCCGGACGTTCATCGATCAAAAGAACGATCAACTTCACTTCAGGGTGATTTGCAGTAATCGCGTTTGCGATTTGTTGCATAAGAACTGTTTTACCCGTTCTTGGAGGGGCAACGATCAAGGCACGTTGACCTTTTCCAAGTGGCGCCATCAAGTCCACAACACGAGTCGTGTAGTCGCCTGGATTGTGTTCAAGTTTCAAACGCTGATTCGGATAAAGCGGCGTCAAGTTGTCGAACAAGATTTTATCTTTACCTTTTTCAGTCGTCTCGAAGTTCAGAGAATCAACTTTCAAAAGTGCGAAATAACGCTCGCCCTCTTTTGGCGGACGAACTGTGCCTGTAACTGTGTCACCCGTTCTCAAGCCGAAGCGACGGATTTGCGAAGGAGATACGTAGATATCATCCGGACCTGGTAGGTAATTATAGTCTGGAGAACGCAAGAAGCCGTAACCGTCTGGCAAGATTTCAAGAACACCAGAACCATAAATGTCCTGACCAAGTTTAGCCGCACGTTTCAAGATTTCGAAAATCATATCCTGACGGCGAAGACCGGCGGCATTTTCGATTTTAAGTTTTGTTGCAAGCTCTGTCAGCTGAGTGATGTTTTTGGATTTCAAATCCTTAGACGACAACCAAGATTTCTCTTCATCTGTCAGTTGGATATCGGCCAAATCCACATCGGGTTGCTGTTGAACTGCATTTTGATCATCGCCACCTGGTTGGTGGTCTTCATTTCTTCCGCGGTGGAAGTCACGGCGTGGGCCATTGTTGTGGCGCGGGCCGCGATCATTTCTGTCATTGCGATCATTTCTATCGCCGCGGTCGTTACGGTCACCGCGATTATCGCGGTTGTCTCTATTGTTAGGGCGGAAGTCACGACGTTGGTGTTGAGGACGATCTTGTCTTTGCTGTTGTTGTTGTTGTGGTTCTTGAGCGGGTGCGCTTGCTGCGGAGGCTTCAGCTTGTACTGGTGTAGCAGCTTGTGGTGGAGGTTCAGTCGCGACAGGTGCGGCTGAAACTTCCGGAGCAGACTCTACTGGAGCTGCTTCAGCAGACTTCGTGGTGCGAGTACGTTTCTTAACGACTTCAACGCCTTGTGAATCTTTTGGTTCGGACAAACAAATTCTCCTTGTGGGATTTAAATAAGAAAAAGAAAAGGAATTACTAGAGATACGGTCCGACTGGACCTAACAATATGTGTGCTTGCCCCTCACTGTCCTTGAAATGGTGAGGTCTTGTCAACGGGAAAAAGGTTGGGGTGAACGTTCTATTTGGATACGACTCACTTTTTACCGACCCGGGTGATGGCTCCAGGCGAATATTCAAAAGTTTGGATAAAACCTCGTCATTTTATATACTTAGTATCAATTTGGGGCATATTTGTTCTCCCACTGTAACCATAATAATAAGTATTTTTAGGCGGGGACTCTTAATTTTTCCCCCACAATTCCGAAAAGTTATCCAGCTACTTTAAGCAATTCCAAGGAGTTAATGTGGAGGACACTGCAAAGGTTCCGGCACCTAGAACCCCTCTAAACCTAGAGGTTTCTTTCAAGCGTAATTATGCGCGTGAGGAAACTAAAGGCACGCTTAAGAATATCAGCATCTCGGGAGCCTTTTTAGAGTTTACGGGTGGCCAAGTGCGCGCCAATGAAAAGTTGCACCTTATGTTTGTCGTTGCAGGAAGAGAGCGCAAGGTTGCCGCTCATATTATTTGGACAAACTCAAATGGGTGCGGAGTGAAGTTCATGCCAGTAAACAACAGAGATGTGCAAATCGTCGATGATTTGATTTATTTCGTTGAGAACGGTCGTAATGAATCTCGCTCGGTGATTGATTCGATCTTTAAAAAGGTCGGATAAGTTTTCACGAAGTAGCTCGTTGTAGGTTAAAAATAAAAAAGCCCACTGTTGAAGTGGGCTTTTTACTTTTCAGAGATCCAATTTCAAATCTCCAATTTTCAATTTCTATTAAGTTCCTACGTGAGTGTTGTCCATTGATTGCTGTTCAAGTTCACGTTGTCTGCGTTTCTTTCTCATCACGATCAAGATTGCAAGACCTGCTGCTGCCAAACCAACTACACCCAAAGCCATCGTTGTGTCGTTGTCCATTCCACCCGGAGCTGCTGCTTCGTGGTGTGGTGGATTCATCGCCGGCATTGGAGGTGGCGGTGGTGGTGGCGCCATGTTTTGTGCCATATCAGGTGGTGGAGGAGGTGGAGGTGCCATCTGATCTGCTGGAGCTTGCATATCCGGAACTGGTGGAGGTGGAATATCAGCTGCTGCTTGTTGTGGAGGAGCTTCCGGCATTGGCGGAGCCTCTGGCATTGGTGGTTGTTGCGCTGGAGCTTCTGGCATCGGAGGTTGCTGAGCTGCTGCTACCTCTTGATGAGCTGGAGCCGCGGCAGCAACTTGGCCACCTTTCCAATATTGCAATTGAGTTCCAGCAGGCAAACTTGTTTTAGATTCTACAGAGTTGCTTGCCCAAACTTCTTTCCATGCATCTTTGTAACCAAGAAGATCTTTAGAAATTTTCTTAAGGTCATCGCCTTCTTGCGCAGTATAGACTTCAGGTTGAACACCATTGTCTTCGTAATAAGTGATCATACGACCAGAGTCGTCTGAACGGTGAGGAGAGTTGTAATAAACTTTGTCACCTGGTTTAACACCGCGAGAAGCGATCGTTGGGTTCCCTTTTTTAAGTTCGCCAACTTTTTTGCTATTGCCGTAGATCATCGTGCTGATGCTCTTCAAGTTGTCACCTGGGCGAGCAAAGTAAACTGTGTTGTACCAAACTTTACCAACCTGCCAAGGAGCCGTCGCAACTTTTTGAAGTGGCTTAGAAACTTTTGGCGCCGCTGGCTCTGAACTTTGATCAACATATGTTGTTGAAGCTGTGCTTGTCGATTCAGGCATTGGTGCCGGCATATCCGGAGTCGTAGGCTCTGGTACAGACGAAGATGCTGTGTCTGTTGGCGCCGCTGCGTCTGGTTGTGGTGCAAATGGATCAGCAGGAAGATCTGCTACCGTTGGCTCGTGTGGAGCTTCAGCTGGCATATCTGATGGCGCCGGTGCCGCCGCAGTGTCAGTGTGAGTTTCACCAAGCGCGTCTTCTGGAAGTTGGTCGGATGCTGCTGGAGCTGCTGCTGCGCCACCATCTGCTTGAAGAGCTTCTTCACCTTCAAGTTTTTCCAAATCAGCTGAATCAAAGTCAGAAGTGACTTCGTCGCCAGATTTTGCAGAGTCCTTACTAAAAAGGCTGCAGGCACTAAGATTTGCAACCAAACCGAAACACGCTAGTAGTACAACGAGTTTTTTCATCATTTTTCGTCCTTGAGTGATGCTACGAAACATACTGTTTCAGTAAACCGTTAATATCAATCTAAAGCCAAGTATAGAAGTCTGGCAATTATTTATCCCTTAGCCTAGACTATGGATTGATTTTTAATTTTGCACCAAGCTTAATTTTGTTTTTGTCAAACCAACCTTTATTCATCTCTAGAGCGTATTTTGCAGGTTGTGCACTGGCATAAGATGGAAGTGCTGTGTCCGCTAGACCTTTGCCAGACTTCATTTCCTGGACGTCGATTAGTTTTCCATCCTTATTAAAATATCCAATAGAAAGATCAATCAGCGTGTCCTTCATCCAAAAAAATCTCGTCTCTTCATTCGAGAATATAAAGAGCATGCCTTCGTCTTCGCCTAAATGATTGCGAAACATCAGACCTTGTTCCTGTTGTTTGGTTGTCGTAGCAACTTCCACAGTTAACGTTTTGTTGCCGACTTTAATAGTTTTTGTAGCAAACTTCTCTGCCGCACCAGATGTCAGTGCGAAACTAAGAATGATCCCCAGAACGAAGCATCTCAAGAGCGACGCCATATCTTACCCCTTTAGTGGAAACAACCAGACCCGGCATTCCCAAAGCCTTAACCGTATTCAAAAGAATTGAAGCCCCTGCAAAAATAATATCGGCGCGACCACCGAGTTGGTACTTGCTTCGCTTTTCCTCGACCGAAGTTTGGGCAAAGGTACGCACCCAATGTTCTAAGCGCTCCACCTTCACAAAATAATTATCGACTTTCTTTTCATCGAAACCACCCACCTCAATTGCCACAATTGAAGTCGGCGTTCCAGCGACCGCCAGAATCTGATCCAATTTATTTTTTCTTAGCTCTGGTAGAATTTTTTGAAGTTGCTCATTTATATAGTCATTGAGCTTATTTTGTTCAACTGTGGGAACAGGTTGTTGCGTGACAAATCTTTCTGTCAATCGCACACCACCCATATTCAAACTTTCTCCAAAAAGAATTTTCTCGCGATGACCGACGATGAATTCTGTTGAACCACCACCTACGTCGATAACAAGATTTGTCTTACTTGGATCAATCACACCACCAGTCGCTCCCTGATAGCTGATGCGGGCTTCATCTTCCCCAGGGATAACTTCGATTGGAATGCCCAGTTCTTTTCCGATATTGAAAAGGTCCTGACCATTCTTGGCATCACGAGCCGCCGACGTTGCCATCGCCAGGATTTTATCCACGCGCTGCTTATCGATTTCTTTTTTAAATTCTGTCAGACATTTTTTTGCACGAGCCAAAGCATCTGGATGAAGTTCGCCAGTTTTATCCACGTCTTGCCCCAAACGAACAACTTCGACCAGATCTTTGTGAACTTTAGTGATGCCGTTCTTATCGCCTTCAGCAATAAGACATAAAAATGTATTCGTTCCTAAATCAAGTGCAGCGACTTTCATATTACTTAAGCTTCTCCTGAAGAATCTTATTTACCAGATCCGGGCTGGCTTGTCCTTTGGAAGCTTTCATGACAGCCCCCACAAAGAAACCAAATAGATTTTTCTTTTTGCCTGATTTGTGGTCTTCGACGGCCTGAGCATTGTTGGCCAAAACTTCATCCACGATTTTTTCAATCGCAGATGTGTCAGTAATTTGCACGAGACCTTTTTCTTTAACGACCACATCCGGATCTTTTCCTGAATCCCACATCTCCTGAAAAACTGTTTTTGCCATTTTTCCTGAAATTGTTCCGGCGTCAATCATCCCAATCATCTTGCCCAATTGTTGAGGTTTGATCGGGGATTTGTCGATTTCCATATTTGCCGTATTTAGTTCGCGCATCAACTCAGACATAATCCAATTCGCTGAGGCCTTGTGATTCTTTGAAACACCAGCTGTCGCTTCGTAATAGTCAGCCACAGATTTTTCAATTGTCAGTACGTGGGCATCAGATTCCGGCAAACCATGCTCATCTTGAAATCTTTTTGCTCTGGCAATCGGTAACTCTGGAAGCTCTTTACGAAGTTGTTCAATCCATTCATCACTTACAATCAATGGCAACAGATCAGGATCGGGGAAGTAACGATAGTCCTGAGCATCTTCTTTCGAACGCATGGAGAAAGTGCGGTTTTTATCCGGATCCCACAGTCTGGTTTCCTGAATGATCTTTCCGCCACGCTCAAGCTCGTCAATTTGTCTTTCGATTTCGTATTCGATGGCTTTTTCCACGAAACGGAATGAATTTACATTTTTAATTTCGACTTTTGTTCCGAATTGTTCTGTTCCGACTTTACGAACAGAAACATTGCAATCGCAACGTAACGAGCCCTCTTCAAGATTTCCATCACAAACTTCCAGATAACGAACGATCTGACGAATGGTGCGACCATATTCTGCGGCCTCGGCTGGCGAGCGCAGATCAGGTCCCGTTACAACCTCTAAAAGAGGAATGCCAGCGCGATTTAGATTAATCAAAGTGTGTGCGCCGCTGTGATTTGATTTTCCCGCATCTTCTTCCAAGTGCGCTCGGGAGATATTCACAGTTTTATCCACACCATTTACTTTGAACGTGATTTTTCCATTCTCGCAAATCGGCTGTTCGTATTGAGAAATCTGATAGCCTTTTGGCATGTCTGGGTAAAAGTAATTCTTTCTGGCGAAAACAGATTTCTTTCTGATATCACAACCCAATGCCAATCCGGTTTTGATACCGAACTCTACGGCACGTTTATTTACGACCGGCAATGTTCCCGGCATCCCAGCACTGACCGGCGAGACGTTTTCATTGTCAGCGGCATCGAAGTTTGTCGCATCCGCGCAAAACATCTTACTGTGGGTTTGAAGTTGTACGTGAATTTCAATGCCGATGACAGGCTCATAACCTCTATATGACATGGGGTTTTTTTCCTTTCACCGGAGATGCAGATTCCAATGCGGCCGCGACATTTAACATGCGTTGTTCATCAAAGTGATTTGCCGTGACTTGTACTCCAATTGGTAAACCTGAGCCAGAAGAACCAAAAGGGACACTCATACCAGGCAAGCCCGCCAAATTGGTCGATGTTGTGAATATGTCATTCATGTACATCGCAAGAGGATCTGAAACCAATTCCCCAATCTTAAAGGCTGGCGACGTTGTCACGGGACTCAAAATCACGTCGCAGTTTTTAAAGGCGGTCAGATATTGTTCCGTTAACAAGCGACGAACTTGTCCGGCTTTAGTGTAATACGCATCATAGTAACCACTCGACAAACAATATGTGCCCAGCATAATCCGACGCTTGACCTCTTTGCCAAAACCTTCTCCGCGAGTTTTTGCATAGAAGTCTTCAAGTTCGACACCGGCTAAACTAGGAAACTCGGCGCGATAGCCATAGCGGATTCCATCATAGCGTGCGAGGTTTGATGAGGCCTCACTTGTTGCCACTAAATAGTAAATCGGCACTGCAAACTCTGTCATTGAAACTGAAACCTCAACGATTTCAGCTCCCATGCTTTTAAGTGTGCTTAATGATTCATTGAAGGTTTTTTCCGTGTCAGCATCCAAGCCGCCCTTCATGTATTCTTTAATCACACCGATCTTTAGACCTTTTACGTCTGTAGAAATATTTTTTGACCAGGAAGGAACCGCCTTTTGTGATGACGTCGAGTCCATGGGATCGTGACCAGAGATCACTTCCATTGTTAAGGCTGCATCTTTAACCGAGCTGACCATCGGACCTGCTTGATCCAGGGAAGACGCAAACGCGATAATTCCATAACGACTGACACGACCATATGTCGGCTTTACACCAACTATCCCACAGAAGCTTGCGGGCTGACGAATCGAACCACCCGTATCCGTACCAATTGTTCCAGCAACTAAACGAGCGGCTTGTGCTGCTGCCGATCCCCCTGAAGATCCACCGGGCACACGATTCAGGTCCCACGGATTTTTAACTGAACCATAGAATGAAGTTTCGTTGGATGAGCCCATCGCGAATTCGTCCTGGTTCAGCTTTCCCATAATAGTCACGCCTTGCTTTTTTAAACGCGCAACCACCGTGGCATCATAAGGAGGAACAAAATTGCTCAGAATTTTTGAACCCGCAGTCGTTTTTAGGTTTTTTGTGCAAAGCATTTCCTTAATGCCAAAGGGCACACCCGCCAGTCGACCTACATCTTCACCTTTCGCAATTCTTGCATCAATATTTTCAGCATCTTTAAGGGCATCAGGATTGTGCGAAGTAAATGCGTTTAATTTCGAATCAAGTGACTCAATTCTTTTTTGAAAGTGGGTTGCCACTTCCTTTGCACTGATTTTCTTGGCTTTAACAGCGTCCGAGATCTCACTAAGTGAAGCAAAAGTTAAATCCACAACGATCTCCTATACCACGGGTGGAACTTTAAACAGATTTCCAGCACGATCTGGAGCGTTCGCAACCATGTCTTCGGGTTTGAAGTTTTGGACAACTTGGTCTTCGCGCCAAAATATTTCGATTTCGGTTGGCGTTACCATCGGTTCAATCCCCTTCGTGTCGATATTTTCGATTTTTTGAAAATTCAGGAGGATTTTTTCCATCTGCACACTGAACTCAGCCGCTTCGGCGTCGGTGATTTGTAATCGAGCCAGCTTGGCAATGTGTTGGATCGTTTTGGGGTCGATCATGACAATCTCCTTTGGGAACAATTCCAGCGATGAGAATATTCAAAATTCACGTGTCAGTCATCAAGCTAATCAGACGCTGGACCTTGAAGCGCCGCGCGGCCATACGCAATTGCGTGATTCACTTTAAGAGCTCGTGATACTGTCCAGCCTATGTCTAAGAAACGCCACGAAGAGCTCAAAAAGATCATTGCTGAACACGACCATAACTATTACGTCATGGATCGACCCTCGATCACAGACTACGAGTATGATCAGCTCTATGATGAACTTTTAAAGATCGAAAAGTCAGAAAAAGGTTTGGATCTGTCAGATTCGCCAAGTCAACGCGTAGGCGGAAAAGTTTTGGAAAGCTTCACCAAAGCAACACATCGACTGCCGATGTTGTCGCTTGCCAATAGTTATTCACCCGAAGACATCTTTGAGTTCGACGAGCGCATTAAGAAATTTCTGAGCTCTGACAAAGAGGTCGAGTATTTCTGCGAACTTAAATTTGATGGCCTTTCGATGGAAATCATCTATGAAAACGGTCAACTGGTTCGCGCGTTGACCCGGGGTGATGGAACAATTGGCGAAGACGTTACTGAAAATATCAAGACCATCAAAAGCATTCCCCTGAAACTCAAGGGTGCTCCTGAAATTTTCGAAGTTCGCGGCGAGGTTTTGATTTTTAAAAAAGATTTCGCGGAACTTAACGAAAGCCAACAAGAAAACGGTCAGCCGACATTTGCAAATCCTCGCAATGCGGCCGCAGGGTCTATGCGCCAGCTTGACTCCAAAATTGCAGCGTCTCGTCCGCTTAAATTTTTTGGTTATGCCTTGGGGCTGGTAGAGGGGAAAACTTTTGAATCTCAAGAGGGCATTCAAAAATATTTCGCAGATCACGGAATTCCCACAGCTATTAAAACAAATCCGGATCTGGTTCGTCTGTGTAAAGGTCCCCAGGAAGTTGTTGAGTACTATCACCACATCGAAAAAATTCGCTCATCACTTCCCTTCGATATCGACGGAATCGTGATCAAAGTGAACTCGCTACGCCAGCAAGATGATTTGGGTTTGGTGGCCAGAAGCCCGCGCTGGGCCACAGCTGCTAAATTCAAACCAGAGCAAGCAACGACCGTGATTGAAAATATTCAGGTGCAAGTAGGGCGAACGGGGGCCCTCACTCCGGTTGCGATCATGAAACCGGTGAAGGTCGGTGGGGTGACCGTAACAAACTCCACGCTTCACAATCAGGAAGAAATCGATCGCAAAGATGTTCGCATCGGCGATACGGTTATCATTCAACGTGCCGGCGATGTGATTCCAGAAGTCGTCGCCGTTGTATTGGAAAAACGCCCCAAGGACAGCAAGCCATTCTTGCTGCCGACAAAGTGTCCAGCCTGTGGCTCGGCCGTTCATAAAGCCGAGGGCGAGGTCGTCACTCGCTGTACGAATCCACTGTGTATCGCGATGGTTAAAGAATCGCTGAAGCACTTTGTGGGTCGTCGTGCGATGAATCTGGATAAAATCGGTGATCGACTGATTGAAACCTTGGTTGATAAGAAAATGCTGACGTCTTTCTCTGATTTCTATCGTCTGACCAAAGAAGATATTTTGTCTTTGGATCGTCAGGGAGATAAGTCCGCAGAAAATGTCATCACAAGTATCGAAAACAGCAAAAAGCCTACCTTAGCGCGATTTATTTTCGCCCTGGGAATTCGTTTTGTCGGAGAGCAAACCGCAAAATTATTAGCTGATCACTTTGTGAACATTGAAAATTTCTTAAATGCCTCCGAGGAAGAACTTCTGCAGGTTCCAGAAATTGGACCTAAAGTTGCGACATCCATTCGCGAATGGACTTCCAATAAGAAGCTTGTCAAAGAAGTGCATGAAATGTTGAAGCTGGGTGTGGAGATTACAAATCCAGTGCGCTCAACTGAAGGCGCGCTCTCTGGAATGAGTTTCTTGATCACAGGAACCTTGCCGGTAAAACGAGATGATGCCAAAGACGTGATTGAGAAAAATGGCGGTAAGATTCTAAGCTCGGTCTCTTCTAAGTTAAGCTATTTGGTCGTCGGCGATGATCCAGGATCCAAAGTCGACAAAGCACAAACCCTGGGTGTGAAAATCATATCCTGGGAAGATCTGCAAAAGATGCTTTAGACAAATAAAAAACCCACAGTTTTGCTGTGGGTTTTATTCTTATCGAATTTAATTTTAAAATTAAAGGTGATCGATAACGATGTCACGAGCCATAACTGTTTTACGGCCGTCAGCTTTTGCAGACTCTACACCTTTAAGGCAAAGTTGCTCGATAGCTTTGCTGAGAACGTCGATAGTTTCAGCGGAAGTGTTCATGCCACCTTTTTCTTTGATAAGTTTTTTCACTTTGCTAGTTACAACAAGTACTTCTGCCATGATGACTCTCCATCCTTAGTTAAAAATTGAACAGTAAAAGGTTTGCATAAGGGACCTATAATTGACAATGGGAAATCTTTTTTGCGCCGCAATAATGCTGAGCGGTTAAGCTCCGCGGTTGGATCCAAACATTACTTCGGAGTTCCCATCGACGAACTTGCACAGCTCGGCCTGCCTAAAATTATGTTCTCCGGGTGATAACCAAACAAAGGTTTTCTGATCGAGGGGTTTGGTACACTCAACATCCAAAAATGCCGGAGACCAGCATCCACTGTTCAGATGTTCCACGGAACCTATAATCTCGTGTCGGACATGGTGAGTGTGTCCATAAACGATGCGTTTTACCTTCGTGATCGCACTCGCCATCGCCAAAACTCGGTCATCGGGTTCTTTGTAGCTGGAAACCAAGGACGTCACCGATTTGCTGTAAAACAAAAAGAACGGCAACAACAAGAACAGCGGAATAAATGCCCAAAAAAACGAAATCTCGTACACAGAGCGAACAAAAACCATCAGCTCAAAGATCAAAAAGAACGCAATGAACACAATAAACGCACGATCCAGCCAAAGCTCACGAGCCAAAAGCATCGGTTCACTGGCCGCCGGTGCCACGAAAAGCTCCTTCAACTCACGAACCATACGTGGCTCCGCATTCGCCTTTTCTGCAATCACGTCGATTCGGTCCTCAATTTTTAAGGGATTGCGAATCGGAGCAGAAAGCCGGTCAAAAAATGAATGCACCAGGGTCGCCAAAGAGCCCCAAAACCAGGTAAAGACCAATCCCGGTTGCGCTCTCCAAATGTATTTAAAGAAAAACAAAATATACTCTTTAAGAGTCATAATGTAATTCGTATCAACGTGGGGATTAAAAAAGCCCATGCCGTTCGAAATATAGCGGCATGCCAAATTTCCGAAGGGCAGCCTCAGCGCGATGTAATTATATCCGCGCACAAACGGATTCACGGGATCTTCGCACATACAATACGGATCGTACTGGTTCCCATGTTCGATCAATGTATCCTGATTACTGATATAGAACCACTCGACGAAGCGGACTTCTTCGCGCTTTTCTTCCGGCAAACTCAAATGTCTCATGATCTCGTCTTGAACTTCCAGGAAGTGCAACTCAAGATCATGGTTACCGATGACAAATACGGCACGATTGCCGCGCATAATGAATTCTCTTAGAGATCTTACAAACGGCATGTGATCACGCAAAATCACTTCAATCTTGTGGCGTGAGCGTTCCGCGCGAGGATATAGTCCGCGATGTTTCTCAAGCCAACTGACGCGAAATACAGGTTCCTCTGGCAAATTCAAAACACTATCAAAGTCAAAAATGTCACCGTTTAGAACCAACTCAACCGGATTACCTTGCGCACGATTCTCGATGTGACGAAGAAACGTTTCAAAAACATCATCATAAAAGAACTGGCGAGTCTTAAATTTTTTCCATAAAGGAAAACGCAAATTCACCGGCTCCGCTTCAGTTAGATGCAGGTCGCTGATGATCGCCGTATATTGCGCTGATTTAAAATCAGACTTTGGATGCGCGAAAAAAGAAGTGGGCAAAACACCCTCCTAATAATACTATCTGCCAGATGAGCCAATATATCAAGAACCTGAAGACACCAATCGCTATCGTGGGCATGGGAAAAAGCGGAGACGCTGCAAAACGCTTGCTTATCGCCTGCGGAATCAGTCCAGAAAATATTCTAACTTTCGACGGAAAATTGGATTCGGCTGACTTTAAGGATTCGAATAAACTCATGTCCGAAGGAAAACCCCAGACTCTTGTCGTCTCCCCAGGCGTTCCCTTGGCTTCCGCATGGATCAAAGACGCAAAGAATAGCGGGATTCAGATCACCAGTGAGATTACTTTGGCGTGCTCATGCTTATCAAATGAGAAGCTTATTGGTGTGACCGGATCCGTTGGAAAAAGCACGACTGTCTCACTTCTTCAGGCGGGTCTTGAGGGGTTTTCAAAGACAGGTTTCGTAGGTGGAAACCTAGGGATTCCATTTGCGACTTATGCTGCTGACGTGGTCGAAAAGAAACGTCCTGTGGCCGACTGGGTCGTCTTAGAACTCTCGAGCTATCAACTTGAAAACTGTGATCTGCTTTCTTTGGATTATTCTGCGATCACATATTTTACCTCAAATCACTTGGAACGTTACGACAACATCGAGCATTACTATCAAACCAAGTGGAGCATTTTGGGAATCACTAAAAAGAAAATGCTTCTGAACTCTGAAGGCGGGGACTTGATTGAGTATTCCAAAGCTCAAAAAGCATCTTCTCAAATCAAAGTTGTTTCCAAAAAAGATTCGGACCTTCAATCGCACCAATTGCAAAAAGCACAGCTTATTGGTCAACACAATCAAGACAATATGGCGTTAGCGACAGCCATTGCCATTGAGGCGGGCTGGCCAACCATGGCAATTGAGGCGATGAAAAATTTTAAGGGTCTCAGCCACCGTTTAGAAAATCTGGGTGAAGTGAAGGGTGTTCGTTTCATCAACGATAGCAAAGCGACGGCACTTGATAGTGTGATGATCGCAGCAACCGCGGCAGCAGATACATTAAACCCTGGCGGTATTTTGTTCTTACTACTGGGTGGTCGCGATAAAAACCTACCCTGGGAGCAGCTGGCCACACTCTCTAATATGAATCACACAGAATTTGTTTTCTTTGGCGAGTGTCGCGCAATTGCACAAAGCAAGTCTCAACTAAAGGGAAACAGTTTCGCTCGTCTGGACGAGGCAATTGGATATATTTTCTCTAAAGTAAAGGCCGCCGACACGGTCCTATTGAGTCCTGGTGGCACAAGCCTTGATGAATTTAAATCATTCGAAGATCGCGGGGATTTCTTTAAAAAGAAAGTTTCAGAGTTTTCTACTCTCTAAAATTTAAAACAGACAGTGAGTTCGCATCTACAGGAACCACGCGAGAGTAGACTTTTTGCGTGCGAGCTCCCGTAACAACCACTTCGTGAGTATCTTCCGGTACATTGTAAATCACAAATCCACCGCCGGCAGCACCTTTGCGGTTTTGCAGGATTCGTCCTTGCATATCAAAATACACGATATCTTGCGGATTGAAGTTATCATAGGCCGCTAGGAATACTTCAAAGTCTTCATCAGGAACAAACCCAACAATCAATCCTGTCGACGGTGAGTCGTTGATTCTTAAGAAAGCTTTGATCGCACGCAACCACTCCCAACGAACCAACGGTATATGGATGAAATCATCGTTGTCGTTATAAACATAACGAGCCGGAATATAGTCAGCACCATCCGGATGAACTCTGGTTAAACCGAGGCGATTTAAATGAGGCAGGCTGATCGTTGTGGCACCTGTCGGAACGGACAATTCATCGGATAAAGACTGCATGGTCACGGTTGCGGATATCGGTTCGCCATTGAAGGCATCGAAAACTCGCAGCGGAACCGACTCGTTTTTCATTGTCGCTTCAAGATCACCCTGAGCTACCGCGCCCTCTTCAGCCACGACGTTTACGTAACCAAAGATGGAATCAGCTCTTGTCGCCAGCAAAGAATGAAAACCTGTCGGAACTTGAACAAACGCGTACATGCCATTTTCGCTGGTTTTTTTCAGATTCATATCCGGCATCATGAACTGATTAAAGTAGATCGGTTTCAAGTCCGGCGCCGTTTCAACGATAACGTCGATACCGGAGACCGGCTTACCATCCAACATCACCTTCCCCCAAATAAGGGAAGGGGCGCCGTCATAGGATTCGTTTCTATTTTGCGCAACGATATCCATCAACGCTGTCACCATAGACTCAGGATAAAGAGTCGAGCGAGACTCCTTACCGGAAACGATGAGGTTGGTGGTTTCTAAATGCTTTGGAGCGGCCGCCCTCATCACCGTCGAGGATCCCCGGGTGACATTCTCCATTGAAGCAATCCCTTCGCGGCTCACTTTCACGTCGCTGACACCTTTAACAAAGGTCACGCGAGTTTGCGCCGGGGCCACATCGTTCGCTTTCGAGTTGTAAGCACCTGTCAAAGCTACAGTGTAATCGGGATGTGGTTCAACTTTGATTTTTGGACCTGAGAGATAATTCTGAGTGCCCGCAACCAAACGGTTTAAGCGGAAGCTGCCTTCACCCATAGTTTTACCGTCTTTATTAACCAAACGGGCAACCACTGTTCCTGTCGTTTGCTCAACATCGATGTTGTAGGTGCCCTTGATCAGATCCACACGACCCAATTCTTTCCAGACACCTTCATCGTTACGACGAATTTCAATATGATGTTCATTTGTAACTGCCAAGCCGCCTGTAATTTCAATCGGACCGATGATTCTGCGAACGCCGACAGCCGCTTGATCCTGGGACTCATTTCCACCGATAAAGGATTGACCACCAGAGTTTGCGGCCCCGGAAGCGTAAGAATTTTGATTTATATCAGATGGTTTTTGCACAGACGGGCGATCTAAAGATTGTCCGTTCGGTCCGCTAACATTAACACCTTTGTTGCTGTTATTAGAGGCCTGAACTTCGCCACGTGAATTTATCGCTCCGGATTTCTCAAGCGCGGTTACCGCAGCATCACCCCAAGAGGATTCATCCTGTTGCCAGTTTTGATTTAAAATTTCATCACGAACTTGCGCTGCTTGCAGACGAGTTTTTTGAGCATTTGAAAGCTGGGACATCCACGCATCATCAGCTGTGTAACCAACGACTACAGATGTCGTTGCTTCGCTACGAGACGAGGTGGCAACAGTTTCCACTTGTTTTTGAATCGTCATCTCAGCGAGGACGACCTTCTTGGCGAAGAGAGCCGGAGACTTTTTTTCAACCCCCAATGCCACTGGCATCATGGATTGAAAGTGCTGCCATTCAGCGAAATGAGAAGCCGGGCGGATGGTTTCTTCAAATGCGATATGTGGAGGAGAATTTTTTTGCGCTCGAATCGTCAAGCCTTCGTATATAGGAATATACTTCAAGCCACCCGTATGGCTTGACCATGCAAAGCATCCCGCTAGCACAGCAAACGGTAAGAACCGTTTAAGTCGCATTCCTTGCAACGTACTCCCCTTACTTACACTCCGGCTCTGCCGGAGTAAGCATCTACACTCCAGCTTCGCCGGAGTAGGTATCTACCCTCCGGTTTTGCCGGAGTAGACAATAACCAAAATGGCTATTCTTTTATGGTATTTAGAAGCTACGGAAGTCGTCAATGACGTTGCGTGAGTCACGACTTTGGTGAAGAGCCTTTTTAAGCTTGTCAGCAAGCACTTGAGCCTTGTGATCATCGCGATCAACAAGTTCCCAGCCGCCATCAGAATCCCTGGCCTCGACCAGGACCTCGACCGAGATATCATAAGGACGACGATCGCCAAGTACAATAAGGTGGCTGTAATAGCGTTCCTTAGCCATTTCCATACTTTGGATGGGGTTACCTTTGCGATCGTAATACTTCGAGAAAAGCTCGCGGCCATTTTCGCTGACTTCGCGAACTTCTCCGATGACTGACATGATCACCTTACGCGTTTCACTGACTCCCAAAGGCGTTTCGCGCAGAAGCACCCCGGATGTTTGGCACCCAGCAAGGAACACAGAAAAAACAAAGGCGATCAGCAGATTAGATTTCATTATTTCTTTTGAACCTTGTTCCAGTCATCCATGAACAATTTAATACCTTTGTCCGTAAGTGGATGGTGAGTCATCTGTTGCATAACTTTGAACGGAATAGTTGCGATATCTGCACCCATTTCAGCTGCAAATTGCAAATGCATTGGTGAACGCACGCTTGCCACCAAAACTTCTGTAGCAAAATCGTAGTTTTGATAAATTTGGATAACCTGATTAACCATCTCCATGCCATCAGTTCCAATGTCATCCAGGCGACCCACGAATGGAGAAACCATCGTTGCCCCAGCTTTTGCAGCAAGAAGTGCTTGCAGTGGAGAGAACACCAACGTGACGTTAGTCTTGATACCTTCCGCAGTAAATTTTTTAACTGCGATCATACCGTCTTCAGTCATTGGGACTTTAACCACAACGTTGTTAGCAAGTTTTGCCAGCTCACGACCCTCGCGAACCATCTCTTCGTGCTGCAAGCTGATCACTTCAGCCGAAACCGGGCCAGAGATCTCTTTGCAGATTTCTTTGATCACTGTGTGGAAATCACGACCTGATTTTGCAATCAAAGAAGGATTTGTAGTTACGCCATCAACCCAACCGCGAAGGTTAGCTTGTTTAATTTCTTCAATATCAGCTGTATCGATGAAAAACTTCATGAAATCTCCAATTTAAGGTCGAAATAGAACCCCTAAATTTGTACGTTGGCGCTGCCTAAAAATCAATAAGGCTTTTGCCCTGTTTATAGAACTCCGCATCCCGCGCGGTGCGAGCATTTTTTGAAATTTCACTCAGAGTTTTTTGATAAATCGGGTGCTCATATTGACCCCAAGCCTCTGCCGCACAGCGAATAATAAGAGCGTCCGTATGAAGCTGCGGATAGGGCAGCGTCAGACGAGGCGACATTAAAATCATATCGTCGTAAGCTAACAGAATCATTTCCACATGACTGCGTTGAACAAGACCGGAAGAACCTTCGTCACACAAAGACAAAACCAGGTGCAGGTGCTGCTCCACGCTCATCGATGTTTCAAAGCGGATAACAAATTCAATGCGAGCACTGAGGTCGTTGCGTGCATCGCTGGTGTAGCGCTTATAAATTGATGAAACATTTAGAATCTCGCCGCATTCAGAGACCTTGTGCAAAAGCTCACGGGCTTTTTCCTCACCACCCATAAGATCCAAAGTTACTGAAATAAGAGAGTTATGCAAAGCACTCGACATCATTACTTACCAAACAAGACATCGCGGATCTGATAAAGACCCGGCTTCTTTTGTTTCGCCAACCATTCAGCAGCACGAACGGCACCCTTTGCAAAAACAGTGCGGTTGAGGGCTGAATGTTCAAAAGTAATAACTTCTTCATCACTCATTGCATGAACTTTGTGAATGCCAAAAATCCCGCCACCGCGAATCGCCAGTGGTTCTGGACACTTTTTACCCACAGCCTTTTCCAGATTTTCTTGCAAAGTAATGGCAGTACCCGATGGTTTGTCTTTCTTGCGAATATGATGAAACTCCTCGATTTGATAATCGAAGTTTGCAATCGAAGAAAACACCTTAAGCGCTTCGTTTAAAACGGCCACGCCCATACTCATGTTCGAAGCCCACAAAACCGGAATGTCTTTGCTGGCTTTCTCCAAAAGGGTCTTTTCTTTTTTTCCAAAGCCCGTGGTGCCACACACCACTGGTGTCTTATGCCGAGACGCGGTTTTTAAAACTTCCGGCAACGCCTCTGGAGAAGAGAAGTCAATCCACACATCAACCTTCTCGGCCATCTTATGATCAACTTTTTTATCGCGACCTAAAGTATAAATGACATCACAGCTGGAGCTCGCACTGATGACTTCTGCAATTTCGCGACCCATGCGACCGTTGGCCCCGACCAGTCCGACCTTCAGTTTTTTCACGCAAGCACTCCCACTTTTTTCATTTCCATTTTCAATTTTTCAGTGTGCTCGGGAGTTAGTTCCATCAGCGGCAAACGCATTTCCGCTGAATCAACCAGGCCCATCAGCTGCACAGCTTTTTTTACTGGGATCGGATTTGCTTCCACGAAAAGCAAATCAATCAAGTTCATATATTTCTGAATATCTGCTTTTGCCTCGGCCAGTTTTCCGTCTTGAACCCATTTTTTCCACTGCACCATTTGCTTAGGGATGACGTGCGATGCCACCGAGATAACTCCATGACCGCCACGACTTAAGAAATCCACATAGGTTCCGTCATCACCCGAAAGCATTACAAACTCGTTGCCACATGCCTTGATGATTTGTTCCGCCACATCCATCTTTCCAGAAGCTTCTTTGATTCCGATCACACCATTCACCTTAGCAAGATCGGAAACGGTTTCCGCCGCCAGGGATGTGATGGTTCTGCCAGGAACATTGTAAAGGATCGTCGGAATTTTCACAGATTCTGCCACAGCTTTGAAGTGGGCATAGAGTCCGCGCTGTGGTGGTTTGTTATAATAAGGAACAACAACCAAAATTGCATCAGCACCCAGTGCCTCCGCCTTTTTCGAGTCTTCAATAGTTTTCGCTGTGTCGTTCGAACCCGTTCCCATAATTAACGGAACAGATGCACCCACCACCTTGCGTGCGTGCTTAAACAGTTCGGATTTTTCGGCCTCTGTTAAAGTTGGGCTTTCCGCTGTTGTGCCATTAATAACAAAGCCATCCACACCATTTTCCAGTTGGTGCTTCATCATTTTGTCCAAAGAAGGATAATCAATTTTTCCGTTTTTAAACGGCGTCAACAGGGCCGTAAAAGTGCCTTTAAAGTTTTTCATCCGACCACCTCAAGGTTGTATTGGAAGTCTCCAACGAAAACGGCGTCACCCACCAAAAGTGGTTTGGGATCGCCATCAAAGAAGTGGACTTCCATCACTCCCCCGGGCATTTGAACTTCAATTTCTTTTAAATGATTGCTTAACGAACTTACCAAAGCCGCCGCCACCGCACCCGTACCACAAGCCAAAGTGTAATCTTCAACTCCGCGTTCGAAAGTCACAGCTTTAACTTTACCGACTTGATCTTCGGCATAAAAAGTAACGTTGGCACCCGCTGGCTTCAAAGATTCATGAGAGCGCATTTCACGAGCTAAGTCTTTCAAGTTTACGGCGTCCACAAAGGCATGAATCTTTTGAACCAAATGCGGAACACCCGTGTTCACCAGAACAAATTTTTCTTTCATACTGGAGCGGGTTTCAAGCTCGATGGGATTTTTCACCACTCGCGCTTCCGGCATTTTCACGCGAATTTTTCCATTCCCCAAAATCTGCGCCGTCACTAAGCCAGCACCCGTTTTAAAACGAATGTTTGCGTGCTCTTTTTTTCCAATGTGTTCATAACAATAACGGGCGGCACAGCGAGCAGCGTTTCCACACATCTCCGCAGTTGAGCCGTCTGAGTTATAAAAATCCCAATTGAAATCAAAACCTTCGGAGCCATCTTCAATGACGATGAATCCGTCCGTAGCAATACCCAAAATGCGATCACAAACAAGTTTCGCAATTTCCGGTCGCGATTTTCCAAGATGCTTTTCCACATCTTTCCATACTGAAGCGTCACGGCCGTCAATAAACGCGAAGGTATTTCCCGCACCCGACATTTTCGTGATCTTCACAGGAAGTAGAGGAATCACTGTTCGCCTCCAGAATTTCCCGGAGCTTCTTCGTTATCTTGATTCACGGGGCGAGCTTTTTGTTTTGCTTTACGAGTGGCATCTGAATAAGTCGGCTCGCCTCGTCCCAAAGGAGGAGGCGTGAGTGGTGGAAGGGGAGCGCCCTTCACTCCACAGCCAGCCATGAATGCGCTGGCAAGGAATAGTAATATGGATTTATTCAGTTGTTCCATTCATCCCCTTGATATCGCCTTCGACCTCTGTGGTCCGGCGACAAAGCATGGGATCTATCATATACTGTCTATACTGGCTCGCTGAAATGTTTTTGCAGGCCATCACGTATTTCTGAGCTAATTCGACATTGCTCTTTTTCAATGCTTGCGAAACTTTCCAGCCCCAATAGTGAGCTTCGGGATATTTAGCGTCCAGTTTCGTCAAATTCAGAGAAAATTCGGAAGCTTTCGTCAGGTTTTTAAGCTTCAACTGTTGTTCTATCGTCAATGCCATCCAGTATTTCTGAAATGGTGACTTTTTAGCGTCAACTGACTCGGGGTTTTTCGCAAACTCCAACCATTGCCCACTACAAGCTTGAGCTTGCGCATTCGTAAGCTTGAGCTCCTCATCAAAGGAAACCAGCTTTAAAGATTTCGCCAAACCTTCCTGAGCATTCGAGCAGTCGTTTTTAGCAATCTGCAGGCGAGCGGATTCGATAACAATCGTCAAGTTGTCAGGTTCAATGCGTTGAGCTTCAGCAAGCTTTGAAGTGGCCTGACTCAGATCAGCTTTTTTAAGCGAAAGAGAGGTTTCATAAAGCTGTTGAGCTTTGTCACTTAAGAAAACATGGGCCACATCCAGGGCCGCTTTTTTAAGTTCCGCCTGCGCTAACGGACGGGATTCACGCGCAATCGCTGCAGTAAGGATATTCAAGGCTTGTTGCCGATCCTTTTGCAAACTGAGGTTGTAGGCTTTTTCGATAATATCTTTGTAGGTCTCAGCTTTAGACTGAGAAAAGGCAGGTCGTGGTAATAAAAAAGCCGCTCCTAGAGCGGCTTTTAAGAAGATCGACTTCATGAACTACTTTTTAGAGAAAGAAGTCAATTCAACAGTTACTTGGCCGAATTGGCTTGGAGCAACTTGTTTCAACAAACCAGACATTGGAATCAATTGTGGGTTGATCCACGCGTTGATTTCAGAGTTGTCTTTTTTGTCTTTTAGGATTGCGTGAACACACTCAAATGTACCAGCTGGAACAGTGATTTTGTCTTCTTTGATGTCGACAACTTCAACGTCTTGTTTAGGTACTTCTTGTTCTTTACCGTTCACGATCATTTTTTTAACCGCGCCAGTGTTTGGATCGATAAGAGTTTCTACGTTTTGTTTACCAGCGAAACCAAGATCCATATCTTGAGTCATCCAGATACCGTCAGCACCGATAGATTTAACAGACATCACCATTTTACCTTTGATGAATCCGCCCATATCTAGGTTGTAGTTAGCAGTGTCGCCAACTTTCCAGTCCAAACCCAACGTGTGAGCTTGTTCAGCGATAGCAGGCAATTGAGCCTGAACTACTACGTCAGCTACAGATGGCGTTGCGAATGCAGAAACTGAAAAAGTTAGTGCAAGAGTAGCAATAATTGCTTTGATCATAAAAATCCTCCTTGATGGTTTTGTTGCTATTATTGCAGCACGACCAAAGGAGGACTAGCAAGCTCCGATTAAGTTTCTCTGTAAGAAGAGATGAGGACTTGACGCGGCTTGCTGCCGTTCGCTGGTCCCACAACTCCTTCTTTCTCGAAAATCTCAATCAAACGAGCCGCGCGTGGATAACCTAAACGGAATTTACGTTGAATTAAGGACGCAGAGACCTCTTTCATGCCAGATGCCCATGACAAGATCTCATCATAACGTTCATCGTACTCTTCTTCACCGAAGCCGCCGCCGTCATCACCACCGGCCTCTGCACCATCACCGGCAAATCCATCCAAGGCCTTCATTGCGAGTGGGTCATACTCTGGTTCACCCTGAGAAGCCCAATGTTTTACGACATTAGCAATCTCGGCATCTTTCAAATAAGGACCGTGATGACGAGTCGGTTTTCCGATGCCTGGTGCCTGGAATAACATGTCACCATTCGGCAGAAGACGTTCAGCTCCGGAGTCATCGATGATAATTCTGGAGTCCATCTTTGAAGCCACTTTCAAAGCTACGCGACCTGGAATATTGGTTTTAATCAAACCCGTAACCACGTCTTTACGTGGCGACTGCGTTGCCAAGATCAAATGGATACCGCAGGCACGCGCTTTTTGCGTCAAGCGCTGGATCGGCTCTTCGATATTTTGTTTTTCAGTGATCATCAAGTCAGCAAGCTCGTCCACAACGATAACCACATATGGAAGTGGTTGATAGTAGTACTGATCCAACTTCGCTTTGCCTTCTTCAAGCTCTTGATTGATTTTTTCGTGCTGTTCAATTTCGTCTTTAGAAAGTCCGCCGGTTTTTTCATTGAAAGCTTCAATTTTACCGACACCGAACTTAGACAAAGATTTATAGCGCTTTTCCATTTCACGCACAGCCCACTTCAAAGCTGTTGCAGCTTTCTTCGGTTCAGTGACGTGCGGAATTGCCAAGTGCGGAACTGTTGCGAATGGCGCCAAGTCGACCATTTTCGGGTCGATCAAAACCAAGCGCAAAGTTTTAGGGGAGTGACGGAACAAGAGGCCCGTAATAATAGATCCGACAAACACAGACTTACCAGAACCCGTCGTACCTGCGATCAGCAAGTGAGGCATCTTACGCAGATCCACAACCTTAGGTTCACCATCCACTGTACGGCCGACTGCCATTGGCAACGCCAAATCTTCACTCCAGAAAGTGTCTTCTGCGATCAAGTCTTTGTAGTAAACTGTCTCACGCTTTAAGTTTGCGGTCTCGATACCAACCACATCTGTTCCAGGGATGTGACCCACCACACGCACAGACTCAGACGAAAGCGCCAGGGACAAATCGTCTTCAAGTTCAGAAATTTTGGAAATCTTTACGTCGGCATTCGGTTTAAATTCATACATCGTAACCAGCGGACCTGGTTTCGCATCTTGAATAGAACCCTCAACCGAGAAGTTTTTAAGTTTCTCAACCAAGGCATCCGCTTTTCTTTGAATCTCGGCCTTATCAATTTTGATTCGAGACACCGGAGGATCTTCAAGCAATGCCAGCTTTGGCATTTCCCAGTTCTCGATGCGACGAGGCGGTTTCGCCTTCATCACGACTTTGCGTTTTTGCGCCATACGAACAGCAGGAGTTTCTTCTTCCTCCTCTTCGTCGTCTTCGTCAGAATCGGCGTCCGCAAAAAGCTCTTCGTCTTCTTCTTCGTCCTCTTCCTCTTCTTCCTCAGCAGCATCCAAAAGAAGTTTTAGATCCTTGTCTTCTTCTTCCTCTTCGTCTTTGCCTACGAATTTTTTGTCAGCAAGAGGAAAGGCTTTTTTAGGTTCGTCTTTTTTCTTCTCTTTCTTAGGAGCTGCTTTTTTCTCGTTTACAAATGCGCCACCAAAGAATCCAGCGATGCGATCGCCAATTTTCTTTTTCTTAAGCATCGCAAAGAAATCCTGCGGAACTTCAGCAAGTTCTTGCAACGATTTTTCCGAATAGAACACCACCAACACGGCCATGAACGTCCACAAGATCACTTGCACACCCGCATAAGCAAAAGCGCGCATCAACGCCGAGGAAACACCCATACCCAGCATACCGCCCAAGGCGATTTGATTCTGAAACAAGCGAGTGGTTGGCATATAGATCGAAAGCAGGGCCGCGACGTCCACGATCAGCAATAGGGCCCATACAAAACGAATGTTCTTAATATTCAGAGATTCGCCACGGAAAGCCGCAAAAGCCATCCGGCCAAGGCTTGCAACGATCACCCAAGCAGCCAATCCAAAGAGCTGATAAAGCGCATCCGCCAGGAAACTGCCCACAATTCCGCAGTAATTTAAGGCTTTTAGTCCTTGTCCAATGGAGTTCAGGGATGGGTCTTGAGGGTTGTAGCTTACCAGGGATAGCGTGATAAAAAGACCTAGGCCCAAAAAACAGATAGCAGTGACGTCTTGACGGAACTTTTTGAGGAATTGGTTCATTTAAAAAATTTACGAAATTTCGATGGGTTAGTCATGCTTGGGAAGCACAACCTTGACTTAGGACTGGAGGAAGGTACAAGTACGGACCTGCCTCGCACCGAGTGGCGCAGGGCCTCCAAGACAAAGAGCCAGTAAGAATGCTTAAAATTAATGAGATTTTCTATAGTATCCAAGGTGAAACAACGTACGTAGGGAACCCTACGGTCTTTGTGCGCACAACGGCGTGCAATCTGCGTTGTACCTATTGCGATACCAAGTATTCCTACTATGAAGGCGAAATGCAGTCGCTGGAAGCCATCATCAAAGAGATTGATTCTCACCAAGCTCCGTACGTTTGCATCACCGGTGGTGAACCTTTGTTGCAAAAAGAAGTTCACACATTAATGAAAGAATTGTGCGACAAGGGTTACAAAGTTTCTTTGGAAACTTCCGGCTCCAAAAATATTGCCGCGGTAGATCCACGCGTAAAAATTATTTTGGATGTGAAAACTCCCGACAGTGGTGCAGCAGATTCTTTCTTGATGGACAACCTCGCGCATTCCACTCCCAGCACGGAATACAAGTTTGTGATTTGTTCCGAGGAAGACTTCAACTGGTCTGAAAATTTCTGTCGTCAACACAATTTGTTCGAAAAATTTGTGGTTTTATACAGCCCATCATACAGCCAAGTATCTGAACGCTGGTTGGCAGAAAAAATATTGCAGCAAAAATCATCTGCAAGGTTGCAATTGCAACTGCATAAGTATATTTGGTCTCCCGAAACACGCGGAGTATAGTTTACTCCAAAAACCCAAGCAGATGTAATTCCGGGAGTTCCATGACGCCGAACCTTAACAGTTCAGATAATCTTTTTGTCGCTAACCTTCAGTCTGTAAGCTTGGAAAAGCTTGTAAAAAGCAAACTCGAAGTTCTTTTTGCTCAACAAAAAGAAGCGCAAGTAGAATTGAACGGTTTGTACAATGTTGTAATCGAACAAGTTGAAAAACCACTACTTGAGCTTGCTCTACGTGCCTACAATGGCAACCAAGTTAAAACTGCTCAGATGCTTGGCATCAATCGCAATACTCTTAAGAAGAAAATTGATAACTACAAAATTCGTGTTAAAAAATTGAACTAATAATTCTTTTGAATTTTAGCACCAGCGAGCCAACCAGAACCACCACCTAGCTCAGTCTCGCACTTTTTTTGATATTCTCACACGAGGGGTTGTGTCGTGAGTACTCGCATTCCACCGCAAAATCTGGATGCCGAACAGTCTATTCTGGGCGGCTTGATGTTAGATCGGGAAGCTCTCGATCAAGTTGGTGACGTTCTCTTCGCCGAGGACTTCTACAAACCAGCACATCAAAAAATCTACGCGGCCATCAAAGATCTTCACGGAAAAAATCAGCCGATCGATATCATTACTGTTACCAACGTGCTTCAGGCCGAAGGTTCCATGGATTTGGTCGGCGGCCCAGAGTATTTGATTGGTCTTTTAGATAAAACCATTTCTTCTGCCAATATTGCTTCGCACGCGAAAATCGTTCGCGAAAAAAGCATGTTGCGCAAAATGATTACGACCAACAGCAAATTGATCGAGCGTGCTTACGATCAAGATTTCGTCGACGTTGAATCCTTTATGGATCAGGCGGAAAGTGAAATCTTTAAGTTGTCTGAAACAAAACAACAAACCGGTCTTGTGGGCTCTATGGAAATCGTAAAGGCTTCCATCCAAAAGATCGAAGAGCTTTACAAACGTAAAGCCGATGTAACCGGTCTGCCTTCGGGCTTTACCGAGCTTGATAAAATGACATCGGGACTTCACCCGGGTGAGATGACGATTATTGCCGCTCGTCCGTCCATGGGTAAAACAGCGTTCTCTCTGAACGTGGCCCAACACATCGCCCTTCGCGCCAAAAAGGTTATTGCTTACTTCTCTCTCGAGATGGGTAAGGAAGCCATGATGATGCGTATGTTGTCCTCTGAGGCGCGTGTGAACATGAATGAGATCCGTAATGGTAAAATCCAAGACTCCGCTTGGCCCAAGCTGATTAACGCAGCCAGCGCCCTGTCAGAGGCTGGAATCTTTATCGACGATACTCCAGGTATGTCACCGTTTGAGATTCGTTCTCGTGCTCGTCGTTTGAAAGCCGAACACGGACTAGATTGCATCATGATCGACTACTTGCAGTTGATGAGTATGAAGCAAAAATTCTCTTCGCGTGAGCAAGAGGTTGCCGAAATTTCCAAGAGTTTGAAAGCTATTGCCAAGGAATTACAGATTCCAATCATCGCACTTGCCCAGCTGAATCGTGGGGTAGAGGGTCGTGCGGACCGTCGCCCAATGCTTTCTGACCTGCGTGAGTCCGGATCGATCGAGCAAGATGCCGACGTTATCATGATGCTTTACCGTGATGACTACTACGACAAAGAAGATCCGGATAAGGCAGGTCATGCGGAAGTTATCGTCGGTAAGCAGCGTAATGGTGCCACAGGTACCGTTAAACTTCGCTTCGACGCGAAACACTCCCGCTTTAAAGATGCTGAGAATGAGGGACCTGGGGTCAATTCTCTTCCTCCACCTCAGGCACCACCTCCGATGCCAGGTGGCAGACCGAAAAACTTTGCTCCGGGCGCTCCAGCCTAGGATAATAGAGGCCACTTATGTGGCCTTTTTCACGTTATCACCGCAGAGATACTGTTCAGTCTTATAAACCTGTGATTTTAGTCACGGGTTGTTCCAGTGGTATTGGTCTTGAGCTTGCGCACATGCTTTACAATGACCACCCCGAATACCGCGTGGTTGCAACCGCCAGAGAAAAAAGCATCCAAAAACTGCGCGATCAGTTTTTGGAAAATGATCGGTTCATGATTTATCCGCTCGACGTCACCAAAGAAGAAGAGCGCAAAGAACTTATCAATCACATCAACAAATCCTGGGGTGGTGTGGATATCTTGGTGAATAATGCCGGTATTTCATACCGCGCCGTGATTGAACACATGACCGCCAAAGACGAACTTCTGCAAATGGAAACAAATTATCTGGGACCAATGGGTTTAATTCGTCGAGTGCTGCCCTATATGCGCGAAACGGGCAGGGGCAAAATCATCAACGTGTCTTCTGTTTCAGGAATGCTTGCGATGCCCACGATGTCATCCTATTCCGCCTCAAAATACGCCCTCGAGGGTGCAAGTGAAGCACTCTGGTATGAAATGCGTCCCTTCGGTGTGCAAGTTTCTTTAGTTCAACCAGGATTTGTTAACAGCAATTCATTTTTAAATGTTTATCATTCAGAAATGTCAGACCCTGCTCGCAACTGGGATGGGCCTTACTGTGATTTTTATCAAAACATGACCCCCTTCGTGGCTAAAATGATGCGCATGTCGCGATCCTCTTCCCACAAAATAGCGAAGCTCATCATCAAAACCATCAAGACCGAAAATCCCTCGCTGTGGATTCCAGCAACCCTGGATGCAACCGTGTTTTACTATATTAGACGCCTGTTACCACGCCGGGTTTTGCTTCCTGTATTGTATTGGTTTCTGCCAAACGCAAAACATTGGGGCAAAAAATTCTCGAAACGCCGCTAAATGCGCTTTCCCGCTGGACCTTGGCCTATATATTCGCGTTTCGATTGAACAAATTTTAACCCCTTGATTGAGTGAAAGGGTCAGTAAGACATAGGCGCATGGATCGCGTCTGTACCGAGCACGGAGGCAACGATGGAAAAGGGTTTATCCCAAGTCGTGGTTGAAGCCACAGGACTTCCCCAGGACCCAGTAGCAAAGGAGCTACACAAACTGATGGCTGCGCATGGAACGAACGCAGAAGAGATGACCATCGACCAATTAAGAGAAATCATGGCCGATTACCTGAATCAGGTATTTCTGGAACTAGCGAACGAAGAAGAAATCAAATCCGCCTAGCCGAAAAATGCAAAAAGGCCCCGGTTTCCCGAGGCCTTTTCGATTTAATCTTTAAATTTAAAAATTAGATTTCGTAATCGATGCCATCAGCTGGAGCTGGTGAAGCAGACTGAGATTGAACATTGTCTTTTGTAGAAGTGCTCAATTGTTTCATCGCTTTAGAAACGAAGTCCCATTCAGCGTTGATTTTAGTGTAGATCGCGTAGTTAGAGCAATCGTCAATACCGTCTTTACCAGTACCACGGCTTGTAACACCCCAAAGGTATTCAACTCCGCCAACATTGATGAACGCTGGGCCACCAGAGTCACCATGGCAAGCACCTTTACCTTGAGTTTGGTCCAAACCAACTTCAGTGTCACCGTATGGAGAGATCACAGTTACATCAGTTTTCTTCAAGATGTTTTCGTTTTCTTGCGTCAGGATGTAGCAAGTTTTCTTGTCGTAAGTACAAGCGATCTGACCGCTAGCGATTGCTGCATCAAGATCTGGATACTTTTTAAGATCAACTTGTTCTTTTTTAACATTCGTCAAACCGTAACCAGCTAAAGTAACAGAAGCACCTTGTTTCAAGATGGATTCATCTTTAAGGATGTTTGCCACTTGGTAGTCAGCAGGGATTTTGCCTTGGATTTTGATAACTGCTAGATCGTAGTTGTCTGCACCTTGTTCACGATCAGAAAGCTCAACGCCATCACCATTTGGGTTGCCGGCTTTTTTAAGCTTTTCGATTGTGTCGCGAAGACGTTGGTCACCTTCACCGTACTGGTTGTGAACCACAACACCAGTTACAGGTTGGATTTGGCTTTTTGTCATTTTGTTCAAATCAGTTGCGAAGATCACGAACATCGCAGCTTTTTTGTATTCAGAACCAGGAATACAGTGAGCGGCTGTCAAAATCATATTGTCAGCGATGATCGAACCTGTGCAAAGGAACTGACCTTGCTGATTATCTTTCGTCAAAACATTCACGATGATTGAAACCGTGGATTTTCTGATGATGTCGTCTTGAGCTACTGGTTGACCACCGATAATTTCGGAGGACTTCACAGAACCAGTTACTGAACCAGATTGTGTATTTGGAGTACATGCCGCGATTGTCGCCAGTGCACCCAAAGATAAAGCAAACTTAATAGATTTGATAGTGTTCATGGAACCCCTCCAATGGCGCTCTTTAAACACCCATTTTGGAACCAGGGCAATATAAAAAATTCGATACGACCCATAAGATTACGTTATGGTAAAGTTGACAAAAACTCTGCAGGGACACGAAATAAAAAGGCCCCGGTTTCCCGAGGCCTTTTCATAGTTATGCGTACTTAATAGTAAATTATGCGCGCTCAACTGCGATTTGGATTTTTGCTTCCAAACCTTCAGCGTAACGGATAACCGCTTTGTGCTGACCCAATACTTTGATTGGCTCTTCCAAGTGGATATCGCGACGGTCGATAGAGTGACCCATTTTTTGAAGCTCTTTAGAGATATCTGTAGTTGTTACAGTACCGAAAAGCTTGTCAGAGTCTGCACCAGCTTGCAATTTGAAGGATACAGTTGTGCCGTTGATTTTGTTCAAAAGCTCTTGGCGTTCAGCCAATGCTTTTTTCTTTTTCGTCTCAGCAACGCGTTTCAAGTGTTCGTACTCTTTTACGCGTTTTTCTGTAGCTTCAGCAGCCAATTTGCGTGGGAACAAGAAGTTTCTCGCGAAACCTTCAGAAACGTTCACCAACTCACCAACACGGCCTACATCTTTTACGTCTTTTTGAAGAATAACTTTCATGTGATCTCCATTATGTTAGCTAGCTTTTGGAGCCGTCATCTTACGAATGCGACTTCTAAAATCCAGCCAGTAATCGATCAAACCAACAATACTCAAAATAAGTACCAACTGGCCGACCAAGATTATGTACACCAAAACTCGAGTGACAGTTCCTGCCTTAATCGAATTTAGGAATACCTCCAACACTGCTAACCCCTGAAAGAAATAGAGAACGAGTGCTACGTTCACAATATTTGCTGCGAGGATCGCAATGGCCTTACCGCCAAAACTCACCATTGTCAGAAGGAAGGCTGTCATCGCTACCCAAATGAAAAAATCAGGCAGGCGATATTCCGACAACTTGAGCTGAGAGGCAATTTTCTCGCGGGGCAAATTGAGCCACGAAAAAACCCTTCTCTCAAAAATTAATCCCACACCTAGTGCTAAAATCAGAGTGATAGCAATGGCTGATGGAATTTGCTGCATCAAATCTGAAGCGTCCACTTTAATTGCGGGATTCACTTGTTGAATCTGCACAATAAATTGTTCAACCAGGTTTTGAACTTCAGCGTACGTGTTAATCCCATTTACTTTGAATGCGATGTAAAGAGAGATGCAAACAGCACCTGTCCCGAGCAACACACTCAGAATACCGGATAGCCACCACCCAAGGCCTCTTTGCTCAAGTTCATTGTATGCTCCTAAAGTCATCCATACGGAGCCAATAAACATCGCTAAAGGTTGAGCGCTGAGGAGCCACGCTGCCCCTGTTACTACCAGTCCAAGGATCCAAAAGGCCCAAGGACCGAAAGCCTGACGGAGCACACGAAGAAGTGGCGCGTGCAGAATCACAGTCACCATCGACAACAAGATCGAGAGAGATGAAATTGTGATGAATTTCTGTGGAGACGCGTACTTCTTCATGGCTTACGCCCTTAATTACTCACCACGTTCAGCGCGGTCTGCTTTAGCAGCAGCGAACGCAGCTTTACGTGCTTGCATTTTAGCTTCGCGCTCTTTTTCACGAGCAGCAGACTCAGAAAGACCTTTTTTGAAGCCTTCCATGAATTTAGCCAAAGATACACGCTCGTCTAGGCGAGTATGCATAAAGCGAAGTACTTTGTCGTTGATACGCATAGTACGTTCCAACTCAGCGATAGCTTGAGTGTCAGCTTCGAATGTAGAGTGGAAGTAGATCGCTTTTTTCAACTTGCCGATTGGAGTCGCCAAGTTACGTTTGCCCCAAGTTTCAAGAGAGTTGATAGAACCCTTGAAGTTTTCGATAGTTGCTTTGTTCTTCTTGAAAAGATCTTTTTGATCTTCAGAAGTTGCATCTGGATGCATAAGAACAACAACCTCGTAAGGCATAGTGTTTTTAGTTTCCATGTATAATCCTTTCGGTTAAAGCCCCCACCATACAGGGATGGGAACAAGGATGACTTTTAAAATGTTTAACGGGTTTAGCACGCCTTAAGTTTGAGCACAAGGAATAGTCCTTTGATTCACCCGAATCCAGCCCTATCATACCTAAATGGTCACATTTATTGAGGTTCTTAACGGCGTAAACGAAGGCTCCCGGCATCAACTGACGGACGGAATGACTCTGGGGCGAGCCAACGCCGACATTATTGTGAAGGACCCCAAGGTCTCCAGCAAGCATGCTCAGATCGCCCTGGACGGAAAAGGGCAGCTTGTCTTATTGGACTTGGATTCTTCGAATGGTCTTTATATTTCTGGCCGCCGTGTGAAAAAAGTGGCGTTAATTCCAGGGGTTATCTTTGAGATCGGGCGCACACAGTTTAAGGTCGTCACGGTCGAAGAAGAACAGGCAAGCAGCTTTGAACGACTTCTGACTTGGCGCAATATCATCAGCGCAACGGTTCCACAGCTGCAAATTCAAAATTCAGAACCTCCGCAAAGCATGCAAAGATTTTCGCCGGCACTCAAATTAACATTTCTTCGCGGGATTCAAGCGGATGAGGAAATTATTTTAGGGTATGGCCCCAGAACTGCGGGCGCTGACTCCCTGGACATCGAATTATTGGACGTGGACGCGCCCCGAGATGCCTTTCGGTTTGTTGCGGGCCCAGGCCAGGTGGAGTTAAAAGTTTTGGCAACCGGGCGGGTGACTCTTAATAATAAAAAGGTGTCTGCCGAAATGCTCTCCGACGGTGATATGATCTCCGTGGGAAATACATTAATTAAAGTCTCCTATTTGTAGTTTAGAAGGTTTCATGGAAACGACGCCAAAAAGCATCGGCACATTTGAAAGCTATGATGGCACATCCATCTATTATGAGACTCACGGACAAGGTGAGCCTTTGGTATTGATTTACGGTATCGCGTGTTTGATCAATCACTGGCACTACCAGATCGAATATTTTTCCAAGAACTATCAGGTCATCGCCTTTGATTTGCGCGGACACCACAAAAGCACACCCATCGTCGATATGAGTCAGCTGACTCTGGATGCCCTTAGTAAAGATATCCTGGGTTTACTTGAACATTTGAATATCAAGAGTGCACACTTTTTGGGTCACAGTTTCGGTGCGCCGATTTTATTGAACTTATATTCTTCAAATCCAGAAACGATTCGCTCAATGACTTTCATCAATGGCTTTGCAAGAAATCCGATCAAAGGAATGTTTGGTCTGGAGGTTGTTGAACCGTTTTTTTATTTCGTCAAAGCTCAGTACGAAAATCAACCGGATCTGTGGAATACTCTGTGGAAAGTCGCCGTCGACAATCCTTTGGCGATGTATGCAGCGGCTCTCGCGGGGGGATTTAATCTGCGCGTGACCCATTTTAAAGATATTGAAGTTTATTGTCGGGGAGTCGCCCGCATGAACTTGAAAGTTTTCATTTCGTTCTTTGAAGAATTGATGAATTTTGATGGTGAACCTATTTTAGAAAAAATCGAAGTTCCGGTTCTGGTTATCTCTGGCGAAAAAGACGCCGTTACTCCGATCCGGTTTCAGTATCACCTGAAAGAAAAAATCAAACACTCCGAGTTTGTGTTGGTTCCTTACGGCTCACACTGTACTCAGCTTGATTTTCCGGACTACACGAATTTAAAAATTGAAAAATTTCTTAAGAGCGGTGTCAGCGAGGATTAAAAACCCTCGCGACGAAGTCTGCGAAACTTCACAGTTGCCCCAGCAATCAAAATCGCCGCCAACGTCAGATGAATAACGTGATCACGTGAACCCAATTCCAAATGTTCCGGCGAAATCAGCCACAAAGAATCATCCCTGACGAGCGTACCAACGTTGGGCATTCCGGGAGTACCAACAATAAATCCTAGCACTCCCAAGACCGCATAGAACGCGCCAAAAATAAGAGAGCACTTTTTAGCTTGGCGTTCATTTTTAAATCCGAACCACACCAATAAAGCGCCGCCAACTAGATGAATATAATTATGTGCAGGCGAGAAGTGCGCTCCCAACAGGTTATCCACAACAAAACCCACAAAGCCGATCACCACCAGTGCGGTTCCGAGAAATACGCTGGTTTCTTGAGCGAAAGTTCTGCGCTCCAAAACTCCTTCAAGCTGTCCTTTTTTGATTGTTTCGCTTTGAATGTCGTATTCGTCTCTTAGACGACCGCGAATGGTTGTTTTCGCGCCGGCCTTATTCTTGGTATTGGTTCTATTACGTTCCATCTCGGGCTGCATACAAACCTCCATAGATGATCGTATTATCGACGCCTATAGCGGAAAAGACAGCGCTGCAGTCATGCATATGACTAAAAACAAAAAGCCACCTCGTGCAGCGAGATGGCTTTTGTTTTTTCACTGAATTTCCAGACTAACGGAAAGCCAATTTTGTGATGTCGAAACCATAACGGTTTACAGAATCATCAGACGTGAAAACGATTTTCGCAGAGTCACCATCGATGATATTCGAGAATGAATCGTCTGCTTTTCCAGAAATTGTTTGTACCAATTTGCCAGTTGAATCGTAGATTTCAACTTTGTCGTAATCACGTTCAGTATCGAATTTCTCAAAGTAGATTGAGATTTGTTTCGCGCCTGGAGCTCTTACTTCGAAAGTCGCATTTGTTTTGCTTGCGTAAGGATGTGCAGAAGAAACATTTGCTGGAACTGTTTGCCAATTAACTGGATCGTTCACATCCGGTGGAGCAATCGTATTTGTCAAAGCTGCGTATGCATTGGCAATACCCATTGTGCGCACTTTGCCGCGCAAGCCTGGGATTGGTACCGCAGTTGCCATGATGCGTTCTTTGATTTGTTGACCCGTCAAACCTGGTTCATTCGCTGCCAAAAGACCCGCGATACCAGATACGTGAGGAGTCGCCATGGAAGTACCAGACCAAGAGTCGTAACCACCATTTTTGATCGAAGAGTAGATGTTTACACCCGGAGCACCTACGTGAACTTTGGATTTACCATAGTTGGAGAAAGAAGCTAAACGACCTGTATCATCAATCGCCGCTACAGCAAGTACGTTTGGAATGTCGTATGTTGCTGGGTACGTTGGATTAGCATCGTTGTCGTTTGATTCGTTACCCGCTGCTGCTACGAAAAGGACACCTTTGTCATTTGCTCTTTGGATAGCTTGTTTCAAAGTTTCAGAGTAGCCGCCGCCGCCCCAAGAGTTTGAAAGGATTTTTGCGCCCATGCTAACGGCATAGTCGATACCTTTAAGAGCACCCTCAAGAGAACCGGAACCATCAGCAGACAAGAATTTTACGCCCATCAAGCGAACATTCCAGTTAACGCCAACGATACCTTTACCGTCATCACCTTTTGCACCGATGGTACCAGAGCAGTGAGAACCGTGACCGTGGTCATCAAGGGGATTACCGGTTGGTTTGTCAGCTTTAACGAAGTTTGCACCGTAAATATCGTCGATAACGCCGTTGCCATCATCGTCTACGCCTGTTTGACCATTAAGCTCAGCAGCGTTCGTCCACAAATTGTCTTTAAGGTCTGGATGGTTGTAGTCGATACCAGTATCGATAACAGCAATCAAAACGTCTTTAGAACCTGTTGTGATATCCCAAGCCTGAAGAGCACCAATGTCGATACCCGCAGTCTTAGTATTGTTCATACCCCACAGACGACCCAACATCGGATCATTTGGAGTTTTGTTAATACGGTAGATATAGTTTGGTTCAACGATATCAACCAATGGATTTTGAGAAAGCGTTTTGATTACGCTGTCTGTAAGTTCGAACACGGGTCTTTTAATAACCACGATGTTCATCGCAGGGATTGTTTCTTTAACGTATGCACCCAGTTGCTGACTCAAAACTTGTGCAGATTGAATCGCATATTGATTTTTCAATTGAACGATATATTCACCAGGCACAGCTTCAGGTTTAGCAGCGAAAGCGCTTGCAGAAACGAACAAACCGAGCACGGCTCTTCCAATAAGCCCTCTCATAAATCCCTCCTTGATGGGTACAGGAGGAAAGTCTCGGCAAAAATTGCCGGGTGGTCCTCCAGTTCCAAAATGGTACCAATGCGAAAGTCAGGATTTTATTTGTTTTTGGAGTCAACAGCGAAACCTAGACCATTGTCCATATACACAAGGATGTGCTAACCGGTCTTTGGTCTAGAAGGACGCGTGGATTTTTCATCAGCAAAGCCAAAACTCATTTGCTCCGGAAGTTTAAACTGCACGATCTTTTCTGGATTCTGCGCCATCTCTCTTTTTTCAGAGGGAGTTATAACATTCACACCCTCTGAGGCTTTGATGAGATGCTTAATAAAAGCTTCTTTCACGCTATCGGGCGCATTTTTATTGAAGCCAAGTTCTGCCATTAATTGATCAATCTTCTTCATAAGCCCAATCCTTGGTCTAGTTTTCGGAAGTTTGATGTTCGAGCTTTAGGGGAAAATCACAGATGAAGGTCCAGGATGCGTCTCTCATTAAGACGGACCGATGATGCGGAATTTAAAGGTTAAAAATAAGTACAAAAAAAGGGGTTCAGTGACCTGAACCCCTTAATATCACATATATTTTAATAAACTGTGCGTTAGGCGAAATGCTCCGACGAAGTCGGAATACTAACCAGCGCCTCCGTCTTTATGCTTAGGTCTCTGTGTTAAAACAGCACCCAAGAACTGACGGTTCATGCGTGAGATGTTTGTCAGCTGAATTTCTTTAGGACAAGCAGCCTCACAAGCACCCGTTGTTGTACAAGCTCCGAAACCTTCAGCATCCATCGCCGCAACCATGCGTAAAGCACGTTCGTCTTTCTCGACAGCACCCTGCGGAAGCAAAGCCATGTGAGAGATTTTAGCGGATGTAAATAGAGCCGCTGAAGCATTTTTACAAGCTGCCACACAAGCACCGCAACCAATACAGGTCGCTGAGCTCATTGCTTCGTCGGCGTCTGCTTTTGGAATCAAGATCGCGTTGGCGTCCTGCGGATTGCCTGTATTTTGAGAGATGTAACCACCAGAAGAAATGATACGGTCGAACGCAGAACGATCCACCATCAAGTCTTTGATAACTGGGAATGAATTTGCTCTGAACGGTTCAATCGTCAATGTTTCGCCGTCGTTATAGTTACGCATGTGCAGTTGGCAAACGGTTGTTGCTTTCAACTTACCATGAGCCTCACCATCGATAACGAAACCGCATGTACCACAGATACCTTCACGGCAATCATGGTCAAATGCAATTGGCTCTTCGCCTTTAGCAACGATTTCTTCATTTACAGCATCAAGCATTTCCAAGAAAGAAGCATGTTCTGAAACATTCTTTGCCTGGTACTCAACGAAGGAGCCTTGATCTTTAGCTCCTTTTTGTCTCCATACTTTCAAAGTCAGATTGATATGTTTTCCACTCATTTTATGCCTCTTATTTATAGCTACGAGTTGCTAGGTGAACGTTTTCGAAAGTCAGCTCTTCTTTGTGGCGCACAGATGTTTTGATTTCGCCTGTGTATTCCCACGCAGCCACGTGACAGAAGTTAGCATCATCACGTTTTGCTTCACCATTATCCTGATGTTCTTCACGGAAATGACCACCGCATGATTCCTCACGCTCCAGGGCATCACGGCACATCAACTCGCCAAGCTCCAAGAAGTCAGCAACACGTCCTGCTTTTTCAAGCTCAACGTTAAGATAATTTGGATCACCTGGGATACGAACGTTTTGCCAGAACTCTTCACGAACCTTTGGAATTTGCTCGAGAGCTTTTTTCAAACCAGCAGCATTACGACCCATACCACAGTTTTCCCACATGATGTTGCCAAGCTCTTTGTGGAAGCTGTCAACAGTGCGGTTACCTTTGATGCCAACAAGCGTGCTGATTTCTTTTTTAACGCCATCAACAGCTGCTTTAAAAGCATCGTCATTCGTCGTTACTTTATTCAACTTCGTGCCACCAAGATAGTTACCGATAGAGTACGGAACCACAAAGTAACCATCTGCCAAACCTTGCATCAATGCCGACGCACCCAAGCGGTTTGCACCGTGGTCAGAGAAGTTCGCTTCACCAGCTACGAAGCAACCTGGAATCGTTGATTGAAGATTGTAGTCAACCCACAAGCCGCCCATTGTGTAGTGAGGAGCAGGGTAGATCATCATTGGGCGTTTGTACGGATTATCGCCTGTGATTTTCTCGTACATTTCAAACAAGTTACCGTAGCGTTCAGAAATTTTATCTTCGCCC
This sequence comes from Bdellovibrio sp., assembly GCA_039594295.1. Classification (GTDB taxonomy): domain Bacteria; phylum Bdellovibrionota; class Bdellovibrionia; order Bdellovibrionales; family Bdellovibrionaceae; genus Bdellovibrio. The sequence goes on from JBCNNR010000001.1 coordinate 184,228, forward strand.
AGACGTTTAATGGAATCTGCAAAATCCAAGTAAACAGCTTTACCAGATTCGTTAACGCCACGGCCTTCATCACAAGCATATTTCGCCTGACGAGAAGCCACGTCACGAGGAGCCAAGTTACCGAATGAAGGATATACGCGCTCCAAGTAGTAATCGCGTTCGTTTTCTGGAATGTCATTTGGATGACGTTTGTCACCCACTGCCTTTGGAACCCATACGCGACCATCATTACGAAGTGATTCAGACATCAACGTCAATTTCGACTGATTTTCGCCATGAACTGGGATGCACGTTGGATGGATTTGTGTGTAGCAAGGATTTGCAAAGTAAGCGCCACGTTTGTGTGCTTTCCAGGCCGCCGTCACCGCACAATTCATCGCGTTTGTAGAAAGGAAGAACACGTTTGAGTAACCACCAGATGCGATGATCACTGCGTCTGCTTCGTGGGCTTCGATTTCACCGGTTAGCAAGTTACGCACGATGATGCCGCGAGCTTTTCCATCAACGATAACAAGATCAAGCATTTCGCGACGGTAGCGTAGTTCCACAGTTCCAGCGTCAACCTGTCTCATCATTTGCGAGTAAGCGCCCAACAAAAGTTGCTGACCTGTTTGACCGCGAGCATAGAATGTACGGGAAACCTGAGCTCCACCGAATGAACGGTTCGCAAGTGTACCGCCGTACTCACGGGCGAATGGAACACCTTGAGAAACCATTTGGTCGATGATGTTCGCAGACACTTCCGCCAAACGATAAACGTTTGCTTCACGCGCACGGAAGTCGCCGCCCTTAACTGTGTCATAGAAAAGACGGTAAGTAGAGTCACCGTCGTTTTGGTAATTTTTCGCTGCATTGATACCGCCTTGAGCCGCCACTGAATGGGCGCGGCGAGGGGATTCATGCACGCAGAATGCTTTTACTTTATAACCAAGCTCACCCAAAGAGGCCGCCGCAGAAGCACCAGCCAAGCCAGTACCAACAACGATCACAGAGTGTTTTCTTTTATTCGCAGGGTTCACAAGTTTGTTTTCAAACTTTGCTTTTTCCCATTTGTCTTCGATCGCACCACTTGGAATTTTGCTATCTAAAATGTTAGCCATGATGTGTGCTCCTTAGCGAGTCAGGAAGAGGTAAAGAGGTTGAGAGATAAAACCAAGGGCCACGATGATTCCGTAGCAAACACTCAGTTTAGCCCAAACATTGCGGTAAGTGCCTTCCATCAAACCCAAAGATTGGAAAGTGGAGCCCACGCCGTGTTTCAAGTGGAAACCCAAAATAATCAAAGCCACAACGTACCAAGCCACATAGCCAGGTTGCTGGAAAACTTCTTCCATCAACTTCGCAAGGTCCCGCATTGGAACGCCATCAACGTTTGTTTCATAGTGTTGGCCATATTTGAAAGTGATCAAGTGAAGGATGACGAAAACCAGGATCAAAGAACCTTGAATCGCCATAGTTCTGGACGCCAATGACACCTTTTTTTTGCCAGCTGCCGCCACTGCGTATCTTTGGCCCTTGGCTTCGCGATTGTTTTTCGTCAAAGAAATCGCCATAAAAACGTGAGTGATTAGCGCTAAAACCAGCACCAGTTCCGCAACGTAGATAAGCTTGCCGCTGGTAATCGCATGTCCGTAAGCATTGTATGCGTCGTGACTTACGAAAATGAGCATGTTTCCGGCCATGTGAGTAAGTACGAAACCCGCCCAAATTAGACCAGTGATCCCCATTAAGTATTTTTTCCCGACAGTTGATCCGAGAAATCCAAACATGGTGTGAAACCCCTTGTGTAGTTAGCTTTATATTCTCATTAAGTTTTTAATTAACTTACTCCCCGGGGGTTTGATTTGTCCATGACCCCTGTCATGTTTCGCAACATGTTAGACTTTGAGGATTTAGTTTTGCCTCTGAAATCCTTTGCGATAGAACTGGTCCTCTAAAAACGGGGTAAAAATATGAAGATTTTCGTGTGCATCAAGCAGGTGCCAGACACTGAAACTAAAATTAAAATCTCTCCCGACCAAACCGGTATCGATACGGCGGGGATTAAATGGGTTATGAACCCGTATGATGAATATGCAGTCGAGGAGGCGAACAAGCTTCGCGATGCAAATCCAGGCTCTCAAGTATGGGTTTTGAGCGCGGGTCCTAAGGCGCGTGTTGTAGAATCTTTGCGTACAGCATTAGCAATGGGTGCTGACGAAGCCATCGTGATCAACGGCGAAGGTCTAGATAATTTCTCAACGGCGAAAGCACTTGCTGAAGTGATCAAAGCTGAAGGCGGAATGAAAATCATTTTCACCGGCAAGCTTGCGATTGATGACAACGCTTCCTCTGTGAGCCAAATGATGGCTGAATTCTTGAACGTGCCTCACACGACTGTGGTTTCTAAATTCGCATTCAACGGCGAAAACGTAACTGTTGAACGTGATGTAGAGGGTGGCGCGAAAGAAGTTGTGCAAATGATGACACCAGCAGTGGTGGGCGCAAACAAGGGCTTGAACATGCCTCGTTACGCTTCTCTTCCTGGCATCATGAAAGCAAAGAAGAAAGTGATCAAAGAGATCGAGTTCTCTTCTTTGAACATTCCTGCAACTGATATCAAAGTAAAATACACTGGCATGACTCTTCCAGCTGATAAACCAGCGGTTAAAATGCTTTCTGGCGATGCTTCTGCACAAGCAGCTGAGCTAGTTAAACTTCTTCGCGATGAAGCGAAGGTTCTGTAGGAGCTGGCAATGGGTAAAGTATTAGTTTTTGCTGAACAAACAAACGGTAAATTGAAACGCAGCTCTATTGAGCTTTTGCAGGCGGCAGCGAAATCCGGCAACACAGTTGTTGCTGTGACTTTCGGTTCACACGCTGGTGATGTCACTGCAGCGATCGGCCACAACGGTGCTTCTGAAGTTCATGTTGTGAAGGATGCTTCTTTGGATTCTTACAATCCAGAAGCTTACACTGCGAACGTGGTTGCAATCGTAAACAAAGTTCAACCTTCCATCATCTTGGCTTCGGCTTCTTCAACAGGTAAGGACTTGTTCCCACGTGTTGCAGCTCGCTTGAATACTGGTGTTGCAAGTGATTGCACTCAGTTGACTATCAACGGTGACAACGTAACTGCTGTTAAACCAATGTACTCTGGTAAGGCATTTGCGACTGTTAACTTTGAAAACAGCCCGATCAAAATCGTTTTGATGCGCGCAAATCAACTTCCAGTTGAAAATGCTGACACTTCAAAATCTGCAAATGTTGTTGAGCATGCAAATGTGGCAACTGATTTGAAAACATTGATCAAGGAAATCGTTAAGGGTGCCTCTGAGAAGTTGGATTTGACTGAAGCAAATATCATCGTTTCTGGTGGTCGTGGTTTGAAAGAGGCTGCGAACTTCAAAATGTTGAACGATCTTGCTGACGTTTTGGGTGCAACTGTAGGTGCAACTCGTGCCGTAGTTGATGCTGGTTGGGTAGGACACGGTATGCAAGTAGGCCAAACTGGTAAAACAGTGGCGCCAACTTTGTACATCGCGGTTGGTATCTCTGGCGCAATTCAACACTTGGCGGGTATGGGTTCATCTAAAGTTATCGTTGCTATCAACAACGATGCAAATGCTCCCATCTTCCAAAAAGCAACTTACGGTATCGTAGGGGATGCGTTTGAAATCGTTCCAAAATTGACTGAAGAGTTCAAAAAGGCTCTTCACCACTAATTGTGTTTAGGAAATACATCCTTCCGATTATTGTGTTTGTATTTTATCGAACCCTCTCATGGACGTGGAGGGTTCGTCTTTTCGAGCCTGAATCCCTAAAAAAATCCCTGGAAAACAAAAACCCGGTTGTGCTTGCTCACTGGCATGGTGACGAACTCGCACTTCTTTCAATTGTTAAGCGCTATCGTATCGCCACAATCGCATCACAATCCAAAGATGGCGAACTGATGGCAACAGTTCTAAAATGGATGGGTGCAAAAACCAGTCGTGGATCTTCTTCGCGTGGCAGTGTTCAAGCGCTTAAAGGTCTTTTGCGTTTAGTAAAAGACGGGGGAAATTGCAGCTTTGCAGTAGATGGCCCGAAAGGTCCGTTACACAAAGTGAAACCCGGAGTTTTTGAATTATCCCGCATGATTCACGGTCCGATTTATGCGGCCGGTGTGCATGTGGATCGCGCGATTTATTTCCCAAGATCGTGGAACAAAACATACCTGCCAAAACCGTTCGCCAAAGTGACGATTATCTGGAGTGAGAGTCTTCCTCCCGTCACAAAGGAACAGGATCCAAGAAACCCAGACCTTGCTCTAGAGTTGGAGTCCGTTTTACACCAGACTCGTCAGCAAGCTGTTAATTTCATTGCGGATAATAAGGCCTAGTGCTAGCGTTTTAACATAGTTTGCATCAACTTTTAAAAGGGACTTTTAAAGTATGAAATTAGTTATCAGCATCTTGATGCTCATCGCAGCACCGGCGTTCGCGCAGAAATCTTCTGAAGTGTTAGCTCAGGTGGGCAAAAAAACGATCACTCTGGATGAATTCAATAAGAAATTCAACGACATCAAATCCAAAACTACGAATCCACCATCCAAAGAGCTTTTCCTGGAAGACATGGTTCGCTACGAAGTGGGTTTGCAAGAAGCTGAAAAACGCAATCTAGAAAAAGATCCTATCGTTCAAGAGCAACTTCGTCAGGCCATGTACAAAGCCCTGTTGGAAAAAGAATTGGGCCCTAAGGTTCAAAAAATCACAATCTCTGACAAAGAAATGAAGGACTGGTACCAAAACAATCCTGAAATCCGCACAAGCAACATCTTGGTTGAATTTAAACAAGGTGCAACGCCAGCACAAATCGCTGAAGCAAAAAAACGTGCTGAAGAAATCTATGCTGAAGTTAAAAAGTCTAAACGCCCGTTTGAGGAGCTGGTAAAGCTTTACTCTGACGATGCGATTTCCAAGCAAGCAGGTGGCGACATCGGCTGGCAATCTCGTGTAACAATCGTTCCTGCATACTATGAGGCGGCAGCTTCCATGAAGGTTGGTGACATTAAGGGGCTCATCGAATCTCCATACGGCTTCCACATCATCAAAGTGACAGGTCGTCGCAGCTTTGAAAATGCTGACAAACGCCAAATCAGAGCCGCTGTTTACGACGAGAAAAGAAAAGTGATCTTTAATGAGTACTTTGAAAAATTGAAAAAGTCTTATTCGATCAAAGAAAACAAAAACCTTATCAAATAAGGAACTACGTAGATGAAATTCCTAAAGAGCCCCGCCAAAACGGGGCTTTTTATTTTAACAAGCTTGTTGTTGGCGGGTTGTCCCTCCAAATATCAAAAACTTTCCAAACAACCAGTTGAGAAAGTAAACGATCACGTTCTGACGGCGAAGGAATTCGCAAATCAGCTGGCACGAAAGCTTAAAAACTTTGATGCCTTGGCTGCCAAGGATCCCAACAACGTACAAAGAATCAAAGAGGAAATTCTTCGTGATTTCCTGGTAAAAAGCTTAACGCTGGATTGGGCGCGCGCTCAAAGCCTTGTCGTTTCCGAAAACAGTCTGGATAAAGAGGTGGATAAGTTGCGTGCCAACTATCCTGACGACCTTTCTTTCCGTCGTGCTTTGGCTCAGGAAAATCTTTCCTTTGCGGAATGGCGTGAAGAACTTCGCTACAGCTTGATCGAGCGCGAAGTTTTCAAAAAAATTAATGAAAAGGCCAAGCCGATCGGCGAAGACGAAATTAAACGCTATTACGACGACCATAAGGATATGTATAAACGCAAAGAACGCATTTATATCCGTCAGATCGTCGTCGATGAAGAATCCAAGGCAGACGCAATTAAAACAGATCTAAAAACCAAGGATTTCGCCGATCTTGCGAAGAAATTTTCCATTACTCCTGAAGCTAAGCAGGGGGGCGTGGTCGGTTGGATAGAGAAAGGAACCGTAGACTACTTTGACCGTCTGTTTACAAACTCTGTTGGCGTACAAATGATCAAAAGTCCCTTCGGTATTCATCTGATTCGGGTCGAAAAAAAGGCCCCGGCATCAACTTTGAGCCTCGAAGAGGTCCGCCCGCAAATTACGCGCGCGCTTAAAGCTCAACGCGAGCAGGCAGAATACGTGGCGTGGCTTGATGCCCAGCTCAGAAGTAGTAAAGTTCTAAAGGACTACGAGTTGATGAATTCCATCTCCGTAGATACCCGAGGGAATAATGATTAGTTTGCTTGTTTCTTTATTTTTGGCAGTACCGGTTAAAGCGGAAATCGTTGAAAAGACATTGGCCGTTGTTAACAACGAAATCATCTTGGAATCCGATCTCAAGGAATTGCAAAACAGAATTGCAAAACCCGGCATGATCGATGACGCCTTGATGGATGGAAAGCCTGCTGATTCTTTAAAGAAAGATCGCAAAGCTCAAATGGATTATTTGATCAACGAAAAGATCATCTCATCCGAAATCAAACGTCTGAACCTGACTGTTACCAACGACCGTGTTGAACAAGAGTTCAGAGACATGGCTAAGAAAAACAATGTCAGTGAGGCCGAGCTTATCAGCATTCTGAAAGGCCAAGGCATTAACATCACTGAATACAAAGTTTTCTTGAAAGAGAAAATCGAAAAGCAAAACTTGATGGACACGGAAATCATTTCAAAGTTGCGCATTTCTGACGAAGACGCTTTGAATGAATACTTAAAATCAAATCCAAACAATAAGCCTGCGATTGACGAGTTCTCCGTTTCTCACATCTTCTTCTCTCCAAAAAAAGGCGGCCCGGAAGCAGCTTATAAACGCGCGGAAACAGCGCTTTCAAAACTTCGCTCAGGAGAGAATTTTGAAAATCTAGCCCAACAGTTCAGTGAAGATCCAAATTTCTCTGCCGGTGGTGCTTTGGGTACTTTCAAGTCGGGCGAGTTCATCCCTGAGATTGAAGAGGCTATTGGAAATCTTAAAGTTGGTGAAACAACTGGCATTGTTAAATCACGCCTAGGCTATCACATTGTAAAATTGACTTCGAAAAAACTTACTCCTGATCCTAAGTTCGAAAAACAAAAGGACAGAATCAAAGCTCAGCTCCTAGAAGCAAGCTTCAAAAGACAACTTCGTCTTTGGTTGCAAAATAAACGCGACGACTCGTTCGTAAGAATTAATGAGTAACAAAAGAATTGCACTCACAACGGGAGATGATGATGGCATTGGCTTTGAGGTCACTGCCAAAGCTCTTCACAAACTGGGCCCGCAAAAAAACATGCAATTTTTCTTATGGAGGAACGACAATGCTTCCTCCAAATATCTAAAACTTATCGATCAAAAATTTAAGCGTATCACAGTAGATACCCTTGCCGAGGGGCTTAAGGTTGATGGACCGTATTTGATTGATATCTGCTCTGATCTTTCACCTGCACACTGGGTTGAGGCCACCGCCAAAGCCTGTATGAAAAAGCAGTTAGATGGAATGGCAACCGCTCCATTATCCAAGACTTTGATCAAAGAAGCTGGCTTTAAAGATCTGGGGCACACCGATATTTTAAAGCGCATCTCCGCAACCAAAACCGTGCACATGGGCTTTGCTGGCAGTGAGTTCAATGTTGTTCTGGCAACTGGTCATCTCTCCATCGCACATGTTTCAAAACACATCAGCTTTAGCACGGTCGCAGAAGCTTTATTACATGCCAATCAGCTAAGACAGTCTTTGCCGGCATCGAAACGTTTAAAACCAATTGGTGTCCTGGGTTTAAACCCCCATGCCGGAGAACAAGGAATGATTGGTGGCGAAGAACTTTTGGTTTTTCCAAACCTTGCTTCCTTTGCAAAAGAAAAAGGGATTCCTTATGTAGGGCCTTTGGTTCCTGATGCGGCTTTTTTTAAGGAAAACTGGAAAAAGTATTCCGTTTACTTGTGCCTTTACCACGATCAGGGACTGATTCCATTTAAAATGGTTCACGGCCAAGATAGTGGTGTCCACATTAGCCTTGGAATTCCCTTCGTTCGCACCAGTGTCGATCACGGCACAGCGAAAGATATTTTCGGAAAAAATAAAGCCAATCCCAACTCTATGATTGATGCTATTCGCTGGGCTATTAATTTGACTCGACAGCAGGCCTAGTTAGTATTAATTCTAATCATTTCCAATACCTAGTGTTGAAAAGAGGATTTCTATGTATCAACCGGTGATTTTCAGAGAATACGATATTCGCGGCGTTTACAATGGTCAGTTTGACGACAATTTCGCTTATCTTTTGGCGCGCGCTTTTGTAGTTCACATGAAGAACGTAAAAAATATTTCTAATCCAACGCTGACTATCGGTCACGATGCCCGTGTCAGCTCTCCAGCGATCGTTAAGAGCATGGAAAAGGGTTTCGTCGATTCAGGTGCTAAAGTCATTCACTTGGGCCTTGTCACAAGCCCTGTGTGCTATTTCTCCACTTTCACAATGAAAGTGGATGGAGCAGTTCAAGTAACTGGCTCGCACAATCCTCCGGAGTTCAATGGTTTCAAGATTTCTTTGGGTAAAACAACGATCTTTGGTGAAGAAATCCAAACTCTTCGTAAAATTATTGAAAAGGGCGAGTATATCGACGGCAAAGGTTCCGTGGAAACTTTCGATATCCGTCCAAGTTACTACGAGCACTACAAAAAAGAATTTGGCCAATTGAAAAACGTAAAAGTCGTTTTAGATTGCGGTAACGGTGCCGGTGGTTCTGTGGTTCGCGGATTATTTGAAGCATGCGGCTTGAAACCGACAATTCTGTTCGAAGAACCAGATGGTACGTTCCCAAATCACCATCCAGATCCAACTGTTGAGGAAAACCTGGTCGACCTTGCGGCTCAAGTAAAAAAAGAAGGTGCCGTTTGTGGTATCGGCTTTGACGGAGACGCGGATCGCATTGGTGTTGTCGATCACACAGGTCGCATGGTTTATGGTGACGAGTTGATGACTATTATTTCTCGTTCGATTCTTGAGACAAACAAGGGTGCGAAAATCGTAGGCGATGTGAAATGTTCAGATCGCTTGTATCATGACATCGCAAAACACGGTGGCCAACCGATCATGTGGAAGACGGGTCACTCGTTAATCAAAGAAAAAATTAAAGTCGAAAAAGCACCGTTCGGCGGCGAGATGTCTGGTCACATCTTCTTTGCTGATCGCAACTTTGGTTACGACGATGCTCCTTACGCTGGTCTTCGCCTGGTAGAAATCCTGGCGAAAACCGGTAAGACAATTCCACAATTGTTGGAAGGTCTTCCACCAGCATTCAACACACCAGAAATTCGCATCGACACAACTGAAGAGAAAAAAGTTTTGATCGTTGAGAAAATGAAAGAAGCTTTCAAGGGCGGCCCCGGTGCAGACTACAAAGTAGATCTAACTGACGGCATCCGTTTAAGCTTCGAAGATGGCTGGGCTTTGTGCCGCTCTTCCAACACACAACCCGTATTGGTTGTGCGCTATGAAGCAACAACAGCAGCCGGCATGAAACGCATCCAAGACCGCGTAGAGGCCGTGGTAAATAAGTACCTTTAAAAGGTACGTCTTTACCTGCATCAACCGCGGACGTCAGCACACCCGGAGCGGGTGTGGAGATTGCAAAGCTTTAAGAGGGCTGGTGAATAACCAGCCCTTTTTCTTTTAAGACTTAATTTCTACTACTTGTCCTGTCAGATTTTCTTTAGATAAACCTAAATGCATAACTGCAGCATACGAAGACAATAGTGCGACCTCTTCTTCAAATGCTAAAATGCGTTTCAAACGAAGCTCAACCTTTGGTTTGGTAAGGTTAAATCCATAGATTTCCACTTCTTCACCGTCACCAATGATGCCGCCAATATTTTGAATCTGGGGTTCAAGTGCACGGTTTTTCGTAAAATAGAAAATTCGTCCTTTTTGAACAATCTTCTGAGCGGCAAGAGAAACAGAAGCCCGATCATCGGCATTTATCACCGTCGTTACGTGTGGACCGATACCTGAGAATAAACGGAGATAGCTATTCTCTAGCTCGTCAGTATGATCACTGACACTCTTAATAACAATGACGTCAGCATTAATATTTAATACCCCCTCATCACTGAGGTTTTTTTCAGGAAGAACCAAAATATATGGCTTCTCTTCAGGAATGATGAATCCCGGGGTCCAATGGTAAATTGAAGTTTCTTGGCCGGCATTGCGGAAATGCTGTTGAATGTAGTTTGCAGTTTTCTCCAAACCATCGCAGCCTGAAATTAGAATTGAAACTTTCCCATAATAGCTCATGATCGCTCTCCTTTGTTCAGCCGCTAGCGGCTCGTTTTTCTTCTGTAAGGAGGAGAGGATTTTTTCAATTTGATCTTTTTGTGATTGTAACAATTCGGCCTGTTCAAAAATAACTTTCAATCGAGCTCGCATTGCTTCTGATATTTTATCAGAGTCGAGGCCTTGATCAGACTGCAATAATGCTTTGATCTCTACCAGAGTGAATCCAAGATCTTTGAATTCCTTCAGGCGGTGAGCGATTTCCAATTGCGTTTCGTCGTAATAGCGATAGCCATTCTCTCCACGCACATGGGATTTCAATAAACCCATGTCTTCATAAAGACGAAGTGCCTTCGCCGACACACCGATCTTATTCGCAAATTGTCCGATAGTAAGCCAGTTCTTCATCCTAACCTCGAGTTATTTATCGAGGTTGTCCCAAGGGCAAGGTAAATAGAAAAAAGGGTAACCTTACTGAAATATATTGGATTTGATAGGCACTCTTTTCGAATTATTGTTTTTAAAAACTCTATGGGGGATTCGAGGTGGTAACGCATACAGTTACCGCAGCGGAAGTGAAAATGACCTCTTTGCCTGCGCAACTACGCAGAAGGTAAGGACGTACCTTTCGGGAAATAAAAAAAGGCCGGGACGAACCCAGCCTTTTTAAAATCATTTCTGATTGTTTCGTTCGCAGCAACGCTGCGAATATCTACTTCGACGGAGTCGAAGTGTAGAACTACGAAAGTTTCAAAGCGATGATCAACGCGTAGATAACTAGAGACTCGATAAGAGCTAGACCCAAGATCATTGGGATCAAAAGTTTACCAGAAGCCGCTGGGTTACGAGCGATACCATCAAGAGCTGTAGCAGCAGTTTTACCTTGTGCCAAAGCGCCACCGAATACAGACAAAGCGATTGCCAAAGCAGCAGCGATAGCGATCAAACCTTTATCATGACCTTCAGAAGCAGCAGCAACTGCAGCTGGAGCAGATTCTTGTGCGAATGCAGATACAGATACCAACATAGCTACTAGAGTAACGATCATTTTTTTCATGTGTGTCTCCTTTAGAGAACGGTTAAATATTTGCTTCTTAGTGGTCGTGTGCAATCGCGAATGCTACGTAAACCATTGAAAGCAAAGTAAATACAAAAGCCTGAACAAAGCATACGAACAATCCCATCATATAGAATGGAATTGGTACGCCGATTGGTACTAGATCCAAGAACACAGATAGTACCGTATGGTCACCCATCATTACGTTCGCAAGACGAAGACCCAATGAGAAGGGACGAACCAAGTGGGAAACGATTTCGATTACAAACATCAACGGAGCCAAGAAGATAACTGGGCCCATGAAGTGTTTTAGGTAAGCGATAGGACCATTTTCTTTTACACCTTGGAAGTTATAGAACAAGAACATCAAGATACCGAAACCGAATGTCGTGTTGATGTTTTCAGTCGCCGGAGTCATGCCCGGGATCATACCGATCAAGTTGTTGAATACGACAAAGAAGAATACAGAAGTGAAGAACGGAACATAGTGTTTACCGTGCTCGCCGATAACCATTTCAGAAAGACCTGACATCATCTCAGTCAGCATCTCCATGATTCCACGTAGAGAAAATTTGTCAGCTGGAAGAACTGCAACTTCACCTTTACCCAAAGATGCACGCGCCATCAAACCGATACCGATAGTTGCCACAGTTGCGATCGCAAGAGTTGCAATGTGATAATACTCAACGCCAACTGCAGGGATAAGCTGTGTCCAGTTAAACGGGTGGTGTTCTGCCGCCATCTTCCTTTTCCTCTCTCAAAGCTTCACTGATCGCATAGTAAATTGCCGATACAATAAAGCTAGCAACACCCATCGCAAACCAGATTGATGAAAACCAATCGAGTTTAACCAGAGTGAAGATAATAATGCCTAAAATCGCGTACTTAAATACAATGAGGGAGCCGCCCAGGGCAACCAATTTCTTTCGGAAGATAAGCCCGTACCCCAAGCCCATCACGGAAAAGCTTAAAAGGATGGTTAGGGAGCCCCAAAGGTAGGAGTTTGCATGATTAGGCGCAGCAAAAAGTAACAAGGCCACATAACCAATGGCCGCAACTAACGCCTGGGATATTAAAACTCTTTTCATTTATGGTTTCTTATTCGCGTTTTCTTTTTCTTCTTGGGCATCCATGCGCTTTAAAAGCCAAATCACACGGACGAGCCAACCCACCAGGGCCGCCAAACTCAAACCAACAAAGGCCATGCCCTTGGTTTGATACTTACTATCCAGAAGTTCGCCCAAGTAAAAACACCCGATGATCAAGCCGACAAGTTCGAAGCCGATGGATGCAAAAATTATATACTTTTTCATTACTTCCTAAAGCCTTTCGCACCCGGGGCATTTTTCATACGTTCCTGGAGACGCTTGATACGAAGTTCGATGTATTCCGGAGGGTTGTATTTGCCACGATAACCTTCAAGAACCTTGATCGCTTCTTTAAAATTGTCATTTTCCTCGTAACAAACAGCCAATGTCAGCCCGACATTCTCTTGTATCGCACGTTGTGGGTATTTTTCGATAATGCCCTTAAATATGTCCGTCGCTTTATTAAATTCTTTTTTAGCGACCAGAATATTTCCCTTCAACATCAAAGCTTGAAAACGAATGTTGTCATCGGATTTCAAACGCAGCAAAGAATCAATCTCTGACTCTGCCTGAAAGAAGTTATTCATGTAGTAGTGTGCGCGCGCCACACTCATTTGATATTGAGAAGCCTCAAGATCCGTGTGCGGCATTTGCTGAAGCTTACTGAATTCAACAATCGAAGCCTGATAATTCTGAAGATTATTAAAGTAAATTTCCGCAATCTGCTTCTGCGATTGCAGTCTTTCCTTTTCGTCGTTCGAATGTAAGACAATAAAGCGGTGATACCCAATGGTGCGCTCATAATCTTTTAACTCGAAAAAAGCGACGCGGGCAGCTTCACGAGCGGCATCCAACGGATATTCAGATTTATTATTGCGAAGAATGACTCGGTCGAAGTATTCCAGGGCAACCTTATAGTTACCCTGGGACACATTTTTTTCTGCGGTCTTAAAATCACCCTGCTCCTGAGTGGAGCAGGCGGTGAGGAGTAGGAATATTACAGCCAGTACTCCTCTGATCATACTAGTGAGTTACGCCTTCAGGTGCTGTCGGAGCTGCTGCTTCCTCAGAGTGATCGTCTTCAACCACTGCCAAACCAGTTACAGTCTCTTCTTTTTCGTCGATGTTAATCAAACGAACACCTTGAGTGTTACGGCCAAGAACAGAGATGTCCGTCATTTTCATACGGATCACTTGTCCTTTGTCTGTCGAAAGAATCAATTCATGTTTCTCAGAAACTTTCTTAGTGCCGACAACGTTACCAACTTTATCTGTCGTTTTTTGTGTAATGATACCTACACCACCACGAGATTGAACGCGGTATTCGCCCACTTCTGAACGTTTACCGTAACCTTTAGAAGTTACCATCAAAATCGTGTCTGGAGTGTTCTTCTCCAGAACTTCCATCGCAACCACAACGTCGTCTTTCGCAAGAGTGATTGCCTTCACGCCGCGAGCTGTACGACCCATTCCACGCACGTCGTTTTCGTTGAAACGAATCGACATACCTTCTTTAGTCGCAATAAAGATATCTGACTGACCGTCAGAAATCTTAACGTCGATGATCGCATCATCAAGATCTGTCGTAAGGGCAATAACACCCGCAGTTCTTGGGTTCGCGAAAGAATCCATAGATGTTTTTTTGATCACACCTTTTTCAGTCAACATCACCGCAAATTTATTTTCGTCGAACTCGTTCACTGGCAAGATCGCACGAACGCTTTCACCTGACGCCAACTGAACAACGTTTGCCAATGATTTACCTTTAGAAGTTCTGCTGCCCAGTGGAAGTTTATGAACTTTCACCCAATACACTTTACCTTTGTCAGTGAAGACAAGAAGCATCGTTTTCGTGGAAGCAGAGAACAAGTCTGTTACGTAGTCTTCTTCTTTCGTTTCCATGCCTTTCAAGCCTTTACCACCACGTTTTTGAACGCGGTATTCAGCTGTTGGCATACGCTTGATAAGACCTGTGTTTGTAACTGTCACAACCATGTCTTCGTCAGCGATCAAATCTTCGTCTTCGATGTCGTCTAAGCTGCCTTGCAATTGCGTGCGGCGAGGGTCAGCATAACGTTTTTTGATATCTTCAAGCTCACCAACGATGATTTTGTAGATTTCGCGAACGTCGGCCAAAACGAATTTCAACCAGTCGATTTGTTTTTGAAGCTCAGCAAGTTCTTCGATGATTTTGTCACGTTCCAAACCTGTCAAACGCTGCAAGCGCATTTCCAGGATCGCAACAGCCTGGCGTTCAGAGAATTCAAACTTAGCCATCAAGGCTTCACGAGCGGCGTGAGTTTCTTTCGAAGCGCGGATCGTCTTGATAACTTCTTCGATGTGATCAAGGGCCTTTTTCAAACCTTCCAAGATATGGGCGCGCTCTTGGGCTTTTTTAAGTTCGAAGATACAACGTTTCGTAACAACGTCACGACGGTGATCAACGAAGGCCTCAAGCATGCCTTTCAAATCGAAAGTAACTGGTTGGTTTTTCGCATCAAGCGCAAGCATGATGATACCAACTGAAGTTTGCATTTGCGTGAATTTGTACAAGCGATTCAAAATAACGGAAGCGTTTTCGCCACGTTTTAGATTGATCACAATACGCATACCTTCACGGGAAGATTCGTCACGGATATCAGAAATACCTTCGATCGCTTTATCACGAACAAGGTCCGCGATGCTTTCGATCAATTTGGCTTTATTAACCTGGTAAGGAATCTCTGTGATGATGATATCTTCACGGTCTTTATTCGGAACGATTTCCGCAACCGCTTTAAGAGAAATAATACCACGGCCTTTTTTATAAGCCTGCAAGATACCTTCACGACCGGCAATCACACCCGCAGAAGGAAAGTCTGGTCCCTTGATGTGAACCATCAGATCTTCAAGTTGGCACTGAGGATTGTTGATCAAGTGGATAGTACCATCGATCACTTCACCCAAGTTGTGTGGCGGAATGTTTGTCGCCATACCAACCGCGATACCTGAAGAACCATTCACCAAAAGATTTGGGAATTTCGCAGGAAGTACCAATGGAATTTGCAAAGAGTCATCGTAGTTCGGACCGAAGGCTACTGTTTCTTTTTCCAAGTCATTCAGTAGTTCTTCCGCCATCGGAGTCATACGGATTTCCGTATAACGCATGGCTGCCGCGCTGTCGCCGTCGATGGAACCGAAGTTACCTTGGCCATCTTCAAGCGGGTAGCGCAGAGAGAAATCCTGGGCCATACGAACCATCGTTTCGTAAACAGCCGAGTCACCATGTGGATGGTATTTACCGATAACGTCACCCACCACGCGGGCAGATTTCAAATACGGTCTGTTGTGACGGTTGTTCATTTCACTTTGTGCGAAAAGAACGCGACGATGTACAGGTTTCAAACCATCACGCACGTCTGGAAGAGCACGGCCAACGATAACTGACATCGAGTATTGAAGGTATGCTCCACGCATTTCCTTACTGATATCGACTAACGTGACACCTTTTTCTTGATTACTATTTTCCATATTCATTCACCAATATTCAAAAATTAAACGTCCAGGCTGCGAGCAAGAAGAGCATTGTCGTGGATAAACTGACGACGTGGCTCAACCATTTCACCCATCAAGATCGAGAATGTTTCATCAGCCGCAACTGCGTCTTCGATAGAAACTCTCAGAAGAGTTCTGTTATCCTTGTTCAGCGTAGTTTCCCACAACTGCTCTGGATTCATCTCTCCCAATCCTTTGTAACGTTGGATGTAGATTCCTTTTTTCGTAGATTCCATCACGTGTTCATAGAAGTCGTTGTAGCTCTCGAATTGAACTTCGTTTTCGCCTTCGATGATCGTTAACGGCAATGTGCTGATAGCTTGGATCTCACTCCAGATTTTACGAAGCTCGATCATTTCTGAAGAGCGCAAGCTGTCCAGGCTGAATTTTGTCGTCATGCGGTCTGCATAGCGAACAGTGTAGATGTCTGCGTAGGGCTTACCGGTAGCATCGTCTTGTTTAACTTCGGCTTTGAATTCTGTGATACCCAATTTTGGATCTGCATTCACCCAAGCCGTCATATCAGCAAGAACAGATTTCATTTTGCCTTCGTCGCCCAAAGTTTTTTCAAGATCAGCAACTTTGCTTAGCATGAAATACAAAACATCTTTGTCGTATTTTTTCGAGGAAACACGGATCAAGCTGTTTAGTTTTTGGATGTTCAAGATCAACTGACGAAGATCTGATTCAGGTAAGTTTTCTTTGCCTTTGATTTTGAAGTTGTTCAAACCCGAGCTCAAAAGATACTCAGTCAACGCAGCTTCATTTTTCAAATACGTTTCTTCTTTACCTTTTTTCGCACGATACAAAGGTGGTTGGGCGATATACACATAACCACGCTCAAGAACCAACGGCATTTGGCGATAGAAGAATGTCAAAAGAAGAGTCATGATGTGCGATCCGTCGACGTCGGCATCGGTCATGATAATGATTTTGTGATAACGGATTTTATCCACGTTCACGTTGTCTTTACCGATACCGGTACCAAGAGCCGAAATGATAACTTTGATCTCTTCAGAAGAAATGATTTTATCAAAACGTGCTTTTTCTACGTTTAGGATTTTACCTTTCAACGGCAAAATCGCTTGCGTACGACGATCACGACCTTGCTTCGCGGAACCTCCCGCGGAGTCCCCTTCCACCAGGTAGAGTTCGCAAAGCGCTGGGTCACGTTCCTGGCAGTCCGCCATTTTACCTGGCAATGAACCACCATCCAAAGCTGTCTTACGACGAGTCAAATCACGCGCCTTACGAGCCGCTTCACGAGCACGCGCAGATTCCACGCACTTCATGATAACGTTTTTAGAAACGGAAGGATTGCGGTCCATCCAGTCAGCCAGCTTTTCGTTCACCAAAGACTCGACGATACCTTTAACTTCGGCATTACCAAGTTTAGTTTTTGTCTGACCTTCGAATTGAGGTTCGCGAACTTTCACAGAGATAACTGCTGCCAAACCTTCGCGGATGTCTTCACCCTCAAGATTTGTTTTCAAATCTTTCAAAAGATTTTTTTCAGTCGCATACGCATTTGTTGTACGAGTCAAAGCAGCACGGAAACCAACAAGGTGAGTACCACCTTCGTGTGTGTTGATGTTGTTACAATACGTGAAAATAGATTCTGAGTAAGAATCATTCCACTGCATGGCGATCTCAACTTCGACTTCGTCTTTTTCGCCTTTGAAGTAAACCACTTCATTGTGAAGTGATTTTTTAGATTGATTCATGTACTTAACAAATTCCGCAACACCTTCAGCGTATTGGAAATCTTGTTTCTTACCCGTGCGTTCATCCGAAAGAGAAATATGAAGACCTGCATTTAGGAATGCTAGTTCACGGAAACGATTGGCAAGAGTCGCAAAATCGTAAGTTAGTGATTCATCCTTGAAGATATCACGATCTGGTTTGAAAGTTGTTTTCGTACCAGTCTTAGTTGTCTCTTCACCTTTTTCGATAGGTGCTAGAATTTTTCCGCGCTCGTAGTTTTGTCTCCAAAAATGACCTTCACGTTGAACTTCAACGCTGACACGAGTTGAAAGAGCATTCACAACGGAAGCACCCACACCGTGTAGACCACCGGAAACTTTATAACCACCACCGTCGAATTTACCGCCGGCGTGAAGAACTGTCATAACGAGTTCAAGAGCTGATTTACCAGTTTGTTTTTGAGTCGCAACAGGAATACCACGACCATCGTCTTCGACAGTGATGGATTCATCGGCGTTGATTGAAACTTTGATTGTTTTGCAATATCCCGCAAGATGTTCGTCTACCGAGTTATCCACAATTTCATACACAAGGTGATGATAACCTTTGAACTGTGTATCACCGATATACATTCCGGGACGTTTACGAACCGCTTCGAGTCCTTCAAGGACCTGAATTGAATCAGCCGAATAGGAAGCTGGTTGCTGTTGTTCTTCTGTAGACACTGTAACCCCTCATTGCTTTGCATATCCCTCGACGCTGTCGAGTAGATCGCGTTCATAATTCACCACGAGTTAAAAACTTCGTGATGATCTACTCAAGGATTTGGCCATCCTTGATGCGCACAACGGAAAGCTGATCGAGGCTGAAAGAGTCAGGCAATGTGAAGTCTGTCGTCGTAACAAAAATTTGTGTGTTGATCTCGTGTAAGAACGTAATCAGCGCATCTCTTTTGGTTTTATCGAGCTCAGATAAGACATCGTCTAACATCAGCACAGGATAGGTTCCGTGAGCCTTCCTATGATACACAATTTGGGCCATTTTGAAAGAAAGAATGATGGCTCTTTGCTGCCCTTGGCTACAAAAAAATCTTGAGTCTTTTCCACCATATAGGAACACGATGTCGTGCTTGTGTGGCCCTACCAAACTGGTTCCAGATGAGAGCTCCGCATCATGCAATTCTCCAAGACGTTTTTCGAGCGACATTTGGACTTGTTCGCGAGTGAAACTCACAGCATTTTCGTCTGAAACAAGGTATTCCACCGAGATATCCACAGCTGAATTGCTAGAAATGTATTGCATGGCATTATTGAAGTCTTTGGAAAGCCCCGCCAGCGCGGTGATCCGGGCATGGGTTAAATCGGTCGCTAAACGCACAAATTGCGGGTGTAGGGACTCTAAAAGGTTCTGGGTAAGGTATCGATCCGCCTCACCCTCAACAAAGTTCTTAAGTATCTTATTGCGAGTTTTCAAAGCTTTACGGTAATCGGAGATCAAATCCGTGTTCTTGCGATCGAATGTAACCAGCAAATCATCAACCAGCTCGCGACGGTGATCTGCACCTTCTTTGATCGCTGCTAAACTTTCGGGACTGAATACGACACTCGCAAAAATTTTACGAACATCAGCAGAGGTCACACGTTTTTCGTTCAACGTAAGCACCTTGCGACTTTTCGATAATCCTAATTTCAATTTGTAGTGAAGATCGTTCTGAGTAATCAGTGCTTGAATAAGCGCTTCCTGATTATTCGAGTTGATCATCGTGGAGTTGTCGGAGTAGCGGAAGGAATCACCTTGAGAGATCATGTACATCGCTTCAAGGAGATTTGTTTTCCCCTGACCGTTGTCTCCAACGAAGACGTTCACGCGAGGGGAAAACTTTAGCACTACGTCTCGGTAGTTTCGAAAATTTACAAGACGTAGTCGTTCAAAGATCATTAGATTCTCATAGGCATGACAACACAAGTGTAAGAAGTGTCGTTATGAGGTCTCATCAAACCAGGTGACAAATGATCATTCAATTCGAAATCGATCTTGTCGTGGTTCATGCTGGTCAAAATGTCAGTGATATATTTAGCATTGAAACCAATTTTGATATCGCCGCCTGCATATTCAACTTCGATTTCTTCTTTCGCATCACCTAACTCTGGATTGTTCGAAGAAATTTCCATGCGGCCGTTGGAAAGATTCAACAACACCGCTTTAGATTTTTGATTCGCCAAAAGAGAAACGCGTTTTAGTGAAGTCAGGAAAGCTTCCTTGTTGATCATCACTTTTTGCGTCAGCTTCTGTGGAATAAACTGTTGATAATTCGGGTACTTTCCTTCGATCAAACGAATCATCAAGATTGTTGATGAATGTTTCAATACGAATTGGGAGCCTTCCACAGCTATTTCCACAGAGCCATCGATGCCTTCCAAAATCTTTTTGATTTCATGAAGACCTTTACGAGGAATGATCACGCCTTGAGTTGCTGAAACTTTCACGTCAGAAGAGTTTTTGCTAACCAAGCTCATACGGTGACCATCAGTCGCAACCATTTTGAAACCTGCTGAAGGATTCAATTCAAAGAACACACCGTTCAAGTGGTAACGAGTTTCATCGTTTGATACTGAGTAAATTGTTTTATCAATCATCTCTTTCAAAACTTGTGCATCAATTTTGATGAAAGCTTGAGAGTTGTAAGTAGGGAAGATTGGATATTCTTCAGCAGAGATACCCACAATCTTGGATGTGTATTTCCCTTGTTTGATTTCCAACCAGTTATTTTCTTTTTTGATTAAAGTGATTGGACCTTCAGAAAGTTCTTTTGCGATCTCGAAAAGACTTTTTGCTGATACGGCAACTTTACCTGGTTGATGAACTTGCGCTTTGATTTGATCGGTAAGACTTACTTCCAAATCTGTGGCGAATACTTTCAGTAAGTTTTGATCTGCTTCAAGAAGTACATTGATGAGAATGGGCATTGTATTGCGCTTCTCAACGATGTTTTGAGTTTTACCGATAAGGCTTAATAGATCTCTTTTATCAATTTCGATCTTCATAACAAATCCTTCTTAAAACACCCTTCTTATTATCTATTACTATTAATATAAATAATTAGTAGTAGTAGTAGGGGCGTGGAAAACCTAACAAATCCTCTAAGTGCGTGTAAACACTAAAAAACAATTGTGGATAAAGCCTCTGTACAAGTTTGGCTGAAAGTTGCGAATTTTGGGGGTAACTCGGATCCACATTTCTTCCCCCAGATCCTTCCACAACTCTATCCACAGTCCACATTCACACACCTGTGATATTGTGGATTCTCTGCTCTAAATCCTCGATATCTTTTGCGATATCTTGATCCGTTGCCTGTAGAGATTTCACTCGATCCAGCGCGTTCATCACAGTCGTGTGGTCTTTTCCGCCAAAAGCTTTGCCGATATCCACGAGTGATTTATCCAAAAACTTCTTAATCAAATACATCGAGATTTGACGTGGAACGACAATTGGCTTGGCGCGTGTAGAGGATTTTAGATCCAAAACCCGCACTTTAAAGTGATCCGCAGTCATCTTCATAATCTCTTCAACAGAGATTGTAGATTGAGTTTCATGATGGGAAAGAATGCGCTTCACAAGCTCACCATCGATTGGCAAACCTTGAAGCTCAGAGAACATCTTAACTTTCTTAAGATTGCCTTCCAGCTCTCTGATAGATCGTTTAGAGATGCGCGCGATATGATGAACAACATCTTCAGGCAGGCGCATATTAAACTTTTCCGCTTTATATCTAAGGATCGCGATACGAGTTTCCAAATCAGGCATGGTGATATCTGCGATCAAACCACGCTCAAGACGGGTACGACTGCGATCTTCAAGTCCGTGGATATCCTTCGGCATACGGTCACTCGCCAGGATAACCTGCTTACGCGTATCAATGAAGCTATTCACGGTGTGGAAGAACTCTTCCTGAACGGCTTCACCACGCGCGATGAACTGCACGTCATCCACTAATAGGATGTCAGAGTTTTCGCGGTATTTTTGGCGGAACTTATCCATCTCGTGACGACGAATCGCCGAGATACATTCGTTCATAAAGCGTTCGGCAGACAAATACGTAATTCTAAGTTGAGGAAATTGCTCACGAATATGGTTTCCAGCGGCATGCAAAAGATGCGTTTTACCCATTCCCACTGGTCCATATATATAGAGAGGATTATAATCGTCAGCGCCGGGATTTCTGGCCACGTTAAAACAAGCGGCGTGAGCAAACTCAGAATTCTTACCCACGACGAAGGTCGAAAAGGTCAGATCCACGTTTAATGTATCGCTAGACCTAGGTTGAGTAGTCTGAATAGCCTGAGCACGAGAGAGTTGCGCTTGAAGAACTTCAGAACCTTGATGCGAGGGAGTCTCCTCCACAGTAGTCATCGTTTCAATGTGGGTATTCACTTTGGTCCCCGTAACATTAAACTCAACTTCGAAAGGTCTTTGATAAGTATCTGAAATCTCAGTATAAATCTTATCCTGAAGGTTCTCGATTACGAAATACTGGTGGAGGGCGTTGGGTACTCCGAGTATCAATTTGGGACGCTCAAAAGAGCCGCCGGTACTGATATATTCAATAGGGTCTAGCCACGTATCTAATAACTTATTGTTATCATTACGACTTTTCATTTTTGTTTTAATTAATGTCCAAAAAGAAGCGTTTAACTCCATAGACCATCCCCTCGAAATGCAGAGTAGCCTTAACAAGGGGAGCTGAAGTTTTCAACAGTTGACCTTGATTACGCAATGTGATTAATTAGTGCCCCACGTATCTAGTTGATTACAGCTTTGTGGAATCGTATATGTAGCCGCCGATCTTAAAATTGGCGTATTTGACGTCTTTTAGCGTCGTAAATTTCTCGGTAGAGAGTAGTTCAGGAGAACACATGAAACGTACATACCAACCATCAAACAAACGTCGTAAAACATCTCACGGTTTCCGCGCAAGAATGGCTACTAAAGCTGGACAAGAAGTTCTTAATCGTCGTCGCGCTAAAGGTAGAAAACGTTTGACGGTTTCTACAGGTGGAAAATAGTTCTCCGCTAGGAATTAAGCGCAGCTCTGAGTTTCTCTCTCTCAAACAATCTGGCAAAAGAAACTGGCCTACGAAGTGGTTGCTTCTGAATTATCAGAAGAACTCCGTTGGTCAGTTGCGTTTTGGTGTAACTGCAAGCCGCAAAGTTGGTCCCGCAGTTGTGCGAAACAAGCTTAAACGTTGGAGTCGGGAATACTTCCGAGCCTTGCTTAAAACGGATAACTCCATTGAAGCCGACATCAATATTATCTTTAAACCCATGGACACGAACTTTTATAAAGGCCTCCCACACGAGGAATTTATTAAAGCTATGGACCGCGGGATTGGGTCTCTTCGAAAGAATCTTTAAAGCATCGCTTTGGTTCTTTGTTGCTGCCTACAGATCTATTGGGACCACACACTTAGGTGGTTCCTGTCGCTTCGAACCCAGTTGTTCGGCCTACGCTCTTGAAGCTATCCAAAAACACAAATCGCATACTGCAGTTTGGTTAATCACAAAACGAATTTGTAAATGTCGACCGGGTGGTCCTTGTGGATATGATCCGGTCCCAGATTCAGGGGGAATTCTCCATGGCTCAGCAACAAAATAATAACCCAGGCATGTTCGACCCGAAAACGTTGATCGCTGTGGGTGCCGTCGCTCTGATTTATTTCGGATGGCAGACGTATCTTGGCAAAAAATATCCTGACTATAACAAACCAAAGCCTGCTCAAACTCAGACGGCTGAAACAGCAGCCACTCCAGGCGCAACAACAACTGCCGCTTCTCCTTCTTCCGGCAGCACAATTGAATCAAAATCTGAAACAGTTGCTCCGGTTCAAGAACAATCATTCTCTTTCTCTAACGACAAAGTTTCTTTTAAAATCACGAATCATGGCATGGGTCTTCACAACTATACTGTGAACAACTATGACGATAAAAAAGGTGAGAAAATCAAACTTGGCGGTACAGACAACGATGGTTTGTATTCAATGCGTTTGGCGGGAACTGATAAATCTCTAGTCTTCAATTTGACAGAGAAGGCACCAGGTTCATACGTAGGTGTCGCTCAAGTTGGTGAAATGACAGTGACTCGTGAGTTGAACTTCGATGCGGAGAAGTCCTCTTTCACGAACAAGATTTCTATCACTAAGCCTTCTGAAGAAATTAAAAAAGGTTTCTCTCTTTTGATCCCGGAAAACATTCACGAAAAGGGTTCCCACTCTTTCTTTATGCCTTCTTATGATCACCAAGATTTCTTTGTAAGCCATGCCGATGACAAGCACGAGACTGTGAACTTCAGCAATGCGAAAGAAAACGTTTCTAAAGACTTTACGAATACTCAATTAGTATCTGTAAGTTCTCAATATTTCGCGGCGGCTTTGGTTGATAAGTCAGAGATCATGCCGGAAGTTAAAGTCACTTCAAACGTAGATAAGAAAACTGCTTTGGCAGAATTGGTTTACAAACCAGTTCAGTTGAAAGACGACATGAAGTTTGAATCGTTGTTGTATGCGGGTCCTAAATCAATCGACGCTTTGAAGGCGGTTGACCCAGAGCTTGCTCACATTATTGATTTCGGTTTCTTTGGTTTCATCGCTCGTCCTTTGTTGTATGTGATGAAAGCTTTCCACTCCGTTGTGGGTAACTGGGGTTTCGCAATCATCCTTCTGACTTTGGCAGTTCGTTTCGTGGTTCTTCCGTTTAACATCATGTCTGCGAAGTCCATGAAAGCGATGCAAAAGGTTCAACCAATCATCGCAGGTCTTCGTGAGAAGTATAAAGACGATGCAATGAGATTGAACACAGAAATGATGGCGGTAATGAAACAGCACGGGGCAAATCCGATGTCTGGTTGCTTGCCGATGCTTCTTCAAATCCCGATTTTCTTTGCTCTTTACCGCGTAATTGGTTCTTCGATTGAGCTTTACAATTCTCCGTTCATCCTTTGGATCACGGACTTGTCAGCTCACGATAAGTTCTATGTTTTGCCGGTATCTATGGCTGTATTTATGTACATCCAGCAAAAGATCACTCCGTCTACGATGGATCCTACACAAGCTAAAATTATGCAGTTCATGCCATTGGTTTTCTCGATCTTCATGTTGCAGCTGCCTGCAGGTCTGACTCTGTATATGGTTGTCAGCACATTGTTCGGTATCATCCAACAGTATTTGATCATGAGAGATCCAACTGCCAAACCAGCTATCAAAGCAGTTAAGGCGAAATAGTTACTTAGATTTTTTATTTTTACCTGGGAGGTAAAATGGGTTTTTTTAGTAAGCTTTTCGGGGGAAAAAGCAAGAGTGCAAACAGCGAAGTTGAATCTTTGGTGCAAGCAACTCTAGAGGGTATCATCGAAAAAGCTCAATTCGATCTTTCTTTTGAAATCAATTCTTCAAAAGAAGACGACGGTGGAGCCGTTCTTTCAGTTCAATTCTCTGGTGGAGACGAAGAACTTTTGAAAGATAAAAAAGGACAAATGTTGGATGCATTCCAATTGTTCTTGAAACGCGTTGTTCAACACAATTTCCCTGAAGATAAAACAAACATCACAGTTGATTGCGGTGGCTACCGTGATGAAACTGAAAGTGCTCTTATCGAGCGCGCTGAGAACCTGAAAGCAATCTGCATCGAGCAAGGTAAATCTGTGTACTACAGAGCTTTGCCTCCGAAAGATCGCAAAGTTGTTCACCAGTATTTGGCTAAAGATCCTCGTATCAAAAGCCGTTCACTAGGTGATGGTTTGTACAAAAAAATCAAAATCTATCCAGCTAAGGGTGGCAATTCAGCACAAAACAATAATGCTGAAGATGCTCACCACGATTAGTACTAAGTAGGGTCGTATGGTTCGCGGAGATCGTGATAAGGATACAATATGCGCGGTCTCCACTCCTCACGGAGTGGGTGGTATCTCCGTCATTCGAGTCAGCGGCCCTCGTACTTTCGAGATCGTTTCCAAGCTCTGCAAGTTTTTACCCGCACATCCTGAATCTCATAAAGTCTATTTCGGAAATCTGAAAGATGGCGATAAGGAGATTGACGAAGTTCTGGTAACTTATTTCCAAAACGGTCGCTCTTTCACAGGTGAAGAAGTGATCGAGATTTCCTGCCACGGAAGTCCTTTAATCTGCCAAAATATTCTTAATTCATTGGTGCAATTGGGTGCTCGTCCTGCGGATCGCGGCGAGTTCACATATCGCGCATTCATGAATGGCAAATTGGATCTGGTTCAGGCGGAATCAGTTCTTGCGCTGATTGAATCTCAATCCCAGCAGGCTGCTAAGCTGGCGCTTCGCCAACTAAAGGGCCAATTGTCCAACAAGCTTGAAGAAGTTGAAGACGACATGACCTGGATTTTGGCTCACGCTGAAGCGAGCATCGATTTTTCGACGGAAGGTATCGATGTAGTCGATAATTCTGTCGTACAGGTTCGCCTGAAAAAAATCGAAGCAACTCTTAAGGACTTGGTGGGCACATTTAAGGTCGGCCGTCTTTTGAAAGATGGTTTCAGAGTTGTTCTGACAGGTCTTCCAAACGTGGGCAAATCCAGTCTTTTAAATCTTTTTTTGGAAGATGAGCGTGCCATCGTAACAGATATTCCAGGTACCACTCGTGACGTGATTCACGGAGACACATCTTATGAAGGTGTTAAGTTCACGTTCGTGGATACGGCCGGACTTCGTGATGAGGCGACCGACTTGGTAGAACGAATTGGTATTCAAAAAAGCTATGAAGCTCAGAATGAATCCGATGTAGTGTTCTTTGTTTTCGATATCGAAAAGGGGATGGGAGCTGAAGAGACTCAGATTTTGGAGTCCTTGGATCCTCAAAAAACCTTCATTTTAGCTAATAAAATCGACCGAATTGGTGGGTCTAAACCCCTGGATTTGGTCGAAAAAGCGGTCAAAAACAGTAAATTTTTCCAGAAAATCGCAGATCCCCAGGCTTTCTTCACAAGAAGGGTGTTCTTTGTCAGTGCTCTTGATAAAAAGGTGCGTTCGAGTGTCCTTCAAGAGCTTGTCCAGGAATTCGCGGATATGCAGGTGGAAAATACCGTTCTTATTTCCAATGCCCGTCACTATGAAAACCTGGTTCGTGCTTTAGAGAATACTCAAAGGTCACAAACCTTGGTGGATCAGGGGATGGGTTCTGAATTCCTGGCTTTAGAGCTTAAAGAATCTCTCATCGCGATTCACGAAACTTTAGGTAAGCGATTCGATGATCAAATCATGGATCGAGTATTTAAAGAGTTTTGTATCGGGAAGTAACTTATGACTAATATAAAATTTGATGTGATCGTCGTAGGTGCGGGGCATGCCGGAATCGAAGCATGTTTGGCGTCCGCTCGTTTGGGCCTTCAAACTTTGATGGTAACTACGAACGTTGATCGTATTGGTTATATGAGTTGCAACCCTTCTATCGGTGGACTTGCAAAAGGCCACATGGTTCGTGAAATTGATGTGCTTGGTGGCCAAATGGGTCTCGCTGCCGATGAAACAACAATTCAGTACAAGCGTCTTAACTCCTCGAAAGGTCCGGCAGTTCGTGGAACTCGAGTTCAAAATGACAAGCATCTTTACTCTGCTTTTCAAAAAAATGCCCTTTTCACTCAGCCAAATTTGGAAGTCCTGCAAGGCGAAGTGAAACGTCTGATTTTAGATAAAGATCTCTGCGCCGGCGTGGTTTTGGATGATGGTTCTGAGATTTTTGCGAAAGCCACAATCATCACGACTGGTACTTTCATGAACGGAGTTATGCACACAGGTCTTCGCCAGGAGGCGGGTGGCCGTGTGGGTGACAAACCTTCAATTGGTCTTTCAGATCAATTGGCGCAATTCGGTTTTGAAGTGAAACGTTTGAAAACCGGAACTCCGGCTCGTTTGCTTAAAGATTCTATTGATTGGTCGAAAACGATTCCTCATGGTGGCGACGAAAAGATTTATCCTTTCAGCTACAAATCTTCGACTCAATTAAAACTTCCACAAATTCTTTGCTATCTGACTCGTACGACGGAAAAAACTCACGATATTATCCGTAGCAACTTGGATAAATCTCCAATGTATTGCGGGATTATTGAAGGTGTTGGTCCTCGTTATTGTCCTTCGATTGAAGATAAAGTAACTCGTTTCCACGAGCGCCCAAGCCACCAAACTTTCTTGGAACCCGAAGGCTTAAATACGGATTTGATTTACCTTCAGGGTATTTCCACAAGTCTGCCTGAAGAAACTCAGGATGAATTCCTGAAAACGATTCCAGGATTGGAAAACGTTAAGGTCGCTCGCTACGGATATGCGGTTGAGTATGACTATATTGAGCCGACTCAAATCTGGCATCGCTTGGAAACAAGAACGATTCGTCAGTTGTTCCTGGCAGGACAAATCAACGGAACTTCTGGTTATGAAGAAGCTGCTGCTCAAGGATTTATTGCTGGTGTAAATGCTGCGAATAGCATTCTTGGTCGCGACGAATTTATTTTAGGACGTGATGAAGCCTATATGGGTGTCTTAGTTGATGATCTTGTGACTAAAGGGACTCGTGAACCTTATCGTATGTTCACATCCCGCGCGGAACACAGATTGGTTTTAAGAGAAGACAATACTATCGATAGGTTGGCGCACTGGGCGCAAAAATTGGGTATTGTATCTGAGCAGTCACTAGAGCTTCTGTCTGTGCTTCGTGAAAAACGTAAAGTTTTGCACGATCGATTGCGTGAAACCAAGGTTTATCCGACTAAAGATGTTCAGGAGATTCTGGCTAAAATTCCGACTTCAGCTATGACAAAGTCTTTGTCTTTCGAAGAGTTGCTGCGTCGTCCCGAGCTTACGAGTTCACATCTTGAGTTGTTGAATTTCGAGTTGGACAGCGATCCAAATGTCGTTGAACCTGTTGAAATCGAAGTAAAATACTCCGGTTATGTTCGCCGTCAGATGGACTTGATTGAACAATCAAAAAGACTCGAAGAATTGGTGCTTCCAGACACGCTTTTGTATGCAGATATTCGCGGACTTTCTAATGAAGAGAAGGATAAGCTGCAACGCGTTAGGCCCCGTACCTTAGGTCAAGCACAACGGATTAGTGGTGTAAATCCATCAGCGATTCAAGCTATAATGATTCATCTAAAAGGTCATAAAAAGATCAAGGAGATGAATCTGGATGAGCAACACTGAAGGCTCTGAAGCGCCACCGCAAATCTTTTGGCGTATCGACGAATGGTTCCCCGATCTAAGTCCTGAGGTCAGATCTCGACTTAAGGCCTACCATGAAGAACTACAAAAATTTAATCGCACGCTAAGCCTTATTTCGGCAAAGTCGGTTTTTGTGGCTGATGCTCTTCATTTTGCCGACTCTATCAATGCGACAAAGGCGATCGTTAAATCAAACCCTCATATGGATAAAGTCTATGACTTTGGTAGCGGGAATGGTTTTCCTGGGATTGTGTTTGGGATTATGAATCCTAACATTCAGGTCGTACTTGTAGATACCGACGTTAAGAAGTGCGAGTTCCTGGGCCATGCGGTTCAAGCTCTGCATCTAAAGAATATCACCGTCGAGAATAAGAATATTGAGGCTCTTCCGGCCGATTCTGTAAAATGGGCTATTTGCCGCGGATTCGGGAATATCTCCAAAGCTATTTTGATGGCCCGTAAGATTGTTGTAAAGGGTGGTTCGATCTATCACCTAAAGGGCGAGGAGTGGGGTATTGAAGTGGGAGAAATCCCGACTCAGCTTTGCTCGATTTGGTCGCCATCGCTCGTGGGGGAATACAAACTTCCAGTGGGTGCCGTGAAATATGGTGTGGTTCGCACCGAAAAGATCTCCTAAGCCGCTATTTTGACGAAAAGGGGATGTTCCACGTGGAACATTCCTCTAATGTTCTCCGCCTTCAGCTTTTTTCTCTCCGCCGCCGTGACCTTCTCCGCCCGCAGCTCCTTCTCCGTGCCCCAAGCCCGTATCGATCGTGACTCCCGCATCTTTCATGCGTTGTTTTACGTCCCAGCTTCTTTTGGCATTTCGTAGCTTTTGCTCCGCCTGATAAGAGGCCCATTCTTTGGGATCTGGCCATTCTTGCTTATTGGCGTAAGCTTTTTTATAGGAGGCTTGCGCTGTTCTCGCGCGCTGTTCGACTTTTAGCTTTAAATACTCCACCTGTTGTTCCAGGCGAGTGATAGCAGCTTGAGATTCATAAACTCTTTTGTTGGCGTACTTAATTTGCCCTGTTTGCGGAACAACTTCCTTTTTATCCTTCTCAAAGCCTTCAAGTTTCTTTTTTTCTGCCTCGAGTGCCGCGGTAGCAGCCCCAACCTGGGCTTGTAGATCAGAATAGATAGGATCTTTAAGCTCGGGGTTTGGATCCGGCTTACTGCACGCTGTGAGAGCAAAAATAAGTAGTATAGCGGTGATTAATCTCATAATTGGTATTGTTCCACGTGGAACATCGGCAAAAATGCAGAAAAACCTAAGGCGAGGTGCGAAAAACTAGTCTTTATAGTTGCACATGTGTGTAAAAAATACGAATTTTGATTATCAAGGAGGAAGTGATGGCTAAAACTATCTGTATAGCTAATCAAAAGGGCGGAGTAGGTAAAACAACGACGTCTGTGAATCTCTCTTCAGCGTTGGCTACTCTAGGTAAGCGTGTCTTGTTGATCGATATGGATCCGCAGGGAAATGCTTCCAGTGGTTTGGGTATCAAACGCTATGACAGCCAGGATGCTAACTCATATCACGTACTCATCGGCGAAAAAACTCTGACCGAGGCTACTCACAACACTTCAAATCCGAATCTAAAGATCTGTACGGCTAACCCTGACTTGGTTGGTGCAGAAATTGAACTAGTTGATATGCCGCATCGTGAATATCGCCTAAAACAAGCGGTATCCATCATCGCTGATCAATATGATTTCGTGATCATTGATTGCCCACCATCACTAGGTTTGATTACTCTGAATGCTCTTAATGCTGCAGACAGCTTCCTTGTGCCTCTTCAATGTGAATACTATGCATTGGAAGGTTTGAGTCAGCTTTTGAATACTGCAGGACTAATCAAAAAGAGTCTGAATCCTTCACTGCATATTGAAGGTATCGTTCTTACTATGTTTGATGTGCGCAATAACTTGAGTCATCAAGTTGTTACTCAAATCAAAGAACACTTTGGTGACAAAGTATTTAACGCAATTATTCCAAGAAACGTGCGACTCAGCGAAGCGCCGAGCCATGGTCAATCCATCCTTGAGTACGACAGCAAATCAATCGGTTCCGTTCGCTATCTTGAATTAGCTCACGAAGTGATCGCAAGATCAGTTCCGAAGCAGACAGAGGCGAGCCAGGTTGCAAACACGAATGCCTATGAAGGGGAAGTAAATGTCTGATACTGCTGTAGAATCCTCGAACAAAAAGAGAGGCTTGGGCCGCGGCCTGGGCTCACTTTTGGGTGGACCTGCTAATAATGATTTAATGAATGCGCCTGCGGCATCAGCCCCTCCCGTAAAAGCTGCGCCGGCAAATTCAACACAAGTTTCACCTGCTGCAACAGCTGCGGGTGCGCCTTCCGTAAATGTTGCTGCAACTGTCGCCCCTCCCGTGGATCCAGAAAGCAAAATTTGGAAGGTCGCAATCGACAAGTTGTCTCCAGGTAAATATCAGCCTCGTACAACTTTCGAAAAAGAGCCACTTCAAGAGCTTGCTCAGTCTATTAAAGAGAACGGCATTCTTCAGCCAATCGTGGCTCGTAGAACGACTTCTGGGAAGCTGGAAATCGTAGCGGGTGAGCGTCGTTGGAGAGCTTCTCAATTGGCTGGGTTACATGAAGTCCCAGTTATTCTAAAGTCTTATGACGACAAGCAAGCACTTGAGTTAGCAATTGTTGAGAATATTCAACGTGAAGATTTGAACCCGATTGAAGAAGCGGAAGGCTATTCTCGCCTCATCACAGAGTTCAAATTGTCGCAACAACAAGTGGCTGAAAAAGTGGGCCGTGATCGCGCAACTGTTGCGAATGCTGTTCGCTTATTAGCATTGCCAAACGAAGTAAAAGATATGATTTCTGCCAATGACCTTTCTGTAGGTCATGCAAAAGTCCTTCTTTCTTTGCCAGAACCAAAAAAACAAATCGAAATGGCGAAAAAGGTCGTGAACGACAAGATCGCAGTTCGTAAATTGGAGAAAATGGTTCAAGCTATCGTTAAGGGTAACGTTGAAGAAGAGGAAGCACCGTCTTTTGATTCCAACGTGACTCAGCGATTGATCAACGGTTTGAGTGATGAGCTTCAAAAAATCATGGGTACGAAAGTGAACATTGATTATTCCGGAGCTAAAGGTAAAATCAGCATTCACTTCTATTCCGATGATGAACTAACCAACTTAGTAGATAGGCTGAAAGAAGGATGGCAGTAAATACCCCACAAACTTTCCAGGAAGATGTACTTTCAGGTCATGTGACAGCGATCCTTGATCAAGGGACACATTTCGAAGGAAAGCTCAGCTTTGAAGGCACCGTGCAAATTGGCGGTGATTTTAAAGGGGAAATATTTACGAAAGATACCATCGTTATTAATGAGGGCGCCTCTGTGGCTGCCCAAGTTGAGGCCGATACTATTATTATTAGTGGCCGGGTTGAGGGGAATCTCTTCGCCCGCCGCCGAGTTATTATGCACCCACCCGCAATCTTCAAAGGGACCGTAACATCTCCCAGCTTGCGTATCGATGAAGGCGTGGTTTTCGAGGGTGCGTCCTATATGCCCAAGTCTTAGGCAACCCCCGTTTTCAATAGCGCAGCCTAAATTCTCAGTAGGTTTTTGACCTTGACCTTTTCTGGCTTGAAATGCTACTTCCGAGGTTCAAAAAAAACAGGGATTTCAATAAAATGGATATTTTTGGACAATTAGGCATTAACGCTACAGCCGGCATCCAGTTCGTGTTCTTTGCGATTGCTTTGTTATTCTTAACAAAATTTGTTTTCACTCCATATGCTCATGCACTTGAGGAGAGACAAAACAAAACTAAGGGCGGCGAAGATTTGGCTTTGGAATACCAAGCGAAATCTGTGGAGCTTCACTCAGAGTACGAAACAAAAATGCGTGCTCTAAATCTTGAAATCAAAACTATTGTTGATGCTTCTAAAGCTGAAGCGAACAAACAATATGAATCTGTTGTGGCTAAGTCTCGCGCTGAGGCTGATCAACACATCACTAATAACAGATCAAAAATCACTGCAGCAGTAGAATCAGCTTCCAAAGAATTGAAAGCTCAAACTCAAACTGTCGCACTTGCAATCACATCCAAATTGTTGGGCAAATAAGAGAGAGAAGAAAATGAAAGTTCTTGTAAACCTTCTTATCATCCTGGCGCCTGCGATCGTTTTCGCCTCTGCGGCTGAACACGGTGGTGGTCATCACGCTGTTGAAATTCCTAAATCTGTGATCTACCAAGCGATCAACATCATCATCCTTATTGGTGGTTTGATCTATTTCACGAAAGATGCAGTTGTATCATTCTTTGGTGGTAGAAAAGCGGCTTACCTTGAGGCTGCCCAAAAATCTGCGTTCGCTCGCGAACAGGCAGAGCGCGAGTTTGTTGATATCAAAAACAAACTGGCTAACTTGCAAAACACTCATCAGGAACAATTGGCGAAAGCACAAGCTCACGCGAATGATTTGAAAAACCAAATCATCGATGAAGCCAGCCAGGTTTCAAAACGCATCAAAGACGAAGCAGAGTTGACAGCGAAGCTTGAAACTCAACGCGCTCAAAAAGAATTGCGTCAACAATTGTTGGCGGACTCTGTTGAGGCGGCACGTATGGTTTTGACTAAAGACATCGGTGCTAGCGATCAACAAAAATTGCAAAACGAATTCATCAATCACATCGAGGTTAGTCGATGAAAGTAAACGAAGTATCCAGAAGATATGCGAAAGCTCTTCTTGCTGTTGCTAAGCAAAAAGGCGTTCACACGAAAGTATACGCTGAATTGCAAGCGGCGGCTGATGCATTTGAAAAGGATGCAACAGTTTCTGCATTTTTCAAAAATCCAGTTGTATCTGCAGCTCAAAAAGTAGCGGCTGTTAAAGGCGCTCTTGAGGGTAAAGGCACTTCCGAAGAAGTTGTGAACACATTGGTATTGATGGCTGAAAAGGGCCGTATTCACCTTGTTTCCGAAGTTGCTACTGCATACCGCGAATACCTAGATATCGAAGAGGGTGTTACTCGCGGAACTGTTCGTTCAGCACAACCATTGTCTGCTGAAGCACAAAAAGAACTTGAGTCTAAAGTAAGCAAAACGCTTGGTAAAAAAATCGTTCTAACTTACCAACAAGATCCTAAACTTTTGGGTGGCGCTGTAGCCCAAGTTGGTGGATGGACTTTTGACGACAGCATCGAAACACATCTTAAAAAAATTAATGAAGAATTAAACAGGAGAGCCAACTAAAAATGGAAACACAAATCCGTGCCGACGAGATCAGTCGCGTTCTCAAAGAGCAAATCAATCAATACAACAAAAAGATTGAAGTAAGTGAAACAGGTAGCGTTCTTTCAGTAGGGGACGGGGTTGCTCGTATCTACGGTCTTGAAAACGCAATGGCTGGTGAGCTAGTTGAGTTCCCAGGTGAAGTATACGGAATGGTATTGAACCTTGAAGAAGGTCACGTTGGTACCGTTTTGTTCGGTGAAGACCGCCAAATCAAAGAAGGCGACACTGTTAAAAGAACTAAAAAAATCGTTTCCGTTCCAGTTGGTGAAGCACTTCTTGGTCGCGTAGTAGACGCTCTTGGTAACCCGATCGACGGTCGTGGCCCTATCAACACGCCTCACTCTCGTATCGTTGAAACTAAAGCTCCTGGTATCGTTTATCGTCATCCAGTTGAAGAGCCTCTTCAAACTGGTATCAAAGCTATCGACGCCTTGGTACCAATCGGTCGTGGTCAACGTGAATTGATCATCGGTGACCGTCAAACTGGTAAAACGACTATCGCGGTTGACACTATCATCAACCAAAAAGGTCAAAACGTTCAGTGCTTCTACGTAGCTATCGGTCAAAAACAATCGACTGTTGCTCTAGTTGTTGAGAAGTTGCGTGCGGCTGGTGCTCTTGAGTACACAACTGTTATCGCTGCCAACTCTTCTGATCCAGCTCCACTTCAATACCTTGCTGCGTACTCTGGTACAGCAATGGCGGAATACTTCCGTGATACTGGCAGACATGCTCTTATCGTATACGATGACTTGACGAAACAAGCTCAAGCTTACCGTCAATTGTCTCTACTTCTTCGTCGTCCTCCAGGACGTGAAGCATACCCAGGTGACGTGTTCTATTGCCATAGCCGTCTTCTTGAGCGTGCTTCTAAATTGTCTGCTGATAAAGGCGGCGGTTCTTTGACTGCATTGCCAATCATCGAGACACAAGCGGGCGATATCTCTGCATATATCCCAACAAACGTTATCTCTATCACTGACGGTCAGATCTTCCTTGAATCAGATCTATTCTATAAAGGTGTGCGTCCAGCTATCTCTGTAGGTAAATCAGTTTCTCGTGTGGGTGGTGCCGCTCAGATTAAAGCGATGAAACAAGTTGCGGGTTCTTTGAAACTTGAACTTGCTCAGTTCCGTTCAATGGAAGCATTTGCTGCGTTCGCATCTGACTTGGATAAAGCTTCTCAACAACAGTTGGCTCGTGGCCGCCGTTTGATCGAAGTTTTGAAACAACCTCAGTACTCTCCAGTTAAAGTTGAAGAACAAATCATCATGATCTTCGCTGCTGGTAACGCGTTCGTGGATATCTATCCAGAGACAGACGTTAAGAGATACGAAAAAGAGATGATCGAGTTCTTGAAAAACAAGCACGCGGACATCATCAAAACGATCTCTGAGAAGAAAGCGATTGCCGACGACACTAAAAAAGCGTTGTTGTCAGCTCTTGAAGAGTTCAAAGCTATCTTCCAACCTTCTAACAAGTAATTTGGTGCTTAAATGGCAAGCTTGAAGGATATCCGGGCTCAGATTGAGTCCACTAAAAACACCCAGCAGATCACGAAGGCTATGAAGCTCGTGTCTGCTGCAAAGTTGAGAAAGGCGCAGAATAACATCGTTAATATGCGTCCTTATGCTCTGACTTTGCGTAAGGTGATTGCGGATATCGCTGTGACTAACAAAGTTACGCACCCGTTGATGGAGAAGAAAGAACAAGTAAAGAATGTTTTGCTTGTTGTTATCACTTCTGATCGCGGTCTTTGCGGCGCTTTCAACAGCAATATCAACAAATTCACTGAGGCGTACTACAACAATAACAAGGCAAACCTTGAGAAGATTGATTTCCTTTTCATCGGTCGTCGTGGTCATGACTACTTCGCCAGAAGAGGCATCAAGCCGGTTGATTACATCACGAAGCTTGATAAAGACATCTCTTATGAGTTGGCTTCCAAAGTTGCGAATCGCGTGATGAATGATTACCTCGAAGGTGCATACGATGAAGTTCGTATCATCCATAACGAGTTCCAATCTGCAATCTCTCAAGTTGTTACGGCTGAAACTCTTCTTCCAATTGATCTTGGATTGACGACTTTCAACACAGAATCTGAGGCTGCATCGAACTTTGCTGTCGACATGATCTTCGAACCGGCTCCAGAGCAAATCATTAAAGAGTTGCTTGAAAAGCATTTCGACCTTCAGGTTTACAGATGTATGTCCGAGTCTGTTGCGGGTGAACATGGTGCTCGTATGAGCGCGATGGAAAACGCGACAAACAACGCGAAAGAGATGATTAACAAACTCACTCTGACGTACAACAAATTGAGACAAGAAAAAATTACTACAGAATTGATCGAAATCGTATCGGGCGCGGAAGCGCTTAAAGGATAGGGAGCTGAATAATGGCATTCGGTAAAGTAAAACAAGTTATGGGTCCCGTAGTGGACGTAGAATTCGAAGGCGGAGAACTTCCTGCAATCAATTCTGCTCTTCGTGTTTCCAATAAATTTATCTCTGACAAAGAATACAACCTAGTTCTTGAAGTTGCTCAGCACTTGGGTGACGGCGTTGTGAGAACTATCTCTATGGACCAAACTGAAGGTTTGGTTCGTGGCGAAAAAGTTAAAGCATTGGGAACTCAAATCACAGCACCAGTTGGTCGCGAAGCTTTGGGTCGTATCATCAACGTAGTTGGTGAACCAATCGACGAAATGGGCCCAGTAAACGCAAAAGAACAATGGGGTATCCACAGAACTGCTCCTAAATTCGAAGACCAAGCGACATCTGCAGCAATGTTGATGACTGGTATCAAAGTCGTAGACTTGCTAGCACCTTACGCTAAGGGTGGTAAAATCGGTTTGTTCGGTGGTGCGGGCGTTGGTAAAACGGTTCTTATCCAAGAACTTATCCGTAACATCGCGACTGAGCACGGTGGTTTCTCTGTATTCGCCGGCGTAGGTGAGCGTACTCGTGAAGGTAATGACTTGTGGCAAGAGATGAAGCAGTCTGGCGTATTGGCTAAGACTTCTCTGGTTTTCGGTCAGATGAATGAACCACCAGGAGCACGTGCGCGTGTTGCTTTGACTGGTTTGACTGTTGCTGAATACTTCCGTGACGTTGAAAACCAAGACGTTCTTTTCTTCGTAGATAACATCTTCCGCTTTACTCAAGCGGGTGCTGAAGTTTCCGCGTTGTTGGGTCGTATCCCTTCTGCCGTTGGTTACCAACCAACTTTGGCAACTGAGATGGGTACTCTTCAAGAGCGTATCACTTCCACTAAAAAAGGTTCGATCACTTCAGTTCAAGCGGTATACGTACCTGCCGATGACTATACGGATCCAGCTCCAGCGACTACATTTACTCACTTGGATGCGACTACGAATCTTGACCGTGATATCGCAGCTATGGCGATCTTCCCTGCAGTTCACCCATTGACGTCTACATCACGTCTTTTGGATCCAGCTGTTATCGGTGAAGAGCACTACAAATGCGCTCGTGACGTTCAA
This sequence comes from Bdellovibrio sp., assembly GCA_039594295.1. Classification (GTDB taxonomy): domain Bacteria; phylum Bdellovibrionota; class Bdellovibrionia; order Bdellovibrionales; family Bdellovibrionaceae; genus Bdellovibrio. Next base: position 221,837 of record JBCNNR010000001.1, read on the forward strand.
GCGTTGTTGCAACGTAACCGTGAGCTACAAGATATCATCGCTATCTTGGGTATGGACGAATTGTCTGAAGCGGATAAATTGGTTGTATCTCGTTCTCGTAAAATCCAACGTTTCTTGTCTCAGCCGTTCTTCGTTGCTGAGCAGTTCACTGGTTTGCCAGGTCGTTACGTTGACATCAAAGATACTGTTCGTGGTTTCCGCGAAATCCTTGATGGTAAACACGATGCTCTTCCAGAACAAGCGTTCTACCTTGTTGGTACTATCGAAGACGTTATCGAAAAAGCTAAGAAGTTGCAGGCGTAGTTCGAAAGAACAACGCTTTCATAAGGCGGCCTGAGAGGGTCGCTTTTAGAAAAGGTGATTTATGTTTAAACTGACAATCGTGACTCCAGAGCGTCGTCTTCTAGTAAACCAAGAGGTTGAAGAAGTAACTGTGCCTGGTTTTAAAGGGGAACTTAATATTCTTCCTGGTCACGCGCCTCTAATCACTACACTAGGTGTTGGTGTGATGAAGTGGAGACTTAAGGGTCAAGAAAAGCAAAACCAAGCTGTTATCAGCTGGGGTTATTGCCAAGTATCCCCTGAAGGCGTGAATGTTCTAGCGAACATCGCTGACTTGCCAGAAGAAATCGATCTTGTTGCAACGAAAGAGTACCTTGCTAAATCTGAGAAACACGTCCTTGACGAAGTTATCACAGACGCAGACTGGACTGAGTTCCAAAAAGAATGGACTCGCGCAAGAGCGAAAATTGAAGTGGCTGAAGGCCAACTCAAAAAATAGTTCTTATCGAAAGATAAAATTAAGAAAGGCTCAAGTTCATACTTGGGCCTTTTGTTTTTTGTAACATGTGTGCGATACTCCCTCGCATGACCCGAGAGTTTCGTAAGGACATCCGGGGTAGAGGCGCCAGCAGTAATATTCCGAATCGTTTTGATTCCCTCCATTTCGAAGCCGAGCCACAGGATTTTGACAATTATTTAGAAGAGGAAAAACCTCGTCTGCAGACGCAAGTTCTGAAGGACTCTTCGCGCGCGGTTTTAACTAAGAACGACAGTCCCGATATCGGATTCACTTATTCTGTAAATCCATACCGTGGTTGTGAGCATGGGTGCATCTATTGCTATGCTCGACCGACACACGAGTATTTGGGAATGTCGGCGGGATTGGATTTTGAATCCAAGATCATGGTGAAGGAAAACGCTCCAGAGCTTCTGGAAGAAGCGTTGATGAAAAAGTCATGGCAACCCGAAGTCATTGTGATGAGTGGTGTGACGGATTGTTATCAACCGTTAGAACGCGAATACAAACTGACTCGCGGCTGCCTGGAGGTTTTGAATAAATTTAAAAATCCCGGCGCGATTATTACAAAAAATCACCTGGTGACTCGAGACATCGATATTTTGCAAGAGATGGCCCAGTACCAAGGAATTGCCGTAACAATTTCAATCACCTCACTAGATACAGAGTTGATTGGAACGTTGGAACCCCGCACATCAAGACCTGCAGCGCGTTTGCGAGCGATTGAGGAATTGGCAAAAGCGGGAATTCCTGTTGGAGTGAATGTGGCTCCCGTGATCTTGGGATTAACTGATCATGAGGTGCCCGCGATCTTAAAAGCGGCCGCCGATGCAGGGGCAACATCAGCTGGATACACGATGTTGCGATTGCCACATGCGGTGGCACCTTTGTTTGAAGAGTGGCTGGACGTGCATCGTCCACTGCGCAAAAGCAAAGTGATTGAAGCTGTCAAAGATGTGCGCGATGGAAAAATGTATCGCTCGGATTTTGGGACTCGCATGCATGGAACGGGACCTCGCGCTGAACAATTGGCGCAGGTATTTGAAGTGTACAGTCGCAAGTACAATTTGAATCGGAAAAATTGGCGATTGTCGGCGGAGCATTTTCAGCGCCCACCAACGGCAGATGAATTAGCGGCGAAGGCTCAACTTAGTTTTGATTTAGGATAATTGGGAAGAACAGTGGCAAAAAAGAACTTACGCAAAATTCAAATTGATCTGCGCCAGTTCGCTTTGCCATGTCCCCGGGTCGGCAGCATCGAAGCGCATTCAGGTTATGGTCAAACTCCTCGCTTGGGGCAGGAGATCCATCAGAGCATTCAAAGAAAAAGAATCCGTGAGATCCCTGGATACGAAGCTGAGAAGAAACTCTCGATAGAGTTTGAGAGAGACCAATATCTGTTCGTGATCTCGGGCCGCGCTGATGGCGTCGTTGAAGGTTCAACTTTTCAAGTCGAAGAAATAAAATCAGCATTCGATGTTGAATCTTTGGAACATAGGCTTACCGTGGATGATAACCATCCCTACGTGTGGCAGCTTCGTACTTATGGATATATTTTATATAAGCAAACGGGAGAAATTCCCGAGCTTAAGATGCTTTTAGTATCCTCAAGAAATTTTAAGCAGTCAGAAATTTATTTTGAGTTAGATATCGAAACATATGAAGCGTGGTTGGCTCTTCGTTTGGCAGAACTCACGGAGGAAACAAAAATCCGCGAGAAGCTATTTAAAAAACGTGTTGCTGCTGCGGAGGAACTGGCATTTCCGTTTACGTCGCCTCGGCCTGGACAAACTGAGTTGATTGAAAATATCCAATTGGGATTCATCGAAGAAAAGTCGATGGTTATTCAGGCCCCTACGGGGCTGGGCAAAACTATCGGTGTCTTGTATCCGTCCTTAAAAGATTCGTTGGCGCGTGGGCAAAAGGTGATTTATGTGACACCGAAAAACTCCCAGCATCAAGTTGCCGAGGAAGCTGTCGAGAAACTTCAAGATCAAGGTGCATCCATCAGACCGCTGACGATCACGGCGAAAAGCAAGATGTGCTTTAAGGCCGAACCATTGTGTAATCCACAGTATTGTGAGTTTGCGAAAGACTATTATAAAAAACTTGCCGAAAACGACTTGGTTAACAAAGTTTCAAAGCTTCGCTCATTGAGCCAGGCAAAACTACAAGAGTTGGGTGAGCAGTACCAAGTGTGCCCTTTTGAATTGTCTTTAGAGGCGATTGAAAGAGCAGACGTGGTCATAGCTGACTATAACTATGTTTTCTCAACCAGAAGCCTTTTGGGGCGTTTAGAGCTGCCTTTGATGGAGCCCTCGCAAAAAGCAAATCTGGTGATTGACGAAGCTCACAACCTGCCGGCACGGGCTCAGGACTATTTTTCTCCTGCAATTTCGACGCGTGACCTGCAAAACATCATTCCGTCCTTGGGCAAAATTAATATTCGTTTTCAAAAACGCGCACAGATGTTGTGTGAGGAGGCGATTGAGCTGATTGAGACATATCGTGGTGAATCACGTACGATTGAAATCGATTTCGATCCTGTGTTTGAGCTGGAGTCCAGAATGCGCGAGTTCTTGGGCGAGTATCTTGAGGCCGATATCGAAATTCAAACGCAAGACGGTGTTTTGCGCCTGGTGAATCTGTGGAGTGATTTCGCACAAGCTCTTGAGCTGCAAGGACCTGAGTTTTTCCAGACCTATCAAAAGAATCGTCTTTACGGTGAAATCAACGAGACTTTGAAGGTCACGTGCTGTGATGCCTCGAGACACCTTAATGAGATTTATAAATCATTTAAGAATGTTGTGGCGTTCTCGGCGACGTTAAAGCCCTTCACTTATTCCATGAAGCTTTTGGGCTTTGATGAACATACCACCAAGTGTCTTGAGTTTGTTTCGCCGTTTCCGAAAGAACATCGCAAGATTCTTTTAATTCCACAGATTTCGACTAAGTTTAAAGATCGTCCGATGAATGCCCCCAAAATTGCGCAGGCCATGGAAAAGATCATGGCAGTGAAACCGGGGAACTATATCGCACTCTTCCCAAGCTTTGAGTTCATGAAAGATGTTGAAGGCCATCTGCGCGACAGCTCCTATCAGCGACTTGTCCAACAAAGAGAAATGAAGGCGGCCCGGGTCGATGACTTTCTTTCTTTTATGAAGAGTGCGGATAAACCGACCTTGCTGTTGGCGGTGCAAGGTGGAATCTTCTCTGAAGGCGTGGATTTCCCCGGCGAGATGTTGATTGGCGCTTTTGTTGTTGGTCCCGCATTGCCGAACTTTGATTTTGAACGTGAACAAATACGCCAATATTACGAGCGATCCTATGATAAGGGACAGGCGTTTAATTATACGTATGTCTATCCGGCAATGGCGAAAACCATTCAATCAGCTGGCCGAGTCATTCGTTCTGAAAACGACAAAGGCATTATCGTCTTGATGGATTCCAGATTTTTAGAGACAACGTACTCCGAAACCATGCCCCAAGGCTGGTTTGAGCAAGGAGCTCAGGAGCTTGTGTCTGGAAAAATCATTTCCGATGTAACTGATTTTTGGAAAAGCATTGAATTAAATCCTGAGGGTGAAGTCGAAGCATGAAGTTAACGGAAATGCCTTTATTCTTTTTTGATTTGCAGACGACGGGTGCGAAGCCCGAGACAGGTGCTGCAATTTTGGAAATGGCGTGGACTTCTGCTGAGGGCGAAACCGAGGCAAGTCTGATCCAGCTTCCGAACGACGAAAAAATTCCTTATCGCATTCAGATGATCACGGGAATTTACAATGACGATATGGATGCAGCAAATCCGGCAGATCAGGTTTTTTCCACTCTGGAAGAGAAGTTTAACAATCACCGCTGTGTCATTCATTTTGCTCAGTTTGAAAAACCTTTCTTGGCTCACCAATACGCACAATTTGAAAAAGAATTTCCTTTTGAAATTCTGTGCACACATGAAATTGCCAAAAGACTATTTCCAAACCTGCCCACGCGTGGGATTAAGGGACTTGCGGGATACTTTGGATATCCTTCTCAAGATTTGAAGCGAGCAGCTCAACAAACCGCTGCGACGAAGGCGATTTGGAGTGGCCTGGTGACAGAGCTTGCGAAGCAAGGCATTGAGACTTGGGAGCAACTGCAAGAGTGGTTGAATGTCACTCCGAAGGTCAGCAGGACAAAGTACGAATACCCTCTACAAAAAGAAAAACGTCTGACCTTGCCAGATCAGCCGGGTGTTTATCGCATGATCAGTAAGTGGGATGAAATCCTTTATGTCGGCAAAGCGACATCCCTTAAGGATCGAGTGAATAGCTATTTCCGCGGGCAAAAAAATCGTGATTCGCGCAAATTGGAAATGCTGACGCAGGTATATGATCTACGAGTAACGGTTTGTGGAAGCCCCCTCGAGGCGGCCCTTTTGGAGACTGACGAAATTAAAAAGTGGGATCCACGCTATAATATTTCCCTGAAGGCGGGTCATCGCAATGTGATCTTCTTTAATCACGAGATGACTGATATTGATTTCGAACAAAGTGAAGAGTTTAGTATCGGGCCGTTCTCAAGCAGCTTGGTGTTTGATTCCATTCGCAATCTGCGCGAATGCCTGGTGAACGGCAAGTTTCATGACAATGTGTTTTATGAGCCCATTGATGCGACCTTGGTGGAAGAGGGTTTCAAAATCTTTTGTGAGCGCAACTCTTTTGATCCAGACACCTTTAAATCGGTTCGCAATATACTGGCATTGGGATTGTGGTGGAACCGTCAATACGATTTGCTTGAGGATCAGGAAGAGTTAGAAGCGGAAGTATCCGAAGCAGATGATGCTGAGCTGACGACAGATGACGTGGATGAACTGATTGAGCTTACTGCGGAAGATATTGCAGATAAGTTTGAGCGCCACATCATGCGCGCTGGTAGAACCTACGTACGGGCCAAAGAGCTGACTAAAATCCTCAATGCAGATATTTTCTATAGACCGGCTGATTCCGAACAGGAGCTACCTTATCAGGTTAAAGTTCGTGGTGGCTATATCACTCAAGAGGCTAACAGCGATCGTGTTCCGAAAGTGTCTTTGTGGAGTGGCCTTACGATTGATACCTATGATCGCATGAGTGTTCTGCTTATGGAGCTGGGAAAAATCCGTACACAAGAAGGCATGGTCGAAATCCAATACCGCTAGAAATTCCAAGCGAAGTTTTCAGAGTCGGAACTTAGGATTTCTGGAAAATGCTCTGCCACCTTTTTTCCTGAATCTTTGTGATTGAAGTAAAGCTGTAGAAGCTTTCTGTAGCCATGTTCTTTCGGCACCAAGCCGGGGGAACCTAAATTTACGACCACCGCAGATTTTTTAATATCTGTTGGAAGCATTCTTAAAAGACGGGCCGTTTTCGGTCCGGTGACAGCCATTAAAATAATATTACAACGAGACGACTTATTGGTGTCAGTTACATCTGAAACCTTGGAAGTCCCAAAAAGCTGCTTGGTAATCACAGTTTCCTGAGACGCGGATTTAAAACTATCGAGAAATTCTTTAGAAGGTGAATAAGCACAAATTTTTCCACTGACGGTGGCAGGTGTGCGAGCGTTGGAGCGCGCCGGTGGAAGGTTTTTCGCAAGCAAGCTAGTTTTAATGTTCTCGGTTAAAACCTTATCTTCAAGTTCCACATAGTCTTGCGAACTCAAGGTGCCGCCGGCCATGAGCGAAGGAAGGCTTGGGTCGCGGCGATAGATATTTGCGAAGGCCTTGGTGACTAAAATACGGTGAAGCTTTTGGTTTAAAGAATCTATTGGAAAGCGACCATCTTCAACCGCAGTCCGGACCGTATTCATCGCGCGCTCTTGGTCAGATACGGACCAGGTCATCATCACGATATCTGCTCCAGCCAGCAAAGCTTTCAGGGCCGCGTGATCCGTGCGCAGGACTTCTTTAGAGCCTTTCATTTGCAAATCATCAGTGACCACCAGGCCCCGATATTTCAAATCGTTGCGTAAAAGTTCTGTGGATATCTTTGAGGAAAAGCTCGCAGGAATTCTTTTGGAATCAAGTGCGGGATAGATTGAGTGCGATAACATCACAGCAACATTAGCACCAAGAGACGAGTAACCCTCGAACGGCACAAGATCTTTTTTCTTCAGATCACTTTCCGATGCGGCATTGTTCACAATGCTGCTGTGTGGATCGGCCTTGATATTTCCAGTTCCTGGAAAGTGTTTGGCCGTGGGAATAACTTTTGAGCGCAGTAAGCCCTTTGCGTAGGCCGTGCCAATTTCTTTGACCAAGTTTGGATCGGAGCCAAAGGAGCGCACTCCAATAAAGCTTGTCCCATAAGGATCTGCAATATCCAGCACCGGCGCAAGATTCATGTTAAATCCCACTTCGCGCAGGAAAAGTCCCGTCTGATAACCCATTTCTTCGGACAGCTCTGCCGATTGAGTTTGGCCAATGGCGAGGGCATTGGGTGGGCTTGGTTGAATAGGCAAGCGAGAGACGGCGCCGCCCTCTTGATCGATAGCGATCAATGGCGGAAGCTTTGTCGATTGATATGAAATTTTATAAAGATCTTCATTCAATTTTTTTACTTGTTCCAGGGAGACAATGTTTCTTTTGAACAACAAAAAAGAACCGGGCTTGTAATCAGTGATAAATTTTTCGAGTTCCTTGTTTGATTTTGTATAGGGAAATCCGACGATGAATAACTGACCGACCTTTTCGTTAAGACTCATTTTGGATATTTTGGCGTCGATGATTTCATCCAGGGATCTATTGGGGGCAGGATTGGCTCCCTGGGCTAGAACAAGGGCGGGAAATGCAAAAAACACAAGAGTAATGCTCAAAATTCTGAAGATTTCCCTGATATACTTAATCATAGGTCTTAGAATATCATTCGCCTAAAGCGAGAATAGACAAGATTTGAGTTACAGCATGAAATTGCACCTTAGTCCTATAATCCAAATCAAAGCACTGGTGTCGCTGGTGTTGATCCTTTTTTCTTCGCTTGCATTGTCTGCAACTCCCGAAGAGGAAGGTCTTGTCGAAGTCTATAATCCAGACGCTCTGGTGGAGCTGCAAATTCGTCAGGACAGCCTGGCAGATTATAAAACCCGCCGAGAGACACATGGAATCTACTTCGGTCTTGAATATGAGAACTATGTTCCCTCAAGTTTCGTTTCCCTGAATGATGGGAAAACCTATGCTGCGCTTTTTGATGGCGAGGCCATTCCAATCATTAATATCGCCATCGATTATAAATACAATTTTTCCCTGGGATCATTAGCGTTGGGTCTTTCGGGTGGCATGGGAAGCATTGAAGATAACCGAAGTGGTGATAATCGAACCTTAGATATTACTAAATACATGGCGACCCTTAAGTTCACCCTGGATAATCTGATGCAAGAGCCGTATGTGGCTCCCTATGTTGGCATGTCCATGTACCAAATGAGCATCACCGACAAGTCATCAACAAACACGGTCAGCGAAACACCGCCGATGGGCTATGCTTATACGTTGGGTTTGCTGTTGCAACTTGATTGGCTCGATTATGACGTCGCAAAAAATGCGACATTCAATTATGGCCTTGAGAATACGTTTCTGGATGTATTCATGACTCAGTACTTTGCTTCAGGTGGAGATGAAGACGCGAATATGGAAACCGATCCCATGTGGGGCGTCGGTCTTCGCATGGAGTTCTAAATTAGACTGAGCAGTCTTTCCATTTCCTCGTGAACCGATGACCACGAGATATTTGCCATTTTAATGTTTAAGCGATTGTCCGGAGTGATGGAGTATTTTTTAGATTCCTTCATCGCTAGCTGAATCACTCGTGTTGGATCCAATTTTGTTTTTTCCGTAAAGACCACTGAAATCGAAGTGACACCCGCACTGATATCGCGAACTCCAAGCTCTTTACACTGACGACGGATCAACATTAAACCCATCAGATTCAATGTTTGATCAGGAATCGGACCGAATTGATCGCGTAACTCTTCTTCAATTCTATCCAAATCTTCATTCGAAGTGATCTCGGCAAGTGCTTTATAATAGCCCAAACGAATGCGAATATCTTTGATGTAGGAATCAGGAATCAGAGCTGGGATCTTAAGGTTGATTTCAGGATCCAGCTCCATATCCTCAACTTTTTCGCCTTTAGCCTCCGCCAAAGCTTCATTAAGAAGGTCCATGTATAATTCATAACCAACCGAGTTTACGTGCCCGGATTGTTCCTCGCCCAAAATATTTCCCGAACCGCGAAGCTCTAAATCGTATTGTGCGATCTTGATGCCGCTGCCAAGCGCGGTGTTTTCTTGGATGATCTTTAAACGTTCCTGTTGCTCTTTATCAAGCTTGCGATTTCGTGGCATCATCAGATAACAGTAAGCACGAGTCTTTGAACGACCCACGCGGCCACGCAGTTGATAAAGTTGTGACAAACCAAACATGTGCGCGGAATCAATGAACATCGTATTGGCACGAGGCACGTCCATTCCGGATTCCACAATTGCGGTACAAATCAAGACATCGATTTCATGATGGAAGAAAGACAGCATCGCTTTTTCAAGTTCATGCTCTTCCATTTGTCCGTGCGCTACTTTAATGCGGGCCTCGGGAACAATGTTGCGAATTTCGTCGGCCAATCCATAAATTGATTCGATACGATTGTGGATAAAGTAAACCTGACCGCCACGGGAAATTTCTGCTGTAATAGCTTTGCGGATCGTTTCCTCGTCAAACTTGGTAACGAATGTACGCGTGGGTAAACGATCCACAGGTGCGGTGTTAATCAAACTTAAATCGCGAATTCCAACCAGCGCCATATTCAATGTGCGGGGAATAGGTGTCGCTGACAAAGTTAAGGTATCAACGCTGGTTTTAAGTTTCTTGATTTTCTCTTTATGAGTGACACCAAATTTCTGCTCTTCGTCGATAATCAAAAGTCCCAGGTCTTTAAAACCGATGGAGCTGCCTAACAGTTTGTGAGTCCCGACGATGATGTCGACTTTGCCATCTTTGATGTCTTGAATTGTCTTCTTTGTCTCGGCAGGCGTTACAAATCTGTTTAAGACGCGAATATCAACTGGCCAACCTTCGAAGCGCTTTTTAAAGGTTTCAAAGTGCTGAAAAGTCAAAACTGTCGTTGGCGCGAGAATCGCAACTTGACGACGGGCTTGAACGGCAAAGAAAGTCGCACGCATGGCGACTTCTGTTTTACCGAAGCCCACATCTCCACAAACCAGGCGATCCATGGGCTTCGTGGATTTCAAATCAGCCAGAATGTCGCCAATTGCACGCAACTGATCGTTGGTTTCTTCATATGGGAAGCCGTTTTCAAACAATTGAATTTCATTTTCACGGAATTCAAATGGCGGACGGTGCATCTCTGCACGCTTGGCATACAATGCTAAAAGATCTGCGGCGATGTCGCGAACATGGGATTTAACTTTGGCTTTGGTTTTCTCCCAAGCCGTGCCACCCAATTTATCAAGAACAGTCGTTGCACCGGCGCCAGAGAACTTTTGCAATTGGCCGACGCGATAGACGGGCAGGTACAGTTTGTCTTTATCTTTGAATCCAACTTGAATGAACTCGGACTCCACTCCGCCAATGGCCATGATCTTAAGGCCTTCATAAACCCCAACACCATGTTTAACGTGAACAACTAAATCACCAGGTTTTAAATCTCCGAAGGCCAAGCGCTTGGCTTGTTTTTGAAAGTCTTGTGCGGCAGAGGACTCTCGACTGCGCATTTTTTTGCCATAGAAATCTTCGTCACGTAAAAAGATCACGCGTTCTTCATCAAGTCTCAGGCTGTCGGAAAGATAGCGACTGACGATGTGGACAAGATGCTTGTCATTATCCTGCTCTTGCAACCAGGAATCCCACTTGTATTCATCTTGGGCGCAGCGAACGGCTTTTAGCTCCAGTTTCTCAAAGATCAAAGACAAGCGATCAATGTGCGATTGATTTTTGGTACTGACAAAGATGCGATAGCCGTCGTCGCGCCATTTGTGAAGTTTGTTGGTTGCAGCTTGTAGCCACAACTCGGAACCCACGGGATTGGAATTAGAGAGATTCGAAAAATCCTGAGTCAGTGAAGTTCGATACTCAACATGGGCTTCGGCAGCGTTGTCAGCGTCCAGATATTCCAGCGTCGAGAAATAAATTTGCCGACTGTTCTCTGGGTAATTGATCAATTCAAAATTTTGGAAAAGAGAATCCATCTCTGGTCGAATCACATGGCTTGAGCTTGTGGCATAATCTGCTTTAAGCTCTGCCATATTTTCGTCAGCACTTCTTGAGATCTCAACCGGATCCAAGAACCACACATTTACGGGGTTCGGGAAGTGATCCACCGGACTTGCGGGTTCGCCATAAAAATACGGCAACAGGAACTCAATTCCAGGGAAAGAGTTTTTCAAAACCAACGAACGCAACATCTCATCGGCCTCGGCTTTATCCACCGGGCGATCGTCGATATTGGCGCGCACTCTTTGTAAAAGTCTTTCATGGGTTTCATCGCGGAATAAAATTTCGCGGGCAGGTGTGAGTACGAAAGATTTGATTTCGTCAGAGCTGCGCTGATCATCCACGCTAAAGTGGCGAAGGGTCTCAACCTGATCGCCAAATAAATCTAAACGAACAGGCAAGTCTTCGCTTGGAGGAAAAATATCAACGATACCTCCACGCAAAGCGTACTGACCCTTGTCTTCAACCATGGGTGCTGAAACATACCCAAGAGAATTCAAATAATCAGCGATGTCTTCTGGCAGCTCATCGCCAACCGACAGAGTTCGCGAGTTTTCTTTGAGTATTTTGACGGGAATTGTTTTCTGAATCAGCGCGTCAGGCGAGGCGATGAAGATTTCCCCCGCCTTTGCTGCCTGTGCTTTTGCGAGAAAACGCACGCGATCCGCAGCAGATCTCGTATTTGGATAAAGACCGGAATAGGCGGAAACATCAAATGCTGGAAGAATAGTGCTCTGACGAAGTGGGTCAAAGAACTGCAGGAGCTGTTGTAATTTCAGCGCTTCTGCCTGACTGCCAACTACAACCAAGTGCGGCAAGCTGTTGATTTTTTTGGAGTAAGTCTGAGACAAAAAGAAAGCGAGGGCGAGCGGAGAGGAGGCTCCGGTCACTTGAATCTTTCCGCGGGTTGTTTCGAAGGCACGATCAAGTATCGATTCGAGCCTTGTGTGAGTCATTTCGGCTTTCATTTTGTGCGCTCATGTTGCCATGGTTATCGCCTTGTTTCCATTCATATTTCTTGGATTTCAAGGGCACCACATATATAACTAATTGAAATCCAAATAATAACGACAACTTTGGAGGGTTTGTGGCACTCGGTGGAATCATTTTCATCGTCATTTTTATTGCGCTATTTGGCAGTTTTCTAGTCTGGCTTTCAATTAAGACAGGTGGAAAAGTCCATTATCATCCGGTTAAGTACGAGCCCTACGAGTGTGGTCTCCCTTCGCTAGATAAAAAAGATACGAAAGTGTCTGTGAAGTTTTATCTCACAGCAATTTTGTTCATTCTTTTCGATATCGAAATCATCTTCATGTACCCATGGGCGACATCCTTCCGTGATTTCATCGCTTCTGGCCAGGGTGCATTTGTATTTGGATCAATGATCTTCTTCTTGGCCGTGTTCATTTTCGGTTTGTTCTGGGAAGTTAAATCAAAAGCATTGGAATGGGATTAATCAATGGGAATGGGTAAAGATTCATTCGAAATTATCGTCAACGGGCTTAAGCTCGTTGTTATCTTTTTGATGATGGTTCAACTCGTGCCGATCCTTGTGTGGGTTGAGCGTCGTGGTTCTGCTTTCATTCAAAATCGTCTTGGTCCGAACCGTGTTGGTCCTTTGGGATTGATGCAGTTGTTGGCCGATGCCGTGAAGTTTTTGACGAAAGAAGCTTTCGTTCCTTCAACTGCAAAACCGTTGTTGTACTATGCAGCTCCGGTCTTCGCGTTGATTCCAGGTGCGGTGGCGTTCTCGGCGATTCCAATGTCGACTCCAATCTCGGTTGGAACATTCGAATTGTTCGGTCAAACTTGGGGTCCATATACTTTCTTGGTTCAAGGTTATGATATCGGCGTTGGTATCGTATTCATCTTGGGTGTTTCTTCTCTGGCTGCTTACACAATGTTGATGGCGGGCTGGGGTTCAGGAAATAAGTACTCTTTGATGGGTGCTCTCCGTGCTTCCGCACAAACGATCTCTTACGAATTGGCTTTGGGTCTTTCGATCGTTGGTGTGATCATGATGTACGGAACTTTCCATTTGAGCGACATGACTTTGGCGCAGCAAGGAACATTGCACTTCCAATTCATGGGTCACACAATTACATCTCCGTACCTTCCAAACTGGGGTATTTTCTTCCAACCTTTGGGCGCGCTTTTGTTCTTCACAGCGACGTTCGCGGAATCCAACCGTTTGCCGTTCGACTTGGCAGAGGGTGAGTCTGAATTGGTTGCCGGATTCCATACCGAGTACGGCGGTTTCAAATTCAACATGTTCTTCATCGGCGAGTACGGTCACATGATGATCGCTTCTGGTTTGATGGCGATCTTCTTCTTCGGTGGTTACGGAATTCCGTATGTCACTGTTGAGCAAGTTCGTGAATGGGCCATGACAGTGACTTCAAATGCTAACTGGGCGTCCGCTTTAGTTGCATTGATTCACTTCCTTGTTTTCAACGTTAAGTTCTTCCTATTCTTGTGGGCATTTATCTGGGTTCGTTGGACTTTGCCACGTTTCCGTTACGACCAATTGATGGATCTTGGTTGGAAAACAATGCTTCCCTGGGCATTGGCTAACACCATCATCACGGCTTTCGTGATTTACGCGGCATCATTGTAAGGAGCTAAAAGTGACAGCAGACGCTTTTCTATTTTGGTTTTTAGCGATCGCATTGTTGGGTTCCGGCCTGATGGTGATCCTTTTGAAGAACCCTATTTATTCCGCACTAAGCCTGGCGATGACGATGGTCACGATGTCAGCATTATTCGTAACTTTGAATGCTTACTTTATTGCGGGTGTTCAGTTGATCGTTTATGCCGGCGCCGTGATGGTTTTGTTCACGATGGTTATCATGCTTTTCGACTTGAAACAGGATGTGTCGGCGTTCACGCGCGGCAAATTCTCGGGCATTTTGAAAATCATGTCGGTGGGTTTGTTGTTGGGAATGATCGTTGCCTCAATCTATAAAACAGTTGAGCAATTGGTATTCAAAACAACAGACAATCCAGTCACTGTTGGAACGGGCATGGAAACGACTAAGCAACTTGGTCAAATCCTATTCTCTAAATATATCTTCGGCTTTGAAGCTCTTGGCGTTCTTCTTTTGGTGATCGCGGTGGGCGCTGTAGCTCTTTCTCGCAGTAAAGGTGGAACTCATGAACACTGATTTCATTAACAACATTGGACTGACTCACTACCTTGTCCTTGCATCAATTGTCTTTGTTATGGGTATGGCGGGAGTTCTTCTTCGTCGTAACGTGATCGTTCTTTTGATGTCCATCGAGCTTATGTTGAACTCGGTAAATTTGACGTTTATCGCGTTCGCGAAATACATGGGCCACCTTGAGGGGCACATCATGGTTTTCTTTGTTATGACAATTGCAGCGGCGGAAGCAGCTGTGGGTCTGGCATTGGCAGTTTCGATCTTTAAACGCTTTAACGAAGTGAACATTCGCTTCTTCGAGCACTTGAAAGGATAGGCCGAATGAATCATTCAGTTTTAATGGCCATTGTTATCCTAAGTCCGTTGGTTGGTTTCTTGATCAACGGTTTCCGTTATAAAAAACACTCCGCTAATGTTGCGGGTGTTATCGCGACTCTTGCGGTTGCTATCTCTTTTATCAGCGCGGTTCTTTTGGTGACAGACCTAGTGGGTATGGCCGTCGAATCTCGTCGTATCGCTGTGACATTCTTTGAGTGGATGGCGATTGATAAATTTAAAGTCAACGCGGGCTTCGTAGTCGATCAAATCAGCGCCATCATGATTCTTATCATTACGGGCGTTGGTACTTTGATCCACATGTTCTCGATTGGTTACATGCACCACGATAAAGGTGCGGCAAAATACTTTGCTTACCTGAACCTGTTCATCTTTAACATGTTGTTGCTGGTTCTTGGCGACAGCTTGCTTGTGATGTTCGTTGGTTGGGAAGGTGTGGGTCTGTGCTCATACTTACTCATCGGTTTCTGGTTCACGGATGCAGAAAAAGCAGCAGCTGGTATGAAAGCCTTCATCACGAATCGCGTGGGTGACGCCGCTTTCTTGCTGGGCATGTTTGTTTTGTTCATGACATTCGGTACTTTGAATTTCCATGAACTAAATGCCCTGGCTCCAACAACTGTTGAGGCTTCCTGGATGGGTGCCGTGACTTTGGGAACTTTATTCTTGTTCATCGGTGCAACTGGTAAATCTGCTCAGATTCCGTTGTACGTTTGGCTTCCAGATGCGATGGCTGGTCCGACTCCGGTTTCTGCGTTGATCCATGCGGCGACGATGGTTACCGCCGGCGTTTACATGATCGTTCGTTTGAATCCTTTGTTTATCGTGGCTCCAAACACAATGATGGTGATCGCTATTATTGGTGCGGCAACTGCGGTTCTGGCAGCAACAATTGGTATGACCCAATGGGATATCAAGAAAGTTTTGGCTTACTCGACAGTATCGCAACTTGGTTATATGTTCCTGGCTTGCGGTGTAGGTGCTTTCGGAGCAGCGATGTTCCACTTGATGACTCACGCATTCTTTAAAGCCCTTATGTTCTTGGGTTCTGGTTCTGTGATCCATGCGATGCACGAGGAACAAGACATACGGAAAATGGGTGGTCTGAAGAAATATCTTCCAATTACTCACGTGACGTTCTTCTTGGGTTGGTTGGCGATTATCGGTATGCCACCATTTGCGGGTTTCTTCTCTAAGGATGAAATTCTGGCTTATGCATTCAATTCACCACTAGGTTCGCCTTGGTTGTGGGCAGCGGGTGCTTTGGGTGCGACTTTGACAGCATTCTATATGACACGTTTGATGGCTCTTACTTTCTGGGGCAAATCACGCGTTCCTTCTCACGTTCATCCGCATGAATCACCAGCTTTGATGACGATCCCATTGATCGTTCTTGCGGTGTTGTCAGTGATCGGTGGTTGGATCGGTATTCCTCATGTTATCGGCGAACACTTGGGTGAAATCCCGAATGTTTGGGAGCACTGGTTGCACCCGTTGATCAGAGCAGTTCCTGATATGCATCACATGGAAGCTTCCACAGAGTGGGCTTTGATGGGTGCTTCGGTTGGTCTCGCTGTGATCTCTGCTTCGATCGCTTATCAGTTCTATGTGAAGTCTCCTGAGACTCCGAAGAAAATCGCTGAAAGCATCAAGCCGGTATACAACTTGGTATATAACAAATATTTCGTTGATGAAGCGTACTTCGGCGGAATCATTAATCCTTTGGTAAACCTGGGTAAAAATATGTGGTACTACGTTGATGTTAATTTCATCGACAAGTGCACGTACTGGGCAGGGGATTTGGTTCGCGGAATGGGCTCTTTGGGTCGTTCGCTTCAAACCGGAAATATGCAGCAATACGCGATGTACATCGGTCTCGGTGTCGTTGTTGTCCTTTCATATGTGATCCTGGGGTAAGACATGATTCTGAGTACAATAGTTTTTCTACCTCTTTTGTTTGCTTTGATCGTCGCTGTTTGGCCGAACGCTAAGACTCTACGTCCTTTGGCACTCGGTTTTGCAGTGATTGAATTCATCGTTTCATTGGCTTTGTTCCAACAGTTCGATGCATCTACCGCGAACCTGCAAATGGTTGAGCGTTATATGTGGATTGAACGTTTTGGTATCAGCTATTTCTTTGGGATCGACGGCATCTCGTTGTGGCTGGTTCTTTTGACGACGTTCTTAACTCCGATCATCGTGTTAGCAAGCTGGACTTCAGTTTCTGAACGAGTCAAGGGCTTCCACGTTTGTTTGTTCTTGTTGCAAACAGCGATGTTGGGAACGTTCCTGGCGATGGATGCGATCTTCTTCTATGTCTTCTGGGAGCTTGCACTGATTCCGATGTATTTCATGATCGGTATCTGGGGTGGTTCACGCAGAATTTACGCCACTGTTAAGTTGTTCATCTATACATTCGCCGGTTCAGTGATGATGCTGGTTGCGATGATCTATATGATGTATCTAACTCAAGAGACGACAGGTCAAATGAGCGCAAGCTTGCTTGATTTCTATAAATTGAAAATTCCATTTATTGGTGGAACTTTCTTTAGTCTTCAAACTCTTTTGTTCTTTGCGTTTGCTTTGGCCTTCGCGATCAAAGTTCCGGTTTTCCCACTTCACACATGGTTGCCAGATGCCCACGTTGAAGCACCAACTCCAGGCTCCGTAATTCTTGCCGGTGTCATGCTTAAGATGGGTACTTATGGTTTCATGCGCTGGGTGATTCCATTGTTCCCAGAGGCCTCTGAATACTGGTCTTGGTTGTTCATGTTGATCGGTACAGTAGGTATTATCTATGGTGCCTTGGTCGCAATGGTTCAGCCGGATGTGAAAAAACTGGTCGCATACTCGTCAGTTTCTCACATGGGTTATATCTTGTTGGGTCTGTTCGCATTTAATTCTTACGGTATGAACGGTGGTTTGTACCAAATGTTGAATCACGGTATCTCCACAGGCGCGCTGTTCATCTTGATCGGTATGATCTACGAAAGAACACATTCTCGTGAAATCACTAAATACGGTGGTTTGGCGGGAGTTCTTCCTTTATTCACGATCTTCTTCTTTATCATCACGCTGTCTTCGATTGCAGTTCCGATGACGAATGGTTTCGTGGGTGAATTCTTCATCCTGATGGGTACATTCCAATCTCAACCAGTCTTTGCATACTTTGCAGTGACGGGCGTGGTTTTGGGTGCGGTTTATATGTTGTGGATGTTTAAACGTGTGTTCTTTGGTGAACAAGGTGAGTTGGTTAAAGACGAACATCATCCTCTTCATGATTTGAATGCTCGTGAAATCGCGGTTCTTGTTCCACTGGTCATCATGGTTTTCTGGATGGGTCTGTTCCCGAACAATTTCTTGAACTACTCAAAAGCCAGCGTGGATCACTTGGTACACAACAAAAACAGCTACAATCTGACAATTAATCAACCTGGTGCGCCTGCAACTACGGCAGCAACTGCAACGACAACTGCTCCAGCAACAGAGCAAACGACAGCAGCAGCACAAGGAGATAAATAATGAATATGAATATTGGTCTTAGCGACATTCTTCTTGTTTCACCAATGATCGCCCTGTTCCTTGCGAGCTTGGTGCCGATTACTGCGAAAGTTCTTCGCGGCAATCGCGAACAAAATCCGATTATCACTCTTTGCCAGGCATTGATGGGTCTGGTGATCGCGGTTGGTTTGTTGGTGGTCTTTGGTGGCGCTGGTAAAACAGCGTTTAACAATGGTTTGATCTTTGATGGTGTGACTCAGTGGATGGGCGTGATTGCGCTTCTTTCTGCGGGAGCTGCGATGATCATGATGTACGAAAATCCAGCGACAAAGGGTAAGCAGTTTTCTGAACTGATCTTCCTGGCGATGTCCTCTGCGGTGGGCATGCTGATTCTGGTTTCGGCTGTTGATCTTTTGATGGTGTTTATCGGTCTTGAGATGATGTCGTTGGCATTGTATCTGATGATCGCGATGAGCCACGAAGAGAAACTTTCCAAGGAAGCGGCTCTTAAATACTTCATCCTGGGTTCTTTTGCTTCAGCATTGTTCCTTTATGGTGTGGCATTTATCTTTGGTACAACTGGAAACACGAACATTCTGGCGTTCATGGAAAACGCGGCTGATTTGATTCAAACAAGCCGTTTGTTCTTGTTCGGTATGGTGTTTGTTACTTTGGGCTTCTGCTTTAAAGTTTCCATCGCTCCATTCCATGCGTGGACTCCTGACGTTTACCAAGGTGCTCCGACCCCGCACACAGCTTTCATGGCGACAGCGGTTAAGACAGTTTCCTTCGCAGCGTTCTTGCGTGTGATTGCAACTCGTTCACTGGTCGGTTCTGAGCACTTGTTTGATATGCTTCAATGGTTGGCCGTGATCACTATGATCGTGGGTAATACTGCAGCTATCTTGCAAAATAATTTGAAACGTATGCTTGCTTATTCTTCAGTAGCTCACTCTGGATATATTTTGGTAGGTGTGATTACTGCGGGCGTGAGTGATGATGCCGCTTTCGGTGCATCAGGCGTTATTTTCTATTTGCTAAGCTATGGTTTGATGACTTTGGGTGCATTTGCGATTGCAAGCATGCTTGAGAAATCAGAGAACCACATTGTGAATGTTGACGATCTTGCGGGTTTGGCAAAACAAAAACCGATGATCGCGCTTTGCTTAACCGCATTCTTGCTTTCGCTTGCAGGGATTCCACCAACTTTGGGCTTCTTTGGTAAGTTCTATCTTTTCAATGCAGCTATCGGTGAAGGTCTTTTGTGGTTGGCAATTTGGGGTATGATTAGCTCTGTAATTTCTGTTTACTACTATTTGCGTCCAATCGTCGTTATGTATATGAAAGAAGGCCAAGCAGATGTTGCTGAGCACTCTTTGAATGCAACGACTGTCGCGGTGGTTGTGATGGCTTTAGCTATCATGTTCTTGGGCTTCGTATCGGGCCCGCTGTTCGCAGCAGTTGAGAAAAGCTTGCTTTAGTTTTGTCTCATATTGAGAAACGAAAGGGTCGCTATTAAGCGGCCCTTTCTATTTTAAAGCCCCTAAATTCGCTCTGAAGTCATTCCAAACATCCCCGAACACTAACAAAATCAATTTTCGCTGAACTTATGAGCGACTCGCATTTCAAACCGATAGGATATTGTCAGGGGGAGAAATGAAGGCCACGTTTATACTTGCGCTTGCGCTGAGTGCTGGATCTTATGCACATGCACTTTCAGAAAAAGCCATCTATGCTCGATGCTATTCTCAGCTTACCGGGACGACAGTTCCTTTCTCTGACAGTCTGTACAAAGAAGTCGTCGCGGGCAAACAGACCGGAGTTGCTGCTTGCAAAAGCTTGCTTGAGTTGGCTGACATGGATGCATCAGGAAATCTAAAAAGTACCGATGCTCGCAGCACCCTGATCGTAAATAACTTCTATCAGTTTCATCGCACATGGTTCCCCACTGCTAACAAAGAACAAATCACTGGCTATCGTGCGGAGTTTGAAAGTAATACTGACAAATTTATCGATATGTCAGAACCAGCTTTGTTCTTAACACGCAACTTGTTCACTGGTGATGCTTACCGAAATGTGCTTTCAGGTACGACACGTTTGGAAGGCAAGCGTGTAAATGATCCCGCCGTAAAAACGGGGTCTTTGTCGTTTCTAAATGCCGATGGCAGCATTGTTAGTCCGGGCATGCAAATGGTTCCGTTAATGTTTATGACTGGAAAAGGTCCGATCAAATCGATTAATGAATCGGCGTCTTCTTTTGTGCTTCAGAACTATGCGATTCCAAACCTGGGTCGTACGGCCGTCGTCAATGGCGCTGCGATGACTGCGGGTGCAGAGACCAGCGTAGATTTTTATGCAAACCAAGGTGGCGGAATCTTGGGCTCTCGAGCTTTCTTTCTGTTGAATAGTGGTCACCCCCAAGGTCAGATTTTCGATGGTGCTTTGAAGGTTCCAAGAAAATGGTCAAAGACAGCAATGGAATCCATGCTGTGTCTGACTCTTCCTTCACTAAGAGAGGCAGACGTTCTTCAGTATGTGGACTCTGCTTCAGTTGCACCCTTCAGACAATCTTCAAGCTGCATTCGTTGTCACGCAAGTATGGATCAGGCAGCTTATACGACTCGAAATTTGGTCGTATCATTGACGGTTGATGATATTAGGGGAAATGGCGTGCCTCTCAATACAAAAAGTATCATGATTGGTAAATTCCAACCAACAATGCCTTCAGTTGCCGGTTGGTCTTCAAAAACCGTTACTGATTTTCAAAAGCAACAGCCAACAGGTGTCTTGATGTTTAGATCGAACGCTGATGGGCAGTTGATCAAACAAAGTGTCAGTGGCATCGAAGGCCTTGGTCAGGCGATGGCGAACACAAATGATTTCTATCAGTGTGCAGCCAAACGTTACTTCGAATATTTTACGGGAATCAGTGTTTCTCTTTACGACAGATCGGATCCCGCAAACGCCACTTTAAACAAAGCAACGACGGCGAGAGAAGCTGCCGATCGCAGATTTGTAGAAGATCTGGGACAGCAACTTCGTAGCAATCAATCGTTACAGAAGTTGATCGAAAATATTATCTCGTCGCCTTATTATAGATCAGCAAACTTTTCAGATACGGGCAAATAGGGGAAGCAAATGGATAGACGAAGTTTTTTAAGAACAGGTCTAACGGGTGCGGCAGGTTTGGCAAGTTTGCCAGGTATTATGGATTCCCTGGCGTTTAAAATCGTAGCAGGTTTTGTTCAGCAAGCCCGCGCAGAGACTTTGAGCGTTGGTCAAGACAGCACTCGATATCACGTGAACTTGTGGTTAAATGGCGGTCCGATCCGTTTTGCATTTGATCACTGGATCAAACTGAGTTCTGGCGAAGACATCGGTATGATCGCAATGAACAATCAATGGTTGGCGACGGCGTTCACCTCTGCGAATGGTGTTGTCACTGGAACAGAACTTAAAACCATGAACTATAATGGCGTTCTGGTTCCGTATCTATTTCAAACTAAGATCGCCAATGGCAAGGGCGGCAGTCGTTCTGCCTCTGATATTTTGCATAACATGATGGTGATGCGTGGATTTGCCTCAAAGTCCGATGGTCATGACGTGAATGCATTGCTGGTTCAGGTACCAGTAACCGGCCTGCCAAGTCTGCAAGGGATGATGGCAGATCAGGCAGAAAATTTATTTGCGGGTGTGATGGTCGGCGGAACAAGTGGAAGCTTTTTCGCAAGCAGAACAAACAAGGCCTATACCAAGACTGCTGCAAGTCCGACGTCATTGATGTCACCATTTCAAGTGGGAACTTCGATGACAACTTCGTTTAATCTAAAGGCATCCCAACAAGCGGCCTACGATACGGCGATGGCATATATGAAAACTTACGCTCGCTCAAATCGCGTAGGTGCAAGTACTTTGAATAAGAATCTTGAGAATGCTGCTAAAAAAATTAAAGCGGGTCTTGGAGATATCGAAGGTTTTTGGGCAGAAGCCGTAACTCGATATAAAACGGCAATGCTGGGAACGGTCGCGATGACGACACCTGGTATTAATGACGTTTATTTGGACGGTAAAGGTCAGGCAATATACGGATATCCGTTCTCTGAAGCCGGTGTGGCTTTGGGGCGTGTCAGTGCAGTCTATCAGGAAGGTACTGATATGCGTGATGTGGTCAAGAGAATGCACTTTGCAGATTTGCCAGAGCAATTCGCTCTTGCGGAATATGTTCTGCGCAATGACCTTTCCAATAATATCGGTATTTATCACAATGGTTTCCGTTTGGATTCCGCATTGTTCCCGACGACAATCGGCGGTGTTGCTCAAAACGTAACGATGAGTCGTATGGATTCTGATATGGACGGCGCAAATGGACGCCTTTCGACTTTGTTAATAGCAAACAGATTCTATTCAGGAATTCTGGCTGGCATTCTTGAGTTTAAAGACAATTTAAATCTTTATAAACGTGCTGGAACCAATGCGAATCTTTGGAACGAATCAGTTCTGCAAGTGAGCAGTGAATTTACCAGAAACGTGGCACCAACAGGCGGCACAGGTCATGGTTACAACAACATGGTGACCTCGATTTATTCAGGTGCGATTCAAAATGGTCCTTATGTCACTGGAAACTTATTAATGAAAACAACGGGCAGCGGTACCAATGGGGCTTCTGCCGAGATCGAAGGATATAAAGGTTCTCAAGGAGCGATGCCAGGCGTGGCAGCAGTTCCTTCAAGTCTTGTGGGCTTGATGAGACTCAACAGCAACCCATGGGAAAATTCAGCTCCACCGCTCGTCACGTTTAATGAAGCAACGGGTGTATTTGTGAATAACTATGGCAAGAGCAAATTGGTGGGAGGTTAATTTGAAACGCCCAAAATCTACCAAAGCATTGCTTGTAGCAACGGGACTCATGGGAATCAGTGTGTTTTTTCAAAACTGTATGGGTTCAAACAGCTTCGAAATGGCTTCATTGTCCGGTGATGCCATCGAATCGGGTACTTCTGTGGATCATCCAGGTGGTTCAGCTCCCACACCAAGCACCCAAGCTCCGCTTTTGGCCAATCGCTATCAGATTCAAAGTTTGTTGATGGATACCTTTAAGGATCCTTCAATCGCAGATACGGCTGGGAATAATCGCGTGCTTTCAAAACTTCTTATTAGCACGGTTGTGGCTCGCGCGGGAACATTCGGTCTGCCATGCGATTCCGGAAATCCCATGTTGGATGTCAGCAGTGGTGCAGACTGCGATGGAACTATTGTTGCGCCAATGAATCAGCCGGCAACGACCTTGCGAGCGGCCTACAAAATTCAAGCGTGTGAGCAAATTCTTTCAAACGACGTGTTTGTGAATAATCTGATGAAAAAGATTGGCGGAGCGACTCCAGCTGTGGATGCAACCAACATCAATACGTTATTGTCATATTTTTATCGCGGTGATGATCCAGACGCGGGAATGATCACAGGATTACAACTTGCTGATCAAACGGCGGTTCAAGCCGATGCAGCGATCAAACTAATTGATCGCTGGCGTCTGTTGATGATGGTTGCTTGTGAATCAACGGGCTGGGAAGCACTTTAGATATCGTGCTGGCGAAGAACGTTGATTCCTGATTTAAATCCAATTCGAACGATGCGAGCAAGGATCTCTGGATTCAAACTGAAGTGGTCCACAAAGAACATTTCATAGTTTTGTGGGCGTGGAGAAATATAGATATAATCGACCTCTGGTCTGTGATGAACCTTCTCGCGAATGATTCCCAAAAGTTTTTCACGCTGATCTTCGGGCAGTTTGATCTGTTTTAGATATCCATCTACCGCATTATAAATCGTCTTGATGTCGTTCTGAGCTTGAATGTGCTTAGCGATTTTCTGCTGAATCACCTGGTACAGAGCTTGATTTAAAATCAAAGGAATTCCGTACTTATGCAACGAGCCCATTTCTTCTGTATAGTGATAGGGCTGTGTTGAATAAGATGAAATCACCAGATCGGCGCCGTGGTCAGCGGCGACGTGGGTGGAAAGCGTGTCGCGAATCTCGCCATCATAGAAAAAGATCTCTTTATCGTCTTCCGGGCGTTTGATTCCATAGGGTGCATAAACCGGAGGCAGCGATGTCGATGCGGCGACTGCCGTACTGATCGAAGCATGGTTGATGTACATATGGTTCTGAGTTTTATAAGACTCGGGGAAATTCCCGAAGATAGCCTTACGGGTGTGGTTAAGTTGTGTGCCGATCACAAACAAATCGACGCCCAAACGGGCAAAGTCATTGTCCAAAAGGACTTCTTTGCGCAGATAGGTTTCAATTCCGCTGGTCGAAAACAGACCATTTAGTTTCAAACCATTTTTGATCAGAGACTCGACGCCACCCTTAACGATGGTCTTATCCAATAAAGCGCGGGGAATGAAGCGAAGCAGGCCGCTGGAATTTAAGTTAAAAATGTTGCGATAAGAGATCGGCTTTAGATAGCGGAGGTCTGACTTTTCGAAAGTGGGATGATTTCCTGAACCAACTTGAAAAGCATTCACCAGGGATTCAATTGGATATCCAGCCCCTAAAATGGAAGCAACAAAGGCCCCTGCGCTGGACCCGACATAGCATCGAATGGTCATGGGATCGTTTTCATCGAAATTCTGACGCACCATCTCTTTGGTTCCGCCGGCAAATTTGAAGCCCTTTTCTTGAAGAGCTAAGCAAACACCAATGTGGAAAGCTGCGGCTTTGATGCCGCCTCCACTAAGAACCAATGCTATTTTCTTTTTATCTTTTATGCGCATAACTATGCATAAGTATCTGATCTCACGTGGTGGAGGGCAAGGTTGGTCAGACGTTGGTCTAGCTTAAAACCGTGACTAGTCGCTGAATAGCCAGATCAAGGTCCTGTTTTTTGTTGAATTTGAATAAGTAGTCACACTATCTTTGACAGACTGAAGTCCTGTGATAGGGTTGAATACGCAAGCTGAGTAGGCGACCACCATTTCCGAAAAGCTAGCTACTTGCACTTTGGTTTAGGCCAGGGTGAGTAAAGGGGATCGAATGA
This sequence comes from Bdellovibrio sp., assembly GCA_039594295.1. Lineage (GTDB taxonomy): Bacteria > Bdellovibrionota > Bdellovibrionia > Bdellovibrionales > Bdellovibrionaceae > Bdellovibrio. Next base: position 246,908 of record JBCNNR010000001.1, read on the forward strand.
ACGTTGAGATGAATGGTTCTTGGCTACCGCTAATGGACTACTCCACTAAATACAGAATTAGTGTGAGTACTCTCCGCCGAAGAATCAAAGCCGACGACATTCGATTCCGATTTGAAGACGGCAAGTACTTCATCATGGATGAACCGATGGGTACCCATCAAAGAGTACATCGCCCCTCCCAAGAAAGCGAAAACCTTGCTTTGGTGGGTGCTCATCAAGGAATGATGAAAGAAGGAACGGAAATGGCTTCTTCAAAGGACGAAGTGAAGGCTCAGGACCTTGCTGAAAAGACGGTTAAAGTAAATAAGGATGAGCCGATCCTTACAGCTGCGAATAAGCTACTTAATGAACTTAAGAAAGCTTACACGCAGATCCTTCAGGAAAAGGAAGAGCAAATCTTCCAATTGAAGGACGAAGTCACGGATTTGAAAACCTTGGTTCGAGTTTTGGAATCCGAGAATGACCGCCTGAAAGGCTTTAAACAATAAGCCTCCGAAAATGAATGTTATCTTGCACAGTCCCCGGATGATTCTATCACCCGGGGATTTTTGCTTTTAACGTTATGGCATATGGAAAACCAACTTGAAATCTCAGCACAGGCGGGTCGGCCGATGCTGGGCGACTTTATTCAGATCAATCTTTTCTCAAACGGGAACTTTGAAACCCTTTTGACGAAAACCCTTCAACATCTTGCTGAAATCGAAAACTCTTTAAATTTGGAGGATCCAAACTCGGAGATCCGCCGTGTTTTGACGGTAGAAGGGGATGATTCCTTTGAGATGAGCAAACCGGTTGCCGAAGTTTTGGAAAAAGCTTTGGATATCAGCACGTTGTCGGATGGATACTTCGAGCCGTTTCGTGAAGAATCCAACAACCTGGATTTGAAAAGTTTGATCCGGGGTTATGTTTTAGACCAAGCCGTAAAATTCTTAACCGCAAAGCATTCGTCGCTAATGGGTATGGTTCATTTGGCCGAAGGAATTCGTTTTTTCAATTGTCCAAAGAAAGCCATTCATGTCCGTATGAGCAATACGGATATTGAAAAAGAGTTGGGGTTATTTAAAGACGCGATCGCGACGACCGAATATCGGGGGAATCTGTACGACAATGAATCTGCCACGTTGTATCTTCATCCGTTAAGACACGGAATCAGTGGGCGACATACGGTCTCGGTTATTGCAGATACATGCATGATCGCGAATGCTCTGACCAAGATCGGTTTGTATGCACCTCAAGAAATCATCCAATCCTGCGTGGCAGAACTGGATGCGCAGATAATTGTTTTTGATGAATCTGGAGAAATCGAAGAAATCTTTGAAGACACTAAGGCATATAGCTTTGATCAAGGGCACATTTCTTATTCGTCTTATGACGGTAGCAATAGGGGCTCGTAAGATCGCGATCCACCCACATTCCCGTTCTTTGATTTTTGGCTGTATCTACCGAAGCCAAATAGCGGCCTTTTGAGTATTTGGTGGAATCATAAGCCCAACCATTTTCCACGATCATCAGATTCACATTCTTATCGGCCAAGAAAACGGTGCAAGTCAGGCGATCAAATGATTTCCCATCACATTCTAAATTTACATACTTATTTTTGATAATAGATTCAGTATAGTCGCGGGCCTGCTTGCCGTATTTTTGCGAAAGCTCAGGACAATCAATTCCGGCAAAACGAATTTTCGCAATTTTATTTCCAACTTTTACGCGACAAGTATCGCCATCATGGCACTTTTCAACAACGCCAGAAAGATGTTGGATTTGTTGTTTTTTCTTCTTGGCTTCGGCCGTAAGTACCGAGAGTGAAAGTATCGCTGCTAAAATCAAAGAGGTAAATTTCATTTAATCATCGTAACAGAAAACCCAGCCTGCGGAACGAAAAATTCGGCAGGCTGGACAGCGAAACAATTCTATGGATGAGAAGCTTTTGACTTAGTATTGATCCCCAAGAGTTGATAGGGAGGACACCACCCAATAACCCCGGTTAGAAAAGGGACCAGGCCAATCAAGAACCAAAGATTTTCAGGTCCCCAGAAAGCCAGGGATGCCAAGCCAAGTCCGACGATAATGCGCAGACCGCGCTCTTTATTTCCAATATTTGTGCAGATTTTCATAAAGACCTCCAGCACTCTTAAAAGTATACGCCTCTTTATAGAGTTTGAATTATGAGCAGGGACATAAAAAGGTCTAGGATGTGGGTGGATTCTTTCCAATCAGAAACAAAAAAGGACTGATTGCTCAGTCCTTTTTCTTTACATCTCAACTTGGGAGGGGCGATGTACTCTAGCGACTATGCCGCTAGAGATTTTGTTTTCTTAGCTTCTTTCTTAACGCCAGTCTTTTTAGAGTCGTTAGCAGCAGTTTTATCGAAAGCTACTGCAAACACTTCGTCAAGATTCTCAGCGAAGATGAAGTTGATATTGTCTCTAAATACTTTTGGAATATCAGCAAGGTCTTTCTTACAAGCCATTGGAATGATGATATTTGTAATACCAAGATTCAAAGCTGCAAGACATTTCTCTCTGATACCACCGACAGGAAGTACGCGACCTTGTAGAGTCACTTCACCAGTCATTGCCAGGTCATGGCGAACTGGAGTCCCTGTCATCAAACTTACAAGCGCAGTTGTAAGAGTGATACCTGCAGAAGGACCATCTTTAGGGATCGCACCTGCTGGCAAATGGATATGGATATCGTACTTTTCAAAGAAGTCTTCAGGAATGTTCAGTTCTTCCATGTGAGCACGAGCGTAAGACATTGCTGCGTGAGCAGATTCTTTCATCACATCGCCAAGCTGGCCTGTTAGAGAAAGATGTCCTTTACCTTTCATTTTCAATGCTTCAACAGTCAACACTTCACCACCAGCTTGTGTCCATGCAAGACCTTGCACAACACCAACTTGAGAGTCAGCGATCTTGTCGTCGCGTTGGAAGCGTGGAGGACCCAAAAGCTCTGGAACAGTCGTAGCATTTACTTCTACGAAGTTCTTTTCGCCCATGACCACCATCTTCGCTACTTTACGGCATACTGAACCTACTTCACGCTCCAGGTTACGAAGACCTGCTTCGCGAGTGTAGCCAGCGATAAGGTATTTGATACCTTCATCAGTGAAGCTGATGTTCTCTGGAGTGATACCGTTTGCTTCGATCTGTCTTCTGATCAAATGTTTTTTAGTGATCAAAAGCTTATCGTTCTCTGTGTAACCAGGGATGTTCAAGATTTCCATACGGTCACGCAATGCTGGTGGGATATTCTCCAACACGTTAGCAGTCGCGATGAACAACACGTTTGAAAGGTCGAAATCCACATTCAAATAGTTATCACGGAAAGTCGCATTTTGTTCTGGATCCAAAACCTCAAGCATTGCTGCTGAAGGGTCGCCGCGGAAATCAGAACCCAATTTATCAACTTCATCAAGTACGATAACGGGATTGTTTGTTTTCGCCTGGCGAAGAGCTTGGATAATTTTACCTGGCATCGCGCCGACATAAGTACGACGGTGACCACGGATTTCCGCTTCATCCTTCACGCCGCCCAAAGCGATACGGAAGTATTCACGGCCCATCGCGCGAGCGATAGATTTACCAAGAGAAGTTTTACCTACACCTGGAGGACCACCGAAGCAAAGGATTGGCCCTTTAAGATCTGGCTTAAGTTTACGTACAGCCAAGAACTCCATGATACGGTCTTTAGCTTTTTCAAGCTCGTAGTGATCTTCATCAAGAATTTCTTTAGAGCGCTTAAGATCGATATGATCTTCAGATTTTTTGCTCCAAGGAAGGTCTGCCATCCAGTCTAGGTATGTGCGAACCATTGTTGCTTCAGATGCATCTGGATGCATACGCTCCAAACGACCCAATTGCTTCATAGCTTCAGCTTCAACGTGAGGAGGCATGCCGGCATTTGTCAGCTTGTCACGCAACTCATCCATCTCTTCAGATTTAGAGTCTTGTTCACCCAACTCATTCTTTATAGCCTTCATTTGCTCGCGCAAGAAGTATTCACGTTGAGACTTGTTAGCATCGTCTTTTTGGTTAGGACGATTTTTCTGTTGAGTTTGCATAACTTCAAGCTCAGCAGCCAAGATTTCAGTAACGATTTTAAGTCTTTCAGTAGAATCATGAGTCTCAAGAACTTTTTGAGCGTCTTGAACTTTGATACCTAGGTTGGAAGCGATCAAGTCAGCAATGCGACCTGGATCAGTGACATCGTCTAGTACCAACAAGATGTCTGGGGAAAGAGGGCGGCCCATCGCGATGATGCGCTCGATGTGCTCTTTCGCTGTTCTGATCAAACCTTCGTTTTCAACAACGGATTTTTGATTTGGAATTTCTTCAATTTTTTCAACAGCCACTTCGAAAGAAGGAGAAGTTTTAGAGTAGTTTTTAACACGACCCTTCGCCACACCTTGAATCAAGATTTTTACGCGACCATCAGAAAGCTTGCGCATTCTCATGATCATCGCGATTGTACCTACTGTGTAGATAGAATCTGGAGTTGGATTTTCTTCAGAGATGTCTTTTTGAGAAGCAAGGAAGATCAGGCGATTTTTTGCCAGAGCCTCTTCTACGGAACGGATCGATGAATCACGACCTACAAACAATGGAATAATCATGTAGGGGAAAACAACGATGTCTCTCACAGGTAGCATTGGAAGTGTCTGTGGGATTTCTAGAACTTTATCGTCAAAACTCATACCGCTCCTCCGCGTTGATGCGGGAAATGTTTCATGTATGAGACTTTTCGGAGCGAGCTGAGAATAGCTTGAATGGAAATATGAAAAATTGGACTGACATCCGTGTCAGTGAGAGAGCGCCTCTTGTTCTTCCATGCATTCAATACAAAGGGCTGTGAATGGTCTAGCCTGAAGTCTGCGCGCACCGATAAGTTCGCCACAAGCTTCACACTGGCCGTAAGTCCCCTCTGCAATTTTTCCTAATGCACGTTCGATAGCGTAGAGTGCCGTGCGGTCTCTTTCATGCAGATGAATGGAGATGTTGTTTGCAACATCCTGAGAAGCAACTTCTGCTTCGTCACCAGCACCACTGATGCTGGATTGCTCTGCAATGAATTCGTGTGACTTGTTTAAGATCGAGCCTTTTTGCACAAGCAACGAGTCTTTCAAGTTCTCTAATTCTGTCGGACTTAGTTCGGTTGCGTTCATCTCACCCCCCGATATGATGATCATTCCCGAAAATTCTTGATCGTTATTAGGGGGGGATCAGAAGAGAGTCACCAAAAAAGCAGTGCGTGACGAATTAGTAAGCACTGCTTTGCTGCGCAGTTGTAAGAGTGAAAAATGTGGAAAAATGCCAGACAGAAAGTGAAACAGATTTTTTAACGCGCGAACTTTCTGCCTACGGCCTCGCGCATTTCAGCGCCTTCGATACTGAGTCTAGTCCAAGGAATCGCCAACAATCTCTCTGCTTCGATCGGCTCTTCAGTTTCTTCGCATACTCCGAAAGTGCCAGTTTCTATTCGGGCAAGGGCCATCTCGATCTCGAGCAGTTGGTTTCTCATGCGCTCTTGTGAAACTAAAAAAGTGTGCTCCTCGATGTGTGCAACAGACACATCCCCCTCGTCGCCAGACTTTTCCGCGCGAACGAAATCGGATTGGGCTGCTTTGATGCGATTCAGAATATCTTGTTTTGTAAGAATGAGTTTTCTACGGCACTCGGTAACGATATTTTCTGTAATCTGCGTCTTCATAACAGCCCCCTTCTTTAGGATTTGCGACTTGCTTGCCGCTTGGTGTTCCTTAGACCAGGAGGGGGGAGGGGGCGGTTAATAAAAGATCATTAAATATTCTTATAGTTCCTATTGGCGAACGCGCAGAGGGGCTATTTCACCTTTTTCCACGGTCAAGGAGACCACAGGGCGCTCAATCTCGCGCTCAGAGCTCATAGAAAGCGTGCCAAGGGATCCAGGGAACTTCTTGAGGCCCAGGAGCTTAGCTGTCAAAGCCTCTCTAGAATCGGCTCCTGACGCGACCAATTGGCGCAAAATCAAACCAGCATCATAGGCTTGGATTTCAATCAGGGTCGGTGTTTCACCATAAAGATTTTTATATTCTGTTAAGAAACGCGATTGTTCTTGAGATGTCGGCGCCATGGAATCAACGAACATTAAGTTGTTGGCAAAATTACCCGCACGTTTTGCAATACCGGCCGTATTCCACAAGTTTGTACCCATCAATTTTACGCCGCGCACATCATTAAATGCGAGCATCGCAGCAATTTGACCCATCGCTTTGGCGCTGTCAGGAATAAAGATCGCATCAAAATCCGTCACAGGTGGAAGAACGTTTTCAGTGTTGTCTTTACGCGCCGAGCGTTTCTTGTCGGAGTTTTTCAATTCTTTCAGACGCAAATTGAACTCGTCTTGACGGCCCTCGCCGTAATACGTGCCCACCAAGCGTTGCACGACCAAGCGGAAGTCTGTTTCTTTGGTGGAGTAAGTTTGAATCGCCGTGATTTGTCCACCACGAGCCAAAACTTCGTCCCAGAAGATGTTCGTGAATTCGACACCATACTGATCGTTTGGATATAGAACCGCGAACTTTTTCATGCCCATATCATCCATCGCAGTTCTGACCAGCTGACGAACTTGCATTTCACTTGTCAGAGAGTTTCTAAAAACCGACGGACCAATTTCCGTTAAACCAGAACGTTGAGAAAGAGCGATACTGGGAACACCCAGCTCGTCGGACTTTGCAGCAACGGCAGGAGCGGTTTTACTTAATAAACTACCCACGACGGCGATGACGTTATCTTCTTTTACCAAGCGCTCAACACCACGGCGGGCTGAGTCGGGATTTCCTTCGCTGTCCATGACTGCAAGCTTAAACCCGGAACCTGGAACGTGAAGTCCCAAGCCCATTTCAAGGCCACGCAACGCGCGCTGACCCACGGGAGCATTCTTGCCACTCAAAGGAAGAACCACGCCGATCGTTTTGGATTGAACTGTTTTAGCGGCTTCAAGTTGTGACAAAATGTCTTTTGCACGGGCCGCCAAATCGCTTTCCGGCAAATAATCGATCACACCTGAATAATATTTTTTAGCTTTATAAATATCACGCTCATCCAAAGCTTTGTCAGCCAGACGAGACATGGCATGACCACGTAAGAAACCGTAATCAGAATTATCAGCTACTTCTTCAAGTTGTTTTTCATTCAGACGATTTTCAACATCTTCGATTGCTCTTAAACGATAGACATCTTGTTCTTGCTTTGTTGGTGCCTGAACAGATTGAACCACAAGATTTTTAAGAGCGACCATCGGGTCGTTAACGACCGGAGCGGGAATTTGTGCGGGAGCTGGAATGGGCTCTGGAGGGGGTTTTGCCGCCAGGCCGGACATTCCCTTGCCTTTTTTACCGTTGGTTTTTGCAGCCACCGGAGCTTGCTTGATCTCCGTTTTCTTTGTCGTGGTTGTCGTACAAGAAGCCATTACACATGCGGAGAAGATCAAGGCGAGCTTCGGTGTCATTTTCTATTCCTCATCAGATGAGATACTTTTTCATGGAAAGCCTTCACCATCGGTGTTGCTTCCGCAGATTTAGCGAGTTCTTCAATTAATTCTTTTTGACGGTTGGAAAGACTGTGAGGGGTGTCGACCAAAATTCGCACCATCATATCACCGCTGCCAAAGCCGCCAATTTTTGGAAAGCCTTTGCCCTTTAAACGGAAATTTTGTCCCGAGTGAGTTCCAGGGGGAATGCGAATCATCGCTTTACCCGTCAATGTCGGAACCTCAATGTTCGTACCCAAAATCGCGTCGGTATAAGTGATTGGCAAATCCAGCGTGACGTCGTTTTCAGCACGCTTAAACAAAGGATGCTCTTGTAAAGCGATGATGACATACAGATCGCCCGCGACACTTCCAGCAGAGTCACCTTCGCCAGAAAGTTTCAGGCGTTGTCCTTCTTTGACTCCAGCAGGAACATTCACAGACAGTTTTGCAGATTCTTCTTTGTTGCCACGTTGGCGCATGAAGCTGATTACTTTTTCCGTACCGACGGCAGCTTCTTCGAATGTTACATTCAGAGTATAGCGAAGGTCCGTACCCTTTTGAGGACGACGAGTGCGTGCACCGGCACCTGGGCCGCCACGGGCTCCACCGAAAATATCGCCAAAGACATCACCAAAGATATCTTGGAAAGGATCGCCGCCGGCTCCACCACCAGCGCCGCCAAAGCCGCCCTGGCCAAAGCCACCGAAACCACCAGCGCCACCAAAGGGACCGCCAGCTCCGCCGCCGCCACCACTAAAACCGGGACCGGCATGACCAAACTGATCATACATTTCGCGTTTTTTCGGGTCGCTGAGAACCTCATAGGCTTCACTGAACTCTTTGAATTTCTCCTCGGCCTTTTTATCACCAGGATTTTTATCCGGATGATACTGCATCGCCAGCTTGCGGAATGATTTTTTAATCTCATCCGCCGTCGCCGTACGCGAAACATTTAAAAGGGAGTAGTAGTCCTTCTTAGACAAGCAAAGCCTCTTATTCTGGTTTTTTCGCAACCACCACTTGGCCGGTGCGAATCACCTTGTCATGCAATTTATAAGGTTTTTTAAACACGCGTGCTACATGGCCTGGAGCAACTTTATCTGTCGCTTCGGCACTAAGAGCTTCGTGAATGTTAGGATCGAATGGCGCACCTTCAGATGGAATCTCTGTCACAGAGTGCTTCGTTAAAAGATTCTTAAGCTCTGACGCCGTCATCTCCACACCTTGTTTGAAAGTGCTGATGTTGTCGGCCGTGACATTCACTTGCAGGGCGCGATCAAAATTATCAACGATATCTAAAAGATCACGGATGAATCGTTCGCCGCCGTATTTCATCAACTCAGAACGTTCTTTGATGGCATTACGTTTATAGTTTTCAAATTCCGCGCGCAGATACAGGAAATCGTTTTTATATTTCTCGGCCTGTTCTTGAAGCTTTTGAATTTCAGAAGAGACATCGAAATTTTCAGATGCCGCAGGATTGGAATTTTGAGAGTTGTTTTCTTCTGACATGAAAGTTCCTTTCGCAATACTTAAGATTGTGTATTCATTAGATATTGTCAATTACGGTAGGCGCAGAATTTTTGAACCTAGACATCTTCCTTAAGGAATGTAAGTTCTTGAAAAACTTTATTGCTAATAACTAGGCCCTCTCGTGTTAGGGACCAGTGCCCTTGGTCAGATTGAACCCATCCATTGCTCAAAAGTTTACTCATAATACTGGAAACCTGGTGATAAACAGCGACAGGGAATTTTTCCTGTAGTTCGCGCTCGTTGAGACCGCGCATTAAACGCATTGAGGTATGACAAAAGTCCGTGAGTGCCTGATGCATTTCGAGTTCCTCAACTTGTGCGCTTGGTAAATGCAGCGCAGGAGAAGTGAACTCTTTGCCTTCGTGCTCCAGAATTTGTTTTTTGTATTCACCGATGGAGTTGAGATTCCAATAGCGAGTGCCCCATTTCGATTCTTTGGAATACGAATGAGAACTTAAACCCAAGCTCCAATAAGGCTGATCGATCCAATACAACATGTTGTGGCGGGATTCATATCCAGGGATCGCAAAGTTTGAAATCTCATATTGTTGAAAACCGCTGTTGGTGAGCTCGCTGGCGATAAAGTCAAACATGTCGACTTGCTCTTCCTCAAGGGCGCGTCCCTTTGAAAGGGGGTGGCCATCGGGAACTGTCAAACAATAAGGACTTAGATGTTTGGCACCTTGTTCAACCGCGATACGCACGTCATTCTGCAATCCCTCAAGGGTCTGCGACGGCAACGCGAACAAAATATCAAAGCTGAAATTCAGGTTATGAGCTCGCAAAAGGTCCAGGGTTTCCAGTGTTTGTTTTGCAGAATGCTCGCGATGAACCATTTTCAGCAAACGATCATCAAAAGTTTGAGCGCCGACACTGAAACGGTTCACTCCGTGATCGATGTACATTTTCAGCTTTTCTTTGTCGACAGTCGCCGGATTGATCTCGATGGTGATTTCGGTATCGGGTCCAGTTGTATAGCCATATCTACCCAGCTCTTTGATAACAGCTACAATAAGGTGAGCAGGGATCAAACTTGGTGTTCCGCCACCAAAGTAAAGTGTGTCTAACTTTTGAGGCTGATAATAGCGATGCTTTTGGCGAATCTCCTCAAACAGCAATTGGACGTACTGATCCGGCGGCAAAATCTTACTTTGCTCGTAAGTCGCGAAGTCACAATAAGTGCAGCGCTGAATGCAGTAGGGAATGTGAACGTAAACGCCAAAAGCCATGGGAGTTATCTAGAGTATGTCTAAAAAATTTCAACTAAAAAACGGTCTAAAAGTCCTTTTATTAGAGAGCCACAAATCCCCAGTGGTCTCAGTTCAAATGTGGGTGAAAACAGGCTCCGCCGACGAGAAAAAAGGCGAAGAGGGCATTTCTCACTTTATCGAACACTTGGTTTTTAAAGGGACTCGCAAGTATAACGTCGGCGAAATCGCGTCGACGGTCGAGGGATCGGGCGGGGAACTGAATGCCTATACTTCTTTTGATCAGACCGTGTTTTATGTGACGATTTCCAAGCAATTCACCGACGTGGCGATGGATGTGATCAGTGAAATGATGGGTTATCCGACGTTTGACCCTCAGGAAATCGACAATGAACGTGAAGTCGTGATCGAAGAAATCAAGCGTGGTCAAGACAGCCCGGGGCGCCGCTCAAGCCAGCTATTATTCTCGAATATTTTCCGTAAACATTCCTACGGTATTCCGGTCATTGGTTACGACAAGGTTGTAAAAAAGGTCAGTGCCAAGAAGATCCGTGAATATTATCAAAGCCGCTATGTTCCTTCGAATATGTTCCTGGTTATTGCCGGGGATTTTGATTCCAAGGAAATGAAAACCAAGGTGGAGAAAATGTTCGGCGGATTTGAGCCGTTTAAATTGCGCAAATCCACTCATGTGAAAGAGCCGGCACAGAAAAGCATCCGTATAAAAATCGAACAGGCGAAGTTTGAAACGACCACGGGGTATTTAAGCTGGAGAATTCCAAACGTTAAGCACAAAGACATTGCGGCTCTTGAAGTCCTGGCAGCAATCTTGGGCCAAGGTGATTCTTCACGTCTGATGCAGACTTTGCGTATTCGCGAACCGCTGACAAATTCGGTGGGGGCATTCAGCTATTCTATGCCTGATGATGGTTTGTTTGCTTTGTCTTTCAATTTGGAGAAGGAAAACTTAGATAAAGCTTTGGCAGCGATGATTCCAGAACTGACGCGCATTATTCATGAGCCGCCTTCCCCGGCCGAAATGCAAAAGGCGATCACGAACTTTGCCAGCCACGAAGTTTATTCGATGGAGACTGTGGATAACATTGCGAGAAAAGCCGGAGGCGATGAGTTTTATTATGGTGACCACGATCACTATCGTAAATACATGAAGCAAGTGTACTCCCTGAAACCTGAAGATATCCAAAAGGCTGCCAAGAAGTACTTTAAGGCGGATGCCTTTAGTTTGTCGTTGATGACGAACATGGATAAAAAAGAGGCGGATAAGTCTTTAAAGACCTTTGCTAAAAATTTGAAAAAAGCATTATCGGAAACCAAACTTTCCAAGGCAAAACCGGCGAAGTTCGTTCCGAAAAAATTTACGATTAAAGTGGAAGCAGTATCCCATGTTCCAGAGACACAAAGAATCACTCTGAAATCTGGCGCCACACTTTTGATTCGCGAACAGAAAGATACGCCTTACGTTTCTATGAAGGCGGCTTTCTTAGGTGGTGCGCGTACAGAAGACGGCACAACAAATGGTTTAACAGAGCTATTCTCCAGAAACTGGCTTTCTGGCTCGAAAAAATTTACAGAAGATGAAATCAATCACCGCGTGGATGAATTGGCCGCGGGCATTGGTGCTTTCGGGGGCAGAAACTCTGTCGGAATGTCGATGGACTATCTTTCACCATTTGAAGATAAGATGCTTGAGATTTACACAGACTCTTTGTTGAATCCCCAATTCCCAGAAGCAATTCTGGAGCGGGAAAAAGTCGTACAAAAAAATCAGGTCAAATCCAGAAACGACAATCCATCACAGATTTGTGTGATGAATTTCATGAAGGAGATCTTTAAGAATCATCCGTATTCCAGAGATCTACTGGGTAACGATGAGTCTATTTCCGCTATTACGCAGAGTTCTTTGCGCAAGTATTATAACAATGTTGCTCACGCAAAAAACTTAACGGTTTGTGTCGTGGGTGATGTCGACACTAAAAAATGGGTGAAGACGTTTGAGGAAGTGACGGCAAGTCTTCCAGCGGGCAAAAAAATTGAGAATCATTTCCCTATTACGAAGGTAACGGAATCCCGCCACGTATTCCATGAACTCAAAAAAGAACAAAGCCATATCATCGTGGGTTATCAGGGTCTCACACTGAAGAGTCCAGAGAGATTCACGCTGGAAGTAATTCAATCCATTCTAAGTGGTCAGGGTGGTCGTTTGTTCTTGGAGCTTCGGGATAAAAATTCTTTGGCGTATTCTGTTTCTCCAATGCATATGGAAGGTATCGAAGGCGGATATTTCGGTGGATATATCGGCTGTTCTCCAGAAAAAGCGCAAAAATCCATTCAAATGCTAAAAGAAGAGTTTAAAAAACTTGCTGACGTTAAGGTCGGTGAAGAAGAGTTAACGCGCGCCCAAAGATATTTGATTGGTCGTCATGACATTGAGTTGCAACGTAAAGGCACAATCTGCAATGCCATCTTGTTCGATGATATTTATGGTTTGGATTATCGCGAAAGTTTGGATGTCGCAGATAAGTATTTTGCGATCACGCCGGAAGATATTCAGAACCTGGCGCAGAAGATCTTTGCGCAACCAGAGATTATCTCTCTGGTTGGTCCGCACGATATTTAAAAATATAATACAGGAAAGCTCGCGGCTGGATTACATGTCGCGAGCGACTGGTTCGCTCAAGGAAACTTCGCTTGAAGCAGTTGTGTTTTTAGGTACTTTACGTTTTTTGCCCAAAGTTGCTTTCGCAACGATACCTTTTAGTTGATCACGGGCATCGTCATCCAACATCAATGTAAAACCAGATGGAACTTGAGCATTTACGCGAACAGCTTTTTTCAAATCCGGATTGAACAACATAAAATTGTCTTCAGAAAGTTTACTTCTGCGCAAAAGTTCTTTGGCATTGATGCTTCTGGAAAGTTTCACGGTATGTAAGTTCAACTTTTCAGAATAGTTTAAATCTTTGAAGGCTTCTTCGTGATATTTTTCCGCGTACAAAGCACCCAAGAATTCTGAATAGAAGTTAGAGGATGCAAAGTCGAAAGATTTCGTTCTGTATTTGGAAATAATCTCGCCTAAGTCTTGAGACTTCGCCTTGGCCATACCTTTACGGATGCCCGGCGGGCCGTGATTCCACGCTGTGATTGCCAAAGGCCAAGAGCGCTTCAAGATCATGTGATTTTCTTTTAGCAATTGGGCTGCTGCCACTGTTGCTTTAAACGGGGAGTGTCTTTCGTCGATATTGTCGTTCACAACCATGAATTTACGACCGGTGCCACCCATAAATTGCCAGATACCGGAAGCGCCCACTTTTGATTTTGCGTGTTTGTTGAAAGAGCTTTCCACGAAAGGAATACGAGTCAACTCCACTGGCAAATTATAGTTTTCAAAGATCTCCTCCATACCAGGAAGATACTTCGGGGAAACCTCCAGGCCTTCTTGGAAGAAGTTTCTTTGGCCAGTTTGCACACGGATGTTTTTAAGAGCGAATTTAGCTTTGTCTTTCACCTCACCATCAAGGTGCGAAAGAGCTTCCATCACGCGCTTTTCATCGTCAGTCAAATCATCCAAATTTTTCTTTTTTGCGAGTGATTTTAGGGCAGTTTTGGTTTTTTCAACCTGTTGTTTTACTAAAGCATCTGCTTTTAGATTTCTCATCCAGCGATGTTTCGGAGTGTCTGAATTAATAATGTCCGTTGTATCAACGACCTCAAAGACAATCCAAGGATAAACTGAGTGATGAATCAGGCGTTTATTGGAATTATGAAGAGTGTAAATATCAAACCAGAAACCCACGCGATCACGAAGATTTTCAGGGATATGGAATTCTTCAGAGATCAGATTTTGGTAGTCGTTAAGGATTTGTTCGCGGTTTTCCACAATGCCAGATTCAGCAATGGGGCCTGTGTCTTCATCTAAAGCCACGAACTGCGGGATTTCCAAGTTAAAACCAGGAGTTTCGCTGTCCACCTCAGCGTCAGCATCAGCCGCCAACACCATAGGTTCATTAGGTTTTTCAGGCTTTTCAACGGGAGCAGAGGTTTCAGAAAGCAAAGTATCGGTATCAACCATTTGAACAGAATTATAAAGAGCCACAACGCCAGTCAGCGCAACGATGGTCATTGCGAAGCCAGCCGTGAGCTTCTTCTTTTTCGTATCCAATTTGGGAGTCAAATTAACTTTAATCATTCAAACCCGCTCTTTCTTCATAGAAATAAGAGCAAGCCCGGTGCCATGGTTAAAAGGCTTTGATTCCATTAAGGCCGCGGGGACCGTATAGAAGTTATACACTTTGCGCGGAAAGGGCATCCGTTCCATTTTGATACATGGATTTTTGAGACGCTGAAAGAATTAATACCAAGGTATTGATTCTATAGAAACAACTAACCGAAACAGATCGATTCATTGTTAGACTAAGAGTAAGTATAGCGGTGAGTAAGGATGAAAGATAAACCCAGCTCGCAAACAGTTGAACTTTTTGTAAGCCCTGAAGGCTATTTTCAGGAGCTCGTCAGTAAAGGACTTTACGACCGTAAAGTTCAGACACTTCCTCTGGTCGAAGCGTATCTTGTAAATCTCTTAAAACAATATCTTGATGCAAAAGCTCTTTTTGAAGCCGAGGCCACACTCGCGGAAATGTATCTGCTCGCGCAAAATGCGGAACCTGCTGTAAAGCTTGAAAAGCTGAGAAAACTTGGTGATCGAGCTCTGTATATCAGTGGTTTTTTCGGCGACTCGCTACAAAGAAAAATCGTGGATGTGGATTACTACGCCAATATTGGCGGAGCGGCCTACACCCACTTAGCACACTGCACCCGCGAAGACGGGCTGGCGAAGGTTTATAAAACGTTCTCAGCACGCTTTATTGAGTTCGTTGATGTGCTGACCTACATTAGCCAACACTCCTTTATTAAATCAGACGAAAGCATTCTTCGTCTCTATGACCGCTACCAGCGCACGGGCTCTGAATTGGCCAAGGAAAAGCTGGTGGAAATGGGTGTTTTGACCCTGCCGCAAGACCAAGTAAAGCTTGGCAAACAAGGGTGATTCCACTAATCTGCGACCATGTTCGGTTTAGGCATGTCAGAAATCATTTTCCTAGCTATCTTGGCACTGATCGTGATCGGTCCCAAGGAACTTCCACAAGTGGCGCGCACGCTGGGCCGCTTTCTTAATGAACTTAAAAGAACGACCAGTGAATTCACTGACGACTTGAAACAACAAGCTCGCATTGATCCTATCGACTTGTATGACAAGCACAAGCAAGCTCCCAAGGTTCCACCGACAACTCCAGAAGTTACTCCGGAGGCGGGCACAACTGATCCGGGAGATTGGACTTCTGAAGATCATGTGCCGCACGGACAACACCGTCCGAGATCAATCTCGAATGCGCAACAAATGGACTTGCCGATTCAAAAAAATGACGACGATGATAAAGGGAATAAAGGCTAATGGGTACTTCTGAAGAATTAGACCAAAAAGCCCAATCCCTTTACGAACACTTGGGCGAACTTCGTTTCCGCCTGGTTCGCATGGTTTGGATTTTGTTGGGTGCGACGGCTATTTGCTATCACTTTAGCGAGCAAGTTTTCGATTACATCCGTGCGCCGATTGCGCCTTATCTTCCTGGTGGAGGCTTGATCTACACGGGTCCTCTGGATAAGTTCATTGCCCACATCAAAATTTCTTTTGTGTGCGGAATTTTGATTTCCTGTCCGTTGTGGCTTTACCAAGTTTGGAAATTCGTAGCACCAGGTTTGTATCAAAAAGAAAAGAAATATTCGATGGGCTTCATCCTGGCGGGCTCGGTTCTTTTCGTCATGGGTGCCGCTTTTTCGTATTATGTGGTTTTGCCAATGGCGTTCCACTTTTTGATGAACTACGGTGGCACAGTCGATAAACCTATGATCTCCATCGAACAGTATCTTGGGTTTTTTACGCAAATGTGTTTGATGTTCGGGGTTTCTTTCGAATTGCCGTTGGTGATTTCAATCCTGGGTATGATGGGGCTTGTAAGCCAAAGATTCCTAAAAGAAAAACGCCGTTATGCGATCATGATTTTGGCCGTGGCTGCGGCAATCATCACTCCACCAGACTTAATGAGTATGGTGATGATGTTGATTCCGATGGTTTTGTTATACGAAATCGGTGTGATCATGGTGGGTATCTTTGAAAGAAAGCGTGAGGCTCAGTTCAGACAAAACGAGCGTGAGTAGCATACGCTTCGACGCCATCGAATCGGCGACAGATCACTCAAATTAAGAAATAAAAAAAGGGAAACTCCGAAAGAAGTTTCCCTTTTGTTTTGTCCAAAGCTCAAAGAACTGACTAAGGCTCTTCGAATTTGATCAGGACAGCACCTGACTCAACAGAGTCGCCTTGCTTAACTTTGATCTCTTTGATTTTCACATCACGAGCTGCGCGCATTTCGTTTTCCATTTTCATCGCTTCCATGATCAAAAGTGGCTTGTTCGCTTTCACGATATCGCCTTCTTTTGCAAAGATCTCGATGATTTTTCCTGGCATACCGGATTTCAATTCCATGTCGCCACCGAAACCGCCGCCTTTTTTCAAAGATTCATGCAACAACATTTCGTCATTGAAGATTTTGATAGAGCGGAACGAGTTACGCGTAAACACAGTGTATTCAGTGTCAGAGCCAACCACGTCAATCAAGTACGACTTACCTTGGAAAAGGAAGCTGATGTACTCTTCAGCGTGTTTAAAGTCATTTTTGGAAATGTCGTGGTGAACCCAATCTTTGCCATCTTGTTGCAAAGATACTTTCCAGGAGTGACGGCCTTCCGTCACATCCACTTTATATTTTTTTCCTCTAAGTTCTGCTTCGAAATACATGTTACGTCCTTAACTGAAGTTTACGGCCTACGCTTCTCCAAGTGGAGCGAACGTTAAGCTGACGGATATCCTTCGATTTACGATCGTTGTAGGCTTCAATAGCTGCCGCGATCAGGAACACAGGGTCGTCAACTTGCTTGAACATCTCTGGCTCGATAACTTCGAAGTTCTTTTCGATAAATTGTGTTGTGTAAGTACCGTCACGGAACGTCGGGTGATCCAAAATCGTTTTGTGAAGAACGATGTTGGTTTTGATCCCCGTCAATACGAACTCAGACAAAGCACGTTGCATACGATCGATCGCTTCATTACGAGTATCACCCCAAGTAATTACCTTGGAGATCATTGGATCGTAATAAATCGGAACGTTGTAGCCAGGATATGCATAAGAATCCACACGCATGAACGGACCCTGCGGGTGACGGCAAGCACGGATAACACCTGGATTTGGTTTGTATGTCACAGGGTCTTCAGCACAGATACGTGCTTCAATCGCATGGCCTTTTTGTTTGATGTCTTCTTGCTTAAAGCTCAAAGGTTTACCAGCAGCCACACCAATTTGCTCACGAACCAAGTCAAAACCAGTCACGATCTCTGTGATCGGATGTTCAACCTGCAGACGCGTATTCATTTCCATGAAATAGAATTCTTTAGTCGTGTTATCGAAGATATACTCGATCGTGCCCGCGCCTACGTAGTTAATCTGTTTCGCTGCGCGAACAGAAGCCTCACCCATGCGCAAACGCACTTCATGAGGAACAGAAGGAGACGGAGATTCTTCGATGATCTTTTGATTACGACGTTGAACCGAGCACTCGCGTTCAAACAAGTGAACGTGGTTTCCGTGTTTGTCGCCGAATACCTGGATCTCGATATGTTTCGGATCGTTGATGAATTTTTCGATGTAAACAGTTGGATTTGCGAAATAGTTCTGACCTTCAGAGCGGCAAGCACGGAAGGCGCTTTCCACTTCCTCAAGCTTACGCACAATACGCATTCCCTTACCACCGCCACCGGCCGTCGCTTTAATGATAATAGGAAGGCCAATTTTTTCAGCGATCTTTACTGCATCTTCAACGGATTCAACGCCGCCGTCAGAGCCAGGAACGGTTGGTACGCCTGATTTTTTCATCAAAGCTTTGGCAGAAATTTTATCTCCCATAGATTCAATGTTCGCGACTGTTGGTCCGATGAAAGTGATTCCCGCTTCTTCACACGCTTTTGCAAACGTCGTGTTTTCAGACAAGAAACCGTAGCCCGGATGGACAGCGTCTGCGCCAGCCTTTTTTGCCACTTCCAAAATTTTTCTATAGTTCAAATAGCTCTCTTTAGATGGAGAAGGCCCAATATGGTAAGCCTCATCCGCCAAGAAAACGTGCAAGCTATCACGATCGGCATCAGAGAAAACAGCAACGGATGCGATACCAAGCTCGCGGCAAGCGCGAGTGATACGAATTGCAATTTCCCCACGATTAGCGATCAGGATTTTTTTAAACAATGCCATGTTCGCTCCTACAGAGGGATATTTCCGTGCTTTTTAGCCGGAGTGATATCGCGTTTATTTTTTAGCATTTCCAAAGAGTCGATGATGCGTTTACGAGTCAACGCTGGATCGATAACTTCGTCAGTGTAGCCAAGTTCAGCAGATACATACGGATTGGAGAACTTCTCTTCGTATTGTGCTGTCAAACGAGCTTTTTCTGCTGCTGGATCTTTAGCTTTGTTGATTTCTTCGCGGCTGATGATGCTGACCGCACCCTCAGCACCCATCACTGCGATCTCTGCAGAAGGGTAAGCCAAGTTCACGTCGGATCTCAAAAGTTTAGAACCCATAACGATGTAAGCACCACCGTAAGCTTTACGAGTGATCACTGTGATTTTAGGTACAGTCGCTTCAGCGTATGCATAAAGAAGTTTTGCACCGTGAGTGATGATACCATTCCACTCTTGATCTTTACCTGGCAAGAAGCCCGGAACGTCAACGAATGAAACAACTGGAATGTTGAAAGCATCACAGAAACGGATGAAACGAGCGGCTTTGCGAGAAGCTTCGATATTCAAGCAACCAGCCAAAACGTTTGGTTGATTTGCTACGATACCGACAGGGCGACCATTGAAGCGAGCGAAACCTACGATCACGTTCGCAGCGAAGTGCTTGTGCACTTCAAGGAAGTAACCCTCGTCCACGCACTCAGTGATAACTGCAAGCATGTCGTAAGGCTTTTTAGGATTTTCTGGGATCAAGTTCATGATCGCTTCAGTCAGGCGATCTGGACGATCTGTGTTCGGCAATGCTGGGGCATCATCCAAGTTGTTTGATGGAAGGAAGTTCATCAATTCACGGATGAGCAACAAGCAGTGCTTGTCGTCTTCAGCTGCGAAGTGCGCCACGCCGGATTTTGCAGAGTGAGTTGTTGCTCCACCCAAATCTTCTTTCGTTACTTCTTCATGAGTCACAGTCTTGATGACATCAGGACCTGTTACGAACATGTACGAAGTGTTTTTAACCATGAAGACGAAGTCAGTGATAGACGGGGAGTAAACCGCGCCACCCGCGCATGGGCCCATGATTGCTGTGATTTGTGGAACCAAACCAGAAGCCATCGTGTTGCGAGTGAAGATATCGGCGTAACCACCAAGGGATTCGATACCTTCTTGAATACGCGCGCCACCGGAGTCATTCAAAGAAATGAAAGGCGCACCGTTCTTGATTGAAAGGTCCATCACTTTGCAGATTTTGTTTGCTTGAGTGCGAGACATAGATCCACCGATAACAGTGAAATCTTGAGAAGAGACGTAAACCAATTTGCCGTTGATGCGACCGTAACCAGTTACCACGCCGTCGCCAGGAACAACATTCTTGTCCATGCCGAAGTTTGTGCAACGATGAGTAACGAAACGATCCATCTCAACGAAGCTGCCTGGATCCAAAAGAACATCTAAACGTTCGCGTGCAGAAAGTCTGCCGCCTTGTTTGTGTTTCGCAACACGAGCAGCTCCGCCACCCGCCATTGCGGCTTCATTTCTTTTTTCTAGGTCAGCAAGCTTCGCTTGAATACCTGTAGATACTTCGCTCATAAATTCCTTCTTTAACGTTTGAAAAAACGGAAGGCATATTTCTATCAATGAGCATTTGAGTAATCATCTTAAAACGACAGACGCAGAGCATGTTTTTCTGCTCTGCGTTCGATAGGTATCTTGTTGAATTTATGGGACTAACTGTCCAAGTACTTGAAGTGCCTTTTGAATATTGATTCGTCCTCGAGTTTTTACTTTAAACTCGTGTCCTGAAGTAACGTCAACTGACTGTTCGATTGCCGCTTTTATTTGCTTCGCAGTTGCGTTTGGCTTGGAGCTCCATAGCAAAGCCGCTGTTCCAGACACGAATGGCGCAGCCATACTTGTTCCATCCATATACGTGGAAGTATTCCCTGGAATGGTGCTTAAAATATGCTCGCCCGGTGCTGCCACGTGCACAAGATTGAAACTGTTGTTGGACCAAGACGTCATAAAATCACTGACACTGGAGGCGGCGACAGTAATTTGATTGGAAAGATCGAACGAAGCGGGGAATTCAGGATACAATTCAATATCTCGTCCATCGTTACCGGCAGCGACGACAACCAAAATGCCCTGAGCTTCCAAGTTCTGAAAAGCATTTCTTAATGAAGCCACACAAGGAGCGCCACCCCAGCTGGCGTTGATAATTTTAGCACCGCGACTGGCAGCATATTGAAGCGCAAGAATGGCATCACCTAAAGAGCCGCCACCATCATTTGCAATAAATTGTGCGGGAATAATTTGCGCACGGGGAGCAAGGCCCGCGACCGGTCCGTAATTGGAGTCGGCAGCAATAATCCCTGCGACGTGTGAGCCATGCGGACTTGGGGATGTTGTGGAAGAAGGTACAGAGACAAAGCTTGCGCCGTAATAATCATCCACGACACCATTTTTGTCGTCATCAATTCCATTGTTAGGAATCTCACCCGTGTTCACAGCTATGCGGCCCGCAAGTTGCGGATGAGTGACATCCACATACGCATCCACAACTGCGACCTTGATACCTTGGCCATAAATTCCTTGAGAGTAAGCGGAGCCGGCTTTAACCATGCTCTGTCCCCAAGTGTCGCTCACAGACGACGTGGCATATTCTTTCGTCGCTTCAACTTGAATGCGACGGTCGAATTCAACGCGACGAATGTTTTCCAATTGTGGTTCGATAAATTCTTTTTTGAACGAGTCAGCATCAGTGCCAGATTCAACGGTAAAACGTCCGTCTTCCCATTGAACAATGAATTTGCTTTTAATCGCTTGCCCCATGCACGTGGCCGAATCAAGTGCCGTGCTATCAGAGAAAACGGAATCCGACGATTTTTTGCTACAAGCTGTGAATACTAAGACGCAAGCAACCGCCGAGAGTATTTTTTGAACATCCATGTTCACTCCCTGTGCGGGCCCAAAGGTCCCTATTTATGAGACTTCATGCTAACCCGCACAGGTTAATAGATCGGAAAAATTCGTCCCATTATGAGGCTAGTTTATCCTTAAGCCCATAAACAAAAAGACCAAGGTCCCTCGACCTTGGTCTTTTTGTTCGATCGCCCGGAAACTATTGCCAGTCGGGGATTTCGTCTTTTGGGGTGTCGTTTTCAGTGTTCAAGGTGTCATCATCTTGAATCGTTAATGTGACCGTATAAATTGGATGCGCCCACATATCTTCGCAAACAATTTTATAATCAACCATCGATCCTCCGATATACCCCGCCTGATCTGCCCCACGGCTTGCCGAAGGTAAGTTGTTCACGACCCCGCGATTAGATCTGCCACCATACCAAAGTGTTTCTGTGTCAGAGGGGCTATTATAAGTATAACTTGGCGTAAAAGCGCTGACCTGAAAGGTGCCTTTATATTTAGGAAAACCCTGAACCATTTGAGTGGCAGCGCCACCCCAGCATTTTGCGGTAGTGCTAAGTTCAGAGCCACATTTAATTGGATCTTTTTCGCCAGGTGGAACATAGGTGTCGTCATCGGCACGTTGATAGTAATACGGCGCAAATCGAACAACAGGGCAAAGTGTCGCTACATTTGTTCCAAGAGTAATGCTTAATTTACTATAATAGAGTTGACCCTCCGGAATGCGAACTTTACATGTCGTAGAGGTTTCCGGTTGAACCATTGTGGAGACGATGCAAGAACCATGATTTTGTACTTCCGAAGTCCCAACCCAAGTGGTGGATACTCCAACAAACAAAGCTGAATCCTCTCCAGACCCATCGACCTTGTCATCTTTCTTCGAAGCGGCTTCTTTTGCCGGCGGGGACCCGCAAGAAATCACAGTCGAAGAAAGCGCACCTAGAATAATTGAAAACAGAATAAACTTTTTCATGTTTCTAGATTCGGCACGCAAACAAACAAACTTAAGTGTGTGTATTTAAATTGACTGAAAATTGTTTGTTCTCGAGTGAAAACGACGGCACTTGTGTGTGGAAACAATACCTACGGCTGTTTATATAAACAGCCTGAAGTCTAGATGTTTGTGATGAACTCTTTAAGGAATGAAGTGAATTGGATCTCCACACGCTTAGCCGTCTCTGTGACTTCGTCATGAGAAAGTTTTTGTGAAGAAATACCAGCAGCCAAATTCGTGATGCAGCTAAGAGCTGACACGCGAAGGCCCAAGTGATTCGCGGCGATCGTCTCAGGCACCGTACTCATGCCGACAGCTTTACCGCCGATCAATTTTAAGTAACGAACTTCTGCCGGAGTTTCATAGGTAGGACCGCTGACGCCGCAGTAAACACCTTTGTGGTAGCGTGTTCCTTGTTTTTGCAGAACTTCTTCCATGATTTTGATCAAACGCTTGTCGTAAGCTTCAGTCATATCCGGGAAGCGCGGACCCAGTTCCTTAATGTTTGGTCCCATCAGGGGATTTGTGCCCATCAAGTTAATGTGGTCTTCGATGATCATGAAATCACCGGCCTGCATGCTTTCGCCAAAGCCGCCAGCAGAGTTTGTCAAAATCAAAGCCTCAATTCCTAACATCGCTAACGTACGGGTCGGGAACACAACACTCTCCATGCTGTGGCCTTCATAATAGTGATTGCGACCTTGCAGAATAACGATGGATTGTCCGTTCACTTTACCGAAAATCAAATTTCCGGAGTGACCTTCAACCGTAGGCGGGGAGAAGTGTGGGATGTCTTTGTAGGGAATTGTTGTTTCAACTTCCACATCCTTAACAAAGGCACCCAAACCCGAGCCGAGCACGACACCGACCTTCGGTTTCGCCGAAGTTTTTGTACGGATGTAGCTGATCGATTCTTGAAGTTTATTGAGTACCAAGTTGTTCTCCCATTGTCCTCGAGCTTTAGCTCAAAACTTTCAGTATCAAACTAGGCTTTGGCACCTTTTGCAAGGAAATAGTAATTGCAGATTTTAGCATGGGAACCGCCGACATCAACAGGCCTTCGTCGTCGCCATGCAGAGTGAACAACGTGTCACCAGCCTTCACTTCGTCGCCAACTTTTGCATGGAACTCGATCCCCGCTGTTGGTGCAATGATATCGGTTGTCTGCGCGCGACCAGCTTTGATTAAAATTCCGGCAACACCGATACTTTCCGTGTGGAAAGCTTGCACAAATCCTGATTTTTCAGCAGTGATTTTCAAATTGAATTTAGGTTTTGGAACATTGCGAAGATCGCCCCCGTGAATTTTGCAGAGCTCCTCAAATTTCGCCAACGCTTTTCCGGAAGTTAAAGTTTCCAAGGCGATTTGGTAAGATTCTTCTTCAGTTTTTCCGATGCCGGCAAGTAACAACATGTGAGCGGAAAGGCGCAAGCTCAATTCACGGGTATCTTCATAAAGATCATAGCCATGAGGTCCCATGAATTTTTCGTTTTTCATGATTGCCACGCACTCATCAACTTCCAATGAATTTCCGGCATAACGACCCAAAGGCTGATCCATATTAGTCAACAATGATGTGACTTTCTTGCCATAGCCCTTGGCAATATTCATCAAATTAGTAGCCAGTTCCTCTGCCAAAACAGGTGTTTTCATAAAGGCACCTGAGCCAAATTTTACATCCAGCACCAAGCCGTCAATGCCCTCAGCCAATTTTTTGGACATGATCGATGCGCAGATCAAAGGAAGACTTTCGACCGTTGCTGTGACGTCGCGAAGTGCATAGATTTTTTTATCGGCAGGGCAGATTTCTTTTGTTTGACCGATAAAACAAATATTATTTTTACGAACAAGTTCGATAAATTCAGGTAAAGATTTTTGCGTATTGAAACCAGGGATGGCTTCCAGTTTGTCCAGTGTCCCACCCGTGTGTCCCAAGCCACGACCGGAAATCATCGGCACCGGAGCACCAGCCGCCGCAACAATCGGCCCCAAAATCAAGCTAGTCTTGTCTCCCACGCCGCCCGTGGAATGTTTGTCGACTTTAAAGCCTTTAACCGAAGAAAAGTCGACGACTTCGCCAGAGTGAAGCATGGCCTTTGTCAGACCCAAAGTTTCTTCTTTGCTCATACCTTTAAAAAAGATCGCCATCAAAAGAGCCGACATTTGATAATCAGGAATTGAGCCGCGAGCATAACCCAAGATGAACTCTTCGATTTCGTCTTGAGAAAGTTCACCACCGTTACGTTTCTTTTTAATAATTTCAGCTGGTAGGAAAGACATTAGTAGCCTCCTTGAGATTGTTGTCCTTGAACCAAAGCCACTCCAGAACTCGTTCCCAAGCGAGTTGCTCCCGCTTGAATAAGGGCGAGGGCTTGTTCTGCATTTTTGACACCACCAGAAGCTTTCACTTCCATTTTATCACCGACGACGGACTTCATCAGTTTCACATCTTCAACAGTGGCACCACCACCGGCAAAACCCGTGCTGGTTTTAACAAAGTGTGCACCCGCATCCAGAGCGGCTTTGCAGGCCAGGACTTTTTCTTCGTCACTAATCAAAGAGGTTTCGATAATCACTTTTACTTTCACGCCCGCCGCAGCCTGAACAACAGCCTTGATATCATCACGTACATAATCCAAACGACGATCTTTGAGGGCACCAATTTGCACAACCATATCGATTTCGCCGGCACCATTGGCAATCGCCGTGCGAGTTTCAAAAGCTTTGCTTGCCGTATCCATTGCGCCCAAGGGAAAACCAACCACACAGCAAACCTTGACATCAGAACCCTTCAAAAGCTCCGCACACTGTTTTACATAAGAAGTATTCACGCAAACACTGAAGAAGTGATGTTCGCGAGCTTCTTTGCAGAGTTTTTCGATTTGCGCAGATTGCGCCTCGGGTTTTAGCAGAGTGTGATCAATATATTTATTCAGCTGCACTGGGGGATTCATGGGCACCTCATTCAAATTCAAAAGAAAAAGGTACCGCAGATTGCACTTAAGGGCAACGGCGACTTATGAAAAGAGAAGAGCCCTTGGTTTTGCCAAGGGCTCTGTATTTTTTTGGATTGTTTGGCCAGTTTCCTAGCCAGTTTTTGCTTTTGTCCCGCCAGCCATCGTTTGCACTGAGGTGTCGGCATTCGAGTGACCCAGGAAGGTTTTCGCATCAGCAGCAGAAACTTTTCCTTTGCGAACCAAGTCTTCGATATATTTTTCGAACAGAATCATACCTTGGCTTGAACCTGTTTGCATTGCCGAAGCAACCTGATGGATCTTACCTTCACGAATCAAATTCGAAATGGCTTTGGTATTACGCATGATCTCGTAAGCAGCGACACGACCTTGGCCGTCAGCACGCGAGAACAGTGTTTGCGCCACAACGCCACGCAAAGATTCTGCAAGCATCGTTCTGATTTGCGCTTGTTGTCCCGCAGGGAAAACGTCGATGATACGGTCAATAGTTTTCGCAGCACTGTTGGTATGTAGAGTACCAAACACAATGTGACCTGTTTCGGCAGCGGTTAACGCCAAACCGATTGTTTCCAAGTCACGCAACTCACCCACCAGCAAGATATCCGGGTCTTCACGGAGAGCGGCTTTAAGCGCATTGGCGAAAGTTTTCGTATGGCTACCAACTTCACGTTGATTCACCAGGGATTTAATATTTGGATGCACGAACTCGATCGGATCTTCAACCGTGATGATGTGTGCTTCACGGGTCAAATTGATTTGATGGATCATCGCCGCCAGAGTCGTGGATTTACCAGAACCCGTTGGACCCGTCACCAAGATCAAACCGCGATCACAATCGATCATATCCAGAACTGCAGGAGGAACTCCCAGCTCTTGCGCTGTTTTGATTTTCTCAGGAATGATACGCATGACGGCGCCAAGGCCTTTACGCTGCATGAATACATTGCAACGGAAACGTCCAATTCCCGGCAGAGTATAGGCAAAATCCAGCTCCCATTTTTCAACAAAGGCTTTCTTTTGCTTTTCAGAAAGAATTTCGAAGATAAGTCCCTGAACATCCTGATTGGAAAGCTCACGATAGTTCAAAGGAACCATGTTCCCATGTAGACGCAGATAAGGTGCAGCACCACTTGTAATGTGCAAGTCGGAAGCGCCTTGCTCAACCATGAGTTTAAACAGTTCATCAATCGTTGCCATTCTATTCTCCCTAAATGGTCTAATTCAGTGATCTTTTCGGTAAGTTATGCTTTAATGTTTAAATATTAATTGCTCTCACGATTGTTTCTGGACTATTGAAGAGAGATTGATCACCAGAGACGTCCCAGGAGGATCCCGTGTCCGCAGAAATTCTCATCAACGTTAGACCTCAAGAAACACGCGTCGCCTATGTTGAGGGCGGTATTCTTTCCGATTTGAAAATTGAACGAAAAACTTCACCGACATTGGTCGGGTCGATTCATCGCGGGACGGTGATCCGTGTCCTTCCGGGGATGCAAGCGGCCTTCGTAGACATTGGTCTGGAGAAAGCGGCGTTCTTATACGTCGGCGATATTCGTGAAGACGTGGATGATAATTTCCTTTCCAGCGTTGATCGTGAGGAACCCTTGGATGAGGGTGATGACGATAAACCGCACACTCACCAGGTCAAAACTCCGATTCAGGATTTGTTGAAAGAGGGCCAAAGCATTTTGGTTCAAGTTGCCAAGGATCCATTGGGTACTAAAGGTGCTCGTCTTACAACTCACTTATCGCTGCCGGGTCGTTTCGTCGTGTTCTTGCCGACGGTAAGACACTTGGGTATTTCCCGTCGTATCGAAGACGAAGCTGAGCGCGACAGACTTCGCCAATTGGTACAAAAAATCAATCCATCCGGTGGAGTGATTGTGCGTACAGCCGGTGACGGTGCTTCCGAAGAAATGTTGAAAGCTGACATCGAATACTTAGATCGTTTGAGCAAAGAAATTTTCAAACACTACGAGAAAAAGAAAACTCCCGGCGCACTTCACACCGAGCTTGATGTCGAGCTTCGCGCTCTTCGTGATTTGATGAGTGAAGATGTGACCAGCGTATGGGTTGATGACGTCGAAGTTCAGAAAAAAGTTGTGAAGTTCGTGTCGCAATTCATGCCGAAGTATAAGCAAAACATCGTGCTTTACGAAGAAAGAAAACCTCTTTTTGACCTGTACGACATCGATATCGAAATCTCGCGCTCGATGGAAAGAAAAATCTGGTTAAAATCCGGGGGCTACATCGTCATCGACGAGGCGGAAGCTTTGGTCGTTATCGACGTCAACACGGGTAAATTCGTGGGCAAAAAAGATCTCGAAGACACGATTCTAAAAACCAATTTGGAAGCGGTTCGCGAGACGGCTCATCATCTGCGCATTCGTAACTGCGGCGGGATCATCATCATCGATTTCATCGATATGGAAAAGGAATCTCATCGCGAAAAAGTGATGGAAGCCTTGGCAGAAGAACTTAGCAAAGACCGCGCGCGCACAAACATCGTCTCCATGTCCCAATTGGGCTTGGTGGAAATGACTCGTAAACGCATTCGTCCAAGTCTGATCAAAACCCTGTGTGAGCCTTGTTCTTATTGTGATGGTAAAGGTTATATCAAACGCAAATCGACCGTTGCGAACGAGATTTTCCGTGAACTTGAGCGTGATGCTGACATGCTAACCAATAAAAAAACCAATGTCGTCATTCATTGTCACAGCGAAGTTGTTGATTGGATTTACGAGGTCGAAGGGGAGAGTCTGGAAGGAATCGAGAAAAAACTCGGTCGCTCTGTCGCCTTCAAAATCGAGCCAAACTACCACTTAGAACAATACGAGATCTTTTTCGTCTAATTTTGAAACGCACCGACCGCTTGAGGTCGGTGTTTTTCCAAAATCCCGTTCATTTTACTTTCTGAATTTCCGACGAGAGTACTATGAAACACTTCGTGCTTTTGCTGACATTTTTACTTCTTCCGCCCTCATCAAAGGGCGAAGTTTGCAGCACGATTTCAAACACTCCGTTCGCAGCCATCGAAGCACTTTCAAAAAACAACTGCGAACAAACCATAAAGTCCAAAGAGTGCACAGCTCTTTATGCCAAGATAAAAGCAAGTGGCAATAACCCAGCAGACAAAGCACCAAACTGTTCAAGCAAAGAGTCAATAGCGCAAGAATACAGCGCCTGGAGTTATGGTTCGGGCTGCGCCATCGGTGGCTGGAACTTTGTGAAAGACACTTTCGTGGGATTAGGGACTTCCATCGCGGGGAGTGCGAACAGCGTTGGAAAATTCGTCGATGACGTGGCGGCGGAGAATGCCGCAAACAAAGCCTGCGATGCAGACCCTAACGGCAAGATGCAATTGATTGAACAATACAATCAAAACGTTCCAAAGCTTTTGCAAATAAGCAAACCGGCAGATTCAGTTCTGGCAAACGCGACATGTGCAAAAATTAAAGCAATAATCAAACAGCAACAAGGTCAAAAAGCCGATGAGTTAAGTCTGACTTTGAATCGCAAAATGCTGTTACAAAAATCCAACCTCACCGC
Organism: Bdellovibrio sp.; assembly: GCA_039594295.1. Classification (GTDB taxonomy): domain Bacteria; phylum Bdellovibrionota; class Bdellovibrionia; order Bdellovibrionales; family Bdellovibrionaceae; genus Bdellovibrio. The sequence goes on from JBCNNR010000001.1 coordinate 275,966, forward strand.
CGATGAAAAAGAAGTGGTGGAGTGGGGGCAGCGACGTCTTCCAGGAACTCAAATCAGTCTGATCGACGCTGCGAAGGCAAAGTTGAAAGAAAACGGTGTTCAGCTGGAATGCTATAGCACCCAACAAGCAGCAGCCATGCTGTGCGAAGCTGTGGCCGAAGTCAGCACGGTTGTCGTAGGACCCGCCGGCTGGGCTTTTAAGGCATCAAGACTGCAGAATATTGCCAAGATCGCGGGTATATCTATCGATGCCACCAAGGCCACGTCAGGCGCGCGTATGGTTGCAACAGCAGCGGAATTAGAAAAAGCTGCGAAGCTTTCGAATGTCGAACGCATTGCTGCTGCAGAAAAATCCCTGGGGCGAACTTTGACGGCAACAGAACAGAAGGCTCTTATCGGAGCCCACGAGGTCGCAGCCGACACGGGCAGAGGTTATGGATCGTACTCTGCCACAGATTTGAAAAGCAAAGCCGACATATTAAAGGCAGCTGGATTCAGCGATGCTGAACGCGAGTTATTGATGCGACAAGGTCTTGCAGGTTCACTTTCGAACGGCGCCTCGGCTCGCACTTATTCAAACACCATGCGCCTTCAAGCAGAGAAACTTTTAAGTGCGGGTAAAGCCAGTGAAGCAAAACAAAGCTTCCGATCGGCGGCTGACTCCTTTGAAACCGTGGTGAAGGATGTAAAACTTACAAAATCGGACCGTGACTACTGGATGGGCGCAAAAATAAATGCGAACGCCGAAAGATATGACAAAGCAGCCGAATATTTTATTAAGAGCTACAGCAAAGAATCGGGAAATTCCAAAGCGGAAGCCATCTACGAAGCTTTGAACCGTGAAAAGCAGGAATTGCGTGCGATTTCATCGAAAAATCCTGCGAGTTCTGCCGCTCAAGCTAACTATCAAACACACCGCAAACTGATTGAAGCCGTGGTGAACAATCCTCAACTCCGCCTGAGCGATGCGCTAAGGGCCGAACTTCTGAAACCGTAAATAGTAATTAAGCTACTGATTATACAAAGTTTTTATGGAACGGCTGGATTCTTAAAAAAGCTGTCTTTTTTATTGCCAAGAGTCGACACCACCGCTAATCTCTTCTTCTTCCTGGAAAGCTGAAAAAAATAGCATGTAATAGGTTGACAAAGCCTAGTGCGAGGTGGCATTTACCACTGGCTTAATTCGGGTAGCTGGAGGTTCTAATGTACGCGATTATTCGTACGGGCGGTAAGCAATATAAAGTGCAAGCTGGTGATGTTGTTCAAGTTGATAAAGTTGAACAAAAACTAGGTGCAGAGTTTGATATCAACGAAATCTTGATGGTTGGTGGTGAGTCCACTCATGTTGGTCAACCTCTTGTTAAAGGTGCAAAAGTAACTGTTGTTGTTACTAAGCAAGCTAAAACTAGAAAAGAAATCGTTTTCAAAAAGAAACGTCGTCAAGGTTACAGAAAGTTTGCGACTCACAAACAAGAGTTCACAGAGCTTTTCGTGAAATCAATCACACTTGATGGTAAAACAACTAAAACAGATGCTACGCCAAATGTAGTAGACGTAACTGCGAAACGCACTGAAGCTGCTGAAGCTCGTGTTGCTGCTCGCAAAGATCGCGCTGCTAACAAAAACAAAGGCGAAGAAGTTGTAAAAAAAGCTGCTAAAAAAGCTGTAGCGAAAAAGAAAGTTGCTAAGAAAGCCGTTAAAAAGACTGCTAAAAAAGCAACCGCTAAGAAAAAAGTAGCTAAAAAGACTTCTAAAAAAGCGTAATTAAAGATTTTAAGCGAGGTTAGTCATGGCAAGTAAGAAGGCCGGTGGTAGTACAAAGAACGGACGTGATTCACAGAGTAAACGCTTGGGCGTTAAACGCTTCGGCGGTGAAAAAGTTCTTGCGGGAACAATCATCGTTCGTCAACGTGGAACAAAATTCCACTTGGGTAATAACGTAAAAATGGGTCGCGATTTCACGATCTATTCAGTTATTGAAGGTCTTGTTAAATTTGAACGTTTCTCTAAAGAGCGTTTCAAAGTTAGTGTTTATCCTAAAGCTGTCTAGTTCCAACTAGATCCCAGCTTCGATAAGCACCAAGAGATTTTACAATCCACAAAAAGGAGCCTCTCTGGGCTCCTTTTTTGTTGTATATCTCTCCCTTAAAGTATTGGTGCTCTTATGAAATTCATTGATGAAGTTAGAATCACAATTGCCTCAGGCCGTGGCGGCCCAGGTTGCGTTAGTTTCCGTAGGGAATCAGGTGCTCCTCGTGGTGGACCAGATGGTGGAGACGGTGGCAAAGGTGGCGATGTTATTATCAAAACTTCTAAACACATCAACTCTCTTGTCGATCTTAGACAGAACAAAAGATATGCTGCTCAAAATGGTGAGATGGGTTTCGGTCGTCAAAAGCACGGTGCTGATGGCGAAAATCTTGTCCTGGTAGTTCCTGAGGGCACAGTATTTAGAAATCTTGAGGGCGAAATCGTTGTCGATATGACTGGTATCGATGAACATGTTTTGTTGCGTGGTGGCCGTGGCGGTAAAGGGAATGAGTTTTTCAAAACTTCCATCAATCAAGCGCCGACTCACGCTCAACCAGGTGAAGAAAACGAAGAGCTTGAAGTTCGTCTTGAACTTAAATTGATCGCTGACGTTGGTATTATCGGTTTCCCGAATGCAGGGAAGTCGACTTTGATTTCTCGTATCTCAGCAGCGAAACCAAAAATCGCGGACTATCCTTTTACAACATTAACGCCAAACTTGGGTGTGGTTAAAGCGGGTGATTACACTTCATTCGTGGTTGCCGATATTCCGGGTCTGGTCAAAGGCGCGCACGAAGGTGTGGGTCTTGGTATTCAATTCTTGAAACACGTTGAACGCACTCGCATATTCATTCATTTGGTGGATGCATCGGGATTGTCGGGTCGTGAACCTCTTCAAGATTTTGAAGATCTTAACTATGAACTTAAAATGTATGATGAGAGCAATCAGGACAAAGAGGGTTTCTTCCCTCTATCGACACGTCCGCAATTTGTCGTGCTCAACAAAATTGATACTCTCAGTACAGAACAACTGGAAAAACTAAAATTGAAATTCAAAAAAGCGACGGGCTCTGAGCCTTTGGCCATTTCAGCGGTCACAGGTAAAAACATCACAGAACTTGTTACAGAGTTAGCTCGCCAGATTTTGAAGGATGAAGAATAATGAAAATTGGTATTTTTGGCGGAAGCTTTAATCCTCCTCACATGGGTCACCTTAACGCCATTCAAACAGTGGCAAAGAAAATGGGCTTGAACAAAGTCCATGTGGTCCCTGCAGCGCAAAACCCTCTTAAAACGCCAGTTGAAGGTCCTTCAGCGGAACAGCGTTTGGAACTTACGAAACTGGCTTTCGCTCAATATGGCGACACTTATTTTGTTGATGACCAAGAGCTTAAACGTGGTGGCATGAGCTACACAGTCGACACGATCATGAACCTTCGTAAAACATACGAAGCTTCTGATTTGTACTTGATCGTGGGTGCTGACAAGTTCGAAGAACTCAGTCAGTGGAAAGATTATTCTAAAATTTTGGCCGAGACGAACCTGGTTGTGACAACTCGCCCAGGTTACGACATGCCAGAGTCAATGGATGAAATGCCTGGTTACTTAAAGCCACTTGTTGCTGATTTCGATTTCAACTTTATCGAATTAACAACAGGTCGTAGCATTCAGTTCATCACTTTGCGTGACATCGAAATTTCTTCCAGCGAAGTTCGTAAATGGCTTCGTTCTGGTAAGCCGGTTGAAAAATACCTGCCACTTTCTGTCGAGACATATATCAAAGAGCATAAGCTTTACAGAAACTTGGGCGACCGTATCGGTGACTATAACAAGTTCACTGAGTTCTGCGCGAATGTGTTGTTTGCAAATAAGGGCATCAACGTTCTGGGTTACGATCTTAGAAAAATCACGGCTCCTAGTGAGTTCGCTTTGATTGCCTCTGGTACTTCCACTCGTCATGCGACAGCAATGGCAGAAAACATCGTGATCGCAGTTAAAGAAGAGTTCAACGTTCATCCGCAATCTGTTGAAGGAGTTGATGAAGGTCGTTGGGTTCTGGTTGATTACGGGACTTTGATCATTCACGTATTCTATGATTTCGTACGTCTTGAGTACGGTCTTGAAAACTTGTGGAGACAAGGCACGGTCTTGCCTCTTAAAGATCCATACGTAGGGAAACAACAGTAATGAAATTCATTTTGTACAACCTCGCAACCGCCAAAGAGGCGTGGGCCGACGAGGTCAGCGAGTTGTACAAAAAGAAGATCTCCTTTTTTATTCCATTTGATATTCAAAGTTTGAAAGCCAAAAAGTCTGCACGTGAAGATGCAGACTTTAAGCGCAATGAAGAATCCGAACTCATTCTAAAAAACATCAATTCCGACGATTACGTCGTTTTGTTTGATGAACGTGGATCCGTACTGGATTCGATTCAATTCTCTAAAAAAGTTGAAAACATTCTGGGAAGCTCAAAGAAACGCGCGATATTTATTATCGGTGGTGCCTTCGGTGTGAACGAGGATGTGCGCAAAAGAGCCGATTTAAAAGTCGCTCTTTCGCCGATGGTGATGAATCACTTGATGGCTCAAGCCATGAGTTTGGAACAAATCTATCGTGCCTTTACGATCATCAAAAAGATTCCCTACCACAACGTTTAGGTGACAGTTCCTAAAGCCAAGGTGGTTGATTGCCGAGTTCTTTTTCTGGATCGCGGCCCAGTTCTAAAATTCGGTTCCATTCTTCTGGCAGGAAAACTTCTTGTTCGTTTTCAGCCATTTCCTCGTCGACTTTAGGTGGTTGGATGCAAGCACTGTCCGGATCGAAGGCATCTTTAGAGCAGATTGTGTAATTCACAGAAGTTTTACCGCCACCGATGGCCTCGCCCCATTGGGACAATGTCATCGGCTCGTGTGGATTTAAAGCGGGATCAAGAACATAGGCCGTGTTATTCACGCGATAAACCACGGCAACGTGATACCACCACTCAACCCAACCATTCGGAGAGTTGTTTGTGGCCGCGTGAAGGTCACCAAATGCAAAAACTTTTTTGGGAACGACAGCCTGGTTGCTGATCAAGTGTTCCGCCGCCAGTTCCGCACGGGCATAGCATCCATCGTCAGGATAAAGCCATGTCAGGCGGCGCGGAGTATATCCGGCCTTTACGAAATAAGAATCACGGATAAATTGAAATTGAGAAACCAGTTCCTGATAGCTTGAGATCTCTGGGATTTCGGAGATTTGCAGTTGATTCATCGGACGTGACAGAGATTCTGGGCTGGCACCTGCGACGTTGCTTTGAAGGTCTGAAAATAAAGAATTTCCGCGACTGCGCGCTTTAGCTGACTGAAAGGACTCGTTAGCGTAACGATGAGCAGACAAACCGGCATAGGCATTCGGAGCAAGCAAACCTAAAGCTGTAATTAAAACTGTGATTAATTTCATGAATATCCCCACCCGACGTGACTTCTAAGACGGCCTTAGGATCTTGTCAAATGAAAGGGGGGGGGTGGATTGAGGTTTGCTCTGTGGATTTGTCATGGAGCCCATTACAAATTTGTTTAAACGTTACATCCACCCTTGTCTGTATTGCGGATCACTTTGGAAGTCAGAAGGTTTGCTCTGTGAAATTTGCCGCCAAAAGTTGAATAGCTATCTGGGCGCGCATCTGGAAACGCGGACACTTGCAATCTTTGAGGCCCATGCACTGTTTCGTTGGAATCCGGGAACCAGTGATCTGCTATCGACGCAAATTGTGGGGTTAAAGGGGAGCCGCCCCAAGGCGGATTGGGATTATTGGGCCACGCGTTTTGTCGCCAGAAGGTTGCAGCAAGGGATGCCCTCGCGAAAGGTGATTGTTGCCCCGGCGCCCTCCAGAAATGGCCAGAAAGACCATGCCTTCCAATGGGCCGAAGCATTGGCAAAGTCTCTGGGGGGCGAAGTACATCTCTGTTTGCGGAAGGCGTCGGATCGCCATCAGCGGGGTGCCAGTCGGGATAAGCGGGTGGAGGTGGTGCTTGAGCTTGATGAAAATTCTTCAGTGGTGTCTGAATTATGGTCAGAGGCCCTGTGGGTCTTTGCTGACGATATCGTTACCACGGGCTCCACAGCGCTTGCCGCGTTCGAAGCCCTTGGAAGTCCCCCTCATTTTGAAACTTGGGCCTTGGCTCATAGGACGCTTGCTTGCAGGGACTGACTCATTCTGTTATAACGCCCGAATGTTTAAACAAATCAGTGCCTTAATTTTATCTTTTGGACTCTCAGTCAATGCACTTGCAGCCAGTAAAACCAACGACACTCTTAAGAAAATTTCGGTCAAGTATCGTGCAGCTAAACTTGTGGAAATGTCTGTTGAAAAAACAGTGAAGTCCGACCTCACAGGAAAAGTGACTAAGTACACGGGCACTCTTTCAATTTCGAATAATAAATTTCGATTGGAAACAAAAACTCCGGACGAAGCTCTGGTGGTTTATGACGGCGTTATAATCTGGAATGTGCAATATCCGCCTAAAGAATTTGGTGGCGATCCACAGATCGCTCGTGGCAAACCAGATAAGAAAACTCGTGGGCAATTGATCGCAGCAACGTTAATTGGCGGCGATATCCAAAAGACTTTCAAAGTGACGGACGAGAAAAAAGACGGAGAGAGTACATCCACTCTGTCTATTACTCCCAAAGATGATCTCCCTGTTAAGAATTTGCAGATGGTCATCGATTTGAAAAAGTCTGAAATCACAGAAATTTCATACACAGATGACCTGCAAAATCTTGTGACCATGAAGTTCTCGGACATCAAACTTAAAGACAGTATTAAAAAGAATTTGTTTAAGTATGAACCACCTAAAGGTAAACCGGTAACAGACCTATGAAGCAAGAAACAATTCAAAACAAAAAAGTACACTTTATCAGCTTGGGTTGCCCTAAGAATCTCGTGGATTCCGAGATCATGGCGGGAACTCTTATGAAAGATGGCTTCGACGTTGTGGGTGAGGCCGAAGAGGCCGATACCGTCATCGTGAACACTTGTGGTTTTATCGAAGATTCCAAAAAAGAATCTATCCAGCGCATCTTGGACATGAGCGATCTTAAGCAACAAGGCAAAGTTAAAAAAGTCGTTGTGGCGGGTTGTTTAACTCAACGCTACAAGGATGACCTTGTTGAAGGTTTGCCAGAGGCTGACTTGTTCGTGGGTTCTGGTGAATTCCAAAATATCGCTAAAATCTTGAAGAACTCTGAAGCGGGCGAAAAGCAAAAAACGTTCTTCAATCTTCCGACTTACCTTCAGGAAGAGGCGACTCCGCGTGTGAACTCTCAACCGGGTCACCGCGCCTACTTAAAAATTTCCGAAGGTTGCATGAAGCGTTGTGCGTTCTGCGCGATCCCTTTGATCCGTGGTAACTTGCAATCTCGTTCTATCGACGCGATCGTGGCCGAAGCCCAGCTTTTGGTTGCTGGTGGCGTAAAAGAACTGATCATCATCAGCCATGACTTTACCGACTACGGCTTTGATATCCGTCGTAAAGATCCAACTCGCAAAGAAAGCCCCGTGGAGCTTTTGAAAGCCTTGGATAAAGTCGAAGGTCTGCAGTGGATCCGTTTGATGTACTTGTATCCAGATGGCATCACTCAGGAAATGGTTCAGGTTATCAAAAACAGCAAAAAAATCGTTCGTTATTTTGATATGCCACTTCAACACGTAAACGATGCGGTCCTTAAATCCATGAATCGCAAAATGACTCGTGATGAAATTGAAACAGCATTGATGAATATCCGTGAGCACTTGCCAGAGGCAGTGATCCGTACTCAATTCATCGTTGGTTTCCCAGGCGAGACAGAAGAGCAATTCGAAGAGTTGTTGCAGTTCGTAGCTGAACAGCAATTCGACCGTGTGGGTTGCTTTAAATACTCACCAGAGGAAAACACTCCAGGTGGTCGTATGGACAACCAAATCGACGACGAAACAAAAGATTACCGTCATGATGCTTTGATGGAAGTTCAACAAAACATCTCTCGCAACAAACACCGTGATTTCGTAGGTAAAACTATCGACGTGATCGTGGAGGGTTTCTCTGAAGAAACTGATTTGCTTCTTCAAGGTCGTTTCTGGGGTCAAGCTCCGGATATCGATGGAGTTGTTTTAATCAATGACGGGGAAGCTAAAGTCGGCGACATGGTTAAAGTTCACATCACTGATTCCATGGAATACGACTTGATCGGTGAGATCGTATCTGAAAACTAAGTTCGACAGTGTCGAATAAAAAAGGCTCCCAAGTGATCTGTACCCCAAAAAGTAGACATTTAAATAAAAGGGACTACCCTGAGTTTAAGTCTAAAAAAAGGTGCAGATCATGGCAAAGTTGTCCCCT
>JBCNNR010000010.1:0-132239 GCA_039594295.1 Bdellovibrio sp.
AGCTGAACTCCTTCGCGGCCGAGGTGACTCGCGTGGCGAAAGAGGTCGGGACCGAAGGAAAACTCGGCGGTCAGGCCGAGGTGCAAGGTGTTTCTGGTACATGGAAAGACTTAACCGATAACGTAAATGGTCTTGCTGGAAATCTAACAGCCCAGGTTCGTAATATCGCGAAAGTAACGACTGCCGTTGCTAACGGAGACTTGTCACAAAAAATCACTGTCGATGCGCGCGGGGAAATTCTTGAAGTTAAAAACACTATCAACTCGATGGTGGATCAGCTGAACTCCTTTGCGGCCGAGGTGACTCGTGTGGCGAAAGAGGTGGGTACCGAAGGAAAACTTGGTGGTCAGGCCGAAGTACGTGGAGTTTCCGGCACCTGGAAAGACTTAACTGATAACGTTAATTTCATGGCTTCAAATTTGACCAAACAGGTTCGTGGTATCGTCAAGGTCGTAACCGCTGTTGCCAACGGGGATTTGAATCAAAAATTCGTCCTTGAAGCGAAAGGGGAAGTGGCAGCGCTTGCTGAAACCATCAACTCGATGACCGATACCCTGAGAACTTTTGCCGATCAGGTAACGACCGTTGCCCGTGAGGTGGGTATCGAAGGAAAACTGGGAGCGCAAGCACGCGTTCCAGGGGTTGCGGGTACGTGGAAAGATTTAACTGATAATGTAAACTTCATGGCCTCAAACTTGACGACGCAAGTCCGTGGTATCGTCAAAGTCGTAACCGCCGTTGCCAACGGGGACTTGGAACAAAAATTCGTCCTTGAAGCCAAAGGGGAAGTGGCGGCACTTGCTGAAACCATCAACTCGATGACTGACACCTTGAGAACGTTTGCTGATCAGGTAACCACTGTTGCCCGTGAAGTGGGTATTGAAGGAAAACTGGGTGGTCAGGCCAGCGTACCGGGTGCCTCTGGAACTTGGAAAGACTTAACGGATAACGTGAATCAGCTGGCCGGAAATTTAACGGCGCAGGTTCGTGCCATCGCAGAAGTATCCACTGCGGTCACGAAAGGTGACTTGACTCGATCAATCTCGGTTGAAGCCGAGGGCGAAGTTGCCGCTCTGTCTGAAAATATCAATCAGATGATCTCGAATCTAAAAGACACGACTCAGAAAAATAATGAGCAGGACTGGTTGAAAACCAATCTCGCGAAGTTCTCAGGGATGATGCAAGGTCAAAGAAATATTACTTCTGTGGCTCAATTGATCATGTCCGAACTGACGCCACTGGTGGATGCCCGTCAAGGGACGTTCTTTATGCTGGATGGTGACGGCAGTGAGCCGACTTTGAACTTGATTGCGAGCTATGCCTTTACAGAGCGTCGTACGGTTTCAAATAAATACAAATTAAAAGAAGGCTTGATCGGTCAATGTGCGTTCGAGAAAAAGCGCATTCTTTTGACGAATCCACCTGATGATTATGTGGTTATCAGCTCCAGTATTGTCGAGGAGAAGCCCCGTAATATCATTGTTCTTCCGGTGCTGTTTGAGGGTGAGTTGAAAGCCGTGATTGAATTGGCGTCGCTACAGCCCTTCACTCAGAACTATATTAATTTCTTGGATCAGTTGATGGACTCGATGGGAGTTATCCTGAACATGATCTCGTCAAGTATGAGAACCGAGGAGCTTTTGCAAGAGTTGAAACGTTCCAATGTGGAATTGGAAGCCCAAGCGAAAGAACTCGAAGACAAAGCCAAACTTTTGGAAGTCAAAAACCAAGAGGTCGAACTTGCCAGCCGTTCCTTGGAAGAAAAAGCAGAACAGCTTTCTCTTATTTCCAAGTACAAATCAGAGTTCCTGGCCAACATGTCGCATGAGCTCAGAACGCCACTGAACAGTTTGCTGATCCTGTCCAAGACTCTCGCTGACAACCGCGAGAAAAACTTAAGCGGAGAGCAAGTCAAGTTCGCAAGCACGGTTCATTCGGCGGGGCAGGATTTGTTAGCCCTGATCAATGAGATTTTGGATCTTTCCAAAGTGGAAGCTGGTAAAATGCCAGTCACACCTAAAATTGTTGAAATCGCCGAAGTGAAAGAATACCTGGAGCAAACATTCCGACCTGTCGCCGAACATAAAGGCTTGGAGTTTGTGATTACCTCCACTCCGGGCCTGCCAAAAACAATGGTCACGGATGAAAATCGCTTGCATCAGATTTTGAAAAACCTTTTGTCGAATGCCTTTAAATTTACTGATAAAGGGCATGTGACCTTGGATGTGAAGCATGAAGGCGGAAACATTGTTTACCGTGTAACGGACTCCGGTATTGGTATCCCGACCGATAAACAGAAATTGATCTTTGAAGCCTTCCAACAGGCTGACGGGACGACCAGCCGTAAATACGGTGGTACGGGATTGGGTCTGACGATCAGCCGCGAGATTGCGCGCCTTTTAGGTGGTGTGATCAATGTGGAAAGTACACCGGGGCAGGGAAGTACCTTTACTCTGACGTTACCAGTTAAGTACTCGGCTCCCGAAGGAGCTATGGTGAATGCCGCGGATGAACAATCTGAAGTGACTCCATTGCCTAATGATGCCGATTTCACTGGAAAGAAAGTTTTAATTGTCGATGACGATGTTCGTAATGTCTTTGCCTTAAGTAGCGTTTTAAAAATGCGCGGTATGAATGTGATCTTTGCAGAAAATGGCAGACAGGGGATTAAAACCCTGATGGAAAATCCCGACACCGATTTGGTATTGATGGATACCATGATGCCGGAAATGGATGGTCTGGAAGCCATTCGTGAAATCCGCTCGCAGGAACAGTTTATGACTCTGCCAATTATTTCTTTGACCGCCAAAGCCATGAAAGGGGATCGCGAGAAGTGTTTGTCAGCGGGAGCGTCAGATTACGTCACAAAACCGGTGGACGAGGTCCATCTATTGTCGGTGATGTATTCCTGGTTGCCGAAAAATATTTCAGCCTCTTTAAGCTAGGACTGTAGAGACAATGAAAACAGTGGATGTTCTTATCGTCGATGATCGCATGGATGGACTGCTGGCTCTGCAGGCGGTTCTTGATATGCCAAACGTTAATTTGGTGAAAGCGCAATCGGGGCCCGAGGCGCTTTCGCTCTTAAACAATTATGAATTCGCGGTGATCCTTTTGGATGTGCAGATGCCGGGGATGGATGGTTTTGAAACCGCTCAGAATATTCGACAACATCCCAAGAATCGTCAGACACCGATAATTTTCGTCACGGCGATTAATAAGGACGATCAATATATCTATCGTGGATACGAAGCCGGAGCCGTAGATTATATTTTTAAGCCCTTTGAGCCCAGTATCGTGCGCGCGAAAGTGAATGTGTTTGTCGATCTGTTCATAAAGTCAAAACAACTTGAAGAACAGGCGGAACTGATTCGTGAAAGTGAAACACGCGAGCGCTATTTACGTCTGGCTGAATTGGAAGTTGAAAATCTGCGGCGCTATCGCAGTCTCGCCGATGCGATTCCTCATATTATCTGGCGGGCCAAAGCCGATGGCACCTTTGACTATTTCAATAAGGGCTGGACGGATTATACCGGTTTGACGATTGAACAAAGTCTGGGAAGTGGTTGGCAAAGTGTGGCCGTCGAGGAAGATTTACGTGAATTCTTGAAAACATGGATGGCTGCCATGTCGGATGGTCGCTCGTTTGAAACTGAATGTCGCTTGATCAACAAAAAAGGTGAGGCGCGCTGGTTCTGGGTGCGTGCGGTTTCAGAAACGAACTTTACCGGTCAAGTTGTGGCTTGGATCGGTACCTGTACCGATATCCATGATCGCAAAGAGGTCGAGCTGAAGCTTATCGAGGCCGAGCAGCAAGCCAGTGCCGCCAGCGTTTCCAAAACGAATTTCCTGGCCAACATGAGCCATGAAATCCGCACGCCCATGAATGCGATTCTGGGCTTTACCGAATTGATGTTGGATGAAGAGCAAACCGCCGAAGAGCGCAATAAGTGGATCCATACCGTTCAACGAAACGGCGATCAGCTTTTAAAAATCATTGACGAAATTCTGGATATTTCCAAAGTCGAATCGGGACGATTGCAAATTGAGAAAGTGGATGTGGATGTCGAAGGAGTTCTGGAAGACATCCGTTCGTTGCTAAGATTGCAGGCTTTGGATAAAGCCTTGGACTTCAGAATCGATCTTGATTCCAGCATTCCTAAGATGATCACGTCGGATCCGACGCGTCTTCGTCAGATTTTGCTGAATTTGATTGGCAATGCGATCAAATTCACCACCCAAGGGCACGTCCATGTTGATGTTGCGTGGAGCGCTCGGGGTGAGTTGGATCTACATGGCAAGATGAAGTTTTATATTTCTGATTCAGGTGTGGGAATTAATCCTGCGCATGCTAATCACCTGTTCCAACCTTTCATGCAAGAAGACAGTGCGACCACGCGTAACTTTGGGGGGACGGGTTTGGGATTGGCTCTTTCTCGCCAATTGGCGCGGGCCATGGGTGGGGATGTCACATTGGTCAGCAGCGTGCCGGGCCAAGGAAGTACTTTCTTGGTCGAGGTGAATGCTGATCCGGTTGAAGGCTCGCCGTTTATCGATTCATTGAGCGAAAATATCGCACAGAATGATAAAGATGCTCTTTATAAAAACGCCAGAAAACTTTCAGATATGAAAATTCTCTTGGTGGAAGATGTTGAAGACAACCAGGCCCTTATTTCGCACTTTTTAGGAACGGTGGGAGCTGATGTCGAGTTTGCTGACAATGGACGAGAAGGGGTGCAGGCCGCATTGGATAAAAACTACGACGCGGTCTTGATGGATATACAGATGCCCGTCATGGATGGATATGAAGCCACGCGAAGATTGCGTGCGCAGGGCTATGACAAGCCGATTATTGCGCTGACAGCCCATGCACTTAAGGAGGAGATGGTGAAAAGTATGAATGCGGGTTGCACGTATCATTTGTCAAAGCCCGTTAATTTTAACCAATTGATTGATGTTCTGACGAACATCCACCGGGATAAGGGGCACCGGGAGGATCATTGTGCCATTTGATGAGTCCGGTGATATTTCTGTCGAGCTTAAAAACTTTATCAGACGTCACATCCACTCGGTGACTCTTTTGGATGTGTTGTTCTTTTTAAAACGTAACGACCAAAAGGCATGGACTCCCGAAGAGGTGAGCGTCGAAATGCGCTCCAATCCTGCGTACGCTCTGTCGCAACTGAAAGAATTGATGACGATGGGGTTGTTGTGTAACGAGGGCTTGGCATATCGTTACAATGCAAGCGAAATGAGTTCGACCGTGGATAAGCTGGAGATTTTGTATAACTCCCGGCGGTCGACAGTGACTAATTATATTTATTCTCAACCGATCGACAACATTCGCGACTTTGCGAATGCGTTTAAAATTAAGAAGGACTAACGTGGCATTCTACGTGTACTTGCTTTGTTCTTTTACCAGTTTTGGATGCGCCTTGTTTTTAGGGCGGGCTTACTTTCGTAATAAAACGCGATTGCTTTTCTGGAGCAGTATCTGTTTTGTCGGTGTGGCCTTAAACAATATCCTCTTGTCGGTGGATTTCATGCTGGGACCTGCCTATGACCTGTCCTTGGTTCGAGCCTGGGTTATTTTGGTCGGCATGGTGGCGATGGTTTATGGCTTAATTTGGGATACGGTGTAAGGATGAACTCTGAAATTTTAAAGCAGTTTATTTATGGCGCAGTGATGATGGCCTCTTTCACTTCTGGAGTGTTCTTTTTGAAATTCTGGAAGAAAACCCAAGATCGGTTTTTTGCAATGTTCGCCAGTGCTTTTTTTATTTTGGCGGTCGAGCGTTGGATTTTCGTTTTCTTACCGAATTCCGATGAAGAAAAGTCGTGGATTTTCTGTCTGAGATTGGTGGCGTTTTTACTGATCATTATTGCGGTCGTCGATAAGAACCGCGATTGATCTAATACGCCGGGGAGTCAGGAGGGCGAATGATATTCAAAAGGAAGGTCCGTTGGCGAAGGTACATTTTATTACCTTCCCACGGCGTATAATAAGGTGGATTGCGACTGATCACGACAAGACCTGCCAGTTGTTCCAAATTCAGCTCTTGAAGATTTTTTTTGAAATAGTAGGGACTGGCATTTTGAAACCCCGCCAATTCTTTACCGTCGACTTGTCCGAAGGAAAAACGATTGATCAGTTGTTCCAGTTGCTGATTATAACCGTACTGCAGAAAGAGACGGATAAAGGCCAATTGATCTTCATACATCTTAATGAAGCTGCCTTGGTTTCCTGCGGGCAGTAAAATTTTAATAAGCTTCCAAGTGACATCGCAATCCGGGTGTAAATTCGGTCGATCCGAGAACGTGCGTTCTAAGCCAGACCATTCGTTGCAGATGGCGGACTGGGGATATTCGACCTCATTCATGATTTTAATCAAAACGGGTGGCAGCTGCGAATAGGAAACGTAAGGATGAGGCTTAAAGGCCATCGCAAGATCAACGGCCTTGCTAACGCGACGGTATTCGATCAACGCAAACAAAGACATTGCAGCCAAAAGACCCAAAGAGCCGACTAAAAAAAATGTGACCGTGAATTTAAGAGATCTCATGTTGTTTGCACGCTCCGGGATAACAGGAGAATAGCAAAGACAAAGAGAAAGATGTAGTTTTTAAGCGAAAAAATTTGTTATGGAACACTTACTCTACTCCGGCAACGCCGGAGTGTAGACCAGCCAGCCAGTTAGAAACCTACATTTAGAATCGGAGAAACTTTAAACACGCCCGTGTTATTAAAGTTAACTAGACCAATTTGCAAACCATGAAGATTGTCTGCGATGTTGACCAAGCCCAACTGAATTCCATAAACCGATTTCGCGCGGTTATAAACTCCGAGTTGTGCTCCATAGATAGACGTATTCGTACTTAAATTCGTAACGGCCAATTGCACACCATAAACACTGCTCTCAGCGACGTTGATATTGGTAAGAAGCGCTGCCTGCAGACCCACGACACTGGTTTTTTGCTGATTGTAGTTACCCAAACCCGCTAACTGAAGACCAATGATGCTGGTGCTGCCATAGGTCGCATTGAATCCACCAGCGACTCCAATACCCACAAAGTCTTGATCGGTGATATTGCCCAGCACACCAAAATCCAGACCATACACATCACGGTGGTGACCCCAGAGAAGGCTTAAACGAACTCCGGTGATGGAAAAGTCTTGCGGAGGAAATTGGACCGGAGGAGCAATACTGACTGACAAAGGAGTGACAGCAGCAAAGCTCGCCGAAGTTGAGAGAACGATAAATAATACGAGAGTGATTAGGATATTTTTTTTCATATCACTCATTCTAAAAACAGAGTGTGTGATGTCGCAAATATTCGCAGAAGATCAAGACTTTCGTAGCTAGACAATTGCCAGTGTTTCCGTGGAAATCGCTGGAGCATGTGAGTTTATTCTAAAGAGATAATTTCATTTCGATATTGGATCTTTCGTAATCTGGGTGAGGACCCAGATGAACCGTCTGAAAACCATGCTTCTTATAAAGTGAGATGGCCGGCTCCAGCAGTGTATTTGAAAGCAGTGTGATTTCTTGCGCTTTTTTCTGGCGTGCCCAGGCGATGGCCGTCTCCATGAGAAAATCTCCCAACCCTTGGCCCTTGTAGCCGGGTGACACCGCCATCTTGGCCAATTCATAGGAACCAGGGCCGTGGGGAACGAGCGCGCATGTTGCAATGGCTTTGCCATTATCGAGAATAAAGAAAATTTCTCCGCCGATGTCTAAGATGCTTTCCTTAGCTTGATTGAGTTGCAACAGGTCCATGCTTTCCAGGCGAAAATAATGCTGAATCCATTCAGTGTTCAAATCAACGAATGCTTGATGGTATTCCGGCTTATAAATAGAGATGGAAAATTCCGCCATGATTTCCTCCTGCTTGACGAAACGATGCTAGCACAAATAGGTTGAATAATAATAATACCGTGGGCCCGCCAGAAAGACTATGTCGTCGGACCATTTGTCATGGTGGGAAGTTGAAGACCTATTTCTGCTTAAGAAGCAAAGCGCTCTGCTTTTTGATCCAGGCACTGTAAGAGACAAGATTTGTATAGGTGCTATGGGTCGCGCACCCCAATTCACTACGACTCGTGAGACCCCATACAAAATAATTAGTTCCCACTTTGATAAACGCGGGACCACCGGAATCGCCAGAGCAAGGGCCATGTTCTTTGTCGTGAAGTAAAATCGCTTCATAGGCGTTGGGGAAGCTGCCGATATTCACGGTCGTTGACTTCAAAACAGCCGGGCCATCCAGCTCTTCCATCACACAGCGAGTTTCTTTGGTGGTGCTATCGAAATCACAAAACACGACGTCGTCATCCACCAATTTTTGAAGATCTTCAGGATTGATTTCTTTCACATCCAGTTCGATCAGATTGTCGGTGTTCACGCCATAGCCTGCGACCAGGGTTGGAGAGCCTTCTTTTAGCAGACTCGCATCTTCCAGAATATTTGCTGGCATATACCCTTTGGGAGTGGTGCCGTTGAATTTTAAAAGGGCGATGTCATGGGTTGGATCGTTGGGTTGCTCAAGCTCAGCGATAAGTTTGTATTTATCGTTCACCACTCCCGCACTGGCGCGGCGAGTGAGAGGGGATTTACGAAGCTTGTTATAATCCGACAACAAAGATTCCATATCGGGAGAAAAGACCACGAAAGTTTCACTGACATCTTCCTGCACGCAGTGGGCAGCAGTGACGATGATATTGTTCTCCAGCAGAATTCCTGTGCACACGCCCCCGTTGGCAGCGTCATAAATTCCCACGGTGCTTTTCGCCAGACGAGAATCTTTTTTGACCAAGGCGCCACCAATAATCGATTCGCCTTTGGCTTTAAGCTCACGACTTTTCAAGGGCGTACACGCCACAGTTGAAATCAGAATTGTCAGAGCTAGAATTCCGCCAAGCTTCATAAGAAACGATCCTTTGATAAAGTCAGTATTTTAGCGTTATTCCGGGGGTTTACCAGACCCACATAAACTTTACCAAGACGCCCTAAAAACTGTCGAATGCCTCGACAGGGGGAGGAGAAAAACCAGTTAAAACTGTTAGTTAGGCTGGAATTGGGGAGACTGCCAATAAAGGGTTTGCCGGGGCTTTTGGGATGTTCAAGAATCAAATTGTAGTGAGGAGTCCCTATGAAAAAAACAGCTAATATTCTTATATTCGTTTTGGCATTGTCGACGACTTCTTGGGCCCAAGAGCCGGGTCCCTATTTCGAGAACACCATTGTCCCAAGACAGGGTCGTCTCTTTGCCATTGATTTCGACGCGGGCTCAAGAACTGTGCGAGTGTCTGCTGTCGGGAAGACTCTTAAAGGAGTCAGTTCTTCACGTTATAATGTCACGGCAGAAACGACCGATGCCAAGGGGCTTGCGCGCCAGTTGGATTTGGTTTCGGTGGCCAGTGGTTATCAATTTAAAGATAAGCTCGAACCGAAAAAAGACGTGAAGATCAAAGTCCAAGATAAAGAAACCAAACAGGAAGAGTTATTTTTGCTAAAGCCATAAGCTTTGCAAGTTCAGAAAAAGAAAAAGGCGGCTTGTGGCCGCCTTTTTTATTTTACACCGAATGATTTTGCAGTGTCTTTAATCCAAGTCGCATAGTGCAGGATGTTCATGTAAATGATGTCCTGGTTGCAACCGATACCGCTGCGGCTGGTAACGCCCCAAAGTTGAACTTCGTCGCCCACTTGAATGTAGGCTGGGCCACCGGAGTCGCCAGAGCAGGCAGCTTTGCCTTGAGTTTGATCCAAGATCACTTCGCCGTCATTGGGGCTGTACTTGATCGTCACTGTCACGGCTTTTAAAATGGCCGGTCCGCTCAGTTCTTCACGAATGCAGGCGTGAGCCTTGCGAGCATCATCGTTGTCACAGAATACTTCGCCTTTGTCGATCAGGTCTTGAAGGTTTTTAGTTTTTCTTGGATCGACATCAATCACTTGAGCAGAATCAACACCGTAACCTGCGAGGATTGTCATCGCGCCTCTTTTTAACGCCGTTGGGTCGGTCAAGATTTTCGCCGTTTTATAGTTCTCAGGAGTTTGGCCGTCGAACAACATCAAGCCGACATCATTCCCAGGAATCGCCGCATTCGCCTGACCTTGATTCCACTCTTCGTGAGCTTTCATCATGATCACTTTGCGAACCGCCGGAGAGTTTTTGAAATTATTACCCATGTTAAGGATGGATTCCATGTCAGGGCTGAAGACGATGTAAGTCGCAGAAGGTTTTTTGCCGATGCAATGAGCGGCCGTCAAAACCAAATTTCCGGGAAGCAAAGACCCGGTGCAAGTGAAGCCTTCATTGTCATCATAGATTCCCACAACGCTTTGGGCGAGGGCAGTACCCTCTTGCACCAGTTGGCCACCGATAATGTGTTGGCCGTTTTTAGAATAGAGTGTGTTCTTCTTTGAAGATGAATCACAACCGGCTGTGATGAATGCAACAGTCAAAACTAAAGTACTTAGTAATTTCAACTCAATGTCCTCGCAAAATAAGTGTGGGGGCTCCTTTTATAGAACCCCCACGCATTTGCAAGAAAAATTAAACACCAGTAATAAAAAAATCCGGCGAGTTTTCGATTAGGATTCAGTATCCAAAATCGGGAACGCTTTCACTAAGTCGTCAATGGCTTTCATCTGCTGCAGGAAAGGCTCTGCTTTTGCCAGAGGCAAGGCTGAAGGACCGTCACATTTTGCCTTCGCTGGATCTGGATGGGCTTCAATGAAAAGACCCGCAAGACCCACAGCAAGACCTGCGCGGGAAAGTTCAGCCACCTGACCACGGCGGCCTGCAGAAGCGGCACCCATTGGATCGCGGAATTGAAGTGCGTGAGTCGCATCCAAAATGACAGGAGATCCCTTGGAGACCTTCTTCATGATGTTAAAACCTAGAGTATCGACTACTAAATTGTCGTAACCAAAACAAGAGCCGCGTTCGCACAAGATGACCTTGTCATTTCCGCACTCTTCAATTTTTTCTACGATGTTTCCCATTTGTGAAGGGCTTAGGAATTGGGGTTTTTTAACATTGATGACAGCACCGGTGCGAGCCATCGCCTCCACCAAGTCCGTTTGGCGAGCCAAGAACGCCGGTAACTGAATCACGTCGGCAACTTCAGCCACAGTTTTTGCCTGAGCCACTTCATGAACGTCCGTGATAACCTTGACGCCAAAAGTGCTTTTTAGTTCCGCAAAGATTTTAAGACCTTCTTCCATACCTGGTCCACGATAAGAGTGGATTGAGGAACGGTTGGCTTTGTCAAAGGACGATTTAAAGACATAAGGAATGCGAAGTCTGTCTGTCAATTTCACGAAGTGCTCACACACTTGCATCGCGAGATCGCGGCTTTCCAGAACGTTCATTCCGGCGAAAAGCACGAAGGGTTTATTGTTTGCGACTTCAATATTGCCAATTTTAACGATTTTATTTTGCATAGGCCGACTGTAGCAAATTTATCGGCCTGGGCAATTAGAAAAGCTCTGCGCAACTGCCACCTTCGGGCTCAAATGTGCGAAGACGCAGCCAACCTTTCATAAGGGAGCATCTTTCCTGCTTTTCAGGGGTGGTGGGAGTGAATTCAGGATAGTTGGAGACGGCTTCGGGAATTTTATAGCGCATAGCTACGGAATCAAAGCGTGAGTTATACAGCCAGCCCGGGGGATTTTGCGCCACCAGCACGTCCATATGGGGCTGATCCAAGGTGTTCATTGGAGCATCTTCGTTCAAAGGGGCAATAGCGACGCCCGGAAAGCGAAGAGCATTGGTGAATTTATCCAATTTTTCAGGGGTGGAGTTAAAGAAAGTTGCCAAGCTCGGTGGGTAACCCTTGTGCTGTAAAGGGGCCTCTCCTTTTGAGCAAATCAGGGAATAGAATTCAAAATTCAACATAATGAGGTCGCAGCGATGAAAAAGATCTTTTTGGGTTTGCATTAAGCTATCCAAAGAGTCTTGTGAAATTTCACCATCGAGCCACTGGGCAAAGATGCCGTTGTCATTAAGACGCTCATAAACGGCTTGCAGAGCTTCGCGGGACCACAATTTGGCAGCCGCAAAATAAACGGGCGAGGGAACATTGTTGATAATGAGATCATATTTTTTAGGAGTCGTGCGCAGATAGGTCAAGCCGTCTGCTTCGGTGAATTTAACTTGAGGATTGTGCAAAAGTTTATCGGCAACAAATTTCAGACTGCCAGCGACTTGCAACATGGTTGGATCCAAATCCACGATATCAGTTTGCTTGAAAAGATCTGCGGAAGCCAGTGCCGTGGCTCCGGTACCAAGTCCGATCACTAAAGAATCACCAAAATTATTGACGTAAGCCATGGGAGTCACTCCCATCAGCGTGTCATTCATTGGGACTTTTTCGCTTTTGGGCATGCTCACCGACGTGTGCCCATTCATGTACATGCGGCTGTAGTTATTTTCGAACTCCACGAAATTCACCTGACTGCTGCGGTGTTTGAAAGTGTGGACAGCGGTGATGCTGTGGGAACTTTCATACCAGCGTGCAAAGCCACGCATCGAGAAGCTGCCTAAATCCCAGGAGTAAGTTTTAGTAAGAGCTAAAATAATCAGTCCCATCGCCAGAATACTGGAACTGGTTAACCATTTCATTTTGCCGTTGCGTTCCGCAAAGACCAGGCAGAGCAGCGCCATAAGCGACCAAATTTGGAAAATATCGAGGGCTTCAAACAAGAAGGAAATGAAAAGTAAAATCCCCAGGGCATTTCCCAGAGAGTTGACGCTTAAGTAAACTCCCAGTGGGACCTGGTCGTTTTCTTTTTGCACCAGGGGCAGCATACTGCCAAAGAAAAAGCCAAAGGGAAAAACCAAACCGAAAGTCAGAACCCAGCGAATTCCCAAAATCCAGTAAGGCAAATAATCGCGATGAACCCAAGTGTTTAAATCCTCGCCATAGTTAGTCGATAGGTGAAATCCATCCAGCATCGCCGACCACGCCACGGGCCAAAACAGCGACCAAATTAACAAAGCCAGTAAGAGGACCGCAGATTTGGCTTTAAAGTTTTTCCACTCCAGCCATTTGTAGCCGTTTGCAGACCGGAACCAAAGACTCGCCAGGGCCCAGCTTAATATCAGCGCTGCCAAATAAAGAGAGTAGTGAATCGCCAGCGGCGCCAAAATATTTTGCACCTGACGATATAAAATAGACTGGATCACTCCGCTAATCACCGAGAATGCAAACAGCGGAAGGAGCAAGGGACGAAGTGCGCGAAGCTTCTCACCTGAGAAATTCACAGGCCGAGTGAGTGGAGAATGTCCCTGACGGCTTTGTAGCCACCAGTAAGCGGCCCAAATCAGCTCGACCGACGTTAAGCTGACTAAGAGATCATAAATGCCCCAGGACGCCAAAAGATCCAATTCAACCATTAAAAGTGCAATAACCACCAGCAAGTGAAAGTAAAAATAGACTCTGTTAAATATCGCAGTGGAGCTTGTCTGATTGCGTTTTTGTTCTTCAAAAAATAACGGTAATAAAAGTGATGAGAAAAATGAGATTAAGAAAAATAACGTGAATCCCAGAATAAGACTCAAGCCCGGAAAGGCAAGAAGGCTGGCATCATTTTTATAAAATGCCAAAAGCGCGATATTTAAACCGACCAGAGACAGATGGCTGCTGGTCAGGGAGAATTTCCAGCGCAAAGCATAGTAAGAACCCAGAGCGGTTCCTAAATAAGCCACCGCAATCAAGAACAGCTGCACGAAAAAAAGACTGCCAAAGATTTGCGAAAGAATTCTGGAAATTAAAACCTGGTATAAGAGGACCGGTACGCCAAACCACAAAAGATAAATTTGCTTTGAGGGGTTTTTAAGTTTTTCTAGCATGGCGGAGCTCCATTACGTCGGGCAGGGCAAAGAGGTAAAGAACTAAAATAAAATGCAGAAAATAACGGTAGGCAAAGATTTCTTCGATGCCGATGTGAAATCCCAACAGGGCTGCGAGCCAAATCCAGCGCAGGAGTTTGGGCCCAAATAGAAAAAAGGCTCCGCATTCCATGATCAAGATGATCCATTGTAAGGCCATTGCGAGTGAGTGATGTGCTAAAACCAATTGTCCTAAGTGGGAGGATTGATATCCCATATAATGTATGAAGATTTGCAAACTCGTTCCGTTGGGCCAATTCAAGCCCGAATAAAAAACTTTTTCCCAGCCCGCCAATAGATAAAAAGAAATAATGATGAAGCCCGCCGTGCGATAGAAATAGTTTTTAACCAGAGCAAATTCCCGCAGGCACAGCAAAATCAATAGAAATGAAAAAACAGATTGGCGGTGGTCACCAAAGGGTTCATTTTGCAAATACCAAGAAGTGCTCAGAATAAAACTGATCACAGAGATAATTGATGTTGCCCGAGGCATCAGACGAAAAAACCACAGGGCTGTTGCCAGCAGAAAAATCCATGTGATGCCCTCAAAAACCAAGTGATTGGCAATAAAGGACTCAGGTAAAAAGCCCACAAGAGAAACGATCTTGATTTCTCCCAGGGACCGCCACTTGATAAACAATTGATCAAAGCCCAGAAAAAAAGCGCTCGCTAAAATTAGCAGGCGAAAATAATTAAAATATTTTTCAGATGAGGGCCACTTCATAGGGGGACCTCAGCGCATTTTCCATTTTCGATGCTATCAGCAATAAGAAGGCCCTGGTTCCAAAAAAAACGTTCAAAACGAGTGACTCCAAAAACTCCATCCTCCCGCAAACCCCAGACGGTGCGATCCAGACACAGTTTCGGATATTTCTCCGCAACGAGCGGCAGATTTTGTAAATGTTGGCGAAGCTCTTCGAGAGAAAGAATTTGACCCCATTTGTAAGCTGTTTTCGGCAGTCGACCGACATAAAACGTGGGATCGCCATCATAAGTGTTTTGGAGTTCAATGTCAGGTAAGGGAATCTCGGGTCCTTGCGGAACATAAGCTCGATAAGTTTCATAGTGAGTCGGAGCATCGGCAAAGAGAGGATAGCGTTGCACAGGGAAAAGAGGCTTTGTGAAAAAGCTCACTGCAAAAGTCACCAGCAATAATGAGATCAGAGTGATTTCGGCTCTTTTAGTCATTGCAAAATTCCATTAGTCATAAGGCTAGACGATTGGTAACATCTTTACAAGCAACTAAGAGGGGGCCTTCAGAATGTTCCGACTGGGTATGACAGCCATGTTTCTTACGGGCTTTTCCGGTTTGCTGTATCAGATTTTATGGATTCGAACTTTTTCATCAATCTTGGGTGGAACGACCCTTTCGATTTCCTGCGTGATTGCTCATTTTATGTTGGGCCTGGGATTGGGGACAGCGTGGGCTCCGCGCCTTTTGCAGTGGCGTTCAGAGAAAAAGCTACCGCTTTATTCTTACTGTGAATTTGCAATTGTTATAGTTATTGCCTGTGGTTTTTCAATTTTATTGGGGACTCCTGAAACTCTTTCTGGCTGGTTGCGGAGCTTTGCGGGCCCGCCGTTGATTTCGCATTTTCTTTTAACCGGCCTTTTCGTATTTCCTGCGACTTTTTTGATGGGACTTTCTTTCCCGGTGCTGAGCTATAAATTTTCAGATGCGCGTGAACATCAGTGGTTGTATGCCGCAAACTGTTTGGGCGGAGCTATGGGGGCGCTCCTGTCTTATACCGTTTTGGTTTATAACTTCGGTCTGCGTGAAACTTTGTATTGTGGCTTTATTTTAAATTTGGGTGCCGGCGTGGTATTTATTCGCCAGCGGTTTCAATTCTCGCACCCGCTGACAAAGGAAGTCGAGTCATCAGCGGTGGTGGAGCGAATTGAAGGGGTTTCGCCCCAAGCCATCAAAATATGGGCGCTCGGTTTAAGTGGGCTCAGTGGATTTTATGTTTTGAGCTTGGAGCAAATGTGGTTTCGCTTAGCCCATCTCTTTCTGGGGGGACGGTTGTATGTGCACAGTCTGGTCCTGGCAGCTCTTTTGATTTCGCTAGCGATCGGCGCCTTTTTAAGTCCACGGCTCTCTAAGCTGAAATTTTCTGAGCAACTTCCGCGCATGATTTATATTTTATTGTTTGCAGCGATATCGGTTGCCGTGGGATTTATGTTTTTCCCGCAGGCCATTGCCGATTCTGTGAATCTGGCTCGTCCTTATCAGAAGTCTTTGCATGGGGTCTTTTTTGTGACCTTTGTCTTGATAGCGGTAATTCCCGGTATCTTGTTGGGGTTGTGTTTTCCGTTGTCTTTAAAGGTCATTCAAACGGGTATGGCGACGCCATTGGGACGGACGCAAAGTCTTTCCAAAGCCATTTACTTCAATACTTTTGCTTCTGTTTTGGGAAGTCTGCTTGCCACCTATATGTTTTTTCCAATGCTGGGGACTGTGGGAAGTTTAAAAGTTCTCATTGGGTCCCTGATTGTTCTGGCGTTGGCAGGCGCGTGGATTTTCATGCCAGGAAAACGCAAGTGGGAAGTTTTGCTGGCGGGTTTTGGAATCCTTTTATTTGTCGTGATCAAGCCCCTGACTTTGAATCCTGCTCCATCATCCTTGTTTGAAGCCGAAGATGAATTTGGCTACCTCGCGGTTTTACCCTTGATAGAGGAAGTTCCCTTATCGCAAATCCAGCGGTGGGCCATGTTCCACAATTACAGCTCCTTGGTTGCGCCCTATGGTTATGGCGAAACCTCGGTTGTGCAAAACAATCTGGCTTTGTTTCCTGCAGTATTAGCCGAGAAGGCCGATGATGTCCTGGTCGTGGGCATGGGCTATGGATTGACCGGCGAGGCGTTTGTCAAAATTCCCGAAATTAAAAATATCACGGGTGTTGAGATTTTACCGTTGGTGATCAAAGCTCAGGAGCATCTGACTTTCAAAAATAATGACTACTTAAAAGATCCGCGCCTGCAAAATGTCGCAGCAGATGGGCGCAGCTTCATCGCCCTTTCCAATAAAAAGTGGGATGTGCTGACGGTGAACGTGGATCCCTATGGCACGGGGACCACTCACTTAATGTCGGATGAATTTTATAAAATTGCCCGGGCCCATTTAAAGCCGGGCGGTGTGTATGCGCAGCTGTTATTTGGGGCTAAGACGGATATTCAAGCATTGATTCATACTGCGAAAGCTAACTTTCCATACTCTAAAATTATGCCGGGCTATAACTATGATGGCGTTATCTTCCTGGGTAAGAATGAACCTTTTCCAGAGTGGAAGGATGCCCATTGGTCCCGCGTTGCGCCACTGTTGCCAAGTCTAAGTTGGGAGCCGGATAAGTTAGTAGTTCCTGAGGATTTCAATACAGCCGAAATGATGGCTGTGGCGTGGATTGAATACATTCACCGGGAAGTCGGCGAGTACGATGAATTGGTGACGGATGATAATCTTTTGGTGGAAAAAAGCCGTACCGGCCCCTTGGATTTATTTCTGCACTATCCAAAAAATTATTAATCAAGTAAGGCTACTACCAGCAAGTCGTTTTGTCGAAGACGGCGAGATGTTCCGTGATTCTTTCCCCGAAAAAATCAGGATTTAATGCCGCCACAATATTTCTGATGGAATTGGATTCTAAGATACTCTGATCCAAAGTATTTAGTCTTGCACTTTGAAGTGCAGGGATTTTGCGATAAACCGGAGTGCACGCATCTCTTAGGAAATACTTTGTGGTCACCAGTTCTTGATAAAACGGGCGATCCGATTCGCCGATATATTCTGTAATATTTCTGGTGCTCAGTGGACGATCCTGGTCATAGGCAATAATAATTGGATAGGGAATCAGGATCATGTCGACATATTTGAAATGACGGCTCAGTGGAGCTAAGAACTCGGCCATTTGTTGGAGGCTGGTTACGGTGGCAATATCGAAATACGTCTGGTAAACGCCTTCGTTGCTCAGACATTTTTTAGCGATATCGATGAACTCGTCGGTGAAAAGTTTTGCGGCATTGAAATTACCAGGATAGGTCGAGGTGTTGACGATCAGATCATAGGGGCCCGCTGAACATTCGCGCAGAAAGTTCATGCCATCTTGTAAATGAATTTGGACATGCTTTCGATTTACCAGATCATTGTTATCAATTTTAAAATGACTCAAATTATCTTTTACGGCTGGGGAGATTTCGATCAAGTCGGTCTTATCACTGATAGCAGCAACTCCCCAGGAAGTTTGTCCCGAGCCGACGCCAATAACGGCTGAGTTTTTAATTTTTGTCGGGAAATATTTTGCAGCCAGCAAGCCTACCAGATTTTCCGTCGCAAGATCCATATCATGGGAGCGATGGCCGTCCACGTAATACTGTCTTTGATAAGCCGGTCGGCCTTCCATGGGCGGTAAGACGTGAACAATGATCGAGGAGAAGGCTTGCGAATAAACCTGAACTTCTTCCTGGGGAGGAAAGGTGCGCAGATTTTTCGGAATACGATTCACCAACAGATAATTTTGTTGTTCTTTTTGAAAGCCGAAATACGCCAGTAAAACAAGTAGCAAAATAGCCAGGGCTCCGCGGGCATAATGCTTTTCATAATTGGCAGTGAGTAAAATCACGATGCTTGCGACAAGAGTCGCTGCTGCGAAATAAGAATGATTCCAAAAAAACGCAGCCATTAAGGTTGCGCAAATCATTCCAAGGATATTTCCCAGACTGGCCAAGGCATTTAAATAACCTGAGGCCTGATCGATGGGTAAATGCTGGTGAAGTTCTTCTGTGCTGCGAATAAATATTGAACTTGAAAACAAAACGGGGGTTGTTAAAAACAGTGCTAAGACAAAGGATAAAAGAAAGTAATTGCCCATCTCGCCATTCATTTGGTCGGTGATCCAAATAGGCAAATAAGGAAAAAGCAGTTGGATGCCAAGAAGAGCCGCAGCCCAACAGAAAACCAAAATATATAAAGAAACCTGTTTAGTAAAACGAGCCATGGCTCCGGCAAAACTCATCCAAGCAAAAACGGCCATGGACACGGTCGTGGCCTGAAGTCTAAATGCTTCGGTTAAAAAAGTCTGCGTCTTCAGAGCCCAAAAGATTTGGTAAAAGCTCAGGGTGGATATGGCAAAAACTGTATAAACAGGAAGCCGATTTTGCCTTTCAAAAAGCTTTCTCCAGGAATTTACAGGGGCTGAGTGAACGTGAAAACGGTCTTCTTGAGAACTAAAAACTAAAACCAGACCTAAAGCGATTTGTGCAAAACCTAAATTTAAAAGCGCCGCACGAATCGAATTTCCCTCTGTAAAATAAAACTCAAATGTGAACAGTCCCAAAATCGCGCCCAGATGATAAAGAGCATAAACCCCTGCGAAACGAGTTTGCCGTAAGTAATAGCTATACAGGGGTAATTGTGCACCTAACGTGAAGGCAGGGAAGGCCAAGCCCAAAACCACAAGGTATGAAGGCAAATTATGCTGATAGAAAGTCCCGGATAAAAGCGCATAAAGCAGAATATTGTAAAACCCTGTCAGCATTTCCAGCAATGGTAAATACTGGCGCAGGCGCGTACTAAAGATATTTCCAATCGCTGATCCCGTAATAAAGGTCAGTGTGATCAGCATGAATGTCGCATAGAGATCGCCCAAAGTGACGGAAACCACTTTTTGATAAAGTATTTGGGCTGAAAGGTTTAAAAGTCCCGAGAAAAGGACCAAAAGCAACATCATCATCTATCCGTGAATCAGAAGGACCAAGTCTCGCGACTTGGTCCATTTAAAGAGAGTTTATTTAGAATTTCCGCTGGAAGCAATGGGACTTGTTTTCGTACAATAGCTGTTCGAACCATTGGTGTACTTCACGTAGTACTCTTTCGAAGCTGAACAGTAGTAAACGTCGGCATATTTTCTTCTGCCCGTGGCATTCTTAGAAATTTGGTATTCCGTCGTCAATGAACCTACGTTTTGAGAGCAACCATTCGGACATTTTTGAGCTTGAGCAGCGGCGGCGGCAGCTTCTTTTTGTCTTTCTATTTCAGCCAGTCGTGCGGCTTCGGCGGCAGCGGCAGCTGCTTTTTGTCTTTCAATTTCTGCCAGTCTTGCAGCTTCAGCCGCAGCCGCGGCGGCAGCTGCTTCTTTTTCGGCTTTATCTTCGGCCGCTGTTTTAGCTTTGCAGTTTGCGTTTTTCAAGAAAACCACACCGTTTTCACAGCGAACAGTTAAATCTCCCCCAGTTACTGGGAAGCCGTCATTGTTATACATGGTGGGTTGAGCTTGAGTACAAGGGTAAACCGCTTCGTTGGTGTTATTCATTGCCGGAAGCTTCAAGCGTGATTTGCGCGGGTCCGAAGGATTATCGAAGATAGTGTTGGTGATAATGAACGCATCACGACAATTGATGTTGCCAGACCCGTAATTGGTGTTTTTTGATGTATCGACCGCGTCTTTCTCAGTCTTTGGAGTCACATCGACAGGAGTGTCTTTTTTAAAGCGACTCTCCCAGCGATTGCCTTTGCCGCCTTCTGAAAATCCTGTCTCAGAGACAAATGCGACTAATAATAGAAGCAAAACACTAGCTGCCCATTTAAGTTGAGTTTGCTTTTTCATGGAATCCTCCCCAGAAAAAATGCTATCTCATTTATGGAATAAGTTTAAGAAAAATATCCCAGACACGGCCTTTCTTTACATCACCTTTTTTATCTTTGTATGTGAACTCGCCGGGTCCGACCACCTTGGCTTTGGAGTTAATAGCTTGCATCGTCCCATCGTATTGCAAAGAAATTGACTCCACACCCATCTCTTTTAAAGTTTTGATTTCAGCTTTACCGCTTTTGCCGTCGTGATTCGCATCACGCCACAATTTAAGCTTCGCAAAAATAGGATCCTTGGCATCGATAACGCCATCTTTGTTGCTGTCAAACTCGGCCAGGTTCTTGAACCCATCTTGGAAATTATTGATATCGCCAAAAAGTTCATTGCCGCCATCGACCTTACCGTTGTTGTTAAGGTCTAAAGTCAGAAGATAAACTTGCTCTTCAAACGTTGGCCAAGAAATTTTATGGTGGCCAGTTCCATAAAGTGGGAAGTTGGAAGACCTGTCGACCTTTGGAACTTCGTCGCCATCGAATTTCAAAACAAGCGGGGAGAAGTAACCGCCACAATAGTGGTTTTCGCCCGGAAACGAAGCCAGCATGATGATGGATTTACCATTTTCCGAAGCATACCAGTTGCTGGCTGCTGACACGGGGCCATCAAAGGCCATGAATTGAGTCGGCGGGGGATTATTTGGCAGAGTTTGTCTGAAAGTGATGTTGCTAAGGAAGGCTGATTTGGTTGCCAGATCCGTCAGTTTCGTAAAATCAGTCCCCGTCGCCAGAACATCCACGGGAATTGTTTTTGCTTCTGACAAGTTGATGCGAATCATATTGCCTTCAAGGCGGGCTTGCAGGTGTTCTGTGGCGTTGCCAACGACCGTTGTCTTGCTGGTCAAATCCATACTTGTGGAAGCGAAGTTTTTCATTGTCGCAGTGGCAGGGAAATTAATTTCAAATGTTTTGCTTCCAGAGGTCGTTAGATAAGTGATCTTTGCATACAAAATGGAATTTTCTGCAATTGGATTCGGAACAGAACGTAAATTTGTTCCGAAGCAACTGACGATAATATCCAAAGTAGTTCCTTGCGTGCTTGATCCCGTTGCCATGAGCTGAGAGTCCAAGACGACGTCATTCAGGTTCGGTCCTGTAAAGGGCAAAACGCTGGTGGAGGAGGCTTTCACTTGTGTTGTTTGCGCCCAGGAAGTGGACGCCACAAGTGTCGCTGTTAGGAATGATTTAATTGGCATTGTCTTCATCGCAATACCTCCATACTGATTAACGGTAATGAAATGGCCTTACGGACAAACGTGACAGTGTTGACGTCAGAGATAAGCATATTTTTGTCTTTATAGGTGCCTTGGATCATCTCTTGATACCAAAGTTCATATTTTTTAGTCGCCGCATTTTGACGGAATTCAAAACGAACTAATTTTACAGGTTCAATTTTAACAAAAGGAGCCGCACCACCAACAGAAGGCAGGTTTCTTAAGAAATTATCAACGCCCGTGTAGTCAGCATTAGTCATGGGATTTGAATTCATAAACCCCACCTTGGTTTCCATTGCCGCCGCAGGGATTAAGTCACTGTTTGAAACTTTGCCCAGGTAAGAAGCAAAGCGTGGAACGGTCATGACATTCACGACGTTATTCACCACCGGACGCAAGTAAGTCGGGCAGCTTAAAAGGAAATAGTTCCCATTCGCCCAGCGCGATTGGAAAACCTGAGACATGGTTCCGTTTTTTGCAGGACCTGAAGTGCCACTGAGATTAGGAATTGAGTTTAATCCCGCATAAGAAATAGTGCCATTGGCCATTTGATTAGCAGGTGCCGCAGAAACCGCATAAGCAAACATGGGATCAAATACCAAAGAGTCATATTCGGATTCTTCAGACTGCAAGAGATAAAAGAAACGATTTTGATTGCTCGCACTCATGGTGAACGTGCGTGACTCGAATCCCTTTTGATAAGATTGAAGCGTCGCAAACGGAACATCAGGATAATAATCAAAGAAGTTTCTTT
Source organism: Bdellovibrio sp. (assembly GCA_039594295.1). Lineage (GTDB taxonomy): Bacteria > Bdellovibrionota > Bdellovibrionia > Bdellovibrionales > Bdellovibrionaceae > Bdellovibrio. The sequence continues at coordinate 22,505 of JBCNNR010000010.1, forward strand.
TGTTATCGTCCAACAAAGCGAGTTTGTTAAAGCTGACCGAAGATTTTTTTAAAATATTGACGGAGGCGATACTTAAATTGGAAAGCTCTGATTCACCCTCAGCAGAGGAGTTGATTTTCTTTAACTGTTTCGTGAAATCGAAAATAAAGGAAGCATTGCCTAAAGCCACGATTCCAACCATACCCAAGACCACCATCAACTCTGTGACGGTGACGCCACGACGATTGCGAAGGGGATTATGGGATTTTTTTATTTCACGGTGATGAAGTAAGTGTACTTTTTCCATTGCTCCTCCTTCCATTTTGCGCCGGCATTACTTTGCGCTGGCAAAGTGACTTTTAAATCCACTTGATAAAGGTTTTTTACGAAAAGACTGGGCACAATAACAAAACCAAAATAGGCCTGGCAGGGATTCGTCGCGCACTGTGATCGCGGAATCATCGATCCATTGGAAAGGCCATAGGGCAGAACATTGCCTTTTAAAAGCGCTTCTTCTTTGGTTATGTCGGTTTCAAAACTAACTTGGTACAAGGACAAGTTAAAACGAATGCTTTCGACGATTGCTTGCACGTTGTCATTCGAAACGCGGCTTAATTTAATTTGCGAAGTCATGCCGGCCATATAAGTAATATAGGAATAAGTCGAATAGCTGACAATCATGCCGACAACCAACGCCGCCAAGAGTTCAATCATCGTGTAACCGCGGTTGTTATTAAGTTTCATTCTACAACCCCTTTCCACGACTGACTTCTTTGATCAAAAAGCGTTTCACTTGTTTTTTACACTTTACTGACGTCGAAGTTTTCACAGTTTGCAGGCCACAATCCGGATCGACTGTGGACCATTTAAATGGATCAGCACGGCGCAAACTGACCGGGTTGCAAACATAGTGGGCGTAACGATCTTTAATACCGATATTGGACTGCCACAGAGGTGCCAAGTTCGGATCTTTACAGTTGACTGGATTGTTCGCTTTGTCGCGACCCAGGATGCCTGCATTGATCAGTTCCTGTACCGCTTGTGGGTGATAGATGCTGCTCCAACGAATTCCGGCCTGGTAAGCTTTTGGATCAATTTGCAATTGATTGGTTATAACAGTCCCGATGATTCTAAGCGGGGTTGTGCGCGCCTGAATCACGAATTTTTCACAAGTAAACATACCCGCCAGCAAAGTTTGCGCAGGGCCTACCGTACAGGTGCTCACTAGTGAATCGATATGAAATTCCGTGTCGTTCGGAATGTTGTAAGCCATGCCGTTGTTGTTGTATCCAGGTGTAGGAAAGTTTGCGAAATCAGTGTCAAAACTCCAGGCATTGCGTGCTTGTGTTTCGAATTTTGTATCCCAAGTTGCGGCCGGGAAGGCGCCCTTATCTGTGTTGGGATCAGTTGGATCAGGAGTCGCAAAACATTGATCGTCAAATGCCGCTAAGTTTTGATCTGTCGGTGAAGGTTTATGTCTCTTTACGTAGTCGTCTGACGTGTCATAAGGGTACGAGGTCGACGTCAGTAATCCTGAATTGGTCACCCAATTGTTATAGCTAATCGAGTTGTCTGAGTCCATCGACGAGAGGACCATTGCGGAACCTGATTTAACAAAAGTCACACCATTTAATTTACGATAGAATGTCAGTCCTGGTGTGCGCAGGTTGTTCCCGTTTAAATAGCCATAGTCATAGGCTTCAAATACAAATTTAACAGACGGAGCAGAATTGGTGTTTCCCGAAGCAGCAATATAAGGTGCAATATCAATGTTGCCGAAATTGAAATCCAAATTCACCTGATTATATTGAGTTCTGCCGCCAACCACCAACGGTGTTGCTGTGATTTTAATTCCAGGATTTGAAGTTCCCGTCGGATACAATGTGACTGTCCCTTGGCGAGGAATGTAAAACTCAGTTGAGTGAGCACCGCGTTTGCCATCAGGAGTTTTCAAACCATTATAATAGACGCGCGCTTTCATCACTGGTGTTCCAACCACATTGGAAAATTGTGCCGCAGAGTCGATACCCGAAACTGTGGTCAGAGATTGGTAGCCATCGATGTTTTGTTCGATAAAGTTATCGATATTGCCCAGATTGTATTTAATGGTCGCGGTATTTGAACCCGAGCTCGCCGGATTCACCCAAAGTTGCGCGGCATCGGTCAAAGTCAAATCGTACGAAGACATCAAACGCTCACGACAAAGTTTTTGCGCATCAAAGCTGGCTTCGCCGCCGGCCACGATATTAAACAGGTAATCTAAACCCTTATCGCGTTCAGGATCTCTTTCAAATCCACCCATGATGCCGGCAAAGTTTGGCATGCTATAATTGTACATATAGCCTTCGCCACCGGCTGTTTTAACCATGTAAGGTTTGTCGTCCATTTTGACCTGGCCACCCAGAACAACTTTGTCGACAAAAATCACATTGCTCATGGTTGATCCAGAATTAGAACCTGGCAGATTTAAATCACCATTGACATAAACCGGGCTCTCAAAGCGCAAACCTGCATTGGCGGTTACTGAAAGAGATTCAAGGCGGACCCAACCTTTTGAGGCATCATTCGTTCCTGAAGCCAGATACAGATTGTTCGACAGAACCAAGCCGAAATAGCTGAGCTCGCGGGGATAAACGATGTTTTTGGAAACCAGCGTTTGATTCAGGGATGAATCAGATTTGTGTTTTAGGAACACAGTAATTTTAATTGGAACTTCGCGTCCTCTGACAGCAGAAATCGCCGCGGCATCGCGCTCAACGGTGAACTGCACAGATTCATAATCATTTCTTAAAGGCTGAATAATGGAATACAACGGATGTGATTCCGTTAAGTCTTTGAGTTGTACTGTTGTGCCAATGCTTGCAAGGCGAGTGTTAGTGATGGGATCTGGCGGGCGAGCGGAACCAGAGTTGCGAATGAAAAGAAGAGCTTCGTCAGACAAGAGCAGACGTTGTGTATAGCGCGGGTGGTTCAAGTCACAATTCATTTCCTCGACCCATGTCGACGAAAGGCACCAGCTCTGCTTGATCGCGTTGACCGTGTAAGCATAAAGACCGTCCATCACGATACGACGGTCTGATTTGTTAGAAACACTGGACATGGATTTTGCTTGAGTTTCAATATAGGCGATGGATGCAAAGAACATAATGCTCACCACTATGCCACCAATGATGGCCATAAGGAGCACGGAGCCCTGTTGCGAGCGCAACAACTGCTTGTGAAACGTTCTTTGATGGTTCAAACAATCCCCTTTGTTCCATATAGATATCGGCAGAAATGTTCCCTTTTGTAAGTGGGAATGGACAAAAAAATTTGTTCAGACTGTCTTTAATTGAGACATAATATTTTTAGCTCTGTTATATGCCAGATGACGATTACCAAGTCGTACTCGTATTCTGGTCATGGGGTCGGTTTCCCGAATGAAAATCGCTGCTAGGATAGGAAGTAATACAAAAGGGAGGTCCCTATGTCTCGTCATAATAAGGGCAAAGGATTTAGCCAGACCAGTAAACGCTACGATGGAAATTTGAAGGAACAGCGCCGGGCGTCTCACAATAAACAGATGGATCACTCGGCCGATGTGCATGGCGAAGAGCCTGCGACTGAGGGTCGATCTGAGTCTGGGAAAAGTCCCAGTAGCTCAGGAAAATAGAATGTTTTAGAAATATATTTTACGGAGAGCCTTGGCGAGAACCAGGGCTTTTCTTTTTGGCAGACTTTGATTTTGCGCCCGATTTTTTTACACTGGCGCTGGTGCGGGATTTCTTTTTGGAAGCGGTTTTCATTTTGGATTTCTTAGATTTTTTGCGGGATTTTTCACCCGCATATTTCTTTTTGGCTTCTTTGCGGATCGCTGCATTTTCTTGAATATAGGGAAGCATCCCTTGATAGCCCGTGACCGGTTCTGCTGGGGCCGCGGGTGTTGTTGGAGCTGTTTCCGCAGGCGGAGTCGCTGGAACTTGCGCTGGTGTTTCCTGCGCGAAAGCCGGGGCACTCAACGCGGCAAATGAAATAATCAGGCTGGATGTCAAAAGCAGTTTTATGTTCATGAACAAAGATTAACGTGAAAAATCCGTAAGCTCAACTATTTCCACACGGCTAATTCATCCCATGCATTGCGATTCTCAATCTGGCTGAAGTCATAGACATCAATATGTGGAACAGTTTTTGATATCACTCGTAAGCTTTGTTGAAATTCCTCCAGGTTTGGAGTGACCGTGCTGTGTTGACCACGCCACGGGGAAATTTCAATGTGAATAATAGATTCACTGCGACCGTCGACTAATTTTTCAAATGCTAAAGAAGCGGGCAAAGTCCACGCGGGAGTGAAAACCGTCGTGCCATATTCTCCAAGCCACTGCTGCCACAGAAGTTCACCGACCACAAAATCAATTTTTTGCTGAGCTGTTAAACTTAAAATGTCGTTCAAATCAAAACCCACAGCATCGCGCATTTTTTCCGAGGTAAAAAGCTCTCCATCGGATTCGGCGGGCCAGGTTTGCACAACGCCGGCATTGATGTTTTTTTCATGACTGATTTCGGCCATCATTCCTAAGAGTTGCGTGACACCTAAGGCGCGAACTTTCTTCCAGTTGTCATCACCTAAAACTCCCGACGGAAAAAGTTGATAGTAGGCCTTGTTAGCCTCGGGATTAAAGTCCGCTTCGCCTCGCCAGTAACAATCCACGGTGGGTTCCACAGCTTCCACCGCGTAGAGTTCGGGAAAGTGTTTTACAATGTCTTGCAAAAAACCTTTGAGCCACACCCGGTATTCCGGATGCCAGGCTGAAAGAAAATAAGTTTGCGGCATCGGCTTGTAATCACTGCCGTCGCGGTGTTTGGAACGCCATTCAGGTCGAGCCTCCCACACCGTTTTGTAGTCAGTCAGTGAAACAACGGCGATGACTTTAAAGTTTCTGGAGCGGGCTAAGTTATAAAGTTCCAGGAAAATATTCTTTTCGCCAAAGTGAGTTTCCACTTCGGTGAGAGGATATTGTGTTGGAAAAAAGGCGCCGTGATTTGAAACGTAGGCATATATAAAAAGTGTGTTCACATGGGCTTCTTCGGCTCGCGTGATCACTTTTTCTGCAATTTCTTGGGCGGTGAGAGTTGGATAGAGATCATAGAAATAAGAAGGATCGACCCGCAGGCCGCGCACGGATGTCTGTGCGGCACTTAAGGTCGGCAGGAAAAACAATAACAGAAGTGAGATCCATCTTGTCATCATGAGCTCCTAAAAGGGTCATGGTAACGAGGCTTAATTTAGGAAGCTATCAAGGAAGATATGGTATTTGGCAAGCTTGACGAAGAAGCTCGGCCTCACGCCATGTTTTTAGGTCACGCAAGGCACCTTTTAAGTACCACATGATTTTAAATTGTTCATTAAAAGGCAGTTGGCAAAAACCCGTGTCCACATAACAGCTCACATGGTCATTGATAGCTTTCGATTTGATCTCCCCACATTGCAGTCCATCGACGGTTTCGCGCAGGCGCTCTTGAAGGCACAGGCGGACATCCTGAAGCCAGTGCTGACTGGAGATCTTAAACTTGGCTTCGTCTTTAACGAAAAGCTCACAATAGGGAATGCCGAAGTCCTGCCAATATCCTTTTTTGCCACAGGGTTGTTCGCGCTCCATGCAGTGATAAAACTCACAGGAGTTATTGGATACGGGACAGTTCGCACCACGGGCTTCGGCAGCGAAGGGCAGGCTTAGGGTCGAAATAAGAAAAAGGGTCCATTTTTTAAGCATTTTCATCAGTTGCCCCGGACTTTCTCAAAGAATGGAGTCTTTCGCAATGGCTTGGGTGTTTTCGGGAAATAACTATCGAAATTTCCAGAGTTTTGACAGGTAAAAGTTACTTCCAGAGCTTCATTCTCGGGTGGAGCTGTGGTAAGAAAGCTCCCTATGAAAATCACAGACCTCGTTTTTGAATACCCCGAAGAGCTGGTGGCAACGTCACCGCAACGTCCCTCCCGGGTGATGTGGGTTGAAAATCAGCAGCCGGTGGAAATTTCCCTGGTGGATTTGATGGCCAAAATGAGTGCGGGTGATGTCTTGGTGGTGAACAACACCCGAGTTCTCAAACGCCGGGTGTTTTCCGGTGATGTGGAAATTCTTTTTTTAAAACAAAACTCAGAAACGGAATGGGAAGTTTTATTCCCATCCAAAAAGTATAAAGTCGGTCAGTCCCTGGAGTTGCCTTTGGGAGTGATGATGACTCTGAAGGAAAAAGGCCGCCCGCAAACAGTGACCCTGAATCAAGTGGTCGGCGAAGACTACTTCCAAAAAGTCGCGGAACTGCCACTGCCACCGTACATTCAAAAAGCGCGTAATGAGCGCCACACAGTGGATGCTGATGAATCCTGGTATCAGACCGCCTGGGCCAAGGAGCCGGGGAGCTTTGCCGCTCCCACAGCCAGTCTGCATTTTTCAAAATCAGACATGGAACATTTGCGCGCCCAAGGAGTGCAGATTGTCGAAGTGACTTTGCATGTGGGCCTTGGCACGTTCCTTCCGGTGACCGCCGAAGATCTCAATGATCATGACATGCATGAAGAGTACGTCGAGATTTCCGCGGCTAGCTGGGCGACGATTCAAGCGGCTCGCCAGGCGGGAAAATTGATCTGGTCTTTAGGTACAACAACCACGCGTTCTCTGGAGAGCGCTGCTTGTGGATTGTTGCAGGGATCAGCGGACGAAGGCTTTCGTGGCTTCACCAAGCTTTTGATTCAACCAGGCTACGAATTTAAAGTCGTGCAACGACTTCTGACGAATTTCCACCAACCAGAGTCGACATTGCTCGCCTTGGTCTCGGGTTTTTCGTCTTTAGAAACAGTAAAAACTTGCTACTTATGGGCTATTGAGAGAAAGTTCCGTCTCTTCTCGTACGGAGATCTCACCGCTTGGGTATCGAAGGGCAATTGATTATGCTAGATGGTAAAACAATGACGACAGAAACACAGAACGAAATGAAATTGGGTGAGTTCACGGTTCACAAAACCGAGGGCCATGCTCGTCGCGCCACTTTGATGACTGCTCATGGTCCCGTGCAAACGCCGGTCTTTATGGCGGTGGGAACTAAAGCCACTGTAAAGGCCATGACTCCGGAAGAGTTGAAAGAGTGTGGTACGCAAGTTGTTTTGGGGAATACCTACCATTTGCATCTACGCCCCGGTGAAAAGACTGTTAAAAAAATGGGCGGTCTGCATAAGTTCATGAACTGGCATGGTCCGATTCTGACAGACTCTGGCGGCTTCCAGGTTTTCTCATTGTCTAAACTGCGCAATATGTCTGAGGAAGGTGTGGAGTTCCGTTCGCATCTGGACGGGGCGAAACATTTTATCTCTCCAGAAAAGAGTATGGAAATCCAAATGGATCTGGGCTCTGACATCATCATGGCCTTTGACGAATGTCTTCAGTATCCCGCAACGAATGAACAAATCGAAGCGTCGATGGCGCTGACTTATCGTTGGTTGCTGCGATCAAAAGAGGCGATGACTCGCAAGGAAAGTTTGCTCTTTGGTATTATCCAGGGTGGTTTGAGTTTGGAGCATCGTTTGAAATCTTTAGAGCAAATCACTTCCGTGGATTTGCCAGGTTATGCACTGGGAGGATTCTCGGTGGGGGAACCGATTCATTTGATGCATGAGCTTTTGCCGCACGTGGCTCCAAAAATGCCGGCCAATAAGCCGCGTTATTTGATGGGCGTCGGAACGCCAACGGATTTAATTATTGCAATAGATTCGGGCATCGATATGTTTGACTGCGTCATGCCTACGCGAGTGGCACGTAACGGAACGATCTTTACATGGCAGGGCAAAGTCAGCATCAAGCGCAGTGAGTATAAAGAAGACCCATCTCCGCTGGATCCAGAGTGTGATTGCTATACGTGCACGAATTATACGAAAGCGTATCTTCGTCATATGTTCTTAAGTGGTGAAATTTTGGGCTCTCGTTTGAACACGATTCACAACATTCATTTCTATATGAAATTGATGGAAAAGGCCCGCGAAGCGATCGCGGAAGGTCGTTGGGCGGAGTTCCGTGACGACTGCTTAACGCGTTTCGTAAAGAAAGGCTAACTGACATAACTATTGATTCTTCCATGGAATAATGCTGAATTTTAGCGTCATCATTGGAGGAATCATGTTATTCGGACTACTTGTTAATGCAGCATTTGCGCAATCTGCTCCAGCAGCGGGCGGGCAACCATCGACACTTGAGATGTTTGTTCCATTCATCTTTATCTTTGTTATTTTCTATTTCCTTATCATCCGTCCTCAATCTAAACGCCAAAAAGAGCACCAGAAGTTTTTGACTGAACTGAAACGCGGTGACGAAGTTATCACGTCTTCTGGTATTTTGGGTCGTATCGAGGGCATCACTGACCAATTCGTGACTGTAGAAATCGCGGATGGCGTGAAAGTTAAAATGCTTCGTACTCAAATTGCGACAACTCAGAAAGCAGCAACAGCGACAGAGGAAAAGAAATAATGGAAGGACTTCGTTGGAGAACCATCGGCGCGACCGCTGGTATCGTATTGGCTCTTGTTTGGTTTATGCCGAATATCGTGAATTTCGGAAATTCATGGTGGCCATCTAAGCAAAAAATGAACTATGGTTTGGACATTCAAGGTGGTTTGCACCTGGTGATGGGCGTTGACGTTGAAGGCGTGGTGAAAGAATCCACAACTCGTTTGATGGCATCGATCAAAGCTGACACAGCCAAAGAAAATGTAGCAGTGACAGATATTAAGTCTGAAAAGCCTGAAACGGGCGAATTGACTCTGCATTTTGCGGCAGCTGATAAAGCGAAAGTTCAAAAATACATGGCCGACAAACATCCTGCAGACTTGCAAGAAGTTGGGACAACGGACACGTCAGCAACGTATCGTTACTTCGATGCGTATTTGAATGAATACAAAAATAAAGTGATCCAACAAGCGATTGAAACGATCCGTAACCGTATCGATGAGTTCGGGGTGGCAGAGCCATCTATCTCTCAACAAGGTACGAACCGTATCTTGGTCCAATTGCCAGGTATGGCTGATGCGGAAAAAGCAAAACAGTTGATCAATACAACTGCGAAACTTGATTTCATGATCGTATCGCACGAAAAAACGCCACAGGAATTGCAAGTCTTGATCGCTGACGCTGAAAAAGCGGGCGGCTACAAATTGGAAGGCATGAAGTATTCCGACTATGTGACTCGTATCAATGCGGACCTTAAAGGTAAGTTGCCGGAAAAAACGGTTGTTTACTTCGAAAAATCTGCAAACGCTGCGACGATGGAAGCGGGCGCAATTCCGTACCTTCTTAAAACAGATACGGATTTGACGGGTTCTGCTTTGGATGATGCAACTGTTGGTTATGACAACTACGGTGCTCCAATGGTTTCACTTCGTTTCAATGCGGCTGGTGCGACTAAGTTTGCTGACTTGACGGGTGCAAACTCTGGTAAGCAAATGGCGATCGTTCTGGATAAAATCATCAAATCTGCTCCAAGCATTCGTGAGCGTATTGGTGGCGGCCAGGCGACAATCACTTTGGGTGGCGGTCGTGATCGTAACGGCATGATGGATGAAGCGAAAATGATTTCCACAGCACTTCGCGCGGGTTCTTTGCCGGCGACGCTTGAGCAGTTGGAAGAACGTCGTGTGGGCGCGACTTTGGGTGCCGATGCGATCGCGAAAGCGAAATTGGGTGCTTACATTGGTGCAGCTTTGATCATTCTTTTCATGTTGATGTACTACAAAGGCATGGGCGTTGTTGCGACTGTGGCTTTGGCGGTGAACGTTTTGGGCGTATTGGCGCTTTTGACTTCATTTGGTGCCACACTCACTCTGCCTGGTATCGCGGCGATCGCTTTGACGGTTGGTTTTGCGGTCGATGCGAACGTTCTTATTAATGAGCGTATCAAGGAAGAATTGGCGGCGGGACACAGTCTGAAGATTGCGATCAAAGAAGGTTATAACCGTGCGATGTCTGCGATCATCGACTCCAACGTCACAACGGGTGCGACGGCTGTGGTTCTTTTGTACTTCGGTACGGGTCCAGTGCGTGGTTTCGCGGTGAACTTGTTGATCGGTATCGTTACGACATTGTTCGCGAACGTATTCTTCTCCAAAGTGATCGTGGATCAATTGGTTTACAAATTTAACGTGAAAAAGTTGTCAATCTAGGATCGGTAAAGAAAATGGCTAATAATAATACAAAAAATACGGCAACTGAATCTTCTGGCAAATATGACTTCATCGGTAAAGTAAATCTCTTTACGGGTATTTCTGTTTTGTTGGTTGTGGCTTCTTTGATTTACTTGGGCGTAAAAGGCATCAACTACGGTATCGACTTTAAGGGTGGTACCGAGTTCCAGGTAAAGTTCGATAAAGGTGTTTCCATCGAGCAGCTTCGTCAATCCGTTGATGAATTGCACTTGGGTGAAGTGGGCGTTCAATCTTTCGGTGACAATGATGAATTCATCATTCGTTTTCAAGGTAAGCAAGGCGCCAACGACAAAGAAACGAATGAGATCTTGAATACGGACATCTCTAAAATCAAAGATGTTGTTCTTAAGACATTCGCTGCCAACAATCCTGAAATCCGTCGTGTGGATACAGTCGGTCCGCAAGTGGGTGCAGAATTGAAACGTAACGGTTTGCTAGCAGTATTCTATTGCTTGCTTGTGATCTTGATCTACGTGGCACTTCGTTTCGACTATAAATACGCTCCGGGCGCAGTGTTCTGCTTGTTCCATGATGCGGTGATCACTTTGGCGATCTTCGTAGCGGTTGGTAAAGAAGTGAACGTACCTATTTTGGCGGCGATTCTGACTTTGATCGGTTACTCTCTGAATGACACGATCGTCGTGTTTGACCGTATCCGTGAAACTGATTCGCACTACCATGATAAAGGTTATGCCTTCATCATCAATAAAGCGATCAACGACATGCTTCACCGTACATTGATGACTTCCGGAACGGTTTTTACATCAGCATTGTGCTTGTGGTTGTTCTCGGGTGGCACAGTTGGTGATATCGCCTTTGCTATCTGTGTAGGTATCATTTTCGGTACTTACTCTTCTATCTACGTGGCAGCTCCGGTTGTCTTGATGATGGATAAGTTAACAGGCAAGAAAACAGCGACAGCAGTGAAAGCTTAGTTAAAATATTCAAAGGCCCCTCACTGGGGCCTTTGTGCTTGGAGAGTTTGTGAATCCATTATGGAAGTTAAGAGAATCTGATACCGAGGTGGCAACACCTGAAAAAGTCGAGGGGCAATGGCCAGCCTTGATCGGTAAGCTCTTGGCTGCGCGTGGTTTTACGCAACCCCAAGAAGTGGACAAGTTGTTGTTTCCTAAGCTCGTGGATTTGAAAGATCCTCTTTTGTTAAAAGGGATGTCTCAAGCACTGGAGCGTTTGGGGAAGGCTTATCTGAATAAAGAGAAAATCTGCATTTATGCCGATTTCGATTTGGACGGAACCTCTGGTCTAGCTCTTTTAAAAACCGGTATGCAGGCTTTGGGTTTTACCGAAGTTCTTCATTATCAACCAAAGCGCTTATCTGAGGGGTACGGCTTTCACGCGGCGGCGGTCGAGGAACTTAAAGCTCAAGGTGTGACTTTGATTATCACGGTCGACGTGGGGATCACGGCTCATGCCGCTATTGATAAGGCCCGCGAGTTGGGTGTGGATGTGATCTTAACGGACCACCACTTGCCAGCAGAATCTTTGCCTCAAGCCTACGTCATCATCAATCCAAACCAAGGAACTTGCGAAAGTGGTTTAGGTTATTTGTGTGGAGCGGGAGTTGCCTTCTACCTGCTTCGTGGATTGAAAAGATACTTTCATGATCACCCAGAACTACCTAAAAACAATTGGGATTTAAAAGAAGTTCTGGATTACTTCACCATCGGAACTTTGACCGATATGGTGCCTTTGGTTGAAGACAATCGCGTCTTGGTCAAGCATGGATTGGTGAAGCTCGCAGAGACGAAAAGAGCGGGACTTCGAGCATTACTTGAAGAGTTGGATTTGCAAGATCGTGCTTTAACCAGCCAGGATGTGGCAATTCGTTTTGCTCCTAAGTTAAATGCATTATCGCGTATGGAGTCGGGGATTTTGCCGATTGATATTTTCCTTTTGGACGAAGAGTCCAAGGCTCGCGATATGGTTCGTCAGGTGATGAAGAACAATTCCACTCGCGTGCAATTGCAAAGTGATGCGGAAGCGGAAGCTCAAGAATTACTTAAAGAGTGGCCTCATAAAGACTTTGTTTTCGTGGCATCTCCAAACTTCCATCGTGGTGTTGTGGGCTTGATCGCAACCAAGTTGACTCAAGTATACAACAAACCAGCCTTTGTGGGTTCTGTCGGAGAGGACGGTATGATCGTCGGTTCCGCGCGTTTGCCACAAGGTCAGGAAGCCTGCCTGGTCGAGGCCATGTCCTCAGCAGCCGAATTGATGAGTCGTTTTGGTGGGCATTCCGCGGCGGCGGGGTTTGAAATCGCAGAAACGAAAGTTTCTCAATTTGTTGCACGTTTGGATGGGCACTTTTCCGATCTACGTGAAAAGCCAAAACCTCTTGAGATCTTTTATGATGTTCAGGCAAGTCTTCCTGAAGTCAGCGCAAACTTGATGAAATGGTACGACTTCGTCGGTCCATTCGGGGCGGGTTTTGCGATTCCTTTGATTCATTTTTCAAATATTCAGATTTTGTCCAAACGCGAGCTTAAGGGTGGTCATTTGCGCTTAAAGCTTTTTGATCCTAATAGCAATGCAACCATGGAAGCCTTGTTATTTACGCCGACTCCTCGTCAGGTGGAAACTTTGCACACGGTGCCGGGTTTTTATGATATCTTAGGGGAGCTGCAGTGGAATTACTTTGCTGGGCAAAAAACAATTCAAATCCTGATTCGTGATCTGAAGGCCATGTCATGAAGAACAAGAAAAAAGTCGTCGTCCTGTTGTCGTCGGGCTTAGACTCGACTGTTAATATTTTTGAAGCGATCAAACACCATCACCAAGTGGTATTGGCTTTGACTTTTAATTATGGTCAAAAGGCCGCTAAAAAAGAGATCGAACAATCCGCAAAGATTGCCAAGCACCTGGGTGTTTCTCATAAAGTATTGGATGTGACTTGGTTTAAGGAATTCAACAAGTCCTCGTTGTTGGTGGATGATCAACAAGTTCCCACAGGCAAAGACGTAGAAATCGACAATTTGGAAAAATCAGCGGAATCGGCGAAATCAGTCTGGGTTCCCAATCGTAACGGTATTTTTCTGAATATCGCCGCGGCCTATGCCGAGGCTTTGGGGGCAGACTCTGTGATCCCTGGTTTCAATGCCGAAGAGGCAGCGACATTCCCGGACAACTCCGTTGATTTCTTAAAGGCCGCAACTCACGCCCTTTCATTTTCAACTTCGAACAAAGTCACTGTCGGTTGTTATACCGCTCACCTGAATAAACCAGCGATCGTTCGTTTGGGGCAGGGTTTAGATGTTCCATGGGAGCTGACATGGCCTTGTTACTTTGCGGGTGATGAGTGGTGCGGGCAGTGTGAATCCTGTCAGCGCGCCAAACGAGCTTTTGCTTCGGCCAACGTCGACGTCAAAAATCTCTTTAAGGAGTAAGTGCCATGGAAATGCATTTTATCGAGAAAAAATTTGCTTACGATGGCAGTCAGCTTCACTCGTTGTTTGCTTATCTTGATCACGGGGTTTTGGGGCCATCGATTATTTCCTGGATCGGTCGCTGTGATATTCCTTTTTCCCATATGGTGGACGGCGAAGATTTGCTGGCCAATGCCGTGATTGCGGGCGATGAAATGCTTCACTTTATTATCGAAGTTTTTGATCGTGATTTATTTAGCGGTGTGGCTTTGCAGCGTTTGTTTGCTTCGATTGCGCGTGACTATATGCAAGCCCATGCGGGGAGTGCACTCAAATCAGAAACTCTCATTCGCGATGGTGATGATATCTATTGGGGAGATCGCAAGCTTTCCATTAGCATTGCAACTCGCTCTCCCGTTTCCACGATGGTGCATTTTGCGATGAACATCACCAATGAAGGCACGCCGGTCAAAACAGCGTGTTTGAATGATTGGAAAGTGGATCCACGCAGAACTGCCGAAGATCTGATGACTCTTTTCAAAAAAGAATACCAGACCATCGTAACGGCAACACAAAAAGTTCGTCCGGTTCCTTAGCTGCCAATTCGTAATGTTATTTCCGCTGCGGTTCCGCATAGTGTTGGCGAATTCGTAAGAACCGCAGATGATGATAAATCAAGTCTGAATTGATTGTCGTCTTAATGCTGGGAGTGATCCATTGCCGGCGTTGTCGATGCCTTTTCGAAGGGCTTCAGTGGTAAGTCATAAATAACTTCATTGCCGACTGCTTTTTCACGAACCGCTTTGATTTTAAGCTGACCTTTGCCAGCAATTTTTCCTTGGGGCACACAGTGAAAGTGATTCCCACCCATGATTCCGCATTTATAGTCGACCTTTTTTCCTTTGGATTCAAAGACCGCTGTGACTGAGGAATCCTTAATTGTGGGATTTTGAAAATTCAGATCCAATAAAAAGATATGTGCGCCTTGGACAGAGTCAATTTCAAGCTCTGTATGAAAGGGCCCCGGCATTTTCACATGACCACCGTTAGGTCCTGGTTGATCTTCGCCATGGGCGAAAGTCATCAAGGGTCCCATTGCAATAAGAAATGTCAGGAATGATTTTTTAAGCATAAAAGCTCCTTCAATTCCTAATAGGAATCAGGAGCCTTGTTTGTGACATCATTTTTTACTTAGCAGGACTTGTCGCTGGGGCCGGCACGGCAGGTGCGGAATTTGCTGTCGGTGGCGTCGGTGTTGAAGGTACCGCCGGTGTGGCCGGAGCAACACTCGCCGGTGCTTTCGTTGGTGGCTCGGCTGTCACGGGTTGCGGTGGTGCATTCACTGTCGGAGTCGACGGAGTTGTTGCAGCCGCCGCTTTAGCTGGCGGCGTATTCACAACAGGTGGTTGTACGGGAGCTGTTGCCGGAGCCTTTGCAGCAGCTGGTTGAACTGCCACGGGAGTTTGTGGTGAAGGCGCCGTTGCCGGTACAGCCGGTGGCGTTACTGGGGGACTCGTCGTGACAGCTGTTGTCGCAGTAGGCGGCGCTGGTTGTGTCACGCCTACGCTTGCTGGTGTCTTATTAGGAGTAACGACGACCACTGTCGGGGATGTCGTAGGAGGTTGTGGTGCGTGCTCTGCCACCGTCGGAGATGAATTCCCCATTTGTTCAACCATAGCCGCGGCCTTATCCTTAGACATCGAACGTAAAGTTCCAGCAATGATCAGATTCAGTGTATTCTTCATCGGGCCGAAAGTCTCTGCGCTGATTTTTTTTCCGGCCAGGGCTTTGTCGATGTAACGTAATGATTTTTGCGCCGTCATGGGATTAAAATCCGTCATGGCTCTTGCAAAGTAGACTTCTGCCAGACCCTTCAAACATTTCTCGTTGTCAGGGGAGTGTGAAAGACCTTTGGCGTAAAGCTGTTCTGCCGTATCCAGGGCTTTGGCTTGCTCCAGGGGATTTTTAGCGGCTTGTTTGCGAAGGCTCGAACCTTTTCCAGCATAAGCATCAGCTAATACTTTCTTAGCCATTCCATAGGGATTGGTTTTGACGACTTCTTCGCCAACGGAAATAGCGTCATCCCAACGCCCTAGTTGTTGGATGTAAGCCGTGAAATTTCCCGCCAACCAGGAATTGCCTGGATCGGCTTTGATAGCATATTTATAAAAGGCAATACCGTTTTCAACTTTGCCTTGTTGAATAAGCAATTCACCTAAGGCTGCACCGGCACTCGCTTTAGCCGCGTTATTGTGTGCAATTTCCAAGGCCTTGTTATAGGACCCGATGGCTGCTTGAGTTTGTTTCAACTCTTCCAGAACTCGTCCACCCAAATAGTACAAATCGAAGTCTTTTTGAGACGCTTTGTACGTTTGATTAAAGGTATTGGAGAGAGCCGATTTATCTTCACGGGATAAAAGAATCCACGTTTTTTGCTGCAAAACTTTTGAATCATTCGGATAGTTGCTATTAAGCTTGTCCACGATCTCCGAAGCTAAATCCAGATACTCTTTGCGATCAACGCCGTTATGAATGTAATTGATACGGCGAAGAGCGCGGGCTTTGACCAAGAGGGCGTCTTTATTTTCCGGATCTCTGTCCAAGATTTGGTTCGCAATATGGTAGGCGTCGTGGGCCCCTTGAATTGATTTAGGTCCACCGATATCCAACTTATCATTGGCCTTGGTGATTGAATAATCATCCAGACGGCTTTGCAATGTTGCTGCGGGCGCAATAGGATTGATTAAGACTTGACGGCCTTTAAAACACTCCGGAATTTCGCTGGTCATATATTGAAATTTGTCAGAGTTTAAATCTTTTGCCGAGATGCGAACTTCGTTAAAGGAAATGTCATCGACGATCTTAAAGCCGCCATCTTCCTTGATGAAATCGCGAGAAATCTTATACCACGGAGTGTAGATAGAACAACCCTCCTGATAACCCACGAAATCAAAACCTTTTACATGGGTGACTGATTTTTCTGAATAACGGGCAATCATATTGGCATCGGTTACGCGGTAACCAATCAAGGCCATGGTGTAAAGGACCGTTTGTGGGAATCCCGTATCCAAGTAAAGTTTCTGGTCGTGCCAAGTCGTAAGTTCTTCACCGATGGTTTTTTGTGTGCCCGCAACTTTATTGACGATGCGATTGCGGAAATTAATTCCCTCGTACATGCCCTTGGCATTTTCTGGATTGGAACGAAGGTAGGTCATCATGGTTTTCTTGCCTGCATCTTCACTGGTGGTCAAAGAGGCTTCGATCATGTATTTCGCGTACTCACCCGTGGCTTCAAATTTTGTCGTGGTATCTGAAGTATTGTCCTGATTGATTTTGATGGTTTTATCAAAAGTCAGCAGGGACTCGCCAGCTTTCGGATAGGGAAGGTATTCAAGAGCCTTGGCTTTGTCGCTCACTTCGATCGCGTGGGAGCCTGCAATGTCCGAGAAAACATAACTTGAATTGCTCACCATATTGGTGGGATCGACCCATAAAATATTGTCGCCGTCTTTGACTTTGACGATGGCGTGATTAAACAGGGATGGATTCACCAATTCTGGAGCTGCGATCTCTGGTTTCAGGCGTGACAATTCTTCCAATCCGGAACGTCGCACCAGGGCGACCTTGGCATCCAGGCCCATCGCTCGGAGCATCGCCGTTGTTGCCAAGGAGAAATCCTTACAGTCACCCGTTTTAGTGCGGGCGATATCTTTTAAAGGTTTCGCGATATACATTTTCTCCAGCGTGGTCCAGCTGCCTGAATAAGTCATGACATTGGCAAGCTCAGAGGTCACTATATCGATTTTTTCAGTCGTGGTTGCGGCTTTTTTTGCTTTATTCACGATGCGAGTAAAGGGCGCTGGCAAAGCCTTGGTATTTAAAATGGCTTCGTACTTTTGCGAAATCGGAGTAATGAAATCAGACCAGTTATTCATGGTGCTGACATCCACTCGCGAAATTTGATCTTTACGAAGGATCGCCAGGGCTTCTTGAGGAACTTTGAAAAGTGGTTTTACTTGTTTAAACTCAAAAACATAGTATTCGCCTTCGCGGCTTTCTTTGGATTCAAGGACTTTCCACGGATCGTTGATATTCACATAGAGTGGCAGAAGGGACTTGATTTTGGCGCGCCCAGCCCACTCGGGAGCGTGCACCCCCATCACATAGGTCTGTTGATACAGGCCCTTCACCATGTTTTTCTTGGTTTTAATTTTTACGGTGTATTTTGTGATGGAGCCAATTTTGATATTGTTAAATGGAATGACCATTTCGCGCAGGTGGTTGATACCTTGTTGCGGACCCTTGGCACTTCGGGTCGTGACGTCCTTGGCATTGACAGGGGATTCCACTCCGTCTGTTAAAGTGGAAGCTTTTATGAAGGTGACTGTTGCTGCGTCGGGTGCAAAGGGAATGGTTTGTAAGACCAGCTCGTTGCGACCTTTTTCATTCATCACTTTCATTTCAGATTCCAAAGTGGACTCGTAATATCCATTCTTATCGACGACGACATCATCTGAACTGTTGACGATGGTGAAAGGCATTTCCTGCTCTTGCATCCAATCAGCATGGGCAAACGAAGTTAAATTCAGAAAAACTAGCGATGTCAGTGAAATCAGGCGTGTTTTCATATAATTCTTTTTCGGATTTTAACCGTTCAACTTAATTAATTATGTGTTTATATTGTTCCTGGACCTTCTGTTCTCAATTTGATCCAGGACATTTCCTGTTTTTTGTATAGGAAGATGTCACAAACCCCGACCTTGTGCCCTAATAATGACAGCAGGGAGAAGTTATGGAATCACCTACATCAGCATCATCAAATTCAGTCGCAGATCTTCAATTGGTGGGGATGTCTTGTGTGAATTGTGCCGCAAAAATCGAAAAGACCTTAAATGCGCTGCCATCAGTGACAGCATCCGTGAATTTTGCGACGGAAAAAGCCCATGTGGAGTATGGCTCTGATATTTTGCCTGAAGACTTGATCAAAGCGGTGCAAAGTGTGGGGTATCAAGCTTTTGAAATGAATTCGGCCACAGATGCCCAGGCTTTCAAAAAAGAGGCGGCGGCGGAATATCGCAGGGATCGACTGCATTTTGCTGTTTCTGTGATTTTGACCATTCCATTTTTAATAGAAATGGGCGTGATGTTTTCCGGGCATCATGAATTTGTACCAAGATGGTTGCAGTTGATTCTTGCAACACCGGTTCAGTTTTGGATTGGTTGGCGCTTTTATCGTGGATCTTATTATGCTTTAAAAAGCAAAAGTGCCAATATGGATGTCCTGATAGCTTTGGGAACGACCATGGCCTATTTGTTAAGTGCGGTGGTGACGATTTTAAATTGGCATGAGCAGCATGTCTATTTTGAAGCCAGCACGGCCGTGATCACACTGGTCTTGCTGGGAAAACTAATGGAGTCTCGAGCGAAAGGTAAAACATCTGAAGCGGTTGAAAGTTTGATTCGTTTGCAGCCCAAAACCGCCATGGTCTTAAAAGGTGGTGAGTGGATTGCGACCTCGATCGAGCATGTGGGGGTCGGGGACATTGTCTTGGTTAAAAACGCAGAGTCCATTCCAGTTGATGGTGTCGTGGTGGAGGGATCTTCAGCCGTTGATGAATCCATGTTAACCGGAGAAAGTCTTCCGGTTGAAAAGAAAGTCCAGGATCACGTTTATGCCGCCACTTTGAATCAAGACGGCGTCATTCAGGTGCGCGCGACCAGTGTTGGTTCAAAAACACAACTTGAACAGATTATTCGTATCGTTTCCGCGGCTCAAGGCTCGAAGGCACCTATTCAAAGGCTTGCAGATAAAATTTCTTCGGTGTTTGTGCCGGTCGTCGTGGCAATCAGCATCCTGACTTTTTTTGCAACGTGGTTGATCAGCGGTGATTTGCAGGCCGCCTTTATTGCGGCAGTGTCAGTGCTCGTCATCGCGTGCCCGTGTGCTTTAGGTCTTGCGACTCCGACCGCTGTTGTCGTAGGGATTGGTAAGGCTGCTCCCTATGGAATTTTATTTAAAGATGCCAAAGCGTTGGAGCAAGCAGAAAAAATCAAATACGTAGTTTTAGATAAAACCGGAACCATCACCGAAGGTCGTCCTGTTGTGACTGAAGTCGTAGCGGGTGATGGACATCGTGTCGAGGACGTTTTGAAAATTTCGGCAAGCCTGGAGCATGGATCTTCGCATCCGTTGGCACATGCGATTGTTTCTGAAGCGGCTCACAAGGGCTTTGAACTGTTCAGTGTGAGTGATTTTAAATCCATCACCGGACAAGGAGTTGAGGGGACAATTAAAGGAATTCGCTATCGTCTGGGACGACCACAGTGGGTGTTAGGTGACCAGAGTTCTCAGCTCAAATTTCAAGAGCATGAAACAAAAGGTCAGACCGTTATGATGTTGGCCGCGGATGAGGGGACATTGGGATTTATTGCCGTCGCGGACCGTGTGCGTGAAACTTCGATTCACGCGATTAAGGCCCTTCAAGATTTAGGTATCACTGTCATGATGTTAACGGGAGACAATGAAGGCACCGCTCGAGAAATTGCCCGCCAGGTGGGAATCACGGAATTTAAACATGGAGTGAAGCCTTCGGACAAAGCCAATGTCATCGTGACTTTAAAACGTAAAAAAAATGTGGTGGCAATGGTTGGTGACGGTATCAACGATGCACCCGCATTGGCCATGGCGGACGTGAGTTTTTCCATGTCGTCGGGGACTGATATTGCAATCGAAACGGCTGATGTGACGTTGATGAACAATGATTTGATGTCAATTGTACATGCCGTGAATCTATCCAGGGCGACTCTTAAAAAAATCCGCCAGAATTTATTCTTTGCGTTTATTTATAACACGCTGGGAATTCCATTGGCGGCTTTGGGGATGCTCAATCCTGTAATTGCAGGAGCGGCAATGGCGATGAGTTCCGTATCTGTTGTAAGTAATTCCTTACTTCTAAAAAAGAGCAAGGTTTAGGCGGAATCTTTTTCTTTGGTTTTGATATAGGCATCCACCAACCACAGACGAATATGCTTCAGGTAAGCATCTTTCATTCCAAAAAAGACGAAGTGATTTAAATATCCTTCGTCGGTTTTGTTTTCTTCGGAATAGTTCACCGTCGCAATGATCTCGGGATTTTGATGCTCTTGTGCGCGCCACAAGATGAACTCCCTGAAGGCTCCAATGCTAATGGCACGGTGGTATTTCATCACCACGCCAGCTTCTGAAATTTGTGTGATTTCAACAGGGTTGGCCACTTTGGCGTCGATGAAGGCCTTGATATACGGAAGCGATGTCGGTTCCACCGTGGTAATCGCAAAATTAGTAATCAGCTTTTTTGTGATATACAGCTTATCCAGTGGAGTGAAGTAAATATCTTTGCACCAGCGACTCATGTCGGTCACTTCCGGAGCGGCAATTTTAGTTCGCGAAAGAACAATAAGGGGCGGAGTTTCTTTCCAATCGGTACTGTGCTTTTTTGCGCGGTCTTTCATTTTCTCAACCAGCGCATTCCAGGTTTTCTCTTTCTCAATGTCCAGCATGTGATAATTGATAATCACTAAATCAGGATTGATCGGAGGGTTTTGTCGCTCTTTGCTATCCAGGTCTTGCAGGTCCGAGAGTAATTGACCATGGCTTTTATAGCTAAAGACTTCCACGTTTTGAAAGCGTTGAGTGAGCATGGTTTTAAATTCAATATCCAGCTGATCATCGTCATTCAACAGAATAATGCGGGTTTTTAAATTCCCCATCGGAGTCTGCAAATCCAGCGTTTGATGGCTCTTGTTTTGTAAAATATCGCGACGGATTTTTGCAATCTGCGCAGGGTCTGCGCCGACAAATTGGAATGTGCAGAGATATTCTTTAATGGAAATTTCTTTGCAGGCGACACAGACGGCTAATAAGCTTTTCTTGCTATCTGATGAAAACGCATCGCTATAATACTTGGTTATCGCGCCGATTTTGATTTCGTGATTGTTTAAACTCGTAAAACCAATTTCAGAAAGTGATTGAAATTGGATGTCTTTCAACATCTCGATGGTGGCAGAGATTTTCGCTGCAGTCAGTGTCGAGCTGGTGACGGGGTGGTGCCCCGTCAGGGCATATTGTAAGTGCTCTTTGATAATCAATTTATCAAAGGGTTTATAAAGAACATTATTAATGATGCGGTCTTCAGCCAGTTTGATATCAAAAGTGGGACTTTCAAAGGCAGTCAAGATCAAGGCTGTCGGCTCTTGTTCTGCACACATTTTTTTACGAATAAAAAAATCACGGGCACGGCGAACCAAGCCCATATTCTGCGTTCCCAGGAATTCATCCTTGGCGATCACCAGGCGCAGTTCATCAGCGACGGAGGGTTCGGTTTTATCGGATAGATCAGAGGGATGTTTGCTGCCCGCATTGGCGAGGGCTTTAGGGCCTTCGTGGACAGCGACTTTCAGAAATTCATGAAAACTACCCAGGTCCTTAAAGAAGCGAATAGCAAGCTGAGGATCTATACTTTTTAGGCTTTCATATAGATCCTGACTTGTTCTCTCGTCATCTTCGAGTATCAGGATAAACTTCATAGTCCTATTGTATCTTGAAATGGGACTAAAAACCAGACAGCTGGATTTTAGTCCCGAAATGAGAGTCCAGTGTGTGAGCCCCTCCTAATTAATTTATAATGGCTGCAGCATTTATCTGGTTTTCAGTCGCAGTTTTTAGTTGGAGCAATTGCGCTGCTAATTTTTTTGCCGTTGCTTTTACATCGTCAATATTCTTCTGTGTAATATCTTTAGTTAGCAATCCAGCGCCTACGAATGACATCGATAACGCAATAATGCCTGCTGAAAATCCCACCGATGCGCGGTTCACAATACTTATTCCTTGGCTCTTAAAGACAGCAGTCATAATTGCTAAATTGAAGGAACCAGCAAGTAGGGTGCCTATGGCATAACCGTACATATTTGAAGTTATATCAACAGACGGGCTCGCCATTAGATTTTTCTCAATGTCGTTGAGGCGATTAATCGTTTCTTTGATCAAAGAGAGTCGCATTTCGGGGGAGAACTTATTCATCTCTTCAAGAAGTTGTTTAGCTTTTTGCTCAGATTCAGGCGTCTGTCCTTCGGCAATGATATCAGTGATAGTTTGCGATTGAGCAGTCACGAACTCGGATATAGCTCTCGAGTTAGCTTCAGCTGTAGCTGGGTAGATGGGAGGGCTCGAAGCAATTGCTGTTTGAGTTAACATAACACTTGCGATTGTAAGCGCGATAATTTTTTTCATTTTATTTCCTCTTTTGATAGTACGTTTATTAGTTTTGTTGTTTTTTTATTTCTTCTAATAGACCTGCATTTTGATTTTTAATGCTCATAATTAAAGCATCGGCTTTCGTGATATTTTCCAGCTGACCGGATTGCTCGAATGAAACTTTTTTCGCTTCCAGAGCTCTGAGTGTTTCAAGATTGAGTTCGTATGTAATCACTATAAGGCTGTCGCCAGTTTTATTCATTTGATCAAGCATGTATCCAGTAGGATCCATGACGGCTTTGTTGTAAAAAATAAGAAGGTAAGCAATTACCGAGATACTGAAAATGGATAAAGTGCGTTGCAGAGCGAACTCAGTGCCATGTTGAAAGCGTTGCCTGAAATATTCGCGCGTGCGTATCCCAGCGTCGGGACGAGTTAATAACTCCTCTAATACGCCATCCGGAATTTTTTCGGGATGAAAAAGCTTGATACCTGGAATGCTAACCAAAACGGGTGTGTTCAAATAATGCATCGAGAAATAATTAACCGTAGTATTTAGGGCAAATGAGAATGCAAGATTGATGTAATGCTTATTGCGCTTTAAGACATAAAGGGGATCAACCTTTGTTTCGATTCCCATGCGGTTCAAAGCTGTCTTGTAATCGCGATATTGGATTTCTTTCTGAATTTGCGCACGATAGTTCCGATTCATGTTGAATTCTCTGAAAAAGGAGAGTGCCCAGTCTCGAGACTTCTGACTTAAAGTGCGATCACCCAGTAAGTCTTTTTCCACGGCCTTTAGGATTTGAGATTCGGTGACAGAAGTTTGCTTGGTCAATTCGGCAAAGAATTTTCCGTCGGGACCTTCTTCGAAAATAGAATCACATGCCAACTGCGCATTCGCAGTGGGTGGGGTTAGTGCCGCTAACAATAAGATAACGGCCATGAGTTGGCTAATGAGGGTTTTCATACAACGGCTTTAGTGCAGCCGTCATACCGTTTGGGATTGATACTGTTGTATTTGGGCTTTGGGATTCTTTCAGCAGGACAATTTTTTGTATCAAGTTGTCGAAACTGTGGCCGTGATCAAGATGTTACTGCTTCGGCAAAATTATCGAAACAGGAAGTACACTGCTCCAACCAGGCAAAGTCCTGCATAGAGGTAATCCATTTTAAGCGGTTGTCCCATATACCAGTAAGAAAACCCGGCAAAGACCACCATGGTGATGACCTCTTGAATGATTTTTAGCTGGGGCAGATTGTAGACCTCGGAACCCAAGCGGTTGGCGGGGACTTGAAAGATATATTCAAACAGCGCGATACCCCAGCTGACAGCAATCGCAATCCACAGCGCTGAGCTCTTAAGGCTTTTCAAGTGCCCATACCAAGCGAAGGTCATAAAGATATTGGAAATTAAAAGTAGAACAATGGGGCTCACATACTGAAGCATTACTGATGGGTCCTTTGATTGTAAGCGTGGTTACACAACAAACTGGCAATACGACGATACTCGCTCAGCAAATCCAAGTGGATCGAGCTGGTATTGATTGACGTGTTCAGGCCGCGATTCAAACGGCTGATATGATTTTCGCGTAAAGAGATTTCCAGTTTCGCTAAATCCCGTTTTAACTGAATCGCCTCTTCGCAAAGTTCACGGTTTTGATAAGCGTTCACCGCCATCGCCGCCACTTTTACGACTTGTTCATGCATTTCGCGAATTTCGGCCCAACCCTCGCCCGAGAACTCAAGCTTAAGCGCATTCTTTTTGATCGCCAGTGCCAGAATGTTGATATCAATTGCATCTGCAGCACGTTCGGCATCACTCAGGAACATGATCATATTCATGATATTTTGATGAACCACAGTGCTGGATTTATTAGCGTGATCCAATAAAAACATTTTTGTTTCGCGGTAAAGGAAGTCTACCTTGTTGTCGCGATCTTTGATCGAATCAAAGACTTTTGGATCATTGGTTTCAAACAATTTAATCGAGTCTTTGATCATGCCAATCACGATATCAGCGGTGCGCATGATCTCGCGGTTGGCGTAAGAGACCGCCAAGGCAGAACTTTGGTAGTTGTTCATATTCACGAACTCCGTACCAAATTCCTCGGAGGCGGCTTTCGGGAACATCTTTTCAATCCACTGCGCCCCTTTGTCGATAAATGGATAGAAAATGATCGCAGAGATAATATTAAAAATTAAATGCGCATTCGCGATGGAGCGCGCGACCGTCGTATCAAAGCTCATCAGGAAATCAATAAACAGCTGAGTGAACGGATAAAAGATCACCACACTGATGGTTTTATAAAAGAAATGGGCCCACGCGACTTGGCGGCCGATGTAGTTACCACCGGCTGCGGAAATCAAAGCAACGGAGGTCGTACCGATGTTTGCGCCATACACCCAAATCATCGCATCATAGAAGGTGATAGCTTTAACCGCTGCCAAACTCATTGCCAGACCAATCGTAATTGCCGAGCTTTGCACAAAGGCGCAGAACACGATGGAGATCATCAAAGAGTAGCCTGGATTGTCACGAACGCTTTGGAAAAATTCCGTTAGCATCGGATTTTCCGCAAAGTGATGAGAAGCCGTGGAAACCAACTTCAGTCCCAGGAACAGCAATCCAAAACCCATGCAGGCCAGTGCCAGATTTTTAAACACTGTCTTTTTGGCTTTGAAATAAAACGCAAAAGAAATCGCAAAAACCGGCAAAGCATATTGAGTCAGGTCAAAGGAGATCAACTGAACAGTCAAAGTGGTACCAATCGCAGTACCAATGATAACGCCCATCACTTGGCGCAGGTTGATGACTCGGGCTGAGCCCAAGCCAACCAGCATTGATGTCGCGGCCCCAGAACTTTGCATCAGTGTTGTCAGGCCCACACCGGTAAAGATCGCAAGAAGTTTACTTTGAGAAAGGTGATTCAGAAGGCTTGTGATCTTACCGGCCATCAACTTTTCAAGTGAAGAGCTGGTAATGGACATTCCGTATAGAAAGAGTGCTACACCGCTGATAAGTAAAATAAAGAAGGAGTTCTGTGTATCAATCATAAAGAATTATATTAGCAGCATTTTTTTAGTTTTAGGAAGCAGCAATTCTGATTTATGCTGAGTCTTCCTCGAAGGAGTTTCTGATGGCGGATTTTAAAAAGCCTGTTTTGGTCGTGGCCGCAGTCATTCGTAAAGAAAATGACTCGGAAAAGCGCATTTTGCTAGTGCGTCGAGGGCCCGATCAGAGTGGCGCAGGTTTTTGGGAGTTTCCTGGAGGCAAAGTGGAGCCTTCGGAGTCACCCGAACAAGCACTTCGTCGTGAAATTGATGAGGAACTCGGAATTGCTATTACCGTGGGCAAGCTTTTGGGAGAACAGGACTTCGCTTATCCTTCAAAAACCATTCGTCTTCGAGTATACGAGGCGTTGACTTCCAGCTCGAAAATCACCTTAACCGAACATGATGGGGAAAAATGGCTTAAGGCTGAGGAGATTGATCGGGAAGAGCTCTCTGCCGCAGATCGACCTTTCGTCGATCTGCTTCAAGGTAAAAGATAGCTGCGCTCGCTTGCGGTGGGCAGGCGGCAAAAATCCCTTTGGCCGAACCATGAATAACGATTTTTTGCGACGAGTTTGTACAGAATGTCTCGAATAAATCCAGGGATGATCCATCCAAGTCGAGACAGACTATAGACCCCACCTAAACCTGAAAGAATTTTAAGTACGGCGGCCGAACGATGATAAATTCGCCCTGACTCATAGTAGATCACTGTGTCTAGTTTTTCGCGATCATGAGGAGGAAGAAGTGCCTCCGCTGTGCTGCCTTGAAGTGGGGCAAACAAAAAACGATGCTGTGGATCGCGTGAGATAACGGCATCCACAAAGCCATTACAAAGATGGCAGACGCCGTCGAAAAACACCACATTTCTCATTTTAACATCTACCTTTTCCATAGCAATCCTAGGCTACAATCATTATACTACTTAAACAAGCTGTGGGGGCCTCACGCATGGAAGTATTTTTGTTTCCTTTGGTCAATGTGACGTTATTTCCGCACACCACCAAACCCCTCAATATTTTTGAACCTCGATATTTGACCATGGTTAAAAATGCCGTGGCCAACAATAAGCCTATTGCGATGGGCTATATCGAAGATCCTTCCAAAGTCGCTCCCGTTCCTCCCGGGCAACCTGTGCCTTTTGTCCGAGAAATCGCAGGGTATGGTTACGCGCAAATTATCGAAGAACGAGTGAATGGAACTCTTCTGGTCTTTTTGCAGGGTCAAGGCAAGTTACGTTTAAAGCATACTGTGGATTACAAGACCCCCTATATCGTCTGTCAGTCGGAAATTATTCCTGAGCAGACCATCGTGGATCCGCACCATCTGGTGCGCCTGCAATCTCTGCATAAAGTTTTAATTCGTTGGATTCATACCCATATTCCTGATCCTGCTCAGCGCGATATGTTCATGCGAAATCTGAACCTTCCCGAGGAAATCGTGGGGGCCTTTGCTTCGTATATGGTGCGCGATTACGATTTGCAGCAGATGGTGCTGGAGTATAACGACATCAATGAGAAGGTGGATTTTCTCCACCGCCTGACCGAATCAAATGAATTAACGACTTAAATCTGGGTTGTCGACTGCGGATTGCGGATAAAGAAAACCCATTGCAATAAAACGACCCAGATCACTTGCGCGAGGCATAGGTGAGTGATTTTCATCCATGTCGGCGCATGAAAAAGCAAAGTGCTCATTCCAAACAATATTTGCACAATCAAAACCACAGTCATTTGCACGGATTTTTTCTGAAGCAGTGCATTCTCAGTGGTTTGTGCTTTTAACCAGAA
This sequence comes from Bdellovibrio sp., assembly GCA_039594295.1. Taxonomy (GTDB): domain Bacteria; phylum Bdellovibrionota; class Bdellovibrionia; order Bdellovibrionales; family Bdellovibrionaceae; genus Bdellovibrio. Next base: position 50,168 of record JBCNNR010000010.1, read on the forward strand.
GAACAAAGCCAAACCACCGGCACCCAAGACGGCCAGAACGGGATGAAGCCCGCGCAGACGAATCAAATAGTGGGATTCAGAAGAAAGATCTGCAAAGAGTCCCTCTAAAATATTGTCCGTCGGGAAAAGCGAATTGGAAAGTGCCGCCCACGCTCCCGTCGTCCCTAAAATCACGATGATCCAAGGAAGCAATTTATATTTTTTGTAGTTCGCCAGGGGAGTGGGAGTGGTGTCGCTCAAGGCGGCAGAAGCATAAGCCAAGGCCACCGCTCCAGTTAACATAAATGAATTCACCTGGTGCAGGGCCATGACAAAGGCGCGGTAAGGAGTGTCGTTGGTGGTGACCAATTTAAACAGAACCAGTTTTGCGCCCAGTAACGCCTCGGTGATCATAAAGATCAAAGTTGCAACTGCGGCTTTGCGCGCGAAATGACCGACAGGATAGATTTTGCGAGCGATCCAAAAGAAATAAATCACGACAAAACCATAGATGCCAGACATCAAGCGGTGACCGTACTCCACCCAAGTTTTTCCCCGTTGAGCTTCCGGAATCAACTGGCCATGGCACAAGGGCCACGTGTCGCCGCAACCATCGCCGGAGTGGGAAATGCGCACCCAAGCGCCCCAGAGAATGACCAGGATCGTGTAAACTAAAAGCCCAAATGCAAGTTTCTTGTATTGAGTGCGTGTCATCATGGGCAAAGGGCTATCATGAGCTTGAAACTCGGTCAATAAAGGGCTCTAATGGACCGCATGAGTAAAGAACACCACCATCATCATCACAGTCATAGCCACGGCGCTCATCATCACCACAGTCATGGGGCGGTCATTGGGCGAATGAGATTCGCATTTATTCTCAACCTGGGGTTTGCCTTGGTGGAACTGGTGGGCGGGTATCTAACGAATTCCGTCGCCATTATGAGTGATGCGCTTCACGATTTCGGCGATGCTCTGGCGATGGTGATAGCTATCGTCATGGAAAAGGTTTCCCACAAAACCAGTGATCAAAAGTTTTCGTACGGGTATCGTCGTTTTTCGGTTTTGGGTGCGGTGATCACCGGGCTCGTTTTGATTGTGGGTTCAGTTATTATTTTGATCGAAGCGGTTCCGCGCTTGCTTTACCCACAGGCTGTTCATGCAGATGGCATGCTGATACTTGCGGTGTTTGGGGTGGCGATCAACGGCTTCGCTGCTTTCAGAGTTTCCAAAGGCACATCGTTGAATGAGCGCATGTTGATGTGGCACATGATTGAAGATGTTCTGGGATGGGTCTTGGTTTTGATCGGCGCCTTGGTGATGAAGTTCTGGGATATTCCTCAAGTTGATGCCGGTCTGGCGGTGGCTCTTTCGTTGTGGATCCTTTTTAACGTCTTTAAAAATCTGCGTGAAGCGATGAAGGTATTTTTAATGGCGTCGCCAACGGGAGCTTCCGTTGAATCCGTGTCTGATCTGATTAAACAGAACCCTCTGGTCGTCGATGTTCATCATGCGCATTTGTGGTCTCTGGATGGAGAGAATCATGTATTCACGGCACACGTTGTTCTTCGAGAGCAAGCGACCTCATCTGAAATGGATGCTGTGAAACGCCAGATTAAGAAACAGGTGAAAGATTTTGGAATTATTGAGGCGACCATAGAAACCGAACTTATGGGCGTTTCCTGTGATGATCCCCACCACTCTTGATATTTTGTTCTAAAAATGTGTGTTCTCATTAAATTGGTTTTGCTTGCAAGGATCTGAAATCTTGCGAGTTTACACGTTCATACGTGGCGTTGATTTTGGTTTCTTCCGATAAGGTCTCATATATCGAGGCCTTTTATGTCAGTAGGAAACAGATCTGGTAACGCTCTTTTGCAAGTGCTCGCCGCTATGGTGGTGATGGGCATCAGTTTTTATTTCCTCTCTGCCTACGTCATTTCTCAAAGAAGACAAATCGTTAAAACTAGAAACGTTGTAAATCTAAAATTCGCCGTAAACAGTGCGATGGACTACGTCGTCTTTGGAATTCGTCAGAAGTATTGCTTCGATAATAATACACTTTTACAAAATATTGATGCTTGTAACTGGAATCACGACGGCAATGTCGAGCGTTTGGTGATGTCAGATGAGCAATTGCAATCACTGCGCGAGATGGTGGCCGCGGGAGCTAACATCGGCCCCCATGATGCCGACATGACAAAATTGCGAGTGGATAAAATTGACTTGATGTTGTTATTTCCGGTTTCACCGGCCCATCCTTTATTCCCGATTGTGGATGCGCTCAAAACGGTGGTGAATGAAATTAATGGCGAAGTGATCAAAGTCAAAGGCATCCATATCGTTTTAACGCGCCCACAGAATAGTGGTTATCTGCCTAAGTCAGGTCGTGAAGTTTATGTCATGGCCGAGGCCTCTTTATTAGATAGCGATGGCGAAGTGATTCAGATCGGGCGAGTGCCGTTGCAAGTTCGCTCACAAATCACCATTTATCCACGGGAAATGGGCTCATTTGCTTTAGTTCTGCCGCGCGATCTGCATCTGGATAAAGATTGGAATGCAACGGCTGAAAAAGGAGATGTGAATCTTCACCGCTACGTGAACAGAACTGACATCGGCAACAGTCCCGGCTTGGTTTTCAACAGCCCGGTTTTTGTGAACGGCAATATTTTTCTGCCAGATGATACCGGTGAAGTGGCGAGCTCTCATTACGCGGCTGTGACTTTCGCCGACCGCATGTACATGGGGAATGGCTGGATTTTAAAATCCGATGGCAAGCCTTATGGACCGACAACGATGGGTGGTTTGCCTGATCGTTATTGGTCAGACTCTCGGGTCTTTGGTGGATTCCTAAATGGTATTGAGAATGACGGAAGCTCCGATGCGGGCCTTGATGTCTTATCAGGTAATTCCACGGGACTGCCTTCGGGAAGCTACGATTGGAATCGTATTTGTGCCGATTATAATAAAAAGACCGTGGATATCGGAACAATGAAAGTTTCTAAGATCAAAGCAAAAATGGTCGATGATTCGACAGACGGTAATACTCAGAAATCAAAGTATAAAATCACTCTCAGTAATTATAATCAGTATTATCCGCAAAAAAACTTTATGCCGGAACCCAATGTTGATAAGTGGAAACCGGGAACGATCACAGTCAACAATATCAATAAGTACGATCAGTCGACCAATACGGGAGCGGTTGCATCCATTGTTTTGGCTTACGGGAATGGTTCTGATTATCGCGAAGTTGTTTTCGATCTGACGAAGTATGGTGAGGCCACTTTGCAGCCGGCAGTGGTTAATGAAGATCGACGTAAGGCTTTGCAAAAAGCCCTTGATGATGCCAATGCGGCGATTGGAAGCTCTTCTTCCAAAACAAATGATCTTCAATCAGACTTAAATAAATCGACAGCTGATTTGGCGGCGGCCAATGCGACTCTCACTACCAAGAAAAATGACCTTGCTAAGGAGCAGGCGAAACCGGTTTATGTGGCCCCGGCACCTTCCGCCACTCCAAGTGCGAGTCCTACGGTTTCTCCATCTCCATCTCCATCACCAACAGCAACGGTCAGTCCAGATCCCACGGCAACGGCGTCGCCGACAGTTTCTCCGACTGCTACCGCTACAGCGACCGCGTCGCCAAGTGCCTCTCCGACGGCGACAGCTTCGGCCTCGCCAACATCTTCTCCAGTCATGACGGTGCCTGCGGACTATCAGAATCCAGATACAATTGCGACCTTGAATAAGGAGATCGATGATCTGAATAAAAAGATCACGGATCTGCAAAATCATATGAATGATCTAAAAAATAACCAGATACCTGCCAACGATAAAGCAAATGCGGATGCCAAAGCCACGGTCTCTTCGGCGACGGCGGCTTTGGCTGATTATCAGCAGACTATCGACAATCCTCCCAAGTTTACAATTGATATGGATCCAATGAAAACGGGAAGTGGTCGTGAATATTTGGACCGTGCCTATTTATCAGTGAATTTAACCAACGCCGCCAATCTGCGTGATGTGGATGGAAATAAAATCACGAATTTCTCGGTTCGTTTTAAGGCTTACGATGGAACTTATTGGAATAGTAACCCGGTTTGGCCGGATGCAAACAGTCCCACTCACTTGGTGGGTTATTTGAATTATACAATTGATAGTGCAGGCCATATCGATAGACCCTCAGGTCTTTCTGCAACAGCTAACACCTCCGGAACGGGAGAAGATGACGCAGGTAATTCTTTGGATATTGCTCAAGCCTGCGAAGATTTCTATGACAATATGAATTCACAGTCGTTTGGGGCGGCCAACTGGGGGACAAGTTTTGCCGGCGGCACGCGCTCTTCGTGGAATTTTGCAGGCTTGGATAATTCAGTTCCTAATGAGTCTGGTCACGAGAGCGAACCTATTTTGCCAGAGAGAATTTGGAGTACTGATAGTACAGAGTTTGTCGTGAACTCGATTGTCGGCAATTGTGTTATCAAACCGGGTGCGACGTTTGTGACGGGCTTTTTTACTTGTGACAACTTGACCATTGAGGGTGGCAGAACCAAGCCTTTGACCATTGTCGGAACATTCATCATTGGTAAGTCCATGAAGATCGACGAGCAGGCGATTCGTACCGGGATTCAATGGAGCAGCATTTATCATCCACAGTCCACGCGCAGTTTGCGCTTAAGAAAAATTTTGAAACCGGTCACGGAACCCGGCAACGTGGCGAAATGTGATCAACTGCCGTCGCCGATCTGGCATCCGATTCCTTCTATTCAAGAAACAGCGGATCGCATGGCGTGCAATGTGATCAGTTTACGTGCCAAGGCAGATCCTTTCAAATGGACTGCCGTGGATCCTGATTGTGGGATTGATCCCGCAAAGCAACAAACTGTTCCGACCTGCAAACGTCGCATCATTCGTTATTTCGTCGTGGAACAATCCAGAGAAGGGCTCGGTTGGTGATGAAAACAATTAATAACCAAGGTCAAACTATTGTTGAGTCGCTGGTGGCATTGGGACTGATTTCAATGATCGGTCTGATTTTCTTTGGTGGTCTGGTACAACTTCGAAAAACCACCACTGACAGTTTGCGGGATTCTGCGACGGATCGACAAATCGCGGACATCGCTGAAAATATCAAGGCAGGAGTGCAAAAGTACCAGGTGAATTTCAATCTGGATAAAGCCTCGGTGGAATACTTTATGAAACCGGAAGAACTACCCATGGCTTGGGATGTGGGGGTTGTGGCGGAAAAAAGCCAATGTGAAAAATGCCAGGGAAGATACGGATATATGATACAGCCCTATGATAAATACCGCGGCTTGTATCTCGTCACTTTAAGACTGACACATACCAGCTGGCTTCCCAGTGAACCCTACCGTGACTATAACTTTCTAGTGAGTGCCAAATGATGATCAAGAATCAAAAGGGTGTGACCTTAATTGAATTGGCCATTGGCATTGCGCTGTTCGCGGTGGTGATTTCTATTATGATTACCATGCAAGTTAAGATGTCACAGCAACAAATGGAGATGACCAAAAAGCTGGACGATTCGATTGACCAGAATCTGGCTGAGAGAATTCTTTTTAAGGATCTCAATGGGATTGATATCTCTTATAATAACTTGATAGTGAAAGACGATTTCGGAAATAATTTTTACGACTTCTATCCAGATATCACCGAAAATATTTTAAAAGTTCGTGCCGACCGGGAATTGGTTCTTAAGTTGGATGGGGCGAAATCATTTTTTGTCTTTACTCAGAATGCCGCTTCGGGAGCCTTGCTGACCTATGACCCGATGTGGGCATATGATGTCGGTGACGAGCCACCAGATCCCAATACTCCAGCAACTTTGGAATTTAATCCGGCGAAAAATAGAAAATGGATTTCCAATGAAAATAACGGAGGACGGCCGGGTTTTTGGCGGGATGGGAATATTTTGTTTTACGATACTCCCAGCCGTATTCGTCCCGCCAACAGCGATGTCGTCGATAACACGATCCCTCCGCGGAGTCCGATATATCTGGGCTATGTGGTTGAGGGAAGTGATGACTTACAGAAAATGACGGGAGAGGCCGACGGAATGTTTAATCTCACCCAACCTGGGACGGGAGAAGAGATCACCAGCTTGGATAACTTTCTAAGGAAAGTTCCATCGGTGGGTGGTGGGCAGACCATCGTGCGTGCGCGGGCTGCGCGCTTGGTAAAGTACTATATCGAACCCGACACCAAGAAAAATGCCGAGCTTTATGACTTTCCACCTTTCAATTTTTATATGGCGGAGTATCGCAAAGGAAGTTTTGAGAGGCCCTCTTTGTTAGCAGATGGTGTGGGCAAAGTTTTATTTCGACGTGATTCGGTTATTAAAAAAATGATTTATTTCAAGATTCAAAAGGCGAAGTTAAAGTAGGAGCGTTATGAAAAACTCATTTTACCTAGCGGCCGTTGTGTGGGGGCTTTCCATTGCCGCCTTTGCTGGGCAGGAATCGGTGATCACGGTCAGTAAAGATGTGCCGATGGCGGTGAATTCAGTTTCTGCCGGGGAATCGCTTACGGGTGCTCCAGCGTCGGGTACGGTCACGCGCTCTGGTAAAAGCACCATGATTGTACGGTTGGTGAATTCCTGCTTCCCGACGAATCTGCGTGCTGTTGCGAATCCGTTGGCCAAGAGTTCATTGATCAACGCCGATATCGATATCAAGGTGGGTGGTATCACCTATCATCTTTTTGCAGAATATCCGGCAGCTTTAGTCGGAGCGGGCGGAAGTGGAGTTCCATCTAATGGCAAGGTCAGTAATTTTAATTCCTCTAAGGCCGGGGCCACACCAGTGGGTGGTTCGGTTGCAGCCTTTGGTAATATTCTGGAATTTAAAACAAAAATTCCCACAGCTGTGACTGTCGATAATGAAGCTAATATCACAATATCAAAAGATTCAGTCTCCTTAGGTGCAATGTCTTTCGTGCAAACGGTGCAAGACTGCAACACGGGTCCGGTGTTTGGTGACTATGGTTGGTCCTCTAAAATGCCCACATATGGATGTGGCGCTTTCATGGGAAAGGATGGGGATATCACAGCCACCTTTGGTGGATTTAACGTTGCACCGGATCGCTCGTTGGTGGAAATTTTCATCAGCTTTCCCGGAGAGACAGGATTTTGCGGCGGATTTTGGTCGCCACTGATGGTTTTCTTTGATGACAAAATGCCAAGCTTCAATACGGTCTCGGACTTTCCGCTGAATCCAGGTGGGAAAGTATATTGGCCAGATGCCAACAGCCCAGGATTTTTTCTGGCAATGGACCGCGATAAAAATGGCATCATCGATAAAAAAGAAGAACTCTTTGGCGACAACGGAACGGCCCTTAATGGGTTTGAAGCTTTGAAAAAACTCGACAGCAATCACGATGGAGTTATTGATTCGAAAGATAAAGATTTTGGAAAGTTGGTTTTGTGGAATGATAAAAATGGTGACGGCATTAGTCAGCCCCACGAGCTCACCAAGGCGAAATTAAAACTCACCAAAATTTCTCTTAAATATCGGGTGAGTGCTGAATCCTTGGGAAATGCCGAGATCAGGGAGCGCGCCAAGTTTTGGTACACGGATGCGAAAGGTCGCGGCAAAACTGGAAATATTTATGATGTTTGGTTAGCACCTTTTATCCCAACAACATTGGCGGGCGCCAAATAGCTGTAAAATTGTTTTAACAAAAATGTGTCTCACACTGAAACAAAGTTTGTAAGAAGTGTGATCTCATCTCATGAAAAAGGAGTCAGTTATTGATACAGAAGACATAAGTTAGTTGGTGTAATTACCTTAAATCCTTTGAAATATTCGATTTGTTCCATAAGGTTCGGTCAAGGTTTACCGATAAGTACTCATATGGAGCGATCGTATGTTTATGAAGTCCAGTAAACAAAAAGGTAACGCAATTTTGCAGGTCCTTGCCGCGATCGCGGTGATGAGTATTAGTTTTTATTTTCTCTCTGCGTACGTTATTTCCCAAAGAAGACAAGTTGTTAAAACTAAAAACGTTGTGAATCTAAAGTTCGCTGTGAACAGTGCCTTGGACTATGCTCTTTTTGGTATTCGCCAAAAATACTGTTTTGAAAACGGCACGCTCTTACAAAACACTACCAGTTGCGATTGGAATCATCCCGGCAATGTGGAACGGTTAGCAATGTCTGATGAGCAGCTCGCCTCTTTGAAATCCATGGTGGCAGCCGGTGCGAACATTGGTCCCCATGATTCCAATTTAGATAATTTGCGTGTTGAATCCATTGACATGATGCTGAACTTCCCCGTTTCAGCAGCCCATCCCTTGTTTCCGGTTGTAAACAGTTTGAAAAAAGTGGTTGACGAACAAACGGGTGCGGAAATTCAGGTTCAAGGTATCAGAATGTATTTGTCTCGTCCAAAGAACAAGGGCTATGCGCCAAAGGCGGGGCGAGAAGTTTTTCTCTCTGCTGAAATTTCTTTGATGGATAAGAGTGGCAAAGTGATCCAAATTGGCCGCTTGCCACTCACCGTGAAATCACAGATCGCCATCTATCCGCGTGAGTTGGGATCTTTTGCGTTAGTTCTTCCAGGAGATCTGCGCATGGACCGTGCTTGGGATGCGGTTCCTCCCAAAGTGGGAGACGTGGTTTTTCATAAATTTGCGAATAAAGCCACGATGGGTACAAGCCCAGGGATGATCTTTACCAGCCCTGTTTTTGTGAATGGCAGTATCAATCTGCCAGTGGATAGTGGCAATGCTTCGAATTCCAATTATGCCGGAGTGACATTTGCCGATCGTGTTTACATGGGGAATGGTTGGATTCTGAAACCAGACAATTCTCCCTATGCACCTCCATCTCAAGGTGCTTTGCCAGATCGTTATTGGTCAGATTCCCGCGTGTTTGGTGGTTTCTTAAGAGGTATTGAAAACGACGGAATGCGTGACTTGGGTCTTGATGTGATGTCGGGGGCGGCAAGTGGTTCATCGGGGACCGAGTTTGACTTAAATAAAATCTGTGCAGAGCTGAATTTAAAAAGCACTCAGTTGGATTCAATGGAGCAATCCAATATCAAAGCGACTCCGGGTAATAATGCTGATGACCCTTATCGCGTAGTGCTTACGAACTACAATACTTTCTATGCGCAAAAGAATCAGTTGCCGGCGCCAGCTACAACGGGTGATTGGAATACGGGTAAGTGGACTGTTGATAATAAAGGCCGAATGACCGGTGCCATTATGAACGTGGAGTTTTCATATGGTTCGGGTTCAGACTATCGCGCTTTCAGTGTCGACTTGGTTAAAGATGGTAATACAACAATCTATCCTCCAGTTTTGAATCCTTCCAGAAAAGCCTCGATCATTGCAAGTTTAAATGCGGCCACTAAGACTTTGAATGATACAAAGAAGTCCGATGATTCGAATTCTACGAATTTGACGACATTAAAAAATAAACTTTCATCAGCTCAATCGGCGCTGAATGATTTGCAAAATCAGTTGGCGGTGGAGGAGGGGCGTCCCGTAGAACCGGTTGCAACGGCCACACCTCAGCCTTCGCCAACGGCGACTGCAACGGCATCTCCAAGTCCTACAGCCACCGCTTCAGTTTCTCCATCTCCAACAGCGACGGCGACAGCAACAGCGTCTCCAACGGCATCTCCTACGGTGTCTCCTACGGCCACGGCGTCCGCTTCTCCGACAGCAACGGCATCTCCTTCACCAACAGCAACCATAACAGTTACACCGACGGTTACACCTCCGCCGGGCGGTTGGCAGGATGCAGATAAAATCCAGGCTCTTGAAGATAAAATCGCAGCTAAAAAAATTGAGATTAAAGATCTTCAAAATCAAATTGCGACAGCTGAAGCTAATTCTTCAAGTTATTCGACAACAATTTCCAATGCCCAAAAAGACATTGCGAAATATAATGATCAATTAACTGCCTATACGGCCATCGAGCAGAATCCACCATCGTTCAAAATTGATTTGGATAATGCTTACAGCTGGACTGGCAAACTCTATAAAGACCGTTTGGATGTTTACATTACGGCGTCGAATGCTCAGTACTTGGTAAACAGTGCGGGCACTCGTATCAGTAACTTCTCAGTTCGTCTGAAAGGTTATGACGGAACATACTATAACAGTGTGCCGATTCGTTCGACGGCGGATCCAGCCCATTTACGTGGTTATTTAAATTACTCAGTTGATTCCAACGGAAAAATCAATCGTCCGTCGGGTCTCTCCTCCTCATCTTCCTCAGGAATTGAAGATGACGAAACAGCGGATATGGCTGCGAGATGTGAAGACTATTACAACATGATCAACTCGCAGTCTTTTGGTGCGGCCAACTGGGGCGTGAGTTTCTCATCAGGAACAAGAAAATCCTGGAACTTTGCCGGTGATTTGAATGCGGTGGCAGCGGACCCTGTGGTTCCAAGCAGAACTTGGTCGATGGATGATCAGCAGTTTTATGTTCGCTCCATAGTAAAAGACTGCGTGATCACGCCGAAGGCGAACTTTGTGACGGGATTTTATACCTGTGACAACTTAACTATTCAAGGTGGTCGTACGAAACCTCTGCGAATTATCGGAACATTTATCATTGGTAAAACTTTGAAAATCGACGAGCAAGCAATTCGCACGGGTATTAAATGGAGCAGTATCTATTATCCGCAGTCGACTCAGGAACTTCGCGAACGCGGTATTCTGCATCCATTGTCAGAGCCAACCAACATTAGCAAGTGTGATAATCTGCCATCTCCAATCTGGCATCCTATGCCGTCGATTCAAGAGACGGCAGATCGCATGTCTTGTAACGTGATCAGTTTGCGCGCTAAGGCCGATCCATTTAAATGGACCGCTGTGGATCCGGACTGTGGTATCCCGGTGGGCGCGACGCAAACGGTACCGACGTGTAAGCGTCGTATCTATCACTATTTTGTAGTCGAGCAGTCTAGGGAAGGGGCGGGCCTATGATGAAAAAATCCATTTTCAAACAAGCAAAAGGTCAATCGATTGTCGAGGCCCTGGTGGCTTTGGGATTGATTTCAACGATTGGATTGGCCTTCACCGGAGGCTTGGTTCAGTTGCGCAATACTTCAAAATCCAGTTTGTTGTCTTCCGCAACCGATCGTCAGGTCTCAGATATTTCCGAAAATATCAAAGCGGGAGTGCAGGACTACCAGGTGAATTTCGACTATGATCCGTCACAGATCGATGCTTACCTGGCCTTGGACAAGTTACCCATGTCCTGGGACGTCGGCAGAGTGGCCGCGCGTGGAGAGTGTGACACCTGTCAGGGAACGTACGGATACTTGATTCAACCCTATGAAAAATACCGTGGTCTTTATTTAGTAACTTTGCGGATGACCCACAAAAGCTGGCTTCCAGAAAAGTTTAGAGACTATACATTCGTGGTGAGTGCAAAATGATGATGCGCAATCAGAAAGGTTTATCAGTCGCAGAGCTTCTGGTCGGGATAGGGTTATCCGCGGTGGTGATCTCTGTTGTCATCTCTGTTCAAGTGCAGATCGCTAAAGAACAAAACAAGCTGACCAGAGAATTGGATGATTCGATTGACCAGAATCTGGCCGAGCGTATTACATTTAAAAATCTCAATGGCGTGGAAATTTCTTATAACAATATCGTGGTCAAAGATGATAACGGAAACAACTTTTTTGATTACTACCCCGATATCACAGAAAACATTTTAACGACGAAAACGGACCGTGACTTCACTTTGATTTTCTCGGGTAAAAAAGAATTTTATGTCGTGACTCAGGACGTGTCGGCAGGGCCTTTGTTGAATTATGACCCTGTATGGGCTTATGTTGTGGGAGCGGATCCAGGGGATCCAAATAAACCGGCATCTTTGACATTCAGTCCTGCGAATAATCGCAAATATATTACAAACGCAGACAACGGCGGCCGTCCAGCATTTTGGAAAGACGGAAATCTATTGATGTTTGATACGCCAAATAGAATTCGTCCGGCTCCGGGTGGTGTGATTGATATGAAAGTTCCACCACGCAGTCCAATTTATATCGGTTCGGTTTCCACCAATGCCGGGGACTCTTTGCAATCTCTTTCTAACGAGGCGGCGGCTTTATTTAAAAATACGCAGCCCTATAACGGTAAAGTCATTGATAGTTTGGATACGTTCTTAAGGACTCTGCCATCGGTCGGCGGGGGGCAAACCCTGGTACGTGCCAGAGTCGTAAAAATTGCCAAATACTATGTGACTCCGGATAACAAGAAAAATTCGGCTGACTACTATGCAACACCACTCAATTTGTACGTGGCAGAATACAGAAACGGAACTTGGGCGCAGCCAACGTTACTGGCTGACGGTGTGGAAAAAATGATTTTCCGCCGGGATTCGGTTTTAAAAAGAATGATTTATTTTAAAATTTATAAAGCACAAAAAAGAAATGGCTCGATCTAAGGGATATTTCTTTTGGGGGACGTTATGAAAACATTTTCGATTTTGGGCGGGGTGCTGGTCTTGTTGACTTCCAGTGCTTGGGCCGACCAAAACAACGTCGTCACTGTCAGTAAAGACGTGCCGATGGCGGTTAATTCCGTCAGTGCCGGGGAGTCTGTAGTCGGAGCACCAGCTTCCGGGACAGTGACTCGCTCGGGTCGTAGTACGATGACGGTACGACTGATCAATTCATGCTTTGGAACAAATTTGCGTGCGGTTACAAACCCACTGGCAAAAAGTTCCTTGATCACTGCAGATATTAATCTGTTGGTGGGCTCCAGCACTTACAATCTGGGAGTCGAGTATCCAGCCGTCATTGTGACTCCTGAAGGCACAGGGAATGTCGGCAGTGGACAAGTGGGCAATATCGCCGCATCCAAAGTCAGAATGACTCCGGCAGGGGGAACCGCTGCGGTTTACGGGAACGTCGTGGAATTTAAAACTAAAATTCCAACGGGTGTGAGCGTTGATAACGAAGCCAATATCACAGTGTCAAAAGGGAGTGTGGCTCTGGGGAATATGAGTTTTGAGCAGGAGATTTTAGATTGTAAAACCGGTCCCGTCTTTGGTGACTACGGTTGGTCTTCAAAAATGCCAACCTATGGTTGTGGCGACTTCATGGGTAAGGATGGGGCGGTGTCTGCCAGTATTGGTGGATTTAACGTCTCTCCAGATCGTTCCACAGTAGAGATCTTTATCAGTTTCCCAGGTGAAACTGGTTTTTGTGGCGGTTTCTGGTCTCCGCTGATGGTGTTCTTTGACGATAATTTGCCAACGTTTGAAAACGTCAGCTCTTTCCCACTGAATCCAGGTGGTAAGATCTATTGGCCCAATGCCAATCATCCGGGTTACTTCTTAGCGATTGATCGCGATAAGAATGGTTTGATCGACAAGAAAGACGAATTGTTTGGTGATAACAATACGGCCATCAATGGTTTTGAGTCATTGAAGAAATTCGATTCGAACCACGATGGTGTTATCGATGCTAAGGACAAAGACTTTAAGCGCCTGGTGTTATGGAAAGATATTAACGGCGACGGCGTCTCCCAGAAAGGTGAGATGACCAAAGCCGCAATGAAGTTGGATAGAATATCATTGAAGTATGAACACTACGAAGAAGCCCGCGGCAAAAACGCCGAGATCCGCCAACGAGCAAAATTCTGGTACACAGACGCCAAGGGCAAAAAGAAAACAGGAAATGTGTACGACATCTGGTTTGCTCCTTATATCCAAACCAATCTAGCAACCAAGTAATTTTAAATCAAAAAGCCCGGCCAACCCGCCGGGTTTTTTATTGATTCCGTTACGGGTGAAGTGGCTTGTGTCGTGTCAGTAATTACGGAAGGTCAATTACCGAAGGCATTCGATGTACTCCGGTTTCGATATTGTACAGGGTATTAACGCCACTGCCAGGCTCAACCGGTACTTCTGAGAGAGTACTCTCAGAAGTCATTTTCAAAAATTCCGCTACGGGTGTGGACGGTGTGATTAAAGAATTTTGTAATGCCGTCATTTTACAAATCAACAAAACACTGACTTTGTATGTTCCTAATCGGAGCAAAAGGGATATTATGTTTTTGGCGGAAACTCTTTTTTAGGAAAAGATGAAATTTTGAAAAGCTGCGCAATATTTCAATTGTAATGAAATTTCATTTGCGGTGTTTTCTTTAGTTCTTCTTTGCTCGATAGAGCTTCGAAAAATTTCTTTTCGCGATCGGCATGGTTCTGATTGGTATTGTTGAATACAGATCATTCTTGAGAGTTATAGAGTGATTCTGCATTGAACTCTAACTGCAAAAGCAATTTTAGAAAACCATGAAAATCACAGTGAAAAAGCTGTGGTATAGTCCTTCCAACTTAGCGGTGGATTTAAATATCAGTGCTTAATTTCGGGGGATTAAATGAACAATGCGACATTTAAAATTGGTTTTCTATCAAATGCAGACTTACTTGCACGTTTTGGAAAACTCGTGCAGACCGAGCGCAAGATTACGCACTTGGTTTTGGAATGCATAGCGGAGATCGATTCGCGTAAGCTTTATCTTGAGAGGGCTTATCCCAGTCTTTATGAATTCCTGGTACAACAATTTGGGTATAGTTCTTCGGCGGCCCTCCGTCGTATTGAGTCGGCAAGGCTGTTAAGAGAGGTCCCCGAAGTAGCACAAAAAATCGAGAGTGGGGCATTGAACTTGTCACAGCTTTCCAAAGTTCAGCAGGCGGTTCGAATTGTGCAAAAAACGGAGGATCGCAAAGTTGACCTAGAAGAGAAAATGCAACTCTTGAATCGAATTGAGCATACCACTCAACAACAAACTGAAGTAATTTTGAGTCAGGCGTTATCTTTGCCAATTTTTACTGAAGATAAAGAAAAGAATCACCGGGACGAGTCTGTTACCTTAACTATTACTTTCAATAAGCAGCAAATGGCGGCCTTGAAACAAGCCCAGGATCTTATAGCGCATGCCGTACCGGAAAAGAAATGGGCAGAGACTCTTACATACTTGGCACAAAAAGAAATCCAACGCCGCACAGGAATTCCTTCAAAACGTAAAACAATTAATATTGATTCCGAAAGTATGTTTGTTAGTTCGAACTCGAACTCGAACTCGAACTCGAACTCGAACTCGAACTCCAATTCCAATTCCAATTCCAATTCCAACGATGGAGGCATTCAAGAAAACAATCGAGAAGAACAACCGCACTTATCACTTTCTACATCCGCTGCGGGTGCTGGGGTGTGTAAACAAATTCGTACGCCGGTGAGTTCTACAGTTAAAAAGGTTGTTCTTAAGAATCAACATTGTTGCCAGTTCAAAGATAAAAAGACGGGGAGGGTTTGTGGTAGCACTCGTTTTCTGCAGATTGATCATCGCAAGCCTGTTTGGGCGGGAGGTACTAATGATCTTGAGAACTTACAACTGCTTTGTTCTCAACATAATTTGCATAAATATCGTCAGGAAAGTTTTCTAACTTGAAATTGGAATTCTCGAATAAAAATTGAAATACTCCGATATTAGCAGCAGACGATTGCTCTTTCGTGCTATTTCAAAAGCTGGCTGACGGTGTCTTCTAAGGTCTTTGCTTTCTTCGCGTCGAACCCACGAATGAAAGTGACTAGCTTCAAATTCTTATCAAATACGAAAACTGTCGGGATGGCTGCGACATCAAAAGAATTTAAAAATTTCTTTTCGGGATCTGCGAATACTGGAAACGGATAGGGATCTTTTTTCAGATAAGCATCCCGCTCCTTAGCATTATCATCTTCATTCACTGCCAGGACGATCAATCCCTGTTTCTTATATTTCTTAAACAACGCTGAATAGTGTGGGAGGGCCTCTTTACAAGGCTCACACCAGGTCGCCCAAAAGTCGACCAACACAACCTTGCCCTTCAAATCCTCAAAACGAATCTTGTGTTCATTAATGGGCTCACCCGGCAGAGCGGTAAAGGCAATTTTCGCAGAAGCTGCAGCGCCAGGCTCGCTTGCATGACTTGAAACCGTAAAAAGGCATAAGACCAAAAGGACACAGGCACGTAACATAAAACTTTAATCCATTTTGTTAAGGTACTTGAGCAGAATATCACGGCCGCGCATTTTTGCCTTTAAGATTGATAGAAAAATAAAGACTCCGCCGGTTTTGCGGTCCAGGAAAATAATCTCACGCGGGGGAGTTCTGAAGGAAAACTGCCGGGCAATTTGAAAGACCTTTTTCGAGAGGCGCTGAGGCAGATCGGTATTCTTCCAATCATAATTTCCTTGGCTGTCAATCATACCCAGGGAGTTGCGAGGGTCCGAGAACTCAATAAAAGGTTCCACCGTTTCAAAGCAAAAAGCCTCAAAGACCGATCTTAATTCAGGGCTATCCGTTGCTCTGATAAAACCCAATTTCAATGCCGCCTCGGTAAACATGTTGCGATCATTGAATAAGGAGCCCTTGACCATTTGACGATAGGGAATCAGGAAATTCGCGTCGTAAACCCGGGTTGCGCCAAAATCCAACAGAATCAATTGGTCGTGGCCCTGCGGATCGATGCGAATACGATAGTTTCCACTGTGCGGGTCGGTTTGGACGACACCCCAATCAAAAATTTCTTTAAAGTACAGATCCAGAAAATTCGCGGCTAAACGATTGCGTCGTTCTTGTGGCAGACTTTGAATAACAGGATCATCGGCGCGAAGTCCACGCTCAAAGGACGTCGCTAAAATTTTAGGCCCCGAAAATTCACGGATAACTTTAGGAACTACAAAACGACGATCGCCCTCAAGCCTGCGGTGATAATCCTCAGTGGCATCGGCTTCCTGAAGATAATCAGTCTCTTGAATCAACATCTCGCGAATTTCCGCAAATAAGGAATCTGTATTAAAGTCTTTGGGAATAAGCTTTAAAGTAGAGAGCAAGGTTTTAATAGCTCGCAAATCGCTATCGATGGCCTTATCGACATTGGGATACTGAATCTTTAAAACGATCAATTCGCCCGTGGCTTTAATTTTTGCACGATGGACCTGTCCCATGGATGCCGAAGCCAGGGCTTCTTTTTCGATTTCCAGTTGGGCCAGTTTTTCCTCTGGCAAAAGTTCTTTCAGTCGTTTTTCAATGGCTGTCCAGTTAAGGGAGGGAGAGTCGGACTGCAATGATTTTAAAAAGTCATTCGCTTCCGGAGGCAGAAAATGCTCACCATACATGGAGAGCATTTGCCCAGCTTTCATCAAGCTGCCCTTCAGCTGACCCAGTTCTGCGCTGATATTGGAGGCCTGGGCTTCCAAAAGCTTTTTCCAGTTGGCTTCTTTAAACTCTTTGGATTTTAAAACGGTCGTGACTCCATGTTGGGCTACGGACGCTCCGGTTTGCAGAGTGAGTTTGGCAATGGAAAGACCGCGGGAGAAAACCGAGGATTTGATCTTATGAAGTCCCGGTTCTTCCTTCTTGGAAGCTTGCGCATCGCTTTTTTGTTTTTTAGCAGACTTTTTCTCATCCATGATTCAAAATTTTACCCATATCTGGATCGATGTTAAACCCTTAAGTGTCCACGCGCCGCATGAGAGTGTCGCAGGGCAAAGAGGAAGTCATGGTTATTTTCTGGTTCCGTCGCGATTTAAGGCTGAATGACAATGCAGGTCTATTTCATGCCCTCAAAGAAAACGATACGGTTCAGCCCCTATTTATTTTTGATTCCGATATTCTCGAGAAATTAGACGACGTGCATGATGCGCGAGTGACCTTTATCTATGATACGATTAGTGAGCTTAAGGCGGCTTTGCAAAAGCATCATTCCGACCTGTGGGTGCGACATGGAAAACCCGAAGAAATCATCCAGCAGCTATTAGAGCAGCATAAGATAACGGCTATTTACACCAATCACGACTATGAACCCGCCGCTAGAAAAAGAGATGCAGCGGTTGCAAAAATCGCGAAATCCTATGGTGTCGAGTTTAAAACCTACAAAGATCAGACTCTTTTTGAAAAGGACGAGATTCTTACGGCTCAGGGGAAGCCTTATACAGTCTTTACACCTTATAAAAACAATGTTTTGAAGAGTCTTACGCCCTTTTATCTGAAATCCTATCCGAATGATGTTTATGAAAGCTCTTACGCCAAAAGTAAAAAGCTGGAAAAAATGCCGACCCTTAAGTCTTTGGGATTTGAGCGAACATCGATTGAATTCCCGCCCTTGGAAATTTCAGCTAAGACTTTAAAAAACTATTCCAAAACCCGAGATCTCCCGGCCCTTGAAGGTGGAACTTCGCACCTGGGACTGCATCTCAGATTCGGCACCGTCAGCATTCGCGAGCTCGCACGCGAGGGCATGAAATACTCTCAGGTGTGGTTGAGTGAATTGATCTGGCGGGATTTCTTTATGCAGATTCTATGGCATTTTCCTGAAGTTGAAAAACGCAGTTTCCGTCCCGAGTATGACAAAATCGCCTGGAGAAAATCGAAATCTGATTTTGCAAAATGGTGTGAGGGACGTACCGGTTATCCCCTGGTAGATGCGGGGATGCGCGAACTCAATACCACCGGCTTCATGCACAATCGCGTGCGTATGGTGGTGGCAAGTTTTCTGTGCAAGCATCTGCTGATTCATTGGTATCATGGTGAAAGATACTTTGCAAAAAAGCTCTTGGATTATGATTTGGCAGCAAATAATGGCAACTGGCAATGGGCCGCAGGCTCTGGTTGTGATGCCGCTCCTTATTTTCGTATATTTAATCCCGAGACGCAGGCAGAGAAATTCGATCCCGACAATGAGTACATCAAAAAATGGGTCCCGGAATTTGGAACAGATGAGTATGTAAAACCCATGATCGATCACAATGAGGCTCGTGGGCGCTGCTTACAGGAATTTACCAAAGCTTTAAAAAAATAAAGTTCCCGCAAAAAGGAAGTTCAAGATGAAAATACTGATAACGGGTGCAACCGGATTGATTGGCAAAGAACTCGGAAAAAAACTTGCAAGTGATGGACATGAAATCACTGTGATCAGTCGCAGTCTTGCCAAAGCGCGCGAAGTTCTCCCCTTTCCCTGTGAAGTGGTCGTCGGGGATTTAGTCCACGGTAAAATTGAAAACAAGCACTTGGAGCATATTGAGGCCGTTATCAATCTCGTCGGGGAGCCGGTCATGGGCATGCGTTGGACGGATGAGAAGAAAAAAGCCATCTATCAATCGCGCGTGCAGGCGACAGAAAATCTGATCAAAAGTCTTTCCGCAGATGTTCGCGTTTTTATCAACGGTTCTGCCATTGGTTATTACGGGAATTGTGGTGAGACTATTCTGAAAGAAGATCATCCCGCAGGAATGGATTTTTTAGCGGAGGTTTGTAAAGACTGGGAAGCAGCTGCAAGTCATGCTCCTGGGCGAAAGGTTTTCATTCGTACCAGCATTGTTCTTGCCAAACAAGGTGGCGCCCTGGAGGAGATGTTGTTTCCATTCAGAGCAGGCGTCGGCGGTGTGCTGGGTGATGGAAAACACTGGATGAGTTGGATTCATCTGGATGACATTGTGGGGTTGTTCGCGGAGGCTCTGGTCAATAACAGTTATATCGGACCCATCAATGGCAGCACGCCTCATCCTGTGACCAACCGTGAGTTTTCAGAAACTTTGGTCGCTTCTTTGGGAAAATCCTTGGGCCCTGCCGTGCCACCATTGGCGCTCAGAGCTCTCTTTGGAGAAGCTTCGGAAGTGGTGCTGTCGTCGATTCGGGGGAGTGCCGAAAAGGCCATGAGTCTTGGGTTTACCTTTCAGTATCCGACTTTAAGGGGAGCTCTGGAAGATATCTGCATGCCTTATAAAAATGGTGAAGAAGTGTTTTACGCTGAGCAATTCATCCCGCAACCCCCTGAAGAAATTTTCCATTTCTTCAAAGACCCGGCGAATCTTGAAACAATCACTCCACCGAGTTTGAATTTTCATATCGAATCTGTTTCAACTCCTGAAATCGAGCAGGGGACGGTCATAGATTATAAATTAAAAATTCGCGGCATTCCTGCGAAATGGAAAACCGAAATTGACGAGTGGAAGCCACCTTTTCGTTTCGTCGACAATCAGACCAAAGGTCCCTATCAGCTGTGGCACCACACCCACGAATTCAGGCCTTTCTTAGGTGGCACCTTGATGGTGGATCGTGTGCGCTATCGTCTGCCATTGGGATACGTGGGCTGGCTTGCCGCCAGTAAGTTTGTAAGAAAAGACGTCGAGGAGATTTTCAAATTCCGTCGAAATTATATCTCGCGAATGGACACTCCGAAAAAGCCATAAAAAAAGCCACCTTCGCAGGTGGCTTTTTATTTTAGACTGTAGCTTCAAGCGGAATAAATTTAAACTGCGTGACGTCAACCAACCCCTTATCGGTTAATTTTAAAGTTGGAATCACCGGCAAAGCCAGGAATGCCATCTGGATAAACGGCTCTTCTAAAACCACGCCTTGGCGTTTAAATGCAGTTTTCAATTGCTCAATGCCACTTTTAATTTCCTCAGCACTCTTTAAACTCAAAAGTCCTGCGATGGGCAGTTCGACCGAAGCTTGAACTTTGCCTTGATCGGCGACAACGAAGCCTCCACCGGTACGAATGATCTCGTTCACCGCCACACACATGTCACGTAAGTTCGTTCCGATCACCATAATATTATGAGAATCATGGGCAACAGAGCTCGCAAGGGCCCCTGATTTTAATCCCGTGCCCTTCACAAAACCCAAGCCCGGAGGCAAATTCTGACCATAACGCTCAATATTGGCCATGTATAAAACATCGCCTTGATCAAAGCTAAGTCCGTCAAAATAAGAGGTCAGATGTTTGGTGATGATTTCGTTCTGTACGATTTCAATGACGTTGTAGTGACCTTTTCGATCCGGATAATTTAAATCAGTTTCTTTCAAGGGTGAGCGCTTGATGGTGTTTTCCATGGGCGGTTTTGAGTTCACCAATTTTTTAGAAACGCCCGATTTCAATTGCAGTTCAGATACCAAGGCTCCACCAATGATCACGTCCTGGATTATCACTTGAGATAAATCACTCAGAAGCACTAAGTCCGCTTTTTTACCCGGAGCCACCAACCCCAGGCGTTTTAATCCGAAATGCTTTGCTGCCGAGTAAGTTGCAAGTCTGTACGCCACGTGCACCGGGACTTGATGCGAGTTGATGAGTTCCTTGATGATATAATTGATATGGCCTTCATGGGCGATTTCAAAAGGATTGCGATCATCCGTACACAAAAGACACTGAGGCGAAGAGAAATCACTTACTAGCGGAGCCAAAGTCTTTAAGTTCTTTGCAACGCTGCCTTCGCGAATGATCAGGCCCATGCCTTTTTGCAGTTTTTCGCGGCCTTCTTCCAACGTCACCGTTTCGTGACAATTTTGAATTCCCGCCAACAAGTAAGCGTTCAAGGCTTTGCCTTGTAAAAGGGGAGCATGACCATCCAGATTTAAATCAGAAAAAGATTCCACCTTATCCAAGACGTCTTTATCAGCATGAATCACTCCTGGAAAATTCATCATCTCGGCCAGGCCCAAGACTGCAGGATGATCTTTCAGGTTTTTCATTTCACTTAAGGTAAAATCAGAACCCGTCGTTTCAAATCCCGGCAGAGCCGGCACACAAGAGGACATCTGGACAAAAAGATTTTGCTTCGTGATTTCGGCACATCTTAAAAACCATTCAAAGCCACGAGCTCCCAAGACATTGGTAATTTCATGGGGATCACAAATAGCGGTGGTTGTTCCCAGTGGCAATGTCGCTGCTTCAAACTCAAAAGGCGACATCATCGAAGATTCGATATGCAAGTGTCCATCGATGAAGCCAGGAGTGACGAAGGCCCCACCACCATCCAGGACGCGTTTCGCTTTGGTGTTTTGATAATCTAAGCCGACACCCACAATAAATTCACCACCAATGGCGATACAGCTGGGATAAGTTTCACCCGTGATAACATCCAAAATTTGGATATTGCGAATCAAAAGGTCTAAAGTCTCGTCACCACGAGCTTGCGCCAGACGTGTGGGCATTTCAGAACGCGGTATATTTTGAGTTCTTTTATTTTGCAAAGACACGAGGGTGCTCCTGGTTTTGAGAATTTAAAATGGCATCTCGAGTTTTTAAAATCTGCGCCACGATACTAAAGGAAATTTCTGCAGGATTGTTGCTGCCAAAAGAATCCCCCATGGGACAGTAAAATTCATTCAAGAGTTCTTTGGCGATGCCGGCACTTAAAAGATCACTTTCTAAGCGCTTGCGTTTTTGTTCGCTTCCAATATTTCCAATATAATTGAAACGAGAACGGTTTTTCATCGCCTCGACCAAGACCGGCAAATCCGATGCATGCCCCATGGTCATCAGTGTGACATAAGTATTGTCAGGAAGTTTTTCCACCTGGTCAGCAAGTTTATCAGTTACCACAGTCGTGAGTTTCGAGGATTTTGGTAAACGGGAAATCCATTCTTCCCTTTGATCAAAGCAGGTAATTTTACAGTCTAAAAACAGCAACAAACGAATAAATTCCTGAGCGATGTGGCCTGCCCCAAAAACCGCAATGTGAAAAGGATTTTGGAATTTATGCAGTTCAAAAAAGAAACTCACCACTCCACCGCAGGTCATGCCAATATCTTTTTGCAGATTCCAATCGACAAAATGATTCTTATGATCCTCAATGATCATGCGCTGAGCTTCTTTAATAGCAGCATTTTCAACTTTGCCACCACCGACGGTTCCAAACTCAAGGCCGTCCAAAGTCACCAGGGCTTTAGCTCCCACATCCTGGGGAGCTGAGCCGATTTGTTTAACCATAGTGACGGCAACAAAATTTTTTCCAGATTCTTGAAGCCTTTTAAACGCGCTTAGGAAATTTTCAAAATTAGGCCCGGTCATAGCGTGCAAGCTCCATCAAAACCACTTCAGGAGTGGCTGGTGAGATGATCTGTGGAATTCTTGCACCAGCCTTATAGCGAAGAGCATCCTTGATGGCTGTCCAAACACTGATTCCCAATAAGAACGGCGGTTCGCCCACAGCTTTAGAGCCATGAACATTCGCGGTATTTCCATTGTTTTCAATAAACTCGACGTTAAACACGCGAGGCGTATCTTGGACGTTGGGAATTTTATAAGTTGTCGGGGAGTGACTTAAAAGCTTGCCGTCTTTATTGTGATAAAGTTTTTCGGAAGTAACCCAACCCATACCTTGAACAAAGGCTCCGGTCACTTGCCCGCGGTCAATACCTGGATTTAAAGGTCGACCTAAATCCATTAAGATATCCGTGCGCAAAACTTTGTATTCGCCGGTGTAAGTATCGATTTCGACTTCCGTGGCGGCAACACCATTGGTGAAATACTTAAACGGAGTGCCTTTGCCGGTCGCTTTGCTATAGCCCAAGCCTTCCGTCTTAAAGTGAGCGTACTCACCCAGGCTGATACGGTTAAAATAAGCTTTCATCAACAGATCCACCCAAGGTATTTGGGCCTTAGATGGCAGATGCGTGATCAAGCCATTTTTAAATTCAAACTCTTCAAATTTAAGAGCTGCTTCATCAAAAGCCGGGCACTCGGCCACATCATCCATCGGAGCTTTGGCAAGGACCTGTTGGAAAACCCAAGCCAGGCGTTTACGAATACCCATGGCAGCTATGAGTGCGGCGGCCCCATTGATATCAGCACCACTCGATGCGGCTGTCGGGGAGGTGTTATGATTTTTCTCAGTCGAGGTTGCCATCACACGAACTTGATCTGCACTGATCCCAAAACAGTGCGCCACAATTTGTTGGATCTTGGTGTTTACACCTTGACCCATTTCGGTCGCACCCGTTGAAACTTGCACAGTTCCATCTTTATGCACATTGACGGAGGCATTGCCTTGATTCAAAAAGCGTGCAGTAAAAGCAATCCCGAATTTCGTTGCAGAAACGGAAAGACCGCGAATTTTACCGTGAGCTGTTTTGTTAAATTCATCAATCGCCAAACGACGTTGTGCATACTCACTGTCTTTGCGAAGGCGCGCGAACAGTTCCGTCAAAGGAGTGTTTTCAAGCTTTTGTCCATAGTGAGTGACATTGCGAGAATTCTCTTGATAGCAGTTTCGTTCACGAACCAACAGGGCATCGATTTTTAGGTAAGCTGCGATTTCCTCAATGATACTTTCAATCGTCATGGTGCCTTGAGGGCCACCGAAGCCACGGAAAGCTGTATTCGAGTACATATTGGTGCGAACCACATGACCCTCAATATGGGCATTGGGCAAATAATAAGCGCCATCAATATGAAATAAAGCTCGATCTAAAATGGAACTGGAAAGATCGGCGTAAGCCCCACCGTCGGCATAAAGATGGCATTTAAGTCCTAAGATCATCCCTTGGTCATCAAAAGCCACATCCCAAAAATTTTTAAATGGATGACGTTTTCCAGTCATCGCCATGTCGTCGTCTTTGGATAGAATCAATCGAGCTGGGCGATTCATTTTCTGAGCAACCAAGGCCGCCATCGCAGCAAAGGGGGCTGCCTGGCTTTCTTTTCCACCAAAGCCACCACCCATCCGTTTGACGACGCAGACGACTTGATGAAGGGACAGGCCTAAAGCTTCCGCCACCAAGTGTTGAGTTTCCGTGGGATGCTGGGAGCTTGAGTGAACTTCAATTTGTCCATCTTCCAATGGGTAAGCGACACAGGCTTGAGATTCCAAATAGAAATGTTCCTGCCCACCACATTCAAAGGCACCACTCAGTTTATGAGGTGCAGATTTTAAAGCGGCATCCACGTCGCCACACTTCATGGGACCGGCGTGATACATGAAAGCTTTCTTTTCGATACCCGCATCGATGGTCAAAACGGCTTCCGCTTTTTCAATTTCAAAAGTGATGAGCTGTCTTGCCTGAAGAAGTAAATCGTAATTTGTGCCAACCAAAATCAGAGCGGGCTCTTCATAGTAACCGATTTTACTTTCAACCAAAATTGGCTGCTCGACAACGATGGTTCCCCAAACATTGTGATGCAGATCTTTCGCAGTAAAGGCCGCAAGGACACCTGGTGCTTGCAGTGCTTTGTCAAAATGAATGGCCTTTAGAGTTCCAGCTGCCGCGGGAACACCCACGGGCAAAACCAAAACCTCTCCCTGTTGCATCAAGCGATCATCGATAAAAACACTGGTGCCGCTGACATGTCCAATAGAGGAATCGTGCGGAATATTTCTGCCTATGGACATACAACCTCCGCAGCAGGGGTCACTTCCGTTTGCAATTCATGGAAGCATTTTTTAAACAAGTTTTCCGTGACCAAATGGCGGTACTCTAAACTTGCCCGTAAATCTGAAATCGGCTTGATCGAAGCGGATGCTAAAACACCGGCATCAGCAAATGTTTTTTCAGTGAAGGATTTGCCTACCAAGAAAGACTCGACCGCTGACAGGCGAACCACCGTAGGTCCCACGCCACCCATGGCCACGCGGGCCTCTGAAATTTTACTGCCATCAAGTTTTAAAATGATTGCGCAGGTCACAGCCGAAATGTCCAGGTCCTTACGTAAAGACACTTTAAAGTAACGGTGCAGATAAGGCCCTTGCAGTGCCGGCACAAAAATGCCCGTCGCAATTTCATCATCAGCTTTATCAAAAACCTTATAGCCTTTGTAATAGTCTTTGAGCTTTACCGTGCGGGCGCCACGGACCGATTGAAATTGAATTTCTGCATCGAGCACCATCAGTGCAGGAATACTATCCCCAATCGGGGAGCCATTTAAAATATTTCCCAGCAAAGTTCCTTGGTTTTTAATTTGCGGAGACGCAAAAATATGCAGCAGACGTTTCAGTTCTGGATGTGCGCTTTTGACGAAGTTTTCCACCTCGGTCAATGTGGCCATGGCACCAATCAAGATACCATTGGCAGATCCAGTTACAGAGTGCACACCGGGAATTTTATTTAATACTAAAATTTCTTGTAAAGAAGTCTTAGCCTTGTTGATCAAGACACCTAAATCAGTCGCACCAGCGACCAAGCGAACATTTGAAGATGAGGCTTTTATCTGCAAAGCCTCAGGCAAGGTTGTCGGCAAGAACAGTCTTTTGTTTTCAGAATGAATTTCAACCGCGGATAGCAGTTCCGATTGAAATTGAGCTGTCAGGGCAGACGTTAAATAGCGTGTCGATAAAAGTTCCCACTTATTCAAATCCAAATTTGTCGCAGCTTTTAAAATCGGCTCATACCCCGTGCAGCGGCACAGGTTTCCGGTGAGATAGTTACGAGCTTTCTTTTCAGTGACGGGTTGCTCAGAGTCTTTACAATCTTCCGCCAATTGAGCCATGGAGCACACCATGCCGGGTGTACAAAAACCACATTGTCCACCGTGAAACTCTCGCATTTTATTTTGAACTTCACTTAACGTTTCCGCATGCTTCATGCCTTCCACAGTCACAATGCAAGACAGGTCAAAAAGATAAACGGGCGCAATACAGGAATTAATCGCACGCAGTGGCGTCCAGCCTTCTTGGCGCAAAGTGGATGTCACGACCGTGCAAGCCCCACAGTCGCCTTCGGCGCAGACAACTTTGGTACCAGGTTTATGAAGAGTATTACGCAAGAATTGAGCAAGAGGTTGAAAAGCCTCACTGCCTGAGACCTTTATCGTCTCGCCATTGACGTTCACTATAAGATGATTTCTTTTTGCTATTTGACCCATCCTATAGACGTCTCACGTATTTTGTGAGGTAGCAAGCAGTCTGAAGTAACTAAGAAGCTGGGCGTAAAAAGGCGAAAAAAAAGCCCTCTCTCAGAGGGCTTTTTTAAATTATCGTAAGACTGGGGACAGAACCTAGTGACGAACGATGTCTGTTGCAGTTTCTTTAGCCACTTCATTCAAACAGTCGACAAAGAATTTGCAAACCATGAAAAGGTGAATTTGTTCATCCTGCTCAAGAGCCGGTTCCAAATCTGGAGACATGAAAAGCTCTTCGATCATGTAATTAACAAGTTCAGGTTGGCCTTCAGCTTTAGCACGTTCCTGAATTTGCGTGATCATTTCATCGTTGATTTGCAGGTAGGATTCCATTTCTGGTTCTGCTTTTTCAAAACGAGCCACAACTTCGTCTTCTGTAATGGCGCGAAGTTTTTTGTATTTTTCTTCAAAAGCGCGGTTCAAGATCAAAGCCATCATAAAGCCCAAGTCTTGAGCACTCTCCGACATGTCTTCGATGAACTCCATGAAAAAGCCACCCAAATCTGGTTGCACATCAAACAGGTGTTCAGACGCTTTTTCCAAATCGGCTTCAGTGGTCATGCCGCAGATCACGTCGATAGAATCTTGTACAACTTCAAATGGGATTTTTTCCATGCTATTCCTCTTACTTGTGTTTACTATGACAAAGGATACAGGGGAGAATGGCACGATGCAATTCATTAAGATACTGGTTACGATGCTTCTTACGACGCTGAGCTTCTGTTTTATTTCTGTGGCTTCCGCAGAATCTGTCCCCGAAGACCTTTTCACTCGTAAAATTCAACCTCTTTTTGACAATCGCTGTCTGGCTTGTCACAGCTGTTTCAATGCCCCTTGTCAGTTGAATCTGCAAAATTTTGATGGTTTCGCCCGCGGTGCTAACAAATTAAACGTCTATGATGGAACTCGCAGCAAGAGTGTGGAACCCTCACGTATTTGGATCGATGCAAAATCCACTCAAGAATGGCGCTCCAAGGGGTTTTTCTCAGTTCACACCTCGATCAATCCGGAGCAAAACGTTTTCTGGCAAATGCTGAATTTGCGGGCAACCAACCCCAGCTCTGTTAAAGTACAGGTTCATGAGAGTCAGGTCTGCGCGGCCAATATGGGGGAATTTGAAACCCTGAAAAAGGATCAACCGCAATTGGGAATGCCTTACGGTCTTCCGGCACTGCAAGCAGCCGAGTTGGACACCGTCAAAAACTGGATAGCCAATGGCGCTCCCGGTCCCAGTTTGGATGCAGAAAAGAAATCTCGAGAAGTGCCCGCGAAGCTTCGTTCGCAGGTTGAAACTTGGGAAAAGTATTTCAATCAAAAAGACATCAAGCAACAGTTGATCAGTCGGTATTTGTTTGAGCATCTTTTCTTGGCGCATATTTATTTTCCAGAGGAGCCCCGCGAATTTTTCCGACTGATTCGCTCCAAAAACTCCTGTGATAAACCCGATGAAATCGCGACACGCCGACCGAATGACGATCCGGGAATGAAAAAGTTTTACTATTGTTTGAGCAAGTTTCCGGGAACAATTGTCGCGAAAACTCATTTGCCCTATGAGTTTTCCCCGAAAAAGTTAGAACGTTATAAAGAACTTTTCGACCACAAATGGGACGTGCAAAAATTGCCGACCTATGAGACGGGTGTGGCGGAAAATCCCTTTATCGCCTTCCAAGATATTCCGGTGAAACTGCGCTATCAGTTTTTATTAGACGATGCCCAGTACCACGTGGCGACCTTTATTAAGGGACCGGTATGTAATGGCACCATGGCGGTGAATTCCATTCAGGAACAATTCTATACGTTTTTCTTAAATCCAGATTCTGACAATATGGTTCTTTCCAGAGAGTATGAAAAGCAGGCCGCACCCTTTCTGGCTCTTCCCGGAAAATTTGGATCGGATGTGGAGTTCTCTTCAGCTCCTTTGGATTTAAAGCGCATCACGGATCATCGTGAGGCCTATCGTCTGTTGCGCAGTAAAGAGCTGATTAAAAATCGCCCGAAGGGTTACACCCTGAATGATATTTGGAATGGCGAAGATAAAAACGATAATGCTGTTCTGACGATCTTTCGTCATGATCAAAATGCGGTGGTGATGAGGGGGGCAGTCGGAGATCTTTCTAAAACCGTGTTCGTTTTGGATTATCCACTCTTTGAACGATTGGTTTACAATCTCGTCGTCAATTTCGACGTCTTCGGAAATATTGGACATCAACTTTTAACTCGCGTGTACATGGATATGATTCGCATGGAGGCCGAAGAGCTTTTCCTCAGATTCCTGCCGCCTGAAGAACGTCTGCAGTACCGCCGCACATGGTACCAGGGGCTCTTGGCAAGTGCAAAAATGGAATACATCTTTCCTCCGGTCGGAGCGGGTGAGCCCACTGGCGTGCGCTTTACCAAAGGCACACAAACCAAACGTCAAATGGTGGAAAAAATTCTTTTCTATCGAATGAACGCACAAGTGCGCGGCCCCTTGGATGATATTAACTGGAGAAAAATCACGCCACCTGCAAGTTCCGGTCTGACAGTGCAGGCAAAAGGTCTTAATAAAGAATTTCGAAAAATTTCCTCCATCGCTGCTGGCAGCAGCACTCCTTTTGCACGCTATTTTCCCGATGTTGCATTCGTGATGGTGAAGGGCAAAGAAGACACTCGTGTCTTCACGCTGATTCATAATAAGGAACACGAAAATGTCTCTTGGATCACGGCCGAGTCCTTAAGGATGGCGCCAAAAGAGGACACACTGACGTTGCGTGAAGGTTATTGGGCGTATTATCCCAATATGATCTTCCAAGTTTCCGAAGCGGAACTGTCAGCCTTCACGAACCTCATTGCTAAAGTTAAAAATGAAAAAGACTACGAAGCCTTGGTTGATAAGTGGGGTGTCCGTCGCCAAAATCCAAATTTTTGGAATTACTACGACGAACTCCAAAAAATCTATTTAGCAGTGGACCCAGTCAACGCGGGTTACATCGATCTCACGCGCTACGCACTCTAAAATAGGACCTGGCACCCTTTACTGGCACTTCGAGCAAAGGCCAAAGAAATCGAGACGGTGGGCGACTTGTTTGTAGCCCATTTTTTCCACCATTTGGATGTGTTGATCCAAATCACAAATATGCAAAGGCTCCACGCGCTGACAGTTGCGACAGATCACGTGATGATGGTGATGACCTGATTCCAAAGTGAGCTCAAAGCGGGCGACGCCGTCACCGAATTCCAAGCGTGAAACCAACAAAGTCTCTTCAAATTTTTTTAGAATACGATAGATGGTGACTAGATCCACGCCGGCGTCTTTGCCGCCCAGCTTTTTAAAGATCTCGTCTGCAGAAATAGGTTCAGGATGATGCAAAAGAATCTTTAGCATCTGACTGCGCGCTTTAGTGAGTTTCATCCCAGCTTTGCGCACTCTTTCTTCAAGAGTGTCGATATCAATATTTTTGCGTTCCTGACTGCATTTGCTCACAGGGGCCAAGATAGCTGATTTGCGGCCACAAATCCAGCCCTGGGTTGTGAATATACTTAGGTTTTCTTGGATCTCAGGACCGTAAGTGCGTTTAAACCGTAATAGGTGTAACAGATGGCTGCAAAGACGGGAATAAAGAACAGGGCAAAGGGGATATAGGCGAAAAACCCCAGGATCAAACCCATGCCAAAAAGAGGTTTCCCCTCGTTTTCCTCAATCTTCAGACGCTCTTCCTCGCTGGCATAGTCCTGCAAAACATCGTACAAAAAGACTCTTTTGTTCAGCCAAGAAGTCAGACTCAAGGGCACTAAAACCGGGCCCATCGGCAAAAGCCACAACGGCAGAGTCACCGTGAACCAGAAGATAAATAATGCCGTCGCATAGAGAGTGTTCCAAAGACTTCCCACTAAAGAGCCACCGCGCTTTTTCTCCAAATGCGGAAAGTCTTTTTCAGCAATCCATTTCAGCGCAATCGGTAACACGAAAACAGAAACCAGAATCAAAGCGACCAAGAAGCACGCCGGGACAAATAATAGCACCAATAAAATCGCGGCAATGGCATCGATGTATCCTTCGGCACCCGTGAAGTTATGAATCCATTGAAATGGCCACAGGCCTTGCAGAAAGCCTTCAAGTCCCACCGTCCAACTTCCCCAAAAGAAAAAGAAAACCGCGAAAACACCAATCACAGCAAGAATGGGAGGTAGAAATGTCAGAAGCAAAAGGCGAGAGGTAAACAAAGATTCAAAAGACTGTCTGAAAGTTTTGATTATCTTGTGCATGAAATCATTTTTCCTCTTTTAAATTCAGCTTGCAAGTGTTTCAATGAGGCGATCATGAGAAAAACGATTTATCTTTTCAGACACGGGCAAACGGATTGGAATTTGATACGCCGACTTCAAGGGCATTCCGACATTCCGTTAAACGAAGAAGGACGCAAACAGGCTCAAGGGCTGCAGGTGTTCTTTAGTGAAAACCCGGTTGAAATCATGGCCAGCAGTGATTTGTCTCGCGCTCAGCAGACGGCGGCCATCGCCAATCAAAATCTCAATGCGCCCACTTTTTTCTCTGAAAAGTTCCGTGAAGTCTTCTTGGGTGATGCCGAAGGCATGAGTCAGGACGAGATTTTGGAAAAATTCGGCGAAGAAAACTGGAAACGATGGACCTCGCACGAAGTTAAACATTTTGATTTTACTTATCTGAACGGGGAGTCCGCGACGGCAGCGATCGCGCGGTTTCAAAAGGGACTTTTAGAGTTTTGTGAGAGTGAAGAATTCACTGTGGCAGGTCTTTGCACGCATGGTTTGTTGTTAAAAAGATTTTTGCACTCTTTGCGTCCTGACTTGCAAGAGCCTCTGCCGATTCCTAATTGCGTGGTTTATAAAATCGAATGGTCTTCCGAATCAGGATTTGAATTCTCGGTTTAGCTTTACTGAAGTCTTGGCAGGCGCATCACGAAGGTGGTGTTCTCGGCATTTCGATCTAAGAACAGACTGCCCTTGTGGTTTTTCATAATCCCCGCGGAAATACTTAATCCTAAGCCCGTTCCCTTGCCAAGTTCCTTGGTGGTAAAGAACGGCTGCATGATTTTTTCGGCGACGTCATCGGGAATTCTTGGGCCGGAGTCGATTACTTTAATATCGATATAGTCGGCGTATTCCTGGGCTTCCACACGAATCCATTTTTCTTCAGATTTTTGAGCAGCATCAAAGGAATTGTTCAGAAGGTTTAAAAGGACCTGTTCAATTTGAATAATGCGGCACTCGATTTCGAACTCTTCATCTATCGGGGAGACCATCAGTTCCACGCCATAGTTGTAAAAACGTGTTTTGCAAAACTCCAACGTTTCGTCGACCAGAGTTTTCACGGAAACAAACTCAAAAGGATCCTGTTCGCCTTCACGAGAAAAAGAGCGCAGTGATTTAATAATTTTAGCAATTTTATCAGCGGTTTTACTGATACTTTCGGCCGCCTGTTTAATTTTTTCCGGATCTAATTTTCCTTGCTCGACCATTTGGGTAAGCTGGAAGGAGCGAGCTTGAATGACGGTCAATGGGTTGTTGATTTCGTGGGCAATGCCACCAGACATTTCGCCAAGAGCTGCCATTTTCGCGGCCGAGATCATTTTTGCATTGGCGTCAGCGATTTGTTTTTCCGTCTGAATTTCGCGAGTCGAATCCCAGGCCACGCCATAAAAGCGGGTGCCTAGCGACGTTTCTTGTTTGCGACCGTAAAGATTGATGTGGTGAATAGATCCGTCGTCATGGCGTACACGATATCGGAGGTAAATTTCCGGATCATTACGACGATAGGCCTCCATAAAACCAGTGGCCGATGGTTCACGGTCTTCTGGTAAAACACGGCGGCGGAATGTTTCTAAAGCATCATCGTTAGGTTCTTCACCATGAAGCTCAAACATGCGCTTATCCCAAACTCCCAAGGGAACTTCCGGATCGTATTCAAACGTCGCCATTTTTGCAGCGGAAAGGGAGAGATTTAATTTTTCCAAAGTTTGCGACAAGCGCAATTCATGAGCTTTTTGGTCATCGATGACAGCCGCAATGCCCACAACGCTGATGGGGACACCTTTGTCATCGCGTTTAAAAATGGAGATACGATCATCAATCCAGTGGTATTGACCCCAGATATCTTTAAAGCGGTATTCGAAGTTCAAAACTTCGCCGTCCACCATTTTAGTTAATACGTACTCCCGAGATTTTTGCAGCATGGGTAAGTCATCGGGATGCATCACGGTAGACCAATAATTATGGCCCATTTCTCTTAGCTGCTCTTGAGTCCAACCAAATCGACTGGCGACGTTTTCATTAAACCATGCCATCGTGCCCGCCTGAACATCGAACAGGTACACCGCACTTGGCAGGAATTCGAAAACCTGCTCCACAAGATTTTTTTGGTTCTTTAAAGTTTCTTCAGCCATATAGCTTTAAATGATAGCTCGAAGCGTCCCATAACGCAAAATGGCTAAATCATAATCAAACCTTAACAATACACAAAAAATCGCCCGTGCTAGATTCCGTTCGAATGGGAAAGTGTATGAAATACCTTCAGTTACTGTCAGCATTGCTTATTTTTGCAGCATCTTTGATTTTCACAGCACCTGCGCGCGCTCAAGTGCCAGTGATCCGTATTGATGGATCTAGCACCGTCTTCCCAATTACCGAAGCGATGGCCGAGGAGTATCAAACGGCCAAACGTGGAAAAGTGCGTGTGACCGTCGGAATTTCTGGAACGGGCGGCGGCTTTAAAAAGTTTTGCAGAGGTGAAACAGATATTCAAAATGCCTCTCGTCCGATTCAAACGGCTGAAATTGAAAAATGTCGCGAAAAAGGTGTTAGCTTTATTGAGCTTCCCATCGCGTTTGATGCAACGGCAATCATTGTCAGTCCTAAAAACACGTGGCTGAAGTCCATCACCGTCGAAGAACTTAAAAAAATGTGGCAACCGACAGCTCAGGGTAAAGTGATGCTTTGGTCAGACGTGAATCCCGCTTGGCCTAAAGAGAAAATGAAACTTTATGGCGCGGGTTCTGATTCTGGGACTTTTGATTACTTCACGGAGGCCATTGTTGGTAAGGCCAAAGCCTCTCGTGGCGATTACACAGCCAGCGAAGATGACAATACACTGGTCACGGGAGTTGCTAACGATGCCAATGCTCTTGGTTACATTCCTTTGGCTTATGCCGAGGAAAATGTCGGAAAACTTCGCATGGTTCCCGTTGTTGGCGGCGAGAAGTCTCCGAAGAAAATCGAGCCGGTCATTCCCGCGCGTAAAACAGTCGAGACGGGGGAGTATTTCCCACTCTCCAGACCGATCTTCATTTACGTCAATGCCAAGTCCCTGGCGAAACCTGAAATTCTGGAATTCGCAAATTTCTTTTTGCAAAAATGTCCTACGATCGTTCCTGAAGTTAAATATGTTCCGCTCCCAGGGACGGCTTACACGATCGGGCAAGATCACATCAAAATCAAAAAAGTTGGCACTGTCTTTGGTGGCCACTCTGAGATCGGTATTAAGATCGAAGACCTGATGAAGCGTGAAAGCGCACAGTAAGAAGTAATACCGTGAGTAAAAAACAATTAAAGAAACTTTCTGAATTTACCTCTGCGGATCATCCCGTCCGCCGTATGCGCCGTTTGAAAGAACGTCTGATTGAAGGCGTTTTGTTTTTGGCGGCGGCGAGCTCCGTATTTGTGACCTTGGGTATCGTGGGTATTCTGA
This sequence comes from Bdellovibrio sp., assembly GCA_039594295.1. Classification (GTDB taxonomy): domain Bacteria; phylum Bdellovibrionota; class Bdellovibrionia; order Bdellovibrionales; family Bdellovibrionaceae; genus Bdellovibrio. Next base: position 84,502 of record JBCNNR010000010.1, read on the forward strand.
TCACAGAAAGCATTCCCTTTTTTGAACATGTGAGTATTTGGGATTTCCTGACAGACCGCGAGTGGACACCGTTATTTGAAAATGCTCATTATGGAATTTTACCCCTTCTTTGCGGGACGTTCTTAACCACCATCATTGCTTTGATTATCGCGATTCCATTGGGAACGGTGGCCGCAGCCTTCCTCAGCGAATACGTTCGCCCCAATGTGCGCGAGGTTTTAAAACCTGTACTGGAGCTTTTGGCAGCGGTTCCGACGGTCGTGTACGGTTACTTTGCTCTTTTATTTGTCACACCACTTTTGCAAAAAGTTTTCCCCTCAATGGGTGGCTTTAACGTTTTAAGTGCGGGGCTGGTGATGGGTGTGATGATCATTCCCTACATCAGTAGTTTAAGTGAAGATGCGATGCGCTCGGTGCCTAGTCATTTGCGTGAGGCCTCGTTCGCGGTCGGTGCTTCTCGCATGCAGACGGCGTTTCGTGTGGTGATTCCAGCGGCATTCTCGGGGATTACTTCTGCATATATCCTGGGTATTTCCCGTGCGCTTGGCGAGACCATGGTCGTTGCCATTGCTGCGGGTATGCAGCCGAATCTCACCCTGAATCCTTTGGAACCTTCGGCGACAATCACGGCGTTTATCGTGCAAGTAAGTCTTGGAGACTTGCCTCATGGATCCATCGGTTATCAATCGATCTATGTGGCGGGCTTAAGCCTTCTGTGTTTAACGTTGTGCTTTAACGTTATCGGTTTGTGGCTTCGTAAAAAGTTTCAGGAGAAGGAATAGATGGAATCTAGACAAGACCTTCTTGCCAATATCAAGCGCCGCCAATTGTGGGATTTTGTTTTCGCCTTGGCGGGTTTGCTGGCGTTGTTGTTTGCCTTAGTGACGCTACTGGCGTTGATCGTGGATCTGGCGATGACGGGTGTGCCTCGTATTAATTTTGATTTCTTCACCAACTTTCCGTCGCGTTTCCCGGAAAAAGCGGGGATTTTGTCGGCGTGGGTGGGGTCGTTCTGTATCATGCTGACCACGGCATTTTGTGCGATTCCCTTGGGAGTGGCCGCCGCCGTCTATCTGGAAGAATATGCCAAGAAGAACTGGGTTTCTTCGTTGATTGAACTCAATATCGTGAATCTTGCGGGGATTCCGTCGATCACCTATGGTCTGATGGCTTTGGGGCTTTTCGTTTATAAGTTGAAATTAGGTCAAAGTATTCTGACCGCGGGTTTAACCCTAGGCTTATTGGTATTGCCAATTATTATCGTCACCACCCGCGAGGCAATCCGCTCCATTCCAAATATTATCCGTGAAGCGAGTTACGCAATGGGCGCCAGCAAATGGCAAACCATCCGTTATCATATTTTGCCGTACTCTTCCGGTGGTATTTTAACGGGTGTGATCATTTCTTTATCGCGTGCGATCGGAGAGACCGCTCCTTTGATTACAATTGGAGCTTTAACATTCATCGCGTTTTTACCGACGTCACCGATTGATTCACATTTGCCTTATTTGAATTTTAAATGGCTGATGGATCCATTCACAGTGATGCCGATCCAAATGTTTAACTGGTTGTCTCGTCCTCAGGCAGCGTTCCACACAAATGCGGCGGCAACAGGCGTGGTGTTGCTATTGATGACGTTGATTATGAACGGTGGAGCGATCTGGCTACGTTCTCGCTTCCGTAAAAAGATGAAGTGGTAGCGACGCAAAAGGTACGGACACACTTTTGGTAGCGCAACTGCGTTATCAGTCCAGCAGGTGGGAGAAGGTACGGCCTTACCTTCTCTACCTGTGGCACAAAGACTGTGTGGAATTGATTGGCCAGACATTGAATTTTTAGAATAATTACGTATTGGAATTTAGATTATGAGTAACAATGAATTGGTTTTAAGAGCAGAAGTGAAAGATTTGATTTTCTCTTACGGAGAAAAAAAGGTCCTTAACGGCATTACTCTACCTATCTATGAAAATCGTGTCACGGCTCTGATCGGTCCGTCAGGTTGCGGAAAAACGACGTTGCTTCGTTGTTTCAATCGTATGCACGACCTGTATGCAAATGCCCACTATCAAGGTGAAATCAATCTGCATCCGGACGGGATTAACATCTTGGGGAAAGATATTGATCCCATGGAAGTGCGCATGCGTATCGGGATGGTTTTTCAAAAGCCAAATCCTTTTCCAAAAAGTATCTATGAAAACGTCGCCTATGGTTTAAAAGTTCGCGGCGTTAAAAAGAAAGCTTTCATCGAAGAGCGCGTGGAAAAATCTTTGCAGCAAGCGGGCCTTTGGACAGAAGTTAAGGATCGTTTGAATTCTTCAGCAACGGCCTTGTCAGGTGGTCAGCAGCAGCGTTTATGTATTGCACGTGCTTTAGCGACCGAGCCGGAGATCCTCCTTTTGGACGAACCAACGTCAGCGTTGGATCCCATTTCCACTCGTCATATCGAAGAACTAATTCAAGAGCTTCGTAAAGACGTGACGATTGCCATCGTGACTCACAGTCTGCATCAGGCAGCCCGTGTTTCCGATTATACGGCGTTTATGTATTTGGGCGATTTGATCGAGTTTGGGTCTAGTGATCAGGTGTTTACGAATCCGAAGGATCAGAAAACAGAAAATTACATCACCGGCCGCTTCGGGTAACCCGGATCGGTGAAAAAGGCGCAATCGACTGCGTTGGCGGCGAGCGCCTTGCTCTCCGACGTACGGGTAGTACGCCTGCGTGGCATTCACTCACCTCCGCCTTGCGCTTGTGCCTTTTTGACCGATCCTGATTTGTTGGGCTTCGTACGTTCAATCAATCAATCAATCAATCAATCAATCAATCAATCAATCAATCAATCAATCAATCTGTCTGTCTGTCTGTCTGTCTGTCTGTCTGTCTGTCTGTCTGTCTGTCTGTCTGTCTGTCTGTTGATTGTGCTGTGCGGAACCGCAGCGGAAATAACATTACAGAACTTTTTAAAAACACATTTTAATGTATTTTTATTCCGCTCTCTTGTTGATATTTAAATTTGTTATGTGCTGAGCACATGGCCTGCAGATTCTCCAGGTTATTTTCACCACCGGCCCATTTTGATGTTTTGTGATCAGCCTCCAAGCCATAAGTACTTTGGCATTTCTTACCAGTCAGCGGATCGACATACTGACAGTGTTTATCGCGTGCCAACACCAAATTTCTGAGACGTTTCGTGACGGTCTTATTTGGCTTCGCTGGGGGGACAGTGATCTCATTTTTCGTCGAAGGATTTTGAAGCTCTTGTTCGGACTGATCAAAATTCGTAGGCGAAAGCTCATTTTCTAATCTGCGGTGCAGTTTTAAAGAGCGTTCCACTTGCAAGCGATCGTATAAATAACTCTTCGCCAGAATTTCAAAAAACGATGAAAAAGAATGATCGCGGCCATAATCCGAAGTCAGGAGATGCGCTGCTTTATCCCGAGCTTTAAGCACAAGTTCATGCTGCTCTTTTGAAAACGTGATAGCCAAATGAACAGACTCATCCCGTTGCATGCGAATCAGCTCTGGTTTTTTCAACTTTACGTTCAGACCCTGGGCGATTTCCCGTTGAGTTTCCAGAGTGTTTTTCCCCATCACAGATTGTAAAATCCCCACTTTTTGTTCCGTGGAAATTTCAATTCCTGTTTTTTCCTTTTCTCGTAAAGCTCGCGAAAGTTCCGAGAGTTGCGACAAATTCACGGCTCCCACATGGATTTGCCTGGCAATCGAAGGAATTTCTCTCATCAGGCGGGCAGCGGACAAACGTCGCATTGCTGCCGCACCTGAATACTGGAGTTCTTTAGTCAGATATTCATACATGCTCGAGTGCCCTCGAGCTAAAAATATTCTTCGAATTTCAATTTCATTAATATGGGCCAAAATTAAATGTAAAAGCTCTCGCTCTTTGGAAGCCAAATATTTTAGCCGAGATTCGACCTCGTCATCGCACATAGCGTGAATATTCATAAGCACCATCCTTTTTTAAAAGATCAATGCGAAGGACATGCCAAAATAAAATATCGCAATGCGGAACCGCAGCGGAAATAACATTACAGAATTAAAAAGTAATGAACTGCCAACAATCGGTGAATCGGTGTGATTATTAAATTCATTGAACCAAATGATTGAATCATTCATTGAGTCAGTCAGTTAGTTAGTTAGTTAGTTAGTTAGTTAGTTAGTTAGTTAGTTAGTTAGTTAGTTAGTTAGTTAGTTAGTTAGTTAGTTACTGGCTTGGTCAGCGTATTAACAAGTCAGCCGCAGCGTGAGTCCGTAATCAATCAGCCACAAAAAAGGAAGCATTAAGCTCCCTTTTTTTCCATTCTCACTACGCGCGCACAGCTCTGGCAGATTTCGGTGACCGGCCAGTTCAGTTCCCCTTTGCCGACTTTCACGTCACTCCCACAATGGGGGCAGGTGGTCTTACCGTCCAGCACCAGGCCTTCAGACTTAAAACCTTTCCACGCAAAAAAGAATCCCAAAAAGAAAAACAGCGGAACCAAGACAAAGTGAACGACGGGCAATAAAACCGAAATCAAAGAAAGACCCCACCACAGAGCCAACTTCTTTAAAGCCGTGCGAGTTTTATCGGCTTGATTAAAAACTTTGATTTCTAGTTCGCCCGGCGTGCGACGCTCATCCATTACGTTTGATTCGATATTTATTCTTTCAGTCATGTCATCAAGCTTACGCCTAACAAATGATAATAGATATACGCGGCGTTTCGATGCGATGTTTCACAGTGAGGTTGGCTAAGTATTTTGTTTTACAGCAAGGCAAACCCGCTTTCACGTTCGTAACTCCTCTTTGGTTTTGCCTTCATTTAACGTCATTTTTCGTCAGAGCGTTTTTCATTCTTATATTCAATCGGAGCAGTCATGAATTATTTAAAGGCAGCCATCGCCGCATGCGCATTTGCGAGTTTCGCGCAAACCGCAATGGCGCAATCCCAAGGCGGAAGTGCAGACTCCGCGGCACCGGATGTGCCAGCGCAAATTACCATGCCTCTGGAATCAGCGACTTCCATTCTAAAAAAAGGCTTTTTCGATTTCTATTCTGAAAGCAGTTACTATTATGACTATGATTTCGTCACCGATTCACGACTTCGCTATTATCAGCCGTTAACGGAATTTGGTTCTGTGGGTGTGTCGGCCTATGTCGGCGCTAACATCCAATATCAATCTCCCGGGGCGAGTGAAAAATACTATGACAATACTTTTAACCCGAATGTGGGATTGCAATTCCAATTTGTACCGGGCGTAAAACTAAACGCTCAAATGGGATATCGCACCGTCACTGGAATGAACGATGAACCTCGGCAAACAACCTGGGATCCACGCATGGTCTTCAGCGCCGGTGACATCTGGATGTGGGGAACAACGAGAAACTTCACCGAAGGATACTTAGAATCTGCCTTTGTTCCACGTTTGGATCGAACGCCAGTTTCTTTGGTTTGGCTAAAACAAGGCTATCGCTGGTTTCCCCACGCGAAATTATCTTTAGATGCCTATGGTGAAGGCTATCAACGTGTAAGTAACAGTGAAGACCTGGGGCCTACCATCACCGAGTGGCGTGCCGGAGGGCGTACGACTTGGACCGAGAAAGCCTGGAATGTCAGCGCTCTTATTTATCATCCTTTTCCAAAACATGTCTCCAGCGGCGAACTTGAGGGGCTTGTGACCTTGGGAGGACAGTTCTAATGGAGCACGTAGGTCTTGCAGATCTTTTTTCAACTTTGACGTACGCAGTGGTGATTGCGACCAGTATTTTCATTTTGGACGATCTTTTTATTGATTTGATTGCTCTGGTAAAACGTCTGCGCCCACTCGCTATCTCCTCACAGACACTTCAGCTGATGAAGGGGATGGAGCAAAGATCCATCGCAATCATGATCGCGAATTGGAAAGAAGCCGAAGTTATTGGGCCCATGATCCGCGGTAATATTCGCGGAATCGATTATCAGAACTATAAATTTTTTCTTGGAGTGTATCCAAACGACACCGAGACGTGGGCCGAAGCCAGCCGTCTTGAAAAGCTGTATCCCGATAAAGTGGCGGTGGTAGTGAACACCGAGCCGGGCCCCACTTCGAAAGGACAAATGCTCAATGAAATTGCCCGTCAAATCCTGGAATCTGAAAAAGAGACGGGCAAAAGAATGGATTTATTCCTCTTGCAGGATTCCGAAGACGTTGTGCATCCGCATGCATTTTCGCTGTTAAATTATTTCAGCCGCGAAGCTGACTTTATTCAAATTCCCGTGTTCTCTTTTGACGTGCCTAAATCCTCCCTGGTGGGGGGAGTCTATATTGACGAATTCAGTGAATCTCACACCAAGGATTTATTAGTTCGTCAGGCCATGGGGGCAGCGATTCCTTCAGCCGGAGTGGGAACATGTATTTCCCGGGAGTTCGTAAAATCCATGATGCAACACCAAGAGGGTCAACTTATGAAGGAAGACACTCTGACCGAAGATTATCATTTGGGTATTACAGCAAAGCCCATGGGTTTTAAATCTCGTTTTGTCTGTGCGCAATTGGTGGATGATCAGGGGAATCGCGAGTTTATCGCGACCCGGGAATACTTCCCGAATAAATTTGCCGCCAGTGTTCGTCAGAAATCACGTTGGACATTGGGTATTGCCTATCAGGGGCTTGCAAACTTGCAGTGGTCCGGTGGATTAACGGATCGCTATTTCTTGCTGCGTGATCGCAAGGGGCCGGCTTGCAGTGTACTGACGGTACTATCTCTTATTGTTCTTGTGGGAATGATCACTTTGCAGGTGGTTGATGGCGAAATTCCACCACTTCTGCGCACGGATTTCTTTTCATTATTGTTGTCGTTCAACGCTTTGGCGATGTTCTTACGAATTGCCCAAAGAATGTTGGCGGTGAATCGCGTGAATGATTTTAGCCAAGCGACAATGGTGCCCGTGCGCTGGTTGGTCGCCAATGCCGTGAATGTTTTGGCTTCGCTTAAGGCACATCGCCAGTACCGAGAAAGTGTTAAAACCGGCAAGCGCCCGGTGTGGATAAAAACGGATCACCAAATGCCGGCTCATTTTGGAGTGGAGCTTTCTGAGGTCGAGGTTCCGGTCAAATGAAGAAATACATCTATTCTTCTGCCATGGTTTTGATAGTGGGACTTGTGATTGTCACAGGTTTGAAGTTTTCAAAACCATCCGAAGGTAGATGCATTGCCGTGATCTATGACAATCCTAAAGTTCTTGATCGCTTTCGCGAAGTGCTGGAGCACTTTCCAGATTTCAAAAGTGTCTTTGCCTCAATGGATCAATACGAATCCGGCGATATCGAGCGCTGCCAGGCCGCTTTTATAGTTAATACTGAATTTGATAATCAGGTGCCACGACGACTGGTGGAGGATTACCTCGCCTCACAGAAAAATGCGATATGGATGGGGTATAATATCTGGTATCTGGGGGAGCAATTAAATAAAAAGCTAGGTCTTCGCTATATGGGATCCGCTTCGAAAGCGCCCAGTGATCAATGTGCTTATTTTTATATGGGTCATTCGGTTCGTTGTGACGAGCAGGGGCTTTCCATGCAGCCAGAAATAGTCCCAACGAATGAGGTGCGCATTGAAATTATGGCGGAAAGTCGCAATCGAGGGCGAGAGCTTCTTCCCTATGTGATCCGGGCAAAAAACCTTTTTTATATGGCCGATGTCAACTTCGGAAGTGTATTTCAGGATTTACTGACCGAATTTGTGGGCAGTCCGATGCGGGTGAAGTCGTTAAAACCGCAGCAAGTAGCTGGTCCCAACTGAATTGGCCTTGACCTCGACCCGTCCCATTTTAGAATAAAGGCATGACATCATTTCATTCAGACAAATATTTCATTCGTGATTCCGTTTACAATCTTGTCGAGCTGGCATTGCTTGCCAGAATGTACGAAGAAAACTGTTTGCCCACTTCAGGCAGCGGCGTTCTGAACAAGGCTTCTTTATCGCAAACATTGCTTAAAATGAAAGCGACCGAGGGCAAAGGACAGCTTCGCGTGGCGATTCACGATACGGATCCAATCGGTTTTTACTGGAACTATGAAGGTCAAGAGACCTTGTGGGTTCATCCTACTCATCGCGCCGAAGGCGTCGAGCAAGGGCTTCGTGGATGAGTTCTGATTTTTGGCGAGGTCGCAAAGTTTTCATCACCGGTCACACGGGCTTTCGCGGCAGCCATTTGGCACTCACTTTAAAAAACGCGGGTGCCGATGTCTTTGGTTTTTCCTTAAGTCCCTCAACCAATCCTAATTTTTTTGAAGTCGCGAACGTCGGTCAAGGAATGAGTTCTACATTCGGAGACGTGCGTGATGCTGCCGCTCTTAAAGCATCTTTGGAGTTTTCTCAAGCCGAGGTGGTTTTTCATTTGGCCGGTGGAGGGGGACTGCGAGATTCTTGGGATAAAGTGACAGAGACGTATTCTTCGCAAGTGATGGGCTCGGTCAATCTGATGGAGAACTTGCGTGAAACAGCCACGGTCAGAGCCGCGGTTTTTCTGTCATCGGATAAAGTGTATCGGCCCTCAAAAACAGACGCTGTCGAAACAGATCCTTTGGCGGGCAGTGCTCCGGCAGCGACGGCCAAGGCGTGCACAGATTTGATTCTTGAATCCTATCTTCACAGCGTTTTTGCTCCTGAAAAATACAATAAACATAAAATTGCTCTGGCTTCAGCACGTATGGGTTCGGTTATTGGCGATGGCGATTTTTCCAGCGAAAGTTTTATTTGGCAGCTGGCCCAAGCGACTCAAGCGGGCTTGGATCTTCCCTTGAAAAATCCTGATTCGATTCGTCCGTGGATGCATGTGGATGACAGTATAAATGCTTTGTTGGTGCTGGCTGAGGCTTTGTTGCAACAAGGTCCAAAGGCCTCTGGAGCATGGAATTTCGGTGTCAGTGCGGATCATCAAATGTCCGTGGGGCAGGCCGCGCAAATTTTCAAAGCTCAATTCAGCAAAACGGATGCTGGCGCATTTCAGCTCTCATCAAAAGGCTCCACTCACGGATTGCTCAACAGCGAAAAAGCCCACACCCAACTTTCCTGGCAGCCCCAAATCTCCGTCGAAGCCGGTCTGCAAAAAACCGCAGAATGGTACCGGCAGTATTTTGCTTAAGCTGACTCCAAGTGAATTCGAACATTAAGACCGGCATTACGAGCCTGGTCTTCTAGGGCCCTAGTTGCAAATGAAATAGGGCTGTATCCCATAGCCTCAGCGAATTCAATTGCTCGCTCAATGGAAACGGTTCTTCGTCCTTTTTCAATGTCACAAAGATGTGCTTTAGAGATTTTTAATTTTTTAGCCAATGAAATTTGAGAGATCTCATCAGATTTTCTAATACCCCAAATCATTTGCCCGAAAGTGATTGGGCCCTTATTCAGCTTTTCAAGATGCTTGCGTGCCGTACTTTTTTTAATACGCATGTTTGTGAACCTCCACTACATGGACGAATGCCACCGAGTTATCAATTACGACGTAAATAGCTCGGTAGGCACGATTAAGGCGAATCGAACGCTGTCCGGTTCTTGGTCCCTTTAACGGTTCATCGTGAAATCCCGGAATTCGTCGGGTATTTTCAAGTCCCGATTGTTCGACGGTCTCGATCCAAGCGTCCAATTTGAACTGTATGTACCGAGGAACTTTACGAAGATCTTTAAGGGCTTTTGCAGAAATAACAACCCGGGTGATCACGAAAGTACCCCAAATAAGGGTATCATAAAAAGGATAAAAGTTATAGGAAAAAATGCCTTAAAATTAGTCATATCCGGTTCTGGGTATGCAAAACTCTAAGTCATTTCCTCAGGGGTTATAGTCGATTTGAATAGGGTAAAGTGCGAAGTTCGGCTAAGACGAGTAGGTTTTTACTTAATATACTTCTTACGAATCTTTAAAATTTCCCAGAACACGCGGAAAATTTCACGGCTGATTTTAACTTTAGAGCCGGGCACATCTCGCCACTCGGTCACAGGATATTCGACGACTGTATGTTGATTCAAACGCAGCAAAATCTCCACGTCAAAGACCCATTTGCCAATGAATTTTTCATTGAAAGCTGTCGTGACAATGGATGGTCTGAATAACTTCGCCCCACATTGAGTGTCGTAACTTTTCACATGCAACAATTCACCCACCAAGGTCGCAAAACCACGTCCCAAATAGTGACGAAGCGGGGAGCGCTTCACATCCGCACCCAAGCGATAAACGCGGCTGCACCAAATAGAGTCCACATTTTCATAAAGGTTGGAGTACTGAAGCATTTTGGGAATTTCAGCGAGCGGTGTCGCAAGATCCGCATCCCAAAAACCAATCCACGAGCGATCATCCCAATGAAGTTTTTTTTGTACTTCAAGCATGCCTTCGCGAACCGCCTCAGCCTTGCCACGATTTTTTTCCATGCGAATCAGGTGAATAAAATGATGCTTGCGTGAAGCATTCTCAATGATCTCTGCCGTCTTATCTTTGCTGCCATCGTCGACAAAAAAGAAATCAATTCCCAGATCATGATGCTGGATGAATTTCTCGATATGCAGACGTTTTTCTTCGTTATAGCAGGGGATGATAAGTGCGATCATGGCTTCCCATCGGTTGTTTCTTAATATGCTAGCACATGTCAGGGCATTTACAACGCACCCTGACGCTAAAAGTTAGTCCTAAAAATCCTTGGTTATCCTATCCAAAGTTGGCACTATAGCCGTCCAACTTACTGGGGAACGAAAATGAAAATCTTGGTGACAGGTGGAGCTGGTTATATCGGCTCGCATACAGCAAATAGACTCTTGCAAAACGGATTCGAGGTCGTGGTTTTAGATAATCTGACGACAGGATTCCGTGAGGCCGTTCCCGCGGGAGCGAAGTTCATTCAAGGGGACGTTCGCAACGAAGCACAACTCACCCAAGTTCTGCGCGAAGAAAATATCAGCGCCGTGATTCATTTTGCAGCAAAATTGAATGTGAAAGAATCCACATTTAAGCCTCTTGATTACTATGAGAACAACACGGTCGGGGTTTTAGCGATGGCGAAGGCCATGCAAGCCACGGGTGTAAAGCATATTGTCTTTTCTTCGACGGCAGCCTTGTTTGGCGATAAAGTCCAGGACCGCGCCATTGTCGAAGATGATTTGAAAGCTCCTCTGAATCCCTACGGAAATTCCAAATTGATGAGTGAGTACATTCTGAGTGATGCTTCCTCTACGGGGGCTTTGACGTATTGCGCTCTTCGCTATTTCAATGTCGCCGGGGCTGCAGATGATGGAAAAAATGGTCAAAGAACGGCCGATGCGTTCCACCTGATTCACTTAGGTGTTCAGGCTGCCATTGGGAAAAGAAAACAGCTGCAACTTTTTGGAACGGATTACCCGACTCCGGATGGAACATGTGTGCGTGATTATATTCACGTCGAAGATCTTGCAGACATTCACTTATTGGCCTTGAAGCATTTGCTGGCGGGCGGAGCTTCAGATTGCTTTAATTGTGGTTATGGTTTTGGTTATTCCGTTAAAGAAGTCATCAAGATGATCAAAAATGTTTCGGGAGCTGATTTTCCAGTGATCGAATCAGAGCGTCGCCCGGGTGATGCGGCTTCGTTGGTGGCAGATTCCAGCAAACTTAAATCCAAGCTCGGTTGGAAACCTCAGCGCGCAAATCTAGATCTTATTTGTAAAAGCGCCTATGAGTGGGAAAAAGTCATCTCAAAAACGATGTAATTCAGTATTGAGCAAATGAATGGCGTATAAAGAATTTTTTGATAAAATGTTTTTCAGTGCTGCAAAGTACCCAGCCTTAACGGGCTTGCGGGCGTTGGCGGCTTACTTGGTTTTTACACGTCACTTTCCAATATTTGAGTCTGCGGCTCCAACCTTGTCTTCGATTCTGATGCAGGGGTATTTAGGGGTTGCTATCTTTTTCGTGCTCAGTGGATTTTTGATCCATCAGACCTATGGATTGACCACAAGGCTTGCTGACGAAGGGTTGTTCGTTTATTTCGGGCGCCGATTCGCTCGTATTTATCCGCTGTATTTTGTTTTGGTGATCGTGACCTTTGCCGCTAAGGCAAGTTACAGACCTGTGGATTTATTGTTCAGCATAACACTCCTGAAGGGATTTTTTGCGGACGTGCTTTTTAAAGGCATTCCGCCGGCCTGGTCTTTGACTGTCGAAGAAACGTTCTATTTATGCGCACCGCTGATTTTTTTCCTTGGCAAGAAATGGCGAAATTTAGTTTTGTGTCTCGCTGTAGTTTATCTGCTCGGTGGTCTATTAACCGTGATCGGTGGAAGAATTGATTGGTATGGATTCTTCGAAGATTGGCGCTTTACTCTTGAATGGACCTTCTTTGGCAGAGCTTTCGAGTTCTTCGCAGGAATTGCCTGTTCGATGTATCTGTCGCGACGAGCTTCGCAGTTAAAGAATTCCGAAAACACTTTACCGTGGGCAACCTACGCGGGATTCGCTGGAGTAGCTCTCTCCCTGTATTTGCTGGCTTTGGTTGGTCAACAGCGTTCCGATGGCTTGGGAATTTTTCATCCCCTGGGGATATTCATAAATAACTGGTTTTCCGTCGGTTTCATCGTTTTATTAATTTATGGGCTAGCCACCGAAAAAAGTATTTTTTCAAAAGTCCTCTCCTCGCGTGTGTTTGGGGTGCTGGGTAAAAGTTCCTATGCATTCTATTTATTGCAGCAAAGTGCCCTGGAGTATTTGTACAAAATCAAGAATTTCCCGGTTGGTCTTTACTTCGTGATAACATTGATTCTTTCTATTGTGGCATTTGCCTTTATTGAAGAGCCATTGAATCATTTCATTCGCAATCGTCTAAAAGGTTGGAGCCAGCAGTCCATCGTGGGGATAAGAAATGCTGTTTAATTCTTATCCTTTTTTATTTATTTTTCTGCCTCTGACTCTTTTAGGTTATTACCTGATAACCAAAAAGAATTTACAGCTATGGTTTCTGTTTTTCTCGAGCGTCGCGTTTTACGCCTACTGGAGTAAGACCTACGTTTTTCTTTTGTTATTCACCGTGGTTTTGGATTTTTATGTCGCCAAAGCCATTTACTATACAAAAACTCAACGCAATCGAAAGTTATTGCTAGGGCTCTCCATGGGGACGAACCTCATGATCCTGGGGTTTTTCAAATACTATAATTTCTTTGCAGAATCGTTGAATGGATTGTTTCAAGTCTCAGGTAAAACGACAACTTTGTTGCCGCATTTAGAATTGATTTTGCCGATTGGTATTTCTTTTTACACGTTTCAATCGATGTCTTACGTGATCGATGTGTATCGTAAAACCTCCGATGCCCATGCGAATCTCTTGGAGTTCGCAGGCTATGTCACGTTGTTCCCGCATCAGATTTCGGGCCCCTTAGTTCGTCACAATCAAATCGTTCCGCAGCTGGAAGATTCCAAAACCTATTTCTTTAATGCGGCAAATTTTTGGAACGGTTGTTATTTCTTTGTGATCGGTCTTGCGAAAAAAATGCTGATCGCCGATCGCATTGCCGTCGTGGTGGACCCGATGGTCGCTAATATTTCCCAGCTGTCGACGGGCGAGGCGTGGATCGCCATGCTTGGTTATACGATGCAATTGTATTTTGATTTCAGCGGTTATTCAGATATGGCAGTCGGCCTTGGCAGCATGATGAATATTCAGTTCCCGCAGAATTTTAATTCACCTTACAAGTCCCTTTCGATCACTGAATTCTGGCAGCGCTGGCATATTTCTTTGTCGTCGTGGCTGCGGGATTATCTGTACATTTCCTTGGGTGGAAATCGCGCAGGGAAATTTAAAACCTATCGCAATTTGCTTTTAACGATGGCCATCGGGGGATTGTGGCATGGAGCGAACTGGACTTATGTGGTCTGGGGGACATTGCACGGATCTGTATTGGTGGTGGAGCGCTTCTTTAAAAATCGTGGCTGGGATTTGTTGCGATTTAAATTTGTAAAATGGGCCGTGACGTTTTTGTTGGTGAATATCGCGTGGGTGTTTTTCAGAGCGCACTCGGTTCATGAAGCGCTGTTATGGCTGTCCAAGGTGTTTATGGTGGGCGGTGATGTCAGTTGGGATATCACCTACATCGCGACCAAACACAAGGATCGCTTTTTCGCGGCTTTAGCAGTCGCATTGCCAATTGCGGTTGTTGCTAAAAACACCTGGGAAATTCAGTTTAAATCCAATGTTCGCAATGTGTTGATTTTAGCTTTGTTGTTTGTGATTTGTTTAACCTACATGGGCGAAGAGTCGCCGTTCCTATACTTCCAGTTTTAGGCGAGGATTTATGCGACCATTAAACGCTCTATTTTTGCTTTTCGGAACCATCGTCATTTTGTTGGGTGGGATTGCGTATTTCAATATTCACACGGATCCACAATGTTTCTATAGTTGTCCCGAGATCGACGTGAACAGACCGACTTTGAATGCTTACTATCAGGTTGCAAAAACCATTGTCGCGCATCCCGATACAGAGCTCATTATTTTGGGTTCTTCCCGTGGGCAGACCACTCCACCGTTGTGGGTTCAGGAAGTCACGGGATTAAAGACTTTGAATCTGTCTTCGCAGGGGGCAGAGTTTGTCACTAAGCTTGCTTTTGTGAATATCGCCGAAGAAAAAACGAAACTCAAGCAAGTGATTTGGCTCGCAGATTATTTCGAACTGATTTCTGAAAATGCCGATCCGAAAATAAAAAATACGCCAGCGTTACGTAAGTATCTTGAAGGAAACAACGCGGTTGTTGAAAATGCTTCGTGGGTCGATGCCTTTAAAACCTTGATCGATCACAACACAACGGAAGCGTCGATCCAGTTTAAACAGCGGGGAGGACTGCCTCCGGAAGCTCAGGGTGCTGCCAGCAACACCGACTACAAAGCATGTGGGTCTGCGGAATTTAAGGGCTATGAGTCCGAGGAAGTTCTCAAACGTGAAGTCGAGATGTTGTATCAAAACTACACCAAGCGAGTTTTGGTTTCTCCGCACAATCCCAAAATGTTCGAAGCCTTTTCAGGAAAAATGAAAGCCTTGGCGGCGAAGGGAATCGATGTCCTGATCGTTGTCACGCCATATCATCCCGATTTTCTGCTTAAAATGAAGGCGGAATTCCCTGAAATGTACCAGCGCCACTTGGATTGGATTGAAAAACTCAAAACGCTACAAGGTGAGAAAATTCGCGTCGTGGATTCACTCGCGTCAATTCCCGACGGAGATTCCACCCCGGCGTACTGGAATGATGGGGTTCACTTTAACTGCAAGGGTGCGATGACGCTTTTGAGGCCACTTCTTTAGAGTGCCGCTTGGCCTCGCTGCGTACGAATGCAGTACGTCGAATACCACCATATAGTTGGAAACAAACTCAGAGTCTTCTATAGTTGCTAGGTTGTGAAATTCGGCATCATTTTAAAGGTTTACGCGTGAGTTTGAAAGTTTCAGAGAAAATTTGGACAGTCCTTTGGGTGTTGTTTGCCCTTTCCATTTTTGTTTCAAAAAGTGGTTTAAGTATTTTTGGAACCATTCTGATTCTTTGGTCGATTTTCAAAACTGATTGGAAAACGGCGGTAAGACAAAATCCGTGGTTTGCAGTTCTCGTTGGTTTTTTTCCACTCGCAATATTAGTCAGTTTTTTTTCGTTAGCTGGAACACAAGCTGCAGTGAATGTGGTGGCCAGTTGGTCATGGCCTCTTTATGTGATTCCTTTTGCCTTGCTGTTTGCTGACAAAAAGCTTTTGCAGACTTTTGCTTGGGCTTTGGCTGTCGGAATGTTGCTGGGCTGTGTGAAAGCGGTTGAAGTGTTCGCTACAAAATGGGGCTGGCATTTTGACTCTCAAACGCGCGTGGATAGTTTTTGGGATATTGGACGCTGGGCCTATTTTCTTTCTTGCAGTGGAACAATTCTGTTTGCCTTGTTGGGATCAAACTCCTTTCCCCAGAAATCGTCGCGTTTTGAAAAGTTCGCCATTCCAGTGTTGTTCTTGTTTTCAATGGTGTTTTTGATTTTAGTGAATGCCCGTGGACCATGGTTGGCTGCAATCGGAAGCATTGGTTTGTTGGGGATCTCTGGTAAAAGATATTTCAAATTTCTGGGCGTGTTCCTGGTGATAGTTGTGGTCTCTCTCTTAGCGATTCCGGGTACGATGGATCGCTTGCAAAGTTCCTTTAGCGCTAAGAAAGAAAACGGCGTGATTACGTCCTCCGATGCGTCCAATGCCGCTCGCTTACATATGTGGAAGGTGAATTCAGAGTTCTTCAAGGATCAGGTATTTTTTGGAACGGGATTGGGAGCTGCGGAACAACCATTGCGTGCGTTCTTGGCCAAGCAGACACCAGAGTATCTAGCTAAGTATGTCGACCGCGAATTCAGTTTTCATGATCAGCACGACAGTTACCTTTTGGTCTTAGTGCAAATGGGATTGATATTCTTTTTAATTTTCTGGGGTTGTGTATTCTGGATTGTGATCCGCTCAATTCCGAGTTTTTTCACAACTGAAAATGTCGTGGTCAAAATTGCCTTTGCCTTGGCTGTGAATCAGTTGTTTACGTTTATTTTTTATTCCTCAATAACAAGTTACGAGGCGTTATGGTTCTTTCCGGTTCTGTTGATTTTGGGACAGGAAATCAGCCGTAGACGTCAGTTGAAAATGACTTGATTTGTGGTGTTAATTAGATAGATTTTTTGTTTTTGGTTAGTGAGGTTTGTATGATTTTTGTTACGGGTGGAGCAGGTTTTATTGGCTCTAATTTCATTCTAAATTGGTTAAGCAAACATAATGAGCCGGTCGTGAATATCGACAAGCTTACTTATGCTGGCAATTTGGAAAACTTAAAGTCAGTCGAGAAAAATCCAAACTACATCTTCGCTAAAGTGGATTTGTTGGATCAAAAAGCACTGTCTGATTTGATTTTAAAGCATAAGCCTCGTGCGATTTTGAATTTCGCTGCTGAAAGCCATGTGGATCGTTCGATCCATGGACCAGGTGAGTTTATTCAAACAAATATCGTTGGGACTTTTAACTTGTTGCAAGCGACTCGCGAGTACTGGAGTGATCTTCCTGAAGCTGAGAAAAAGGATTTCCGATTCCTTCATGTTTCAACTGACGAAGTTTATGGAAGTCTGGAGTTAAACGATCCTGCTTTCAGTGAAACGACACCTTATCAGCCAAACAGTCCCTATTCAGCTTCTAAAGCGGCGAGTGATCATTTGGTGCGTGCGTATCATCACACTTATGGATTGCCGACGGTAACGACGAACTGTTCAAACAACTATGGTCCTTACCAGTTCCCAGAAAAATTAATTCCCATCGTGATTCACAATGCTTTGAAAGGGAAAGACCTTCCTATTTATGGCGATGGCTCTAATATTCGTGACTGGTTGTATGTCGTTGATCACTGCGAAGCGATCGAACTTGCGTTGGCAAAAGGACGTCTGGGCGAGACTTACAACGTGGGCGGTTGGAACGAAAAGAAAAATATCGAAGTGGTTGATACAATCTGCGCGACTTTGGATAAACTTCGTCCACGCACGGATGGCAAAAGCTATTTGACTCAAAAAGTGTTCGTTAAGGATCGTCCAGGGCATGACAAACGTTACGCAATTGATGCGACCAAAATTGAAAAAGAACTTGGTTGGAAGCCAAAAGAAAATTTCGAGACGGGTTTAGCAAAAACTATCAAGTGGTATTTGGATAACGAAACTTGGGTTGCCAATGTTGTATCTGGTAACTATCGCGAATGGCTTGATAAAAACTATGAGGGTCGTAAGTAATGAAGGGCATTATTCTAGCCGGTGGTTCTGGCACGCGTCTTTATCCTGCAACAACAGTTGTTAGTAAGCAGTTGCTTCCGATTTACGATAAACCAATGATCTATTATCCGCTAACGACTTTAATGTTGGCAGGTATCAAGGATATCTTGGTTATTTCTACACCAATGGATACGCCACGCTTTGAACAGCTTCTTGGCAATGGTTCCCAGTGGGGAATTAATATTTCCTATGCTGTTCAGCCGTCTCCTGATGGACTGGCGCAAGCTTTCATCATTGGTGAAAAATTCATCAATGGTGAAGAGTGTGCTTTGGTCTTGGGTGACAATATTTTCTACGGCCAAGGCTTTAGCAAAATGTTGAAAGAAGCTGCGGGCCTAAAAAATGGTGCGAGTGTTTTTGCTTATAAAGTTTTGGATCCAGAACGCTATGGCGTTGTTGAATTCGATGCTCAAGGTAAAGCTAAATCCATCGAGGAAAAACCAGCACAACCGAAATCTAACTTTGCTGTTACAGGTTTGTATTTCTATGACAAACACGTGGTTGAGTACGCAAAAAGCCTGAAGCCTTCCAAACGCGGTGAACTTGAAATCACTGATTTGAATCGCATCTATCTCGAAAAAGGTAATTTGAATGTTCACACCATGGGACGCGGTTTCGCTTGGTTGGATACTGGAACTCACGAAAGTCTTCTTGAGGCAAGCATGTTTATTCAAACGATTGAACACCGTCAGGGTGTGAAAGTGGCTTCCCCTGAGGAGGTGGCGTTCCGTATGAAGCATATTTCCAAAGAGCAGCTTTTAAAACTGGCAGAACCTCTTAAGAAAAATCGTTACGGGCAGTATTTGATTCAGCTTGCTGAAGAGGGTGTGTAGTGAAGGTTCAAGAAACTCCGTTAAAAGATTGCTTTATTATCGAGCCCACAGTGTTCGGTGATTCCCGTGGTTTCTTCATGGAGAGCTTTAATCAAAAGAAATTCAATGAATTGACTGGGACAAACTATAATTTTGTTCAAGACAATCACTCGCGCTCGTCTAAGGGCGTTTTGCGTGGACTTCATTATCAGATCAAGAATCCGCAAGGGAAATTGGTTCGCGTAACTCAGGGCGAAGTTTTTGATGTTGCTGTTGATTTGCGTAAGTCTTCACCTACTTTTGGAAAATGGTTTGGGACGATCTTGAGTGGCGAAAACAGAAAGATGTTCTGGGTCCCACCGGGATTTGGACATGGTTTCGTGGTTTTGTCTGAATCTGCCGATTTTCTTTATAAAACGACTGATTACTATGCGCCAGAATTCGAGCGCAGTCTGTTGTGGTGCGATCAAACACTGAATATCGACTGGCAATTCAAAGGTGACCCTATGTTGTCTGAGAAGGACAAAAAAGGTCTTCCTCTGGAGCAGGCAGAGGTTTTCGAATGAAGAAGATTTTGATCTTTGGAAAAAACGGTCAAGTTGCTTGGGAGCTTCAAAGATCTTGCGCGATTTTGGGTGAGGTTAAGGCTTGCGGTACTCAGGAAGTTGATTTCCAACGACCTCAAGATATCATAAATACAATTCGAAGCTTTAAGCCAGATTGTATTGTTAATGCCGCTGCTTATACCGCAGTTGATAAAGCTGAGTCCGAAGAGTCAATTGCGAATCAAATTAACGGTTACTCTGTTGGTGTCGTAGCTGAAGAAGCGAAGGCTCTTGGTGCGAAGTTGATACACTATTCTACGGATTATGTTTTTGATGGTTCCAAAGAAACTCCTTATGTCGAATCAGATCAGACAAGCCCGGTAAATGCTTATGGCCGCTCTAAATTACTTGGCGAGAAGTGTATTCAGGAAGTTGGTGGGGATTCTGTCATCTTGCGCGTCAGTTGGGTTTATGGAACTCACGGGAACAATTTTTATAAAACAATGCTGCGATTAGGTGCGGATCGCGAGCAGTTAAAAGTCGTGGCGGATCAATTCGGTGTGCCGACTTGGTCGCGCCATATTGCAGATGCGACGGCGCATATCTTACAAAGTTCAGAGTTTTCAGCTAAAAAAGGTATCTATCATCTGACACCTCAAGGAAAAACTAATTGGTGTGAATTTGCTCAGGAAATTTTTAAGTGTTCAGCTGAATTGAAGCCGCAAGTACCATTAAAAGTTCGTCAGGTTCTTCCTATAGGGACTGCAGATTATCCAACACCAGCAAAGAGGCCTAAAAATTCGATGATGGATTCGTTCAGTGTAACCAAGGAGTTTGGTGTAAAACTGCCAAATTGGTTGGATTCATTGAAGTTGGTAATTCAAGGGTAGATTAATTTTTGGTAGCTAGTAAGAGAAGGGTGCGGTTGTTATCCAGCATTTTATTTCTAGTTACTGAATAGCCGGACGCAGTGACGATCTCCATAATCTCATTTACAGAATAGTTGTTCTTCCATTGCATATTAGTACGAGCGGCCTCGGTGTAACAACCTGAGTCTGAAACAACATAACTTAGAACGACAGCCTGAGATTGGTGATTAATTTT
Source organism: Bdellovibrio sp. (assembly GCA_039594295.1). Taxonomy (GTDB): domain Bacteria; phylum Bdellovibrionota; class Bdellovibrionia; order Bdellovibrionales; family Bdellovibrionaceae; genus Bdellovibrio. The sequence continues at coordinate 104,763 of JBCNNR010000010.1, forward strand.
TTTCAGCAAACTAGGCACATCACTGATGTATTCAAGAACACCTAAAATCGCTGTCATGTCTGCGTCATGATGAAACATATTTTGGTTCAGGTCTAGAGGGTGTACGTCAGCGGACTGTGGAAGCAAGTCGTATCCAGTGTACTTAAAACTGAGTTTCGATGTTTCTAGATTATTGAAGAGCTTTTTGTCTCCACACCCTAGGTCTACAAGGTGAAATTGGGACGGGGATGTTGATTTGTAGTAGTCATGGATCATTAGGGAGGCTTCGTGGGCGCGCTGATGCCACGGTGTTGCTTTTTGATCTTTGAGATTATAACTCCCTGAAATTTGTTTTTTCAGAAATGCTTTAAATTTATTGAATAGTTTCATATTTATCTCGAAGTTATCGAAAGCAACTTTTTTATTTACCGGCATAAAATATCGGATATATTGTCGAAATGCCAACTAAGAATCTTAAGTATGCAATTGCGACGCCCTATATAATACCACCTACTTTGTCTGCCAAGAAAGTCGTTAATGTTGGTGACGGTTTTATATTAAACGGCGTAATCCGTATGGTAGGCACCGATCCGGATTTAGTAATTTCTTGCAGAGTACAGCCTACACCAGAACAGATTTCCAAAATTAATTCGTTGGACTTCTTGGTTTTGGCTGGTGCAAATCAACTGAACGATAAATTCTCTGTATTTCCGAAATACACTGTTCAGGATTTGAAAAAGATTACTGTTCCAATTATTCCGATGGCAATTGGTATTCATGGTATTCCAAGTGAAAATAAAGAGATGAGTTCTAATACAAAAGAAATCATGCTTGAGATTCATAGTCGCATCAAAGCTTCTTCTTGGCGTTGCCCATTGACGATAGAATACATCAATAAAAATCTCCCAGAAATTTCTGACAAGGTTATGATGACTGGTTGTCCGGTTGCCTATGATCAGGCGGTGCTTAATGAAAATGTAGAATTTCCATTAGTAGCAAATAAGATTGCTGTGACTATCACTGATCGCGGAGATTTTATGGAATCTGAAGGACGCATTGTAAAGATGGTTCGCGACCGTTTTCCGAACAGTGAATTATTCCTTTGTCTTCACCAGGATAATTTGCCGAAAGTGAAGTCTTGGTTGTCTACCACTCTGTTTAGTGGATTGTTGAATCCGTTGGATCCATTTGTAAAAATTCGAAAAATGGCAAAGTCTCTGGGTTATAAGATTGTTCCTTTTCACAGCGCGGCCCAGACGATTGAGTTTTACAAAAAGTGTGACCTTCATATCGGCAGCCGTTTGCATGCACATCTTTATTTTTTGAGTAAGGCGAAACCAAGTTTTCTATTTGGTTTTGATTATCGTCATAAAGGAATTGCACAGACCTTTGGAATTCAGATTCGTGAATCTAACGACTTTGAACTACGTAAAGAAGAGTTTGCAGGTGTCGGACAAAGAATCCAACAAGGTTATAAAGTAATGCAAAAGTTCAAAGAGCTTAACGGAATTTAGATTATGGTTTACTGCGTAACTTCACATGTTGATTTGTCAGCAGATAAGCGTGATGTGCATCCCAACGCAAATCTTGCTAAGAATGAGTATATTCAGATGCTTGATTGGATGATGTGTTCGTTTCAATTGGTTTCTCCGACCGATAAAAAATATGTTCTAACGAATCACATCACGCAATTCCCAAGTCTGCATGAGAAATTTACGGTAGTTCGGTCTGATATGAATAAACCGACTCTTATGTTCGACCGAATGGTAGCTCAATCTCAATTTTTAGAAAACGTCGCATCTGAAGGGTCGGATGTTTGTTTTCTAGATACAGATATTTTGATCAATAAGTCATTTGAGGAGATTTGGAAGAAAGATTTCGATGTGGCTTTGACCTATCGAAAAAATGATCAAATGCCAATTAATGGTGGATTTATTCTTGCAAGGAATAACTCTAGGACCCGAGGTTTTTTTAAGCAATGTTTGGAGATATATCAAGGCCTTCAGCCGGACCAAAAGCAATGGTGGGGAGATCAAATATCCATTGCTAAATATATTGGCGAGCTGAGTCTTATTGATGGCAGAGAGTATATTGAGGTTCAAGGTCTTAAAATTTTGCTGCTGGATTGTGGTGTTTACAATTTTACCCCAAAGACTTTGAAGGCAATTTCCAATGAACTAACGGAAAAATATGTTCTTCATTTTAAAGGTGATAAAAAGCAGTTGATGGGGCCGTATTGGAATTCGTATTTACTTAGTCGTTACAATAAGAGTCCTCTTGCTTGGTTTAGGGGTGCACTCTCCAGAAGATTTATTCGCAAACAGGTGGTCAAGGAGAGTATGACATGATCTTCGTGGTTTTCGATACTTTGAGTTTGGGATTCTCTTTGGCTGCAAGAAATTTGTCTGCAAAATATCGTCAGAATTTTGCGAGTTTTATTTGGGCTTTTGTGCAGCCCGCGATAGTAACTCTCTCCTTTGTGATGGCTAATAAAATTAAACTTATCAATACGAGTGTCAGCGATGTTCCTTACCCGCTGTTTGCGTTTATTGGTTCTACAATGTGGTCTTTAGCATCAGATTGCCTTGAGGGACCGACATTGTCTTTGTTGAGCGCAAAGCCATTTCTGACCAAGGTTAAATTCAATCGCAGCGCTATTATTATTGCCCAAATTTGTGAAATCTGTGTGCAGTTTGGATTAAGATTTATGCTAGTGGGTGTTTTGCTAGCATATTATGGCTATTCACTTACGCTTTCTGGATTCGCATCTAGTGTTGTGTTTTGTCTTTGTATTATATTGGTGTGTTCAGCTTTGGGAATGTTGTTCGGGCCATTTCATATGTTGTTTCAAGACCTCTACAATATGTTTAAGATCGTAATGAGTTATGGACTTTTTCTGGTCCCTGCAATTTATAAGATTCCAGGCGATGGTGTGATTGTTAAGATGCTCAATGAAAATCCGATCGCCTTTTTGATTGTAGGAGCACGTGATGGCTTTTTGCACCCGCCGTCGGTCTCTTGGTCTGTTGTATTTCTCTCGTTGATTTTATCTATGGTAGTATTTGTGATTGGCTTCAGATTTTTCTCCAGATCTGTCCCGCATATTATTGATCGGTTGGTCTAAATGAGTAAAGTCGTCCTCTCGGTTAATGGTGTTAAGAAAAAGTTTTGTCGTTCTTTAAAAAGATCTTATTTGTATGGTCTTTTCGATGTCGTCAGTGACTTGCTTTTCAGAAGGGTTTCAAAGAATCTTCGTAAATCAGAGTTTTGGGCTTTGAATGGAGTTTCATTTGAACTTCGTGAGGGAGAGTCCATTGGGCTTGTCGGTGCCAATGGTTCAGGAAAGACAACATTGTTGAAAATTATAAGTGGCATTAGTCCTCTTACTGATGGAACTGTCAGCGTATCAGGTTCAATTGCTCCTTTGTTGGCATTGGGAGCTGGTTTCAAGCCTGTTCTTAGTGGCAGGGAAAATATTAGATTGAATCTAAGACTATTGGGTTTATCCAGCCAAGAAATTGAAGATAAGTTCAATGAAGTTGTGGAATTTTCAGAACTTAACGAAGCGCTAGATGCTCCTCTTTACACTTACAGCTCCGGCATGTCGGCGCGTCTAGGTTTTGCATGTGCCGTTGCAACGAATGCTAAAATCCTTATTGTGGATGAAGTCCTTGCTGTTGGAGATGCAAAGTTTCGCGCAAAATGTCGTAACAAAATAAATGAATTAAGAAAAAAAGGCGTAAGTCTTTTAATTGTATCTCATAATCCGATCAGTATTATGACTCTTGCAGATCGTTGTATTTATTTGAAAAAGGGTAACGTCATTGCTGATGGAGAGCCGTTGGATATCTTAAAACTTTATGAGGCCGAATCCCTGTCAGAGGGAGGGAGTAATGAGTCAAAAGTTGAAAAGAATGTTCAAGCTGTCGGATTTGAATCCATTGAATTTTTCGGAGGAAGCGCGCAAGAGCTTGCTCAATCTACCAAGCCCGCAACGATACTTTTCAAATTGAAAAGTGATCGTGTTGTTAAAGATGTTTCGATTAATATAATCGTTTCATCAATAAAACCGACTGCGCAGAATGTCCTGTTTTTACAATCAGTAAGTCAGGTTGGATGGCTCGAATTGGATGAGGGGCGCTCTACAATTGCATTGGACTTCCCAACTTTGAATGTAAAACCGGGTAGGTATAAGTTTAAGATTAATGTATCAACGGGACCTCAATACGATATTCTGGACGTAGTTGATGAGTTGTACTGGGATGTAAAAGATCCTGGTGGCTTCGGTCTGTCTGAGTTTTATCAGGCTCATAAGTGGGATTTACAGGGATCTGTTGTAGCGCAGTCGTTGAATGCGAACACTTCAGAAACGTTTGCATTTGTTGATATTGATTGATGAGGAAAAATGAGCCCAAAAGTTTATAATATTTTTGAAGATTTAATTTCAAATAATTCTTTGTTAAAAAATGAAGGTCTCAGAGTACTTGAAATCGGGGCCGGAACCTGGACCTTACTGGATATCTTTTCTAAAAACAATGAACGTATCGCGATCAATCCGGTTATTTCAAAAGAACTGGGTGCTCGCCAAGATATTAAATCAATTGTGGGTTCGAGTCTTTCCTTGCCGTTTCCGGATGGATCTGTAGATGTTATCATGAGTTGTTCTGTTCTTGAACATGATAAGTACTTTTGGAAAAGTACGGATGAAATGTGGAGGGTCTTGAAGCCTGGTGGCTCAGTCATCGTTGGTGTGCCATGCTATATGAAATTGCCGTGGGATTTCATGAGCACCACATTTACATTTAAAAGACACGGATATGCCTATAATGCTGATTTTTATAGATTCTCTGAGCAGTCAGTTCGAGAAGTCATTTTAGAGCGCTACGAGAAAGTTTCCCTATCAATTGTAAGACGATGGCCAAATCCTTACGTAGTAGGATTTGGTACTAAACCAATTTAGAATAGTTCATATTGGAAAAGAAGCAGACTTATCATTTGCTTTTGTATGCCTGCTTCGTCTCAGTGGCCGTCGATTGTTTCGGAAAATAGTAGTTCGAACCACTTCTGGGCGATCCATTCTTTCGAATGAGATTTCAAAATATTTTCTCGATTTGAATAGCCTTTAGGCTCTTTTTCCTTGGAAGCTAAAATAAGATTGTTTTTCCAATCGCCCACATAAATAAGCTCTTGGATCTGCTCTATGGCCTGAGTTTTTTCCGCAACTACAGGCTTCCCGTAATGCAAAGCCAATAAAGATCGGTTTGGTGATTTACATTTTGAAAAACGCGTTTCCGCGCCTGGAACGACAATTAAATCGGATTTCTTAATTAGGTTTATGCAGCCTTCGAGGGACCAAGTAAAATATCTACAAGAGAAATCCAGTTCTTTCTGAATATCTTGGAAAAGTTGTTCGTTATTACTTGAGATCCACAGCTCACCTTTGTGAACAGAAAAGAATTGCTTTAGATCTTCTTTGATTTGGAGTAGGTCAGTCATGCCGTAAACATTCTTGACGCCCGCATTGCCAAACCAGAGCACTCGAATTCCCTGATCAATTGTGGGATTCGAGTTTGCTTGTCCATTATGCGAAGTCTGAATGCTTGCCTTAGGCAATTTGGAAGTGACTGGTTGTTGCACCTTCATTCTATTCAGCAATTTATAGCGGTATATATTTATTAGATGTTTTATGCGAAACAAAGGTGTTTGAGTTGTTGAATGCTCATAAATTGGCAGTGCAAGCTGAATTAGTTTACTTAGAATTAACTCCGAAATCATTCCCTTGCGAGTGCTATCGAAAAGACTTCTTTCCTCTTTAATAGTTTCTAGATCCTCAATGCCGTCATGAATGATCTTGATTTTATCTTCTGAAATACCTTTGCTAACAAGTACTTCTTTCAATGCTTTGCCAGTTACTACGATGGTTTTCGCAAGATCTGCAATCAGGAAGAAATGCTCCGCCTGCCTGATTTTTGGATCGTCTTTAGTAAACTGATGCTGTCCATGTCCCCAAAAGAAGATGTCATCACAAAGATCGATATAAACGGGGATACCTTTTTCAACCGCGCGTTGGGCGAGATGGTAGTCATAGCCAGTGAAGGTTTTTACAAAAACTAATGCGGCAGTATTTTTCCAAGAAAAGCTAACAATCTCTTTTCCCAAAAAAATTCTGGGTGTATATCCCGATTTTTGTAACTCTAACGAAGGAAGAAGACAGCGATAGCGTAAGCTCGCAACATTAAAGTTAACTGCGCCCAGTTTCCAGATAATATTTTTCGCCATTACTTAAATCCCATTGTTTGACTTGCCTTCGCTAGCCAAAGAGTTTTGTCGTGTGAAAATTACCGCTATTTCTGAAGAGAATTTCTTTGCTCCAGATGAACTCAAGTGACGTCTATCCGCAAAGTCAGCAAGGGGATCATAATGATTTAAGATGCCGAGGTCTATTAGGGAAGCGCCATTTGAACTTGCCCATTCAGCAATTATTTTTGAGTCGCTTGCGAAGTTTTCTTCTGCATCCCAGAATTTTAACTGTCTCGGATTTGTCCCATCGACGAAAAATGTTACCTGAACACCTTTACTTTTAAAGTATTGTAACAGTTTGCTGTAAGTCCCCTCTGGAGAAATAAGGTCCTGAACTTTCGTTGAAAGTTTCGTTTTATTTTTGGCATCTTTAAACCATTCTTCAGTGAGTTTTAATTCCTTCTCGTCGTCTTTCAGCGGAAGGCGATAGTGGAATCCTGATGTTGTTAGGTTCAGAGAATCTAGTGTAGCCCTTTTTATTCCATGAAACAGAATTTCGCGAAGCTCGCTTCTATAACGAACTATTGCAAGAGCTTTTTCGAATGGTGAGATCAGCTGTTGGCGAACGCTTTGTTTGCAAACCTCGTGTTTTAAATTTGTCTCCACTGCGAATGGAGAAAAGTACACGGGTTTTTCGAGGTCGCCCAAGGCATCGCAGTCTTCATCTTTTGGCGGCAATGGTTTTGAATCTTCGCGGAAATTAATCCCAATAAACACATGCTTGGCTTTGGATGTTAATCCCACATATTCGTCAAGATATGGAAGCAGTCTTAAATAACGACTACTCACCATTCCGTTTAGACCCCAATTGAATGAGGTGTAACTCCCACCAGTAGATTCGTTAAAAGCCTGAGGGTCCACGCCCCAAAGTACTTCTGAACTTCCTATAAAAATGGCATCTACCTTTTCAATAGAGCGGAAAAGTCTTATTTTCTGATCGAATATATCGACGTTTGTGTCAGATAAGATTCCACGGTGAGAATATTGAAAGCACAATTCAATTGCAACCAGAGGAATGATTAAAGCCCAAAGGATAAATCTAATTTTATTATAAGTTTTCAAACTGACCCCTAAAAATCAAAATAAATGAACTTTGGTACATCAGATGATGCAAATATCGTTACGAGCAATGCGGTCCAGCTTGCGAATACCAATGCGCGATCAAATCTAAATGTTTTCTGGTAAAGATTTGCAATTAATTGGGTTGCCGGCTTCATGAGAATAACAAATAGCAAAGCTAAAATAAGGGTATGTTTGGGTGCGGTTGAAGTGAAATATCCAGTTCCTACTCTAAAGATATTAGTTAAGACTTCAATTGCTTGCTGGCTCGTTTGCGCACGGAAGAAAATCCAGGCAATAAAAACCACGATCATCGTGATTGCATAATGTATAACTTGAAAGGTTCGGGATGCTTTTGTGTTCACAGAAATCTGTTTCAATGTCGCTCGCTCGATTGCAAGGGTAAGCCCGTGAATAGCTCCCCAGACTATAAACGTAGTATTTGCGCCATGCCACAACCCCCCCAGCAGCATTGTTAGGACAAGATTTCTTTGTGTTTGGTATTCCGTACCTCGAGATCCTCCAAGAGGAATATAAAGATAGTCACGGAGCCACACCGATAAAGTAATATGCCATCTTCTCCAAAAATCCTGCAGAGATGAAGAGTGGTATGGAAGATTGAAATTAATCGGAACACTGATGCCAAACATCAGTGAGATGCCGACGGCCATCGTCGAGTATCCCCAAAAGTCAGCATAGATCTGAAATCCATAAAGTATAGCTGCACAAAGTGATCCAAATCCAGAGAACGTACTGGGTGCTTTGAATACGTTGTCTACGTACGGAGCAAAGTTATCTGCAAAGACAATTTTTAATATAAGGCCGATGGAAAATATCACAAAGCCCGAGCCCAACATTCCAGAGTCAAATTTGTGTCGACTTCTGAGTTGAGGGATTAATTGGGTGGCGCGACAGATGGGGCCAGCTATTAGGTGCGGAAAATAAGAAATGAATAGTGTTACGAAGACGATATTCTTTTCGGCTTTAACTTCTTTCTTCGCTACATCGACAATATACCCTAAAAGCTGAAATACCATGAATGAGATACCCAGTGGTAGCTTGATATCGAAATGTTCAAACTGAGGTTTGTTGCCGAAAAACCAAAGCGCTTGGTCAATCAAACCGGCGAAATAGTTCGAATACTTATAGTAACAAAGAATTCCCAGAAGTGTAAGGCTAGCGCTCCAAACGCCAGCTCGAGGATAGCGTTCTGTCAGAATTCCAAAGAAGTATGACAGGACCACCAAAGAAAGCAAAATCGTTAAATATGGTGGATACCAGTAGGCATAAAAAACGAGACTGGCTATTAAAAGAATCCCTTGGCGGACCCTTAGGTTTGGCATCATCCAATATGCGATGAGTGTGATAGCTAATAGATAGCAAAATTCGATCGAATTAAAAAGCATATCTAACCTTCAACAAATGATTTAGTTCGGAACGGCCCAGTTAACTAATTTTTTCAAACCATCTTCAACGGAATGTTCTGGTTTCCAGCCAAGTTCGCTTTGAGCCTTAGTGATGTCCGCATAGGCGCTGCGAATATCGCCATTTCTGAAGTGCCCAGTTACTTGATATGAATCAGATGGAACTTTAAGTATCGCCATCAAAGTCTTTGCAGTTTCAAGGATTGTTGTCGCTTGGCCCGAACCAATATTGAAAATACCGATTTTCTGAGCTGAATAATCCAAGCTTTTAACCAGCGCCGATACAACATCAGAAACATAAATGAAGTCGCGAATAATATTTCCGTCTTCATAGATATTCAGTTTATTCCCTTTCATCAGCTCCGCCGTGAAAATGGATAGAACTCCGGTGTAAGGATTTTTCAAAGACTGTCCTGCACCATAAACATTTTGGAATCTGAGCATGACAGCATTCCAGTTTGAACTAGTGCAGGCATGTTCGACCAGGAATTCTTGCATCAGCTTTGTTGACGCATATACAGATGAGGGATTTGGGCGTTGAGATTCAATGTTTGCGCAGGGTTGCAGAAGGGGTGTGTCCGATGACCAAGGCTTGTATTCACGTTGAGACATTTTGTCTGAACTTCTTGGTTGAGCCAGATGACGTTGGTTCTTGGCGTCGACCCATTCGCCTTCACCATAAATTGCACGTGAAGAAGGTAAAATAACTTTGGATACTTTGCTGCCTTTTTCGCGAATTACTTCCAATAAGTTGGAAGTGCCGGTCACGTTCGTATTGCAGTATCGGGACATTTCATACATGGACTGACCTGTTCCAGTTTCAGCCGCTAAATGGTAGACGACGTCTGTATCAGCGCTAAAAGCTCTCATTAAGGCGGCTTTGTCTTCGACAGATTCTTTGAAGAACGTCACGCGATCCATCCACTCAGGTTTTGCCGGATTAATACCATGAATTTGGGGATGAAGATTATCGAATACCGTAATTTCGTGTCCCAATGGGAGAAGAGATTGAATCAGGTGAGAACCAATAAATCCAGCGCCGCCAGTAATAAAAATCTTTGCCATGAACCCTCTGTTTGCCGTCCCAGTGAATTATTTTAAGTGTTTTTAGTCAACGTATTCCTAAGTATTTCAGAGGGAAAAACTCTTAAGTATTCTATGTGTCAAAGATTTTGATTTGATGATAAATCGACTAAGATTCCTTCATGGTAAATGTACTTCGAAAAATCAAAGATTTGTTTTCAACCTCTTCTCGCACAGACTTCGCCAGAAACGTTGTATTCCTGGGACGTAGCTCTGGAGAGGTCGATGCTCTGGTTTTGGTCGACGCTTTTCGTGGAACATATTATCATAGCTTTTGGCGTCCGTTGAAGGAGAGCGACAGCGTTCGGGTTGCCGTGATTGATTCAATTTTGGCTGCTGATCACAAATACCTGTTTAAATATATTGCAGAGATTCGTCCTCGATGCGTATTTTTAAGTCGCTTTCAGTGTTCATTTCATCAGGAGCTACAGGCATTTTTAGAATCTTCTCATATTCCATACAGCTATCATATTGACGATGACCTGTTTCAGATTCCTGTCGAGCTAGGTGCGGAAAAAATGGGCATGCACGGGAAGCCTGAGGTTATTGCTTCACGCCGAAACCTTGCCGAGCGCTCGAGTTTCATTTATGCGTCCACACCGTTTTTACAAGAGAGGTTGCAAACAGTTTTCCCTCTGCAAAAAATTTATCACGGCGATATCTATGCGTCCTTTTTTGAGCTGCCGAAAGTTCCGCGTTCTAAAGACATATTTCGTGTGGGCTATATGGGAACCAAAGGGCATCAAGAAGATTTGAACCTGGTCTTGCCCGGCGTGATCTCATTGATGAAGCGTTATTCAAAGATGGAATTTGAGATTTTTGGACGCTTGGATTTGCCAGATGATTTCAAAGAGTTCGGTGAAAGAGTTCATTTTTTGCCTGATATTGCTTCGTACGAACAATTCATATCCGCACTTAACCAGCGTGCGTGGCATGTTGGTTTGGCGCCTCTGGTTGATAGCGATTTCAATCGTTGCAAAGCCCCTACCAAGTATACCGAGTATTCTTCCTGCGGAATCGTCACCGTTGCCACAGGGATTCCGCCTTATAGTCATGTCATTGATTCAACTCGCGGAGTACTTTGTGAGAATACGCAGTGGGAATCTGTGTTAGAAAATTTGATTGTTAATCCGGCGCAGGTTGAAACGTTGGCAAATAATGCCCAAGACTATTGCCGCCGGGAATTTTCCGTCGAAAAGCTTCGCAACCAGGTCCATGGTTTTATTGATCAGTTGATTCGAGCCTAAAAACTATTGTTTGCAGATATGTTCGATGGCTTCGATACTGGCGTTGGGATTTCCAAAATGTTTAGCAAATTCTAACAGAGAGGTTTTGTCTCCTTGAGATGAACTTAAGGCGCGATCCCAGTCTTTACGATTCAATATTTTCGGGATATTTCCGTAGGCCGAGGCATCTTGGTCATAATCGATAATCCAGACATTTTTATTTTGAAGAGCGGCATCCAACACAACGGTTGATGGAGTGGTGATGACCAAATCTGAATGTTCAATAACTGCAGGGGCAGTGTAAGGTTGCCAGTTAGAATCCGCAGGATCCAGAATCATAATATTTGGCTGGGAAATTTTTCTGCCTTTATATCTTTTTGTCAGCCATTGGCCCGCGTGGTGAGGTTTTACGATAAACAACTTATCAGGATGAGTTATGGCTACGCTTTCAAGGTCATCGATGAAATTTTTTCGAGCGTTATCAGAAAACCGTCCCCAATGATAATTTTCGAAAATTGAAATTTTCGATGAGAATTTCTTCCATGAGTCAGGCAGTTCGGGAAGTGAAACTACAGGGGAGGATTTTTTAGGGCAACCAATACGAATGCACTTATTTTTCGTCGCGGCCGGTACTTTGGGATTCAAAAATTCCTTCGATACCCAAGTAAATATGTGATCAGAGTCGATCGAAACCGTTTCGATAGGATATTCAGCATCTGAATAGGTTAGTCCCACGTTTTCAATCCCATGCTGGAATGTGAATGTCTTAATTCCTTTACGCTTGCAGTGTTTTACCAGATATCGTGCAAAGCGGTGAGCCGGTACGCTGGTTTCAACGATCGAGATAAAGTGAGTCACATTCTTTAGGAAGGCAGGCGCGAATGTTAATCCGACGCGGCGTCGACGTTCTGTCCATCGACCGGGTTCTGCTTCTGTGATCCAGGAAATTTTCATTGATTGAAGTGTCTGGATTGTTCTTGGCGATTTAGTTTCTAAACTGGCATTTAATATAACTTTAAAAGTCACACGACGCGCCCGTAGTTCCTCGATAAGAGGAACGGCAATGTCTAAATCTTGAGCCAAATATAAATAAATCGCAACGGTCATTAAAGGGTCACTTCAGCTGTCTTTAGATTTTTTTCGTATTCCTTGATCAAGGCATCGCGCTTGCGTTTAGCTGCATATACTTCTTTGTGCATCGTAAAGCCTTTTTTCTTATCATAGGCTCTACAGAACAATTCCCAACCACGTCTCATGAACTGAGGAATTTTGTCTCCGAAGGCAAGATCCATGGGAAGTGACGGCCTGAAGTAGCCCAGATCGATTTCAGTTTGAAGTTCCTGCTTAGTCAAAAGACCTTTTTGCATCATTTCGCGCACGTCTTTGAACCAGACTTCGCCGTGTTTGTTTTCAGGGGAAGCCCACGGTTGAGTTGCCATGTCTGTGTAGTGAATCAAAGAAGTCGTTTTATCCCAGTGCTCCAGACTGTTCCATCGGAATGGAATACCGTACTTAATTTCCGACTCATTTAAAATGCACATGTTGTACATCAAGTTGGGATAGTCATACACCTTGTTGTCCATATCCTTGATGATGTTTTCGATTTTCCAGTCCAAACGACTGCAATCGAGAAGCATCACTGCACATTGCTTTATACGTTTTTTGGGTGCGCCGATTTTTCCTGTAGTGTTAGATTGTTCTTCAGAAAGGTCCTCCTGAATAACAATTTTTGCACCATCAAATGGAGTTTCCCAGAGTTCGCGGATATCAGTGAATACTTGCATGTCTGCATCCATGTAAATGGCGCGACCAGAATAGTTGGCAAGTTTCGGAATGCAGAAGCGGCTAAAAGAAAAACCTGTTCTTTTGTCGTTGCGTGGATCTTTAGGAATAGGATACGGCAGGTCCAGCATTGGAATGACCTTTACCGGCAGTGTCGAATATTTTTTAATGGAATATTCGAGAACTTTAACGGCCAACAGCTGAGAACGATCCACACCTACATAGACGCGAACTTCTTCATTCATGGTTCACTCCCTTATGATAAATTCAGAGGTATCTTAATGGGCCATCGAGGAAAAATAAACGGATTTGTGAACAGAATTAATAATTAGTATCAGGTTGGAGATTTGCCGATTAGCGACGTGGCGGGATCGCCAATTCAAAGGCCTTTCCTCGCAGAGTTAAGTTAGGATTATAATGCGGATCTGATTTAATTAATTCGCGGTAGGTTCTTTTCATATGGAGAATTTCCAGGAATGAACGGGAATGTTTGCTGAAGCCTAGGTCTTTTCCGCGAGAAACTGACTCATGGTGGTAAAGCTCTACTTGAGGTAGCCACAGATTTTCCAAGTTTTCCATTTTTAATTTTAAACAAAGATCGACATCATTAAAGCCGACACTCAGTTGATTTTCATTGAATCCGTTGACCAACTCGAATTTACGACGTTGTACGCAGAGGCAAGCCCCAGTTACTGCAGAGTAAAACTGTGGAAGGTGAGCCCGACGTTGATAACCTGTATCGGGTTGAGCTAGACGCGAGTGCCCATGGCCTGCGACTCCATTTAATCCCAGGATGATTCCAGCATGCTGAAGGTGATTGTCAGGATACCACAGTCGCGCTCCGACTGCTCCGACTGAAGCTCGGTTGGCGTTGGCGATCAGGTCTGTCAGCCAGTCTGGAGAGATGACTTCAATATCGTTATTAACAAAACACAGGAAGTTTCCATCGCACTGGCGAGCTGCCATGTTGTTCAATGCCGAATAGTTGAAAGGACGGTCATCGCGCAGAACCTTGGCAACACCTGTGTCCTTTAGTTTTGTCAGGTAGTCCTGTGTTGTAGATTCGTCACTGCCATTGTCGACGACGATAATCTCATAGTTTTTAAAGGACGTCTTTTTGATAATGCTATCGATGCATGTCTTAAGCAGGTCACAACGATTTCGTGTGGGGATGATAATGGACGCTTTTGCCTCAGGAGGAAGAGGGTAGGAAATTCTTAGTGATGAGTCACGCTGTAAGATAACCGTAGCCGCTATATCTTTTCTTTGAAAGTGTTTTGTGAGGGCGTCAGCGACGGCGAGTGACGACTGATTCCAAGACCCTTGTTGATGAACTAAAACTTGAGGAATGTGGCTGATTTCGGCCGACTTTAAGTTCTCCAAAGAACCCAAGTAAAGGTCAAAAATTGGGGATCCGTCTGTTCTCAGTGGTAGTGAAGGTAAAACGGAGTGGTGAATAACCGCGACAGTTCCAACATAGTCACTATGAAGGAACAATTCATAGTTCCATGCGGGTTTAAAATTCGGCGAATGGTGATGACCGTTATTATCAATGCAATCACTGTCGCAATAGAGAAATTTTATTCCCGATGTATTTTGAAGTCTCTCTGTAAATATATCAACGGCCCAGGGGTTTAACTGATCCTGTGCTGAAATAGTTATAAAATAGTTCGCAGTTGATTTAGTTTTGCGTTCGCTGAGGTCTTTCCATGAGGAAAGCCTGCTGACAGTGTCAGTTCGATCCTTTAAGTCAAAAGAAAGAAGTGGTAAAAGTTCTTTGCAACGATCTTCTGAACCGATGAGCGTTAGGGATGAGTCGGCTGAATGCTGGTTCCTAATTGATTTAATAGTTTTTTCGAAAGTTTGTACGGTTCCACAATCTACGAAAATCAGATAATGAAAAGTAATATCCTGCTGGGGATTTCTATTCTTGCGATTGTTCTTTTTGGGATGTTTTGGGCCGAATCTTTGTAGCCAAGACGGGTAGTCCAAACTCACTTGTCTCCAGTAAAGGTATTTACCAGAATCGACGATCTTTTCCATAATTTCGCCAGCCTTCAAATAGCGAAGATTTAAATAAACAGAGGTCAGAATTCTTTTAATGAAGGCCATGAAAACTAGTTCATCAATTCATTTGTTGGAAGATGGATAACATCTTCGATCTTACTGGATATGGCTTCCCAGGAAAGTTTTTGTTTTCGTTCAAGTAAAGCTTGAATCATGTTGTGACGACGAGTCGTGTTTAAAATAATTTCCGTCAGACCGTCAGCAAGATTCTGTTCATTTGGTTTTACGAAAACGGCTTCAGTCTCGCTGATTTGCTCCGAGATCCCACCCACATTCGTACACAAAATAGGTCGGCAACCTGCAATTGCCAGAGTGATGGCTCCTGATTGTGTGGCTTCCAAATAAGGAAACACCATGATGTCAGAAGAATTGATCAGGTCGCCAATCTCTTCTTCACTTAGCCATTTATCCAAAAGTTCAATTTTGCCTGAATTTTGTGGAACCTTTAGTGGGTAGTTAGATTTACCAGCAATGGTCAGTTTTGAGTAAATATCTGGGGAAACTTTGTTGATAGATTCCACCAGCATTTCAATGCCCTTGTATTGACTGATTCGACCCAAAAACAAAAGATTTGGACTGGCGCTGGCTGCCTTTAGAGGAACGATGGTTTCGATCTCAAAAATGCCGTGAGGAATAATGTGCACATTTTTGTTTTTTAGTAATGCGGGGGCAATTTCCTGCTGCACGTGCTTGGAGAGGACGATGATTTCGTTGGCAAAACGGATGTTCAGATTCATTTCCATTTGCGTGATTTTCTTGTGCTCACCCAAATGCATTTTACCATCGTGAACAGTGTAAACAACCTTGCCGCCCATTAGACGATAAAGAACTACAAAGAACAGGTTCCAGTGATTGAAATAAGGGACGTAAAGAATGTTTTGCTTTTTAATCGTTCTGACATAAACCGCCATCATCAACCAAAACGGCAGCACCAGGAATGTTTTCCAAGCAATATCTTTTCCTGATTTGTAGGTGTTAATCAAGAAGTGCGGTTGTGGTTTGATTTTGTCGGAAACGGGTCTGTATTTCGACTGAAAATAAACGTGCGCACCATCGGTAAAATTTTTGATGATGGATTTGGAATATTTTTCGATTCCTGTGTTAGGTCTGACTAAATCTAGTACTAGCGCCATGTTCCGAAATCCTTGTATCCGAATCTGTTACTGAACCCGTCGCAAAGAGCGGAAAACATATACTTCACAGAAGATCTGTTTTCTCCAGAGAAAAGGGACTTTAAGATCAGTAAAACTCTTGAACTAATAAATGCTGAATAGAATAAAGATCTGGATGGTTGAGCAATCCATTTCTTTGCGATGAGAACACGATTGCGATTCATGTAGTATCGCGATCGATTGTTCGCGTGGCCGCCGGTGCTGTATGAAACTTTATGGCTGGCATGGGCTGTTGATGTCATTAGACACTTGAAGCCAAGGGCTATAGCTTTTCTACAAAGGTCGACATCTTCGTAATACAAGAAGAAACGTTCATCCATAAGATAACCATCTGTGGACAGTTTCTTTTTTAGAAAACTTTCGTGAAAGAGAAGGGCGCTGCCTTCAATGTATCCAGTGTTCCAAGTTTTTTTCTTTGGGGGAGTGAACTGTCTATCAAAAAGTAAACCGGGCCAACACTTGCCGGCAAAGGTAATCACAGATGTATTGTCATGATTGTGAATGACCGGACCAACAAGGGCGTTATTGTTTTCTTTTGAGCAGTTTTTCAGCGCTTCAATGTCAAATTGCTTAATATAAGCATCATTATTTAGCAGGAGATAGAAATCGGGAGAGTATTTCAGTGCCTCGGCAACGCCGTAATTAACTCCGCCTGAAAAACCTTTATTAAACGTAGAAGTTACCAAATTTACGATGAAACTTTTAAAAAAGAATTCGCCTTGAGAGTGGCTCTCGCAACGCTTTTCAAGGAAGCTTTTCAACTTTTCAGTGGAATCATTTGTGGATCCGTTTTCAACAATCACAACAGCAGTATCGTTAAGGCCATTATCAATAAGAAATTGCAGCGATTGGAGTGTTTGTTCCCAATACATCCAATTCAGCATGATAATGCATGTGTTGTGTTGTTTCTGATTCGTGTACAACAGTTCTCCCCAAAAAACTCTTACAAAGACTGTCAGAATTTACTTAGAGATATTTATCTGTCGTACCTTCCTTAGCAATAGAATATTACATGACATTTTAGTTTTGCGCAGAAGCTAAAAAACGCCTTTTTTGATTGAGTGCGGCGAAAGGTTGCCGTAGTTTTGACGACGGAACTTCAATAGCTGTAGTCTAGGGGCCACATGTTTCAGTTAAAACCGAATTCTATCGTATTCGTACAATGCCACCCAGGTCACGCTACTGGAGGGACAGAATTGTTGCATCAGCTTGTCCACAAGTTGCGCGCAATTAATGTCGATGCGCGTATTTTCTACCATCCACGTATTCCTAATCCGACTCCACAGCGTTTTAAAGTGTACGATATCGTGGTGGCCGATCGTGTGATCGATAAGCCAGAAAACGTGGTTATCACTCCTGAAATTCGTACGGATTTGATCTATAAGTATAATAAGATTCAAAAGTGCATCTGGTGGCTGAGTGTTGATAACTTTTTTTCTCATGCCTCTGGTAACAGTACTGGAATCAAACGCCTTTTAAAAAAATTCTTTTATGGCTCAAAAGTCTATGATTTCAAGAATGACGTCGCGACTCATTTCGTTCAATCCGAGTATGCCAATCAGTTCTTACAATCTAAAGGCATTAACAAACAAGATATTCACTATTTGGGTGACTACCTAAGTGCTTCCTTCTTCAAAGAGTCTAAAAAAGCTGAATTGCCTCGTGAGAAGTTTGTTTTATACAACCCAGTGAAGGGGTTTGCGATCACTCAAAAACTGATGGAAGCGGCTCCCGACATTAAGTTTGTCGCTTTGGCGAAACTTACTCCTGAACAAGTGGCACACTTGCTTTCAACGGGAATGGTTTATATCGATTTCGGAAATCACCCCGGTAAAGATCGTTTTCCTCGCGAAGCTGCGATCAGTGGTGCATGCATTATCACTGGCACAAAGGGTTCTGCAAAATATCAAGAAGACGTTCCAATTCCTCAAGACTATAAGTTTGATGAAACAGATGGTTTTGAACACCGTGTGATTCAGAAAATTCGCGACTGCTTTGAAAACTTCAAGGAAAGATCCAAGGACTTCGATCACTATCGTAATGTGATCCGTGCCGAAGAGTCCAAGTTTGAAAGCGATTTAAAGCATCTATTTCTAGATCTAGCTAAATAAAGGATGTTTTTTCTTTTTTAGAAAGATGAACATGGTCATCGTCACAAAAGTCTCAGTCACTAGGACTGAGATTGCGGCTCCCGGTGCGCTCAAGTAGTAACTCAGTGGAAAAATCAGGGCTAGGTTCAAAAGACCGCTCGCAATCAGAATGCGGCTGAATTCTTTCTTGAACCCATGAGTGAGCATGGTTTGAATTCCTAGAATATTGCTAATTGAAGTCATGAAGGGAACAGCAGCGAAAATTCGTATCAACGAAGCAGCTCCGGCAAATTTAGCTCCCAGGACAAGACGCTCAATAAGATCTGCAAATACAAAAAGTCCGACCGAGACCATAGCAGCGATGCCACCTTGAATTTTGAGGGCTTTCTTTAAAAGTGCGATGGCTTGGTCATAGTTGCTTTTGAATAAAGCATTGATGCGGGGATAGAGCGCTTGGCTGAATGGTGTGAAAGCATACCCTGCCGCATTCTTAATCGTATTAACGGCATTGAACAAACCCACGGCCACGGGCCCGGAGATAAATCCTAAAATGACAGTGGTGCTGACGGTGTAAAGGCTGATGGCTGCCGTCGATGTAAAGACATGCCAACCTTCCTTTAAAGACTCCACAATATGAGAGATTGAGAAGTAAACACGTTTTATAGTGCGATCATAATAAACCAGAAACATGCCGATAATTCCGACCAGCAAGTTTGCGCTTCCCTGAAGGGCCGCTGCAACATTGATGTCATCAATGGACTTAACTAAAAGGAAGGTCAGAGGAATGACTAAGGCGCGAGAGACCAATGATGAAATGGTCAGCGGTCGCATCTTTTCCATTCCCTGAAAATACCATATAGGGGATAGAACGTTGCCAACGACTCCCAGGAAATAATAAAGCAAAACTGACTTCATGTCCTGATAGGTCGGAACCGCAAGTATCAAAATCAATAATACTAAAAAACTTAAAAGCGCCAAGCCGGATTTTGCGAAAATCGTAGACCAGAATATCTTATTAATTTCTTCAGGGTTGTCGCGATTGTGAGCAATAAGGCGAGACGTGCTTAAGTTAAACCCGTAATCAGTCATCAGCATAAAATACTGAACCGTTGCTTGGGCAAAGCCTAAAATACCGAAGCCTGTAGGTCCTAATACTCGAACCAGATAAGGAAATGTTAACAAGGGCAGCAGGTAGCTGCTTCCCTGAACAATAAACAGGTAAATAGTATTGAGCTTAAGGCTGCTGTTACTTTTCATTTCTATTTAAAAAGTCCTCAGCTGTTTGAAGGGCCTCAGCAATGGTAACGTCCATATCCAAATAACGGTATGTTCCCAGGCGGCCCACAAACGTTACTTTCTTTTCTTGATTCGCAAGATTCAAATACTTATTCAAAAGCTCTTGTTCTGCGACCAGACGAATTGGGTAATAAGGAATATCATTTTTTCCGCAGGCACGACTGAATTCCTTAAAGACCACTGTTTTCGTGTGGGATTCCCAAGGAGCAAAGTATTTATGCTCTGTGATGCGTGTGTACGGGGCCGAGTTATCGCAGTAATTCATTACTGCGCAGCCTTGATAATCACCTTCTGCGCGTAAGACCTCAAAATCCAATGTGCGATAGCCCAGATCACCGAACTGGTGATCATAATAAGCATCTAAAGGACCACTATAGAAAGTGTGATCATAGGCTTGGAATTTTTGATTGTTTTTATCAAAGACCGTATTTAATTGAACTTTGATATTAGGATGTTTCGCAATTTGTTCCGCAATGTGCGTGTAACCATTTTTCGGCATACCTTGATATTTATGCGAGAAATAGTTGTCGTCATAGTTAAAGCGCACGGGAAGTCTTTTAAGAATAGAAGCTGGCAGCAACGTTGGGGACATGCCCCATTGTTTTTCTGTGTAACCTTTAAAGAAAGCTTCATACAGTGATTTGCCAACGAACTTTAAAGCTTGATCTTCAAAGGTCACGGGTTCGCCGATCGTCGTGTCAGCTTGATCCGTGATAAATTGCTTTGCTTCATTGGGATTTAAAGTCTTACCAAAGTATTGGTTGATCGTGTGAAGATTGATAGGCAGTGAAAAGACGCGCCCCTGTGTCTGAGCCTTCACGCGGTTAACATAAGGCATGAATTCGTCATACTTGTTAACGTAGTTCCAGACTCTTTCGTTATCGGTGTGGAAGATGTGAGGGCCATATTTGTGAATCATCACATTGGTTTCTGGATCACGCTCAGAATAACAATTTCCCGCAATGTGGTTTCTGCTTTCGAAAATATCGACAAGATATCCACGCTCCGCCAGTTCGCGACCGATCACGAGTCCCGAGAAGCCTGCGCCGACGATACAGATTTTTTTAGGTGTCTTCATGGATTCTCCTGTCTGGCAGTGCTATTGACCTTTTTAGCCAGTTTGTTGCCAAAGCCCCATTTGAAATAAAAAACAAAGGCTGATCTAAGATGAGTGAGTAAGAGTTTAAATTTTTTATGGCTCGCTCGTTCCCAGTTGTGATGAATCACAACTTCAGGCACGACAATACTTTTTCCAGCCAGATAAGAACGTAACGAGAGATCATAATCTTCAAAGTAAAGAAAGAATCTTTCATCAAATCCATTCAATTCTTTATAATGCTTGGCTGTGAAAAGCATGAAGCAGCCGCTGACCACAGGGATACGAGTTGGCTTAATCGGTAGAGGGAAGAACGGATTTTTAAGTTCCTCGGTTTTCAATGCTGGGAATTTACGTCCCAAGAGGGTTCGAACATAACCCACGAAGGACGGGAGAGGTTTATGTACTTCATGTAGTCTGCCGTCCATGCCTTTGATGCTTCCCGAGATCATTTCGAACTGAGGATTTTGTTGTAAAAAAGCTATCAGCTTTGAAATTGAATCGGCAGGTATTTCAAGGTCTGGATTCAGAACTGCAAAATATTGGCAATGGCCCTGAGTCTGCTTAAAGACGGAATTGTGGCCTTTTCCATAGCCAAAATTTCCTGGCGATTTTAAATAGGTCACTTTGTTGCCAAAGGTGTTTTCCAGTTTGGAGCTGACAGTGTCGGACGGAGAATTATCCCAAACAACAACCTGAGCACTGGGGGCTGCTATGAGAAAAGAACGAATTGTTTTCTCTAAAAGATCCCAGTTAGGGTTGAACGTAACGATGGAGCCAATGAGTTCTGTCATTCTGCGGACACCTTGATTTTACGTCTTAATAAGATGACACCAAAACTGACGATGCTCACGACTGCGATAAGAATCAGAATAAGCTCCATGGATCTAAGATCTTTTAAAAGAAGCGAGATGGCAATGAGTGCGATAGCGGTAATGTACAAAGCCACCGTGGAAGTTGTTGTCGAAAGATTCAAATCGATCAACATATGATGAATGTGATTGCGATCTGCTTTAAGTGGGCTTTTCTTTTTTAGAATTCTTTGGAAGAAAACGCGGCTCATGTCAAACAATGGAATCATGACTGCTGCGACGGCAACACCAGGGGCTGCTTTGATATAGTAGACAGAGCTTTCAATTCCTGGCAGGCGATTATTCTCGATGAACTTGATAGCCAAGATAGACATAATAAAACCGATCATCATGGAACCCGTGTCACCCATGAAAATTTTGGCCCGGTGGAAATTGTAGAACAAGAATCCAAGGAGCGCTCCCGCAACCGAGAATGCGAGGATGCTTAAGGCCGTTGCATTGGTAAGTGCAAACCAGGTTCCAAAAAACAGAGAGGCAATCAGGCCCAAGCCGCCGGCAAGCCCGTCGATACCGTCAATAAGATTGAAGGCGTTGATCAAAGCGACGATCAGTATAAATGTCAGTACGATACCAACAACGGGTGGGATCTCAGTAATGCCCAGCATGCCCCAAAGATTTGTTAGGCGCATAGTTCCGAATACGGTCAATAAAGCCGCGCAGAAAAACTGAATCAATAATTTCTTTACGGCAGATAAATCCAGAATGTCGTCTTTGATTCCTGCAAAGAAGAGGAGGATGAAGGCTGGAATCATAAATTTGATATCGTAGTTCGCACCGATGTAATCGATCATTGCGGAAAATGAAAAAATTGTTCCGGCAAAGATAGCTACGCCACCTAGAGTGGGAGTTCTTTTTGAGTGGAATTTACGATCAGAATCCGGCTCATCCATCAAATGTTTGGCATCAGCAACGCGAATAATCACTGGAATAGAGAAAGCTGAGATTAGCAACGCGATGATGAAGGGCCAAAAGGTGATTAATAGCATGCGGCAGAGTTTATTGAAGTATTGAGTTGAGTTCAATGAAAAAGCCATTTGGACTTACCTGTCCAAATTGACATCAAGCATTCATTTTCGGCTTGGGGAGGGATTTTAGCTTTGCCGTGATTCTTGATTTCAAGCGACCGAAGGAGCTAAAAAACTTTCCACGATAACTCAGACCGGGCTTTTCAAAATACTCCCAGGAGATGCGTGAGGCGATCAGAGTCAGCAAAAGTGAAGTAACGAAAAACCACGATTTTCCAATGGAGGGAAAGTTGAGGACTAATAGCTGCTGAATCGGGAATGATGTAATGTAAATGCCGTAAGACAGGTCTGTCATATTCACAAGTCGCGGCATAAAGAGCTTAGGATGGAAACCCACAACAAATGCAGCGTAGGACCATGCCACGGCATAAAGTGCGGCGTGGGATACAAAAAAACACGGTATCAGTAGTAAGATGGCCAGGGTGATACTTACCGGAATGAATCGTCGGTAAAGAAATGCGAAGACTCCCAACAGAAAGCAAAGTGGTAAGTTCAGTAGCTGTTGGGGAGCATTATGCATGGGGGTATTTAAGGCATACTGAAAGACGTAATTGCCTAAAATATTGTCATAGTAATACAGGATGAATGCAACCACAGTGACAGTCAGAAGAAGTGCGGGTCTTTTTAAAACACCCAAGAGCCCCAGGAACATCACTAAAATGTAGTATTTGAATTCAGTTTCAAGTGTCCATAAGGAACCATTTGGAGTCGCTGTTTTGGGATTGCTAGCGAAATAATCGTGATAGGAATCCATTTTTAAAGTGATCGTTTTTAAAAAGAATTGGGCACTGTTGTAGGCGGAGGGAATGTAATTGCCAAAAATATGAATCAGTAAAATTGTTAGAATTGCCGTAAAGAACAACCCAGGAAAAATTCTAAGAACTCTGGCTTCAAGGTAGTCTGATGCACTTTTAGATCTCAAATAACTTTGAGTGATAAGAAAACCACTGAGGGAGAAAAATACTGAAACCGCAATCGTTCCAAAATAACCGGTGCCAATTCCCCAAAAAACTAGCTCTTTGCCATCATTTAGAACCATGGCGTGAGAAAAAACGACAGCTACCGCGGCTAGGAGTCTGACGAAAGTAAGATTGTTCTCGCGAGTGGAAATATTAAGATTGCCGAGGATATTCATTGGCACGAAGGAGATCATATTGGACCTTCTTCGTCACACGAAACAGAGCGATTTGTGCGCGGCATCATATGGGCGATTTAGTCCGAATTCTTCCCCTAAAAATCGGAGAAACAAAAGATTATATACGCTGCGCGAAAAACACGATATTCCCTTCAATTGAACTCTGAATCAAAAAGTCCTATCTTCATTTAATGTCGAAAGTTCTATTCCTAGAAATTAATGAAGTTCCATTCCGTTTGATCGATAAATATCTAAAAACGGGAGACTATCCCAATATTCAGCGTTTTTTTAACGAAGCTTGGCAGTTCGAAAGCTTTGCTGTGGATAAAGGCGAACTTCATCCGTGGGTGACATGGCCGACAGTTCATCGTGGGACCAGTGCGGAAACTCATAACGTTCTTCATCTGGGGCAAGACGTAAAATCTTTCAAAGGTTCAGCCATCTGGGAAGATCTTCGCAAAGAAGGCAAAACCGTTGGTGTTTTCGGCTCCATGCAAAGCTGGCCGCCTAAAGACCCAGGCGTTAATGGTTTCTATATTCCAGACACTTTTGCTCACGACGAACAATGCATTCCCTCTTACGTCGAGCCTTTGCAAAAAATGAATTTGGGACAAGTCAGAAAAAATGGTCGTGTCGTTTCCAAAGAGCTTCCTCCCTTGAAAGAAATTTTTCAGTTCATGGTGAGTGGCTTCAAATGCGGCATTTCGATCAGCACACTTTTTAAACTGGCAGCGCAGTTGATCGGTGAAAAATTTGATCCGGTAAAGCGCAGTCGTCGTCCCGTATTTCAAACGATTTTGTTCTGGGACGTTTTCAAAAGTCTGTACTTCAATAAAGTAGACCAAATCGATTACGCAAGCTTCTTCACGAACCACGTCGCGGGAGTTATGCATCGCTATTGGAATCACGTTTTCCCAGAGGATTTCAAATCCAAAAACAATGGAGAGCAGCAAGCAACAATGCGCTTCGCTTTGGAAACTTTGGATAATATGTTATCCGACGTTTATGGCTTGTTGATGAATCATCCGGATCTGGTGGTTGTTTTCGGGACCAGCATGGGCCAAGCGGCCGTGTATAACGACGACCATCATGGATTTGAACTGACTGTGGGAGATATTGAAAAGCTTTTCGTAAGTCTGGGTTTTGATCGTTCCACATTCACTCCGCAACTTTCAATGGTGCCATTGATTGGTGTTGAATTTAAAGATGATGCCACTCAAGCCAAAGCCATTAAAGCTTTGGATGAAGTGACTTACAAAGGCGGAGCGAAGGCGTTTGAAGTGGAAAAAGCGGGCCTTTCACTTTGCGTGAAAACGTTATGGCCACCAATTATCGATATTAAAGACGGTCATATCTACAGACCCAACTCAGCACCGATTTCATTTGCAGATTCTGGTATTCGCGTGATCGAAACGGAAGCGGGGACTGGTTACCACGTTCCAGAGGGGATCTTTGCTGTGCACTCAAGAGCATTGGGGCCACAAGCGAAAGAGACTTTTAGAAAACGCATCGATGCGGATAAATTAAAGCAAGTTCTTTTGAACCTGGAACATATTGGGCCAGAAAAAACCATGGCACAATTGCCGCTGCACTAGGTGTTCAGAATGAGTGTAAAAACAGCCCAATATCAAAATAAAGCCTACGGTTCGGGTGCCACTCCCAAGGTGACGCTGTTTTTGGCGTTTTATAACAACGTTGAATTCTTTAAAAAAGTTTTTGCTTCGATCGAATTGCAAAGTTTTAAAGAGTTTGAATTAGTTCTATGCGATGACGGCTCCCATGACCAGGCGGTCGGAGCCCTTCGTGAATTGTATGAAAATTCACACGTACAAGTGCTGCACTTGTGGCACGAAGATCGTGGCTTTTATAAAAACGAAATGCTCAATCGTGGAGTTTTAAATTCTCGCGGGGAGTATCTGGTGTTCGTCGATGCCGACTGCGTCTTGCATCCTGATTTCTTGCTCGATCATTGGAATAATCGTCAGGCAGGCCATACTCTGGCCGGTCGCCGCGTGGATTTGACTCCCAAGGTGGCTGCGAATCTGACCGTCGAAAGAATCAAGTCTGGATACTTGCAGCGTAACTGGTGGTGGATTGCGCCAACCATGGTTTGGATGAAGGACAATAACGCAATCAAAGGATTCCGAGTCACTTCCGAGTGGCTTTATAAAAGACTGAACCGCAAGCCCCGTGGCTTGGTGGGTTGCAATTTCTCGGTTGCGAAATCAGACCTGGTCAAGGTCAATGGCTTTGATATGACTTATTATAAGCCGGGTATCGGTGAAGACTCTGATATCGACTTTAGACTTTCGGGGATTGGCGTGACGCCGATTCCAATGTGCTATCAGGCGATCCAGTACCACTTGTATCACAAACTGCAGGCGCGCTCGCAAGTAAACGAAGCCAAATTCGTCGCACTAAAGGAATCTAAAAAATACATTACTGATAACGGCTTGGAACAACTAAAATCAGGTGCCAGGTCCTAATTACGTATGCAGTGCAGAACCACTGTGGTTCTGCGGGGCTTAGTTATCGAACACCCAGTGTCGCAAGCATCTTAAAGAATTCCTGGTGGATTTCCTTAATATCAAAGGACTTTAAATGCGCTTCAATTTTTTCAACGGTAACTTTCGGCAAGTTTCCATGTGAAAGACCGTTGAGAATTTTTGCCAAGGCATCGGAATCGCCCACGGGAAACAGGTAACCACACTGACCTTCATTTAAGATTTCACGAGGCCCCGTTGGGCAGTCGGCCGCGGCAATGGTCTTGTGAAAAATTAAGGCTTCAATCAAAACGGTCGGAAGTCCTTCAAATTTTGAAGATTGCGCAAAAAAATCACAAGCTTTCACAAACGGCAAGGGATTGGATTGAAAACCCAAAAAGTGCACGCGATCTTGAATTCCCAAAGTCGCCACGAGTTCATCCAAATTAGCGCGGTCGGGACCATCTCCAACCAAAACCAAATCTTGCGAGATCGAAGATGCTCCTTTGGCAAACGCGCGAATCATTGTGGTGAAGTCTTTTTGTCTCTCATCAAATCGTCCTGAACCCAGAATAAAACCACGTTCTTTGGCTTGAGCGGGGAGAGTTTTTAAAACAGAATCATCGGATGCTTTTTGTCTGAGGCTTGCGAAATCAAATCCGTTGTAAAGGCGAACAAACTTTTCCGGAATTGTCGGGTACATTTCCAAAGCTTCGTTTTTCATTTGATCAGAGATCATCACGATCTTGTCGTATGTTGCAAACTGACGACCTAGCTTGCGCAAGCGCGCAGCTTTGCCATGGTGATAGTTCTTAACACTAAAGTGAAACCAACCAATTTTTTTGCCCGCAAACGACTTTAAAAGACTGGTCAGTGTCACATCAAAATCCACAATGACATCCAGTCGTTTGGCGATCTCTTTAAATCTTTTTTTCGCGTAAATCTTGCGCGGCCATTGCATCAACTCATCAAAGGGGCGAGCCCAGGCGGGAAGTTTAGATAGAGCGCGCGCCTGTCGGGTGCCATTAAAGATGGGCTTATCCAAAAGGTGAATGACTTCCACATCAGAAGGCACTTCTTTTAAAAGAACTTCAAGTTCTGGAAAATGAAATGTGATCAGCAGAGTTAATTGAACCTTGCTGCGATCAAAAGATCGCAGATGCTGGATCAGCACTCGCTCAATCCCACCAGTCATAAATGAGTTCACATGAAACGCAATTCGCATAGAGGGTTATAGTAACAACCTTCTAAGGCAAAAGGTACGCTGTACCGTTTGGAGATGCGCCGCAGAACCGCTGGCTGGAGTCTAAAAGCCAGTGCGACACGGCGGTTTGAAAAATAGGTCACCCTTAGGTATCACCTTAACTTCAAACCGCTAAACCTGAAGA
>JBCNNR010000011.1:0-107696 GCA_039594295.1 Bdellovibrio sp.
CAAAGGAAACGTGAACTTAATCCCGTAATTTATGGAAACATGAACAGTGGAGTTTCTCAAAGGCGCATTGCTTTCTTATTGAAAGTAAATCGAAAGACCGTCATTCGAAGGCAAATATTTTTAGGGCTTACTTCTCATAAGGTTCTCACTCAATTACGTTCAGAAATTCCTCCGGTGACAGATCTTCAATTCGATGAACTGGAAACTTTTGAGCATAGCAAGCTTAAACCTCTTTCAGTTATAGCTGCAATTGAAACCGAAACTCGTCGGATCTTGGGAATCAGAGTGGCGAGAATGCCAGCTAAAGGGCTTTTGGTGAAGAGGTCGATTAAAAAGTACGGTAAAAGAATCGATGAACGCGGTAAATGTCGAAGGGAGCTATTCCAAGAATTAAAGCCGTTTCTCGCAAAAAATTGCATCATACGGTCCGATGAAAACCCTCACTACAAGAAGGATGTGAAACGGCTCTTTCCGGATTCTGTTCACAAGACGTATTTAGGGCGAAGAGGTTGTGTGGTCGGACAAGGAGAGCTGAAAGCCGGAGGCTTTGATCCTTTATTTAGCTTAAATCACACATACGCGATGAAAAGAGCCAATGTGAACCGTCTTTTTAGGCGTACCTGGAACACGACGAAAAAGCCCGAAAGACTGTCTTTGCATCTTGCCTCGTACGCGCTCTATCATAATGAGTTTTTGCTGTGGAATAAGGCGCGATAAAAAAATCCCGAAGAGAACATCTTCGGGATTTAAAGTAACAACAATTAAAGGGCCCAGTTTGAGATTAGTACATCAATTTCAAAGTTAACATCGCAGAAGCAATCGTCCCAGTCCCCTTCGTGGTACCGGAAGAACTTGTGGTGTTTAATTCTGTCGTCGAAGAACGTCCCACGTACTCGATCACAAAGTGCTCACCAATAAACCATCCCACACCGAACATCACACCCATGCCACCTTTGGCTTCGTAACTGCCCAGAAAGGTCGACGAAGGTTTAAAATTCACTGTGCTGTAGATAAGAGAAAATGGAATATAAAAAGAGTCCCACCGATATTCAGTGCCCAGATAAATATTGTGCTGCTGGTATTTGGAAGGTGAGCTGATATTGGTGGTGCTCATGCCATTGTAAGTCAGCTTTTTTAATTCACGCTCCCCGCCGTACTCCAGCCCGCTGATAACGCCCCAGGAATTCTTGGGTGCATACCAAATATGCAAACTAAAACCGGCCGCTCCCGAATACTCCATGTCGTATGTTTTTTCTGTAGTACTGCCCGACGTCGGTGTCTCTTGATTTTTTAAATTCACCAAAAAATTGGGACTATAACCGCCCCCCACTCCGAACTTCCAATCCGAAGACTCCGCGCGTGCGACCAGACTGGCGAATAAAATTAAAACTGCAGCTGTAAACTTCACAAGTGACTCCTTAGCATTCATAGATAAACAGTTGTTTAGTTATACTGACAAATGAAATGCTGACGTCTGGGCGATGGTCTGGAAAAGTTAAACTTTGTCTCGTTTTATGCCGATGCAATCACTGGAGAAAACATCATGGATCGTGATCAACTTATCGAAGAAATTAAAAAGCAAATCCTGGAAGAGCTAAAAGGCGCGGCCTCGCCACTGACCGATAAAATCTCTGCTGAACAAAAAGCCGAAATGATTGAAATGAAACACTCCGTGGAGAGTTCCGTAAAGGAGAATCCGTGGATGGCCGTGGGTCTTGCGGCACTCGCCGGCTTTATGATTGCCCGACTTCTTTATCGCAGGGATGACTAATATGATGAAATTTATCCTGCCACTTTTGTCTTTCCTGATTGGCAATGCCAAAGGTTTTATCAAAGAACCCGCTGAAGCATTTTCGATGCAACTGGCGATGCGCGTGCGCTCGCTGACCACATTATTGGTGGCGGTGATTGGCTCTTTGGCTTTGGGTTGTGTGGGATTGTCATTATTTATTGCCTCCATCGCTTCGCAACTGGACAAGAATGAAGAGTTTCATGTCTCCGGTGGAATGCTGGTGTTTTTGTGCCTGACTGTCGTTTCTATTGGCGTACTGGTTTATTCTTTGCGCAGTAAAACGTGGATGAAGAGTCTGGGTTTTGAAGAAAAGCCAACACCTGCAGCCTCCTCTGGAAAGCGTCAATCTGGAGCACTGGAAAACGCGGTGGCACTGTTAGTGATGGACTATATCGACGAAAGAAAAAATCGTCGTGAAGAAAAGCAACACACTCGGGAATAAAGTCATTGGATAAAAATAAAAAAGGCAGCCTCAATGAGCTGCCTTTTTTATTTGATATCTTTAATGTGAATTTTAGTATCCGTTGCCACCGTAATAGCCACCGTCTTCGTCGTAACCGCCGCCGTAGCCACCGCCATCGTAACCACCATCATTATCCTGACGACTGCCGTCTTCATAAGGTCCGTTACCACCGTAACCGCCACCATCGAACGAGCCACCATTGCCGCTGCATTCGTAAGATTCTTCGCGAGGATCACAACCCTCTGCCGGTTTTGATTGTGCATAAATGTGCGCTGACGCTGCAACCGGTCCCGCCAAGACAGCCATAGCAATTACAAAAACAAGATTCTTCATTGGAAGCCTCCCCGAGTTAAAGATCCTGCATATCACAGGCAACCCGATTGGCCTAATCAAAATATGCGGAAGCCGTGCAATGGAAAAATCGCTTCGGTTTCTTCTCAAATGTTAATTTTTATCTCTCTGAGCCGTTCTTGAAATCTCGAAGAATCCCGTCGGAGAGTTCCCGGAAAGTATTAATACTTTGCACAGCCGCTCCGCCCTTTTCTTTATCCGCGGCAGAGGGTTCATGGTACTTTTGCAGATAGCTTTCCACTTTGGAGCCGAAAACATGCCAATCAACACCATCTTTGGTGGCACTTGGGAACTCTGTTAAAACTCCCATGCCACGTTTTGCATACAAGCGCGAGCCTTCTGTTTTTGGATTGAACGTGTAAAGCGCCTGACCGCAAACAGACAGATTGCAGGAGCGGTTGAACTGGAACATCGTTTGAATTGTTTCCGCGAACACTTCATTCAAGGCTGTCGCTCGAAGGTCCGCGGTCTTAGCCATAAAGAATTTCACAGGTTCGAAAATTTCGCCAGCCATCATGTAAATCGGTTGGCGTCCCACGAAATCACCATTGACGACACGTGGACCCACCTGCTGCAAAGTAATGCCTTCAACATAGGCCGGTCGTGGCATTCTAAAACCATCGCCCAAATAAGCTTCCATTTTTAACAGCGGCACTTTGTTTTCACGAATCAATAATGGATCCACAACACGGTCCGATTGAGCCGTCGGATAATCGTTATAAACAGTGGAACCAAATTTTCCGGTGTACTCAACCCACTGATTTTTTTCCGCATTGAAAACTTGTGCTTTCCCGTAAGAGGCGCGATTAAGGCCCATGGCCGCGAGCAACTCGCCCGGCTTGCCATTGGCGTCTTTTTTTCGAACCATCACGTAATCCGTGGAATTCAACGTTTCCAGGACTTCCGCAAAATCAGCTTTGATAAACGATTCACCCCAATGTCGGCGTTCGACGTATTCGGGATAAATTTCCGAGACCAGCTCAACCACCCAGCTTTTTTGTAACTCTTTGCCTTGGCCGATCGCTTCAGCGGAGGCTTGAACATGACTTTCGAATTTTGTACCGACCACAATCACAACCATATCACCACGATCGTATTCTTCACGAAATGCAATTCTGCCCAAGCCCATGCCAGACACGGATTCAACGGGCACTTCGGTGACACGACTGTCTTTCAGATGGCGACGAGTTCGCGCAAAATTATCGCCCGCTTTCATCTCGGCGCGATCTTGAACTTGCCAGTCCAAACGGCGTGAATCAAAAATTTCGTCATACTCGGGATAAGTTTTTTCGGACTTAATAACCGCAACGATGCGATCCAGGTATTTGTGCAATGCCTGAGAGTAGGTGGCTTGATTCGCAAATTCATTTCGGCGCGGGAGATCCGGAACTTCAAAGCCACCGCCCCACTCCGTCGTGCGGAAGGTATAGGGACCACCTTGTGGCGAGCCGGAAGAAATATATTCGTAGCGAGTGCTGACAGCGGCGACCTCAGCCTTGATATCGGCTTGAACAAATTGCGGCACTTGCCCACCTCGCGCGAGGTTGGATTTTGCAAAGTACTTGCTACCCATCGTGTAAAGACGGCTGTCTTCACGAGGAGCCTCAACGATTTCACGGGGAATTGAACCCATGGGCTGAACAGGATTTTTTACTGTCGGCAGGGTCTTTAAGTAATTGGCCCAAGATTTTGGAGGAAAGTTCGCAGAGGATTCGGCGGAATCAGCAAAGACACCACCACAGCGTTCAGCCGCTTGGGCCACAGGCAGTCCCAGCACCAAAAACGGAACCACCCATAGGAAACCTATGAATTGTCTGACAGCTGTATAAAACCTCAACAACGCCACCTGTGAGAGCCTCCATATTCGACTTAAAAGTCACCCGAATACAGGTGACTTCTTCCTCTCATAGAGTTCAAAGGGCGTACCTTGATAGGACCTATTTTAGGATCCCCGTGACGATCAGCTTTGCCGCCCGGACGGCATCCTGCTCAACCTGCTTGTATTCGTTTTTTTGTCTTTCAGAGCAGATCTCAATAATCGCTCCAGTGATGATTCTTTGCACTGATTTCGCGGCAAAACGCAGATCATCGGAATTCAAAGTCTCGCGTTTACCCAATGGCGCCTGCAGCTGAATAAAGGAAACAATTCGATCTGCTCCCATATTCGTTAAATTCTCATGCAGTTTGCGATAGCGTTCCTGCTGCGAGGAAACCATAAAAAATAAAAGCCAGGCGCGAAGACTCACCGGTTGCTCATGGGCCCAGGCCACGGCCGAGCGCACGTATTCAGAAAACTGCACCTCTGGATCATCACTCTTGGAAAAAGCATCAATGACCGCCGCCTGATATTGTCCGCGAATCAACTTCATCGTCGTCTCAAACAGAGCATCTTTATCGGGGAAGTAATGACTGACCAGACGGCGACTGGTTTTCGCCGGTATCGCCACATCGTCGAAACTGACGTGCTCATAGCTCACGGCTGCGTAGGCCTTGATTGCTCCCTCTAATATCTCCAGGCGACGTTTATCTGCCTTAGAGAGCTCGCGAGGAAACAGTTCGGAATAGATCTGTCGCTGTGTCGATTTTTTATCCATACATGAACATTCTACCTTAGGTTCACATAAAGTTCATAATTATTCCCACTTTGTGAATTTAAAATTCCCATTTTGGGAAAATGAGGTTATAACGCAAAACATCAAGTATCTAAGAAAACTAACAAATGGAGTATTTATGAAACTTTCAAAGGCGTCTCTAGTAATAGTATTGGTATCCCTATCTTGCTTAAGTTTTGCTCAAGCAGATAACGGAAGAAGCCTAAAACGTGTTCAATTAGCGGCTTCCCTATTGGCCGAAAAAGGTGATGTTTATTGTGACTCCTTGTGGTCCTTCAGAGTCCCGGAAAGACCGGAGCTTTGTAAAGCAGCCCTCAAAATTGAAAGCAGAATCATCGTTGAACTGATGAACAAAGGCCCTGGTTACGACATCCTTCGTCCCGAATATATCCAAGCCAGCGAAAAATTTTGTAGATCGCTGATCTACAATTTCGCCAACGCAAAAGCACAGGGATGCTGGGATACCGCTTTAAGCAAAGTAGCCGCATTCGATGACATTGCGAAGTCGGAATTTTCGACGGGAGATCTGCATCAAAAAAATATCTACGAAAAGAAATCTGCGTATTGCCGAGCTTTGCGCAACGAGAGCTGCGTAAATTTCCAAAACTCATTTTTACAAGTCATTACAGAATTAATCAAAGCTAACTAATTTTATAGGAGAATTTATGAAAACGAAAAATGTGATCCTAGCTATCATGATATCCCTTTCTGCCATTTCTGCAAAAGCAGCGGCAACAGACATCAAACAACAACGTGTCCAGTTGGTAGCTTCATTTCTAAAAGAAAAAAATCAAGAATACTGCAAACTCCTTCCTGACCGTTTCCGTTGGGAGTCGCATCCAACATGTCTGGAATACTCGAAAGTTGAGCAACGAACTATCACAGAGATTCTTAATAAAGGTCCTGGTTATGACATCCTTCGCTCGATGTTATTGGATAGAGGCCAGAAGGCTTGCAACAACCAGCTGAGCACTCGTTATTCCTATGCCTCCGACACTTGCTGGGAAATGATCCAAAGTAAAGTCGCTGCATTCGATGCACTTGCAGCAGGAAATATTCAGGTGGTTGATATTTTGATCGAAAACTTCAACGACAAAGCGACGGCTTATAAACAAGCGAATTACAGCGAAGCTTTCGCGGACTCTCAAAAATCGTTCGTTCAACTAGTTATTGAATTAGCTAAATAAAGAATAAGGAGAAAAAATGAAACGTTTAATTCTAACAGCAGCAACAGTATTAATGAGCTCTTCGGCATTTGCCGGCGCAGCAGCTCACATCAAAGCAATCGGTTGTGGTACAGCAGTCAGCGAGACCGAATTTGTGGTTGAGTCTCGCGCTTATCCGAATCCGGATGACAATCAATATCTATCGAATCCTGGCATCCTTGGCACTTTACTATTCGAAGTCACACCATCTCCCGCATTTAAGCGTGGTTCAAAATACTGTGTTTGGGGACACTATATCGTTCCAGCAGACGGCTCTGAAGGATCCGTTGATGCTGAACAAGTAACAGAAAGTCATTAGTTCAACAAAAAAAGCCCGGTGATGAAACCGGGCTTTTTTTTCGTCGAATTATTTAATCGGTGCGACTTCGTTGAGGAAATTCATAAATAATTCCCAAGAACGTTTGTCAGCTTTTTCATTGTATGCGACACCTTTGCTGGGATCATTCCCCGCATCTTTTTGCGTGAAAGCATGAACCGCGCCGGCATATGAAATGAATTGGTAATCGACTTTGTTCTCGTCCATTTCTTTCATAAATGGCATCACTTCCGGATTTACACTTTTATCCAAAGCACCGTGGGCAATCAGCACCGGAGCTTTAAAATTTTTTGCATCCTTCGGTGTTGGATTCGACAAACCACCATGGAAGCTGACAAAGCCTGCTGCTGGTGCTCCTTCGCGACCCAATTCCAAAGCGCCTGTTCCACCAAAGCAGTAACCAATCACCACGATGTGTTTTGCATCGACCATTTTATTTTTCTTAAGCCAATTGAAAGCGGCCATGCCACGAGCGCGGTATAGTTTGCGATCGTTTTTATATTGAGTGGCCAACTGACCAGCGCCCTCCATCGTGGTCGGGCGAATTCCTTTTCCGTAAATGTCAGCAGCCATGACAACGTAACCTTTTTCTGCAAGCATCTGCGCGCGCATTTTCTCGTTGTCGGTGATACCCATCCATTGATGGATGATCAGAACTGCTGGTCTTGGCGTTTTCACAGAGTCATCATAGGCAAGATAGCCTTCAAGAGCGGCTTTGCCTTCCTTATAATCAACGTTTTCAGTTTTAATGGCGGCAGAAGCTGAGCCCACCGCTAGAATCAGAGCGAGGCTGGATATAAGTGCTTTGAACATTCTAAACTCCTTTTGATATACGACAAAAGTCTAAGTGGATTGGACCATGAGGTCAAAAGTCCCACGCCAGCTCTGATAAAGAACACCTGAGCAACCTAGCCCTATGCGTTATAGACAGCCTCCTTTAGGCATATGCTACTATTATCGCAATGGAATACCACAGGTTAGGCACCTATCAATTGCCAACAAAATTCTCCCCTTCATTTACCAACTTAGATAAACAACTATGTCGTTATTAGTCATCTTAGTCATTGTTACCCTTATCATTTCATTCGTGTGTTCAATGTTGGAAGCGTCCTTATTGACCTCCACTTCTGCTTACATCGCGGTCCTAGTCCGCGAGAACCGTCGCAGCGCTAAACTTTTGGAACACTTGAAAGAAAACTTGGACCGTCCTATTTCGGCGATCCTGACCCTGAACACCCTTTCACACACCTTGGGGTCCGCAGCGATTGCTTATCAAGTTCAAGCGATCTATGGCGAGCAAGCTGTCACCTTGGCTTCGTTCATTCTGACATTCGCGATTTTGGTTTTGTCTGAAATCATTCCTAAGTCGATTGGTGCGGCTCATTGGAAAGCCTTGATTCCATTCACCGCTTACACAATTCAGCTGATGATCATCTGCCTTTACCCTTTGGTTATTATGTCGGAGTGGTTGGGACGTCTGTTCCAACGTCGCACGGAAGAACCCGAAGTGACTCGTGAAGAAGTTCTGATGACCGCTGAAATGGGCGCCGAAGAGGGCAGCCTTAAGGGCAAAGAGTCCAACATCATCAAGAATCTTTTGATGCTGGATAAGATTTACGTTTCCGACATCATGACACCAAGATCGGTGTTCTTTGCCTTGGAAAAAGATCTCACTGTCGAGGAAGTTTTTAACAAGTACAAACCCTTGCGTTTTTCCCGCATCCCGGTTTATCACGGCAGTCTGGATAATATCGTGGGTATGACTTATCGTTATAAAATCCACGAAGCCCTTTCCAATGACCTGCACGATAAATTGGTGGGCGAGCTCGTGACACCGATTTCTTCTATTCCAGAGCGCATGACGGTGTCTCAAGTCTTGGATTATTTTATCAAAGAAAAAGAGCACATCGCGCTTGCTGTCGACGAGTACGGTATCGTTGCGGGTCTGGTCAGTCTGGAAGACGCGGTTGAAACACTTTTAGGTGTGGAGATCGTCGACGAATTGGATTCCGTCGAAGACATGCGTAAGTTCGCCTTGGAACAATGGCAACTGCGCAAACAAAAGCTTCGTAAGAGCTAAGCCCCATGATTATCTATTACATTCCTTGCCCTGATCAAAAGAGTGCCGAGAATATCGCGCGCACTCTTTTGCTGGAAAAGCTGATCGGTTGTGCGAATATCATTCCTGGAATGAATTCAATGTACTGGTGGGAAGGAAAAATAGAAACAAGCTCCGAGTATATTCTGATCCTGAAAACTCTTGAAAGCTCTGACGCAAATAAAAATTTAGAATCTCGCGTGAAAGAGCTGCATCCCTATGAAGTCCCTTGTGTGATGGCTCTCCCCGTCGCATCAATCAACGATTCTTTTAAAAACTGGCTTGAACAAAGTCTTAAATAAATCCAAAGTTAACTTCCGAAGGCACTACGACTCCGACGAAACCGGAGTGCAGAACAGTCGACCGGAGGAAACATGACTCGCGCTGAACTCGCTAAAAAAATCTATGACGTTGCTCACTTAACGGGGGAATTCAAACTTCGCTCCGGTCAAATCTCTAACGAATACTTTGATAAATACCGCTTTGAAGCGCAACCAGCACTCCTTCGCGAAATTGCAAAGCAAATGGTTCCATTGATTCCTCCGGGCACAGAAGTTCTGGCGGGGCTGGAAATGGGGGGCATCCCTATTGCGACGGCTTTGTCTTTGGAAACGGGAATTCCTTGTGCGTTTGTTCGCAAAGAAGCGAAAGAATACGGCACCTGCCAATTTGCCGAAGGCTTGGATTTAAAAGGTAAAAAAGTTTTAGTGATTGAAGACGTGGTCACAACGGGCGGTCAAGTTGTGCTTTCCACAGCGGATTTGCGCGGCATCGGTGCCAATATTACTCA
Organism: Bdellovibrio sp.; assembly: GCA_039594295.1. Lineage (GTDB taxonomy): Bacteria > Bdellovibrionota > Bdellovibrionia > Bdellovibrionales > Bdellovibrionaceae > Bdellovibrio. The sequence continues at coordinate 9,649 of JBCNNR010000011.1, forward strand.
CGTTCTGTGTGTGATTCATCGCGGTCCTCAATTCCCTGAGCCCAAGCTTCAAGAAATTGGAGTGACACTCTCGCCCCTGTTTATGAAAGCTGATTTTAACTAAAGCAAAGCTCCACCTAAAAAATCCCCACTCGTCAGCGGTGGGGGTTTGATGGAGCGCTTTCCTTCCCAACCGAAGACGGTTTGCACCAGGTTGCGGGATTTATCAGACATATCACGATTCCCTACCATCCACAGACTCTGGGAAAATAATTTCTTTAAAGACCGGACGGCCCGCACCGGTTGTCCCTTGGCTACAAAATTCCTTTGTGCCTCGGCCATCACCATCGGATGTGTCGCCCAAATATCAATTCGTCCTGATTGAAGCTTTCGGTAATTGCTGAGGTCTTCAGTCATGCCTTCAATTTTTGAGTTTTTGCCCATATAGCGCAGCAGTTCCTGCTCTCGAGCACTCCCACTTAAAACACCGACGCGGTACTTGCTTAAATCTTTAAGGTCGGAAATTTGAACATTGGAATCAACCGCATACAACCAACAGTCGACGTCAGCTAAATGAACAATCCAATTGAATTTGTATTCTCGTTCAAACGTGCGAGTGAAAGGAAAAAACAAGGCTTGAGGATTTCTTTCGATTTCAAGAAGGGCCCGCTTCCACGGCACCCAAATGATTTCGAATTCATTTTCTTTTCCGGATTTTTTGATGGTGGCAGAAATCTGTTTGCCAAACTCGCCAGACAGTCCATCAATTCCCTCTGCCGTTTTCACGACAGTCGGCGGAGTTTCGATCGTATATATTTGAATTTTAGAGTGAGCTGCTTTAGGGGCAGCAACGGCCATGAATCCTGCAAAAACCATAATATTTAAAAACATTACTTGTTTATAGCGCAGGACTCATTTGTCTACACATTACTTTTCTGCAACGACGTAGGCGATCCAAGATTCGCAGGATTCACCGTGATCCACGCGAGTGAAATTGCCATCTCCGGAACCATCTTTCGCAGTGCCTTCCCAGTAAACGTGACTTTTGCTAAAGCCCACTTCGTGCATGATCTCACGGATCTCAGTGATACTCCACAAGCGCCAATCATAGGTAAAGACCTGTTCGATCTTCTTGCCACCCACGCGGAAGTGAATATGAAAAACAGCTTCATTAGTCACCGGGTCAAAGTTCGTCTGATCCCAGTAATACGTGAAGTCTTTGTGTTTAATTCTGTCTTCGATCGCGTCGTAACACTGACTGCCACCGAACACGTCGACCAGGAAGATCCCATCTTTGCTCAACGTTTTATAAGCATTGGCAAAGTACTGCTTCAACATCCATCTTTGCTTAAAGCAGAAGTACGAGAAGTTCATAGCGGCAATGATGTCAGCCTTTTCCAGGCTTGGATCCATCACGTTGCCTTCGATGACCTTCATGCGTTTCTGCTGTTCAGGTCTGAGCTTCGCAAGATAATGAGTTTTCCCGTAGGCGATCGGTTCTGGATCCAAATCCACGCCAATCGACTGATGTTTCGGATCTAATTTAATCCATTCAGTAGAAAGAGCAAAAGTCCCGCAGAAATCTTCACGGAAAATACGCGGAGCTTTTTTCTTAAGCTCCTTGTATGTATTGCGAATGAAAACCACGTCGTTTTCAGCCGACTGTACAGCCTTGCTGTACAATTCATATTTATCAAACTGAGTCTTCCCAGTTTTTTTTGAAACTTTACGACGAACTTTCTTTCTGTGACCGACTCCTGCTTTCAACATGACTAAGGAACCTCAGCAACGATTTCACGAATCGCTGTTTCGATATCATGGTGTTGCGGAACAGAGTTTTTCTCAAGGTTTGGATGCAAACCGATACCTGGCAAGTTTTTACCTGCAAGGACACGAGGACGCGCCATCAACGAGTAGAAGCACTCTTGAGTCGTTCTGTAAGCCAAGTGCTCACCGAAGTTAGTCACTTCAGTGTCTTCATTCACGAACAAAACGCGACCGGTTTTTTCGATAGATGATTTAATCATCTGCCAGTCGTATGGATAAATGGAACGAAGATCGATCACTTCAACCGAGATGCCTTCGTCAGCCAGCTTAACAGCGACTTCGTCACATAGGTGCACCATGCGGCTGTAAGTAACAACCGTGATATGCTCACCCGCATGAGTGATCTTACCTTTACCGATGGGTACGATGTACTTTTCAAGTTCAGGCCATTTCGCTTTCCAACCTTGGGAGTTTTGAACTGGTTTGTCGATCATGGACTTCAAAGTTTTTTCGTCCTCTGGTTCACCCGGGATCAACTCGTCGCCTTTATGGCGCATCAAGGCTTTTGATTTCAAATAAAGAACCGGATTTGGATCTTCAATCGCTGCCAACATCAAACCGTAAGCATCCAAAGGATTCGATGGCATCACGATCTTCCAACCTGGCAAACGAGAAGCCCAAGCGTCGAAAGAGTGAGAGTGGTAAACGGAACCAAAGATCCCCGCACCCACCGGAGTCATCACAACCATTGGCAATTGAACCTGACCGTTCGTACACCACAAAGTGTTGCCGGCGATTTTCAAAAGATCGATCGTATTGAAGATATAATCTGCGAACTGGATTTCCGCCACGCACTTATCACCGGTCATTGCGATACCCATCGCCATGCTGATGATACCACGCTCGTCCAGCGGAGTGTTCCAGGCTGTTTTTAGCCCTTGAGTCGCCGTGAAGACGCCACCCAATGGAGCGCCCACGTCTTGACCGAAGATGTCTTTAACGCCCAGGTGTTTTTCACCATAGTGCAGGGCCATTCTGATTGCTTGAGCTACACTTGCCATTAGAATTTTCTCCAATCAGCATTTTCATTATTTACGAAGACATGATCCCAGACAGATTCAGCTGTCGGGCCTGCTTCACTACGAGCTTGTTCTTGAGCTTTAACGCCCTCTTCCTCGTAGATCTCCCAGATTTTCGCAGCCGCTTTTTCAGTCAAGATACCAGCGGCGATCAATTTTTCCTGGAACTTGTAAACCGGATCGAAAAGATCTGTTTTACGGTTCGCACCGTCAGCAGATGAGTGACCGTACAAGCGAGTTGTTTTTACCTCTAGGAAAGATGGCTTACCCGTTTTACGGATGTAATCCATTTCTTCTTTCAAAGCGATGTATGTCTCGACTGGATTTGTTCCATCGATCACGCGTGAACGAATGTTGAAGGCTTTTGCACGGTCGGCAATGTGCGTTTCACCGTGTTGGCCTTCGTACGGAGTGGAAATTCCGTAGCCGTTATTTTGCACAGTGATCAACACTGGCAACTCTTGGCCTTTACGAGACGACCACACCAAGCACGTCGCGAATTCACCCTCGGCCGTACCAGCGTCACCGCCCGTTACGATAGAGATTGATTTATGACCCGCGCGTTTTTGGGCGTGCGCGGTTCCGCAAGCAATTGGGTATTGAACTTCAATTGGAGAAGTCACAGGAGCGACGTTCCATTGCGGGAAGCAATAGTGACCTGCAAAGTTACGACCACCTGTGGAAGGATCTGTCACACGGTTCATCATCAAACGAACTGCTTCGATCATTGGCATCCCCAAAGCCACCATCGTTGGTGTGCAACGGTAGTGAAGATGGAACCAGTCGTATTCAAGACCTTTCCCTTTACGAGCTAGAAGACCCAATGGAACCCCGAAAGCTTCCTCGCCCGGGCCACCGATCCAGAAGTAACCTTCACCGGCTTTGTAGATTTTGATAACACGTTCTTCAAGAACGCGGGATTTGACCATCAGGTCGTGCATGCTCAACAAAAGTTCTTCAGACAAGCCGCCGAAATCAGATTTTTTCGGAGCCGCTTTTTTAGAAGACTTCGCAGCGGATTTAGTCACAGCTTTTGCCGGCGCTTTTGTTTTAGCAACAGTCGCTTTTTTGGCAGCTGGTTTTACAGTGGTCTTTTTAGACATGTACTCAGTTCTCCACGGTTTTTAGTCACATAAATCAAGGCCCCTATCTAAGCGAGAACAGGCGATATTGTCTGCCTTTTTCACCCTAATTGACGCAAATAGTAAAAATCCCTGGAGTGAGGCCTCCAGGGATGCGAAGATTTTCCAAAAATTTCGGCAAAAACGGAGCTATTTGCTGCAAGAATCAGCAGCTAGGGACTCAGGATGGACATCAAAGGTCGTAATGCGACTTTCCAATTTTCCGAGTTTCAAGGCAGACTTCTCCACCGACCTCATGGTCCCATCGGCCAACTTCAGCTGCACGCACTTTTTATCAAACGACCACACGGTCGCTTTGACGGGCGGTTTCGCGGTCCACTCGGCTTGCGCCGGGAACGGAAAAGTTAGAAAAAATAGAACTGCTAATTTCATTCCCTAACCCCTTTCTGACCGGCTGACCTGCCATTGTTATTTGATTTCGACGAAGCCGTCGCCGGGGTTTCCGCTTTAATGGATGTACCAGCGACATCGAGGCTAAAGTACTCCGGAGGACAGTTGACAACTTCTTCCTTCACTATGGGCTCAGGTGGCGGAATGTACTTCGGAGGACCAGTTTCCTCGGGGCGATCAATTTTATATCCGTTCTGAACTTTCTTATCTTTTACAAAGACTCCAAAACCACCTTGCCCCTTTTTAGGACAAATGATGCGAATTTTTTTATCACCCCATTCGCGATAAGATAATTCGATCAATGTTGGAGTCTTTCCATCCTTGAACGACAACACAGACACGATAGATTGAACAGGAGTTTCATGTTTATTGGTGATGTTGTAAACCATCGGTACAAACGCCTGTTTTACAATATATGGTACTGGAAATACATAATCCATTGCTCCAGGTTTTTTAGATTCCTGCTGAACCGGAGACCAATTCTGTTGCGCAGTCGTTCCAACTGAGCTTGGCTGCTCGCAGTTAATCTCCAAAGGTTCATTGGTATAACTTTCTATTCTAACTTTACCATTCGCATAGCTGATATTTTTAAAGGACGAATTGCTATCGGAAACTTTGAAGGATTTTAGTTTCTGCAAACATTCGGGGTTGCCCTTGATGCCGCCACTCAATGGCTCATCGGAACCAACCGTTGCGGAGCCCACGCGACCGGTCCCATCCACAGTTCGCTCGGGCACAGGTTGAGGTTCTGGTACATCAATTTGAAACTGCTCAACTCCTTCAGAGTTCTTCCCGAGTGAAACTGGCTTTTTACCGGAACCATTCTTTTCCTTCTTCGTAAATTCTTTTTTGAAAGCGGCAACAATGTTGTCATAGCTGAATGGATTGTTATCCTCCGCCAACGAATTCAAAGAAACAAAACTAAGAATTATTGTGACCAGCAACACCCTTTTCACAGAACCCCCTGCATCAAGGTTAAGTGATAGTTCGCAAATTCACATAATGTCATCATTCTGATGACGACAAGACTGGACCTTTTTGAATCAGTCTTGGAAAGATTTACTGGTTGGAAAGACGTTAACATTTAGTTGATACAGTCGGCGTTTGGAAAGCTTTTCGTGATCGTGCTTTGCCAGTTGTTGGGTCGCGAACTCCTCGAAGTCTGCCAGCAGAGTTTCGAACTCTTCGGGGCTTAAGGCGAAAAATAGACTGTTAAAGCGGCGCTCTGTCGAGGGAGTTTCCAACGCCGTCTCTGCTTCTTTGAAAACGTTGCGATAGAACTCGCTGTGACTCATTTGCTTGAAACTATCTGGAACGAACCACGACCTTTTCGCGACAACTAACTTTCCGGAATCATTCTTTTGCAAAAGTCCCATTTCCTGCAAAGATTTAAGCGCATTTTGTAGTTCCGATTCTGAGCATCCCAACAAAAAGGCCAAAGTTTTAGAATCTTGAGGCGAATCTTCGAAGCTCATCATCGTCTGCAAACGTGGCAATAGTGGATTCGACAGGAATTCAAAGTGTTGCAACACCTCATGAGGATCGCTGTCCATTTTTGCCAGCGTCATCAGTTTACTTGCGAAAACCTTCTTTTGCTCAGACGTTTTACAGCGAGAGTAATGAAAGAGGTTTTTAAAATACTCCAGCTGGCGGCCTTCTAAACCCATCGACTGCGCCAACGGCTCTAAGAGGGATTCCTTCAATGGACGCTCCCCAAAAACCATAGCGTGAAGGTACGTACGACTTTTTAACCCCAGCTCTTTGGCCCAAACGTCGAATGAAAACTCCGGTTCGTTTGATTTTCGTGTGGCATAGTATTCCTGCAAATACAGAAACACACTTTGGAAATTTCGCACGTCGATCTTTGTTTGAACCGTTTTCATGGGCATGATGATTTCTCGGAGTTTCCACGAATACAAGCGTCTTCAAGATGATGACAACATTGCGACACTGCGCCTCACATTGAGATCTTAAATATTGATGCAACATTCTAACGTCAGAATGAACTTATTGGAGGACGTTATGGCTTACAGATACGAATCAACAGCGCGTTACGAAATGGTGAGTTCCAAAAAACCTACCATGCAGGAAATCACACAAGCGATTTTAGAATTGGGAAAAAAGGCCGAGTATTATGCCCTAAGAGCTTGCGCCTGTTCAGATCAGGCATCGGAGGCTATTATCAAGGCCAAACAAGTTCTTGAAAAATAATTTAAAAAGTCGCGACCGTGTCGACGATGCGCTGATACTGCGTTGCCTCGGTAACGGAATAGCTCAGTGAACCAAAGGAAAAAGTAAACACTCCGTTTTCCGCTTTGGCATTGAACGATCCCAGAACACAGCTAAAGCCGCTGGCGGATCGCGATTTTTGAGAATAGGGGCTCGCCATGCAATCTTTGATCGAGTTGATCATAAAACTCGGTTTGGATTTGCTCGCCATCTGACTCTTAATACTTTTCAGTTTTTCAGCGACGCATTTTTGACTGACCGGTGCATCAGCTGCCAATTTTGAACAGTCTTGAGTGGCAGAGCATTGACTGGTCTTGGAATCAAAGACTCCGCCAAAACTTAAACAGGCACTTTTTAAAGCATCCTGGTAATTGCTGCCATCACCACCGTTACACTGACTGATGGTTCTATTTTTATCGATCGACACCGGGAATGAAATCGTTTGTGATTTGGCTTCATGAAGCGAATCCTTGTGAGGTCGATTAAACACAATCTCGAGATTCGCCTGCAACGGAATTACTTCGTCTGGTGATGCGAACGTATGACCAAGATAATCAGCCCAACTCTCTTCGGTTGCGTACAAACGCAGAGATTTCACGCTGTGATTTTCCTGATCCAAAACCATTCCGTTTTTAATAATATCTGCGCCATTTCCGTCCTGCACATTATCAACCGTCAAAACACCTTTATCATCCAGCACTCTTCCTTTAAAAGAAGCATCACAGGATTTCCGAGTAAAGATACTCACCATGGTGTTATTCATCAAATCCGCTTCACTTAATTTATTGGCCGCAATAACATTCGAATCATTTGTGATCTTTAAAACCGTCGCCAGCCCCAGAGTCACCAGGGCCACTAACGCAATCGCCGTCATCAGTTCAACGATCGTGAAACCGTTTTGCTTCATTCTCATTTCGCCCCCACCGTGATTTTCATCAAACCATCGGTTTGATACTTCACGACCAACTCGAACAGGTATTTGGCCAGAATTGGATCTGATAAAGTGTAATTGGTTGCACCCTGAGAATAGGAAAACTGAGTTGGCGTTGCCGTAAAATTTGTACTGCCCAATACACAAGTGGTTTTATCAAGGGCCACCACCGCTCCTTGGGAGTTCGCCAGGCAGTCTTTAATTGTCCCTTGAAGTCCCCTGATGAGTGCTGGAGTGGAGGATTGATCTAATTCTTTTAATTTATCAGTCAGGCCCCCCGCGAGTTGATCAAAGCACTCTTTCGACACAGCGGCATTTGCCGGTAAGCTTGCGCAATCCTGTTTGAAACTGCATTGTGAGGTTGCAGGATCGAAGGTCCCACCCAACTGCTCACAAGCCACCTGCTGAGCATTGGCCACCAGCTCTGCCTGCGATGACAAACATCCAACCACAACACCCGTTGCATCCAAATACACCGGCACGGAGACAGCTAAGGAATTTGATTTCGAAGAGATCTGATCCTTTTGTCGTTCGAGTTCGATTTGAATATCGATATTAGCTATATAGTTATTTGGCCCAAGGCTCGCTTTTGCCGCCTGAAAACGGCTCCAGTCGTCCTCGCGAACTTTTGCCTGAACAGTTTGCACCAATAAATCATTCACAGGAGATTTCACACCCGGAGCAACCAGAGGCTTGTTAGACAGATCAACAAATTTCACAACAGCAGAATCACCCGCCTCGTTGAATGTCATGTTCTTGAAATTCTTTTCGCAAATATCTGGTTTAGTTAAATTCTGCTGCCACGACAAATTCAGATTCGCCGCTGAGTTGCGCATCTCAACCAAGTTCGCGCCTTTAAAAGATGTTTGAAAGATCGCCCCCAGTGCGCCCACCAAAAGAGCCACCAAAGCCAAACTCACCAACACTTCTATTAATGTGTACCCAGCATTGTTTCGCATGTGATTCCTAAACATTCCTATGTGCTCTCTTTTTTATTTTAGAAAAAGAGCATCTCTACCGAAAATGTTAACAGCGAGGAATGCTCATGAAAACTGTTTCAAAACAAACGTTTTTAGTGAACTCTGAGAATGGATCGATCTTAGTCAGTATTCTGGTCTTATCCACCGTCATGATGGTGTTTGCGTTATCTCTGATAACGTCATTGAACGACTCCTTCAATCTCAACTCTCTGGCACTAGCAAAAGTGAGCCAAATGAAAGTGGAAGGCATGGTGAAGTCTGCACTTCAAAATGGGAATTCTTGTAATAAGAATTTCACCGATGCCGTACTTAGCGATGAGGGACGCCTCAGTTTGAGCACGATTAAAGGACTTGCAGACGAACATTTGCTTGAAGCGGACCAAGTCTTGGGAACACGTGATTTGCGGGTTACAACAATTGCTATTGAAACGAATGCCTCTGATTGGGCCACTTACAACGCTAATAAAGCAGCGGCCACAGCGCCCCTTGCGCTCGACGCAAAAATTCGCATTCACTATCAGAAAATGAAAACATCACTGGGATCAGGGCAAACATTTACTGACATCCCTTTGCACTTTCTGGTCGATAAAAATCAGAAAATAGTATCCTGTGACACTTCGGACTCAGCGGGACAAACATTGTGCCTTCAATTAGGTGGTTCCTTTGATGCCTCGACAAAAAAATGTGCCTTCAGTATTAACTGTACAAATTTAAATGAGGCCGTATTGCCTTCTGGAACTTGTGTGATGAATCAGATTACTGATTTACAAAACAATATCGACACGGCAATCGAACAAAGAAAACAGACTGAAAGCAATGAAGCGAAAATGCCTGAGGTGCCAAAGTTGGCGGCTTCAACGTACAAAGAACCCGCGGCCTGGAAATCATGGCAAGACATGGTCAAAACATGCGTGCAAACTCCGCAAGCAGCCACATTTACGGGCTCGACATTGTCCTGTTCTATTGGGTCTTTCAATATCACTGCCAATGCGACTGAAGTAAAAATGTCCATGGGTGCTTCGAATTATCAAGGTGGACCTGACGATTCGGCCTTTATTATGGACCAGGTTCGCCAGATTATTCTGACCTATCTTGCCTCGACTCAATAGTGCGCCTATTCTGATAAGGTCATGACCTACACTTACCCATCCCTTGTATTTGGGCTTAACAGCCTATGGACTTTATTGAAATACTCTAGCGCCTTGCTTGCCCTTGGGTTTGTTTTGCATCACTTTTCTGGATTCTTGCGCGTTAAAATGTCTGAGTCTTTCGGACAGCATGCCTTCAATCTTATCTTTGCTCCCGGCATTATGATTCATGAAATCAGCCACGCTCTGGCAGCCTTTATATTCCTGCACCAAATTGAAGACATCAAACTTTTTGATTGGAAAGCCAAAGACGGATCCCACGGTCATGTTGTCAGTCGCCCGCGGTCTTTGCCGTGGATTTTTAAAATATGGATTAAAATGGGCGAGCTCTTCATCGGTATCGCTCCCTTGGTCATTGGTCCTTTAATTTGTGCTGCGATTTTTTATTGGTGGATTCCTGGTGGCAAAGCCTTCGCTCACAACCCGCGCTTTATCAATTTCCCGTCATTTTCGTGGGGCTTGATCGCCTGGTACTATTTGGTGATCGCGGTGTTTTCACAGATGGAACTGAGTGATGCAGATCTCAAAGGAACCTGGAAAGGTTACCTTTGGATCGTGCTTTGTACTTTCATTGGAACTATTTGCTACTATAAAATTCGCAATTTCTAATTTCCGAAAAAGATCCTATTTTAATTTCTGGATATTTCTTGCTGCCATTTCCTGATCGATGGCATTCATCATACGATCATTCAATTCCTTCCAGTTTTTATCCGAGGGCTTGCTGTCTGGATTTTTGATCACCTCGCCATGCTCTTTCACGATGGCTGCAAATACCGCGGAAATCATGACGCCGCGTTTTTCTTTGCGATAAGACGGACTTGCGAAATAAGAATCCCAAATATCGTCCCGGGCAATAGAAAAGAAATTATGATCCGAGGTGCTTGCTCCACGAATACGATGATTATCAAAATTTCTTTGTTCGTTGGAAGGTTTCACAAACTTGGCAATTCCTTTACTTTGCAAAACACCGGTGATCGCCAGGCTTGATGAAACCGCGTCAGGCTTTCCGGATTGCAAAACAGCGATGACATCAGCAAAGAACTCATTATAGGCCACGACTGTTTCATGCACATTACGAAGTTTTGTATTGAAAGCATCCACCTTTCTTGCTGCGGCAAAAAGCTCATCCATTGCCGTTTTATATTCAGCCTTAATTTGTGGTTCGTCTTCCGGTCTAAACTTTCCCGAAATCAAAATATCTTCGATATCACCAACTTTTTTATTCATCTGGTTATACTGCTTTTGAAAAACCACCGCATCGTTGTAGTGATCTATGATTTCGCGGTACTCCGGCTGAGCTATTTTATAATTTTCCGCAAATACCAAGTGACCATACTCGTGCGCCAAAATCGGCAAAGTCGCCGTTGGAGATTTATAGAAATAGCGAGCTTTTTCCAGGGGCATCCCATAGGGATCCAAATCCGGTGTCTTTTTTAAGCGAACTCCAAAATTCACTATCATTGTTACGGGATCTGATGCGGGGTCCTCATGAGCAGCAAAGACTTTAATTTCGGCATTCTGAGGAACAGACAATTCCCCCAGATGATCATTAACATCCGACACTACCGCACGAAGAGCCTCTACCTGCTGATCCGTGACCTTATCTTCCATCTTAGTAAATTTGGCTTCTGGAGTGAATACTGCTCTGCACAGGTTCGCCGCATGTGCCGAAATCCCAGCTTGCAATAAAAAAACTACGGTAACTAAAAGAACCGGATTAACGACTTTGTTTGCTTTCTTCATACCGGTCCTTTCTAACTTATGGTGACCGACCTGTGACAACAACTGGCACGCCTCTGCAAAATGACTTTACAGCAGCTAGGGGCCATCTCCTTCACAGAAGCCCTGCGGCCGCTGTGACCGATTGCTCATTCAAGGAAGCAAAGGCTATACCGTAGGATTTAATCTTGAAGGCCGATTCGCCAATGTTTGGGATTCCGTGGATATCCACTGCGAAAGCCCCTCTAAAAATAAAAAAGCCGGGTTTCCCCGGCTTTCAACAACAACTAACATGTCAAATCTAGCAGTTTACTTAGCGTTCGCTTGCTTAGGCGTAGCCGGAAGGGCTTTGCCGTCTTCAAGTTGGATCAGATCTAGAAGTACATTCGTCGCCTCTTGGATATCTGCGCGCTTCAGGTACTCTTCGTTCTTTTTCGCCTTGCTTGCTACTTTTTTGGCTTTCTCTTTTTTCTCTTTTTCGTTTTTATCTTTAAGCACTTCGCTCACGCGGATTACTTTGCCGCGGGCTTTTGCTTTATTCAACTCATCCACGATCTTTTTGAAATCGTCAGATTTCGCCACACGCTCAGAAGATCTTTCAGACAATGTTTTCAACCAGTCTGATTTAAGTTCTTTCCACGCGCCCGGGCCTTCTTTGACATAAGCGTCTGGAGAGATGAAAGATTCAATTGTTTTCGGTGGCAACGAGTAATCCATGTACTTCTCACCGATATCATCCGTCGAGAATGGACCAGGAAGAACCACGTCGGCATCAACCCCTCTGTGCTGAGTCGATTTACCAGATGGAACAAAGAACATACCCACAGTGACTTTAATTGCGCCCAAGTTGTTCGGGATCGGCAATACGGATTGCACAGAACCTTTACCGTAAGTGTGATCCCCACCCACGATCACAGCACGTTTATAATCTTGCAACGTACCGGAAACGATTTCAGAAGCTGATGCAGAAATACGGCTGGTTAGAACCACCAACGGACCTGCCCAATCAACTGTTGAATCTGTGTCACGAAGAGCAGCTTCCGCGCGGCCTTCATTTTTGGACGATTGTTTTACCACGTTACCAGTTTGGAAGAACAATCCTGCGATTTTAACGGCGTCTTCAAGAGAACCACCGCCGTTGTTAGAAAGGTCAAGCACCAGGCCATCTGCTTTCTTTTCAACCGCTTCTTTGATCAGTTTCTTCATATCAGCTGCAGAAGATCTGCCACCGCGACGAGAATCCGCATAGAAGCTTGGGAAGTTCAAGATACCGATTTTTTTCTTTTTACCATCAACTTCTTTTTCTACGAATGTCAAAGAAGCTGCTTCGTCTTCAAGATTTACTTTTTCACGAGTCAAAGTCACATCGAAACGTTTTTTGCCTTCACCCGCTTTGCGCAGGATCGTCAAGCGAACTTTGGTACCTTTGTCACCGCGGATTTTCTTAACGACATCTTTCAAATCCTGATCGATAACGTTTTCCATTTGGCCTTTTTCCTGACCAACAGCGATGATTTTATCTTGCGGCTCGATCAAGCCAGATTTCGCAGCAGCACCACCTGGAACCAACGCTTCCACAACTGTGAAACCGTCTTGGGAAGAAAGTGTCGCGCCGATACCTTCCAAAGAAAGACGCATTTGGATTTCGAAATCCTCAAGCACGTCTTTAGAGAAGAAGCTGGAGTGTGGATCCAAAGCTCTGGCGAAAGAATCCAGGTAACCCGACAACAAGTCATCCTGAGACGTTTCTTGTGTACGTTTTACGGCGCGCTCATAGTTTTTTTCTACGTTCTTTTTCGCCTCGTCCAATTTCATATCTGTCGCAAGATAGTTGCCGATCTGGAATTGGATGTATTTTTTCAAATACTCATTGGCTTCGTCGCTGTTTTTCGGCCAAGGCTTTTTATCCGGGTCGAATGCGAACTCAGTTTTTTCATCGAATTTAAAATCTTTGCCCAGGTATTTTTTGGCAAAGTTGGCGCGGTCTTGAACTCTTTCCAAAACCAGCTTCTGAGCTTTATCCAGGAATGTGCAATCTCTGTTTTTGGTTTTTTCAAAAACATTGGCCATATCTTTTTTAATGCTATCGACATCGGCTTGATTCAAATAAATTTTGGAAGGATCCAAACGCTTTAAGTATTGTTCAGTCACGCGGGTTGCAAGTTCTGCATTGCGATCAGAATACTTCACGTGATTCGCCAGGAAACCCTGCTCGATTACGGAGATATAACGACACTCCAAGCCTTCTTTTAATTGTGCAGCAGCAACAGATGAAATTGCGAGAGAGCCCGCAACTACTAAACCCTTTAATCCCTTAGAGATTGAACTCATGATGGTCCTTCCTTGGCTCTCGGGCGAGAGCGTCCTAATCACTTAAGATTAGCAGGAATTTTTCCCAGAGCATTCAATTTGTGTGGAAGGTCGGAAATTTAGGACTGTAAGATTTTTTAAGACTTACGTCGGTCATCTTCAAAAAAGGACAGTTGTGAAAGGTCTTCCACTTTCTGCCCCTGAAGTCCGCCGACTTTGACTTCATGCTTGATGAAGTTGCCATGCTGAGTTTCGATCATAAAGAACGACATTTCTGGGAACCTCGCCTTAAGTCGAGTCATCTCTTCAACAATCAGTTCGATATTCTTAGGATCGTCATCGGACATCCCAAAACGGTGATGAGCGTTATACCCATAAATCTCAATGGCTTTTTCAACACTTGCTCTGATGGCACGTTGTTTCAACTCCGCGGTACCCTCTGTGAAATTAATGTCGCCCAACAAGGTACGTGTCGGTTTATGACTCACGGGATACAGGCTTAGATAATTGGGCTCCAGCGGCAAAACCTTATTTTTTACGAAGACCTTAATACCGTCTCTTAAAGTATCAGGATGATGACCCCGGGCTGTAATCACGGAAAGAGGACGTTGATTGAAAGTCGCATGGTAAAAACACTCCCAAGAAGGACCCTTCCATTGAAAGTCAGGAAAGCCCAAGGCATCGGCGACGTCTTGAACGAAGACCTGGTTTTTACCCGCAAGCTTCTCCACATCAGAAATATTATGATCGCGGAAATTACGGAATGTCCCTGTCACGTCACAGAAATCGATTTCAAACTCCCCAAAGATGCCGCTTTTTCCAATAGTCGCATTGTACTGGGCAAAGTCCCCACTGGAGATCAATTGTTCCGCGCGGGTTTCTTTATGGAAGAGGATCAGAGGTGTGGTCAGAAAGGCAATGTTGTCATCAAAGTCGAAGAAATAAAAACTACGACCGCCCAGATGAAAGTTTCTATCTTTCTCTGGGGTTCGATTTATTCCTAAATCGAGTTGGCCTTTGGGTTTTTGATCTTCACTCATGGAACACAATCCTCTATCGGGCTTCAAAATTTATCAAAAAAATCGAAACGACGAAAGAGCCCTGCACAATTTTCTTTTTTACCAGGACTGTGTCTACTTGTTAGACAGGGCAAACGGCCCTGTCTAGTCAGAGTTTGGTTAGGAGAGCTTTCTAAAGCTCCTCGAAGGATCCCTCAGCCTTTTTAGGCTCTGGGGTCATCTGATCGACCGGTACTTTTACGGGCTCTTTAGCACTGGCTGGAGCCTTGACCGCCTCCTTGGGAGTGACATCTTTCCCTGTCGTTCCCCACTCGTTGCGGCACTTTTTCAAGGCATCATCCATCGAGGACAGGGAGGTTTGCTTGGCGGTGACGGCACAGTTCACCACCTCAGGGTAATCTCCGGCACAAAGCTTTTCAGCATCGGCCGAGGAAATGGAAAGGGAGCGGGCACGGATTGTCGTCACACATTGCTGCTGCGACTGAACCTGGGCCCAAGAAAGTTCCGCTGTCGTCATCAAAAGAATCAAAACCACAAATTTCATAAGCCCCTCTTAACCCCATTTTAGCATGAAGCCTATTTGGGTTCCAGTGTCGTCAAAGCAATGATCTTATCAATTTCTTCTTTAGGTTGTGCTCCATGCAAGGCCACGCCATTGACCAGAATAACTGGTGTTCCAGTAAAACCCAGTTTCTCAAATTCAGACATATCGTCCTTTACGATCTTTTGAATTTCGGGAGAGGAAATATCCTTGGCTACTTTGGCCATATCAGCACCCGATTTTTTTGCCATTTGACGAATGAAATCGACATTTTTCATATTGCGCTGATTTTCAAATAGCAAATCATAGAACTTCAAAGCTTTCGCACGATCTTGCTTAAAGACCGCTTCGAAATACAAAGCTGCCGGCTCCGCCATCGGATGGAAACTCAATGGCATGTGCTTATAGAATAACTGAACATTACCCGCATGCTCTTTCATCACTTCCTTGATCACCGGATAAGACATGCCACAAGCCGGGCATTGGAAGTCCGCGTATTCAACAATCGTGATTTTCGCTTTTGCTGTTCCTTGCAAACGGCGAGCATCAGACAACGCTGGCTTCAACGGATTTAAAATCTGTTGTTCCTGTTGCTTTTTCATCTCGGCCATCTGTTTTTGTTGCGCATTTTGTTGCGCCTTGCGCGCGGCTTTATTCACGACTTCGACAAACTGCTCAGGATTGTCCTCGATCACATCAAAGACGGCCTTTGGATTTTTCTTTAGATAGTCTGCAATTTGCTTATCACTTGAAGCACATGCCCCCAAAACGACCATCATTCCCAGAAGAATCATTTTCTTCATACCGCAACTCCCCTATTTCTATTCACACTTGTTTGATTCAGGTTGAACTTGTAATAATTTTTCAATCACCATTTCATGTTGGATCTGCATGCAAATCATTTCCGTCGGATCCAAGGGTCTTTGAATCTGCAAAGAAGCCCAGGATTGATTGACCCCCAAAAGCCACAACACCAGCATTGAAAAACTCAAAGCCCATTTTCTTTTTGCAGGAGAGGTCTCTGCCACCTGACCGATATTTCTTAACCGCTTCTGCATTTGTAAAAACTCCGCCGAGGCCCCAGAAACAAATCCTGGAAGCGCCAGCGATGGCTGGTGCATCAAGGCCAGCAAACTTTCGGCATAGGCCCCGGGGTTCAATTGGTATTTTTCGATCGCCAATTCATCTGTCGCCATTTCCGTGAACAATTGGTATTGGCGATGAAACACACCCATCAAAGGATTGAACCAACTCAAACGCAGGCAGATCATTTCCAATAAATTCCAAATTCCATCGCGACTTTGCACGTGAATAAACTCGTGAGCCAGAACATGCTTCAACTGCTCTGGATTTTGGGCGACATTCAGAGGAATTGCAACGCGGCCGGAGGCCACACCATAACTCAGTGGCACCATCTGATTGGAGGTCAGAGTGAATTCACTGCGCTCTTCCAAAATTTGATCTTTTAAAACAGCCACGAAACGCTGATGGCGATAAAGGTCAAATCCAAACCACGCCACAAACCCCACGCTCCACATCAAGCCCAAAACTCGAGTAACTCCCATCGAGCCCTGGGCTTTTACGAACTGATTAAAACAACCCCACTCTAACCCCTGATCAAAGGACATCAAAATCACTGCAAAGGAGGCGATTGAAATCAGAAACGACGCAATCGTGATGCGCGACCACCGTCTCAGAAACTTGCCACGCAGTCCTTTAAAGGCGATGGCTCCCAGGGAAAAGGATCCGAAAAAGAACAGCGAACTTAAGCTCGTCACCACCAACAGTTTCCACAGAAAATCAAGACTGCTCATGATCTGCTTCCTTTGTTGGATTTATCAAAGTCAGCAACAATGGCGCGAAGTTTGTCGATTTCTTCAGAGGAAAGATTTCTCTGACCAGCGAAATAACTGATCAACGGAGAAACCGAACCACCCAGGGTGCGCTCAACAAACTCGGTCACTTTCCCTTTCATGACTGTTTGCGCTTCGATTTTTTCGGAATATTTAAAGATGCCGTCGACTTTACTGCGAGTCAGAAAACCTTTGGTACGCAAGCGCTCCATCACCGTCAGAATCGTGGTGCGAGCCAGGCCTTTTTGCTTTTCAAAATGGTCGGCCACCTCACGCACAGACAGCTCTCCGTGATTTGAAATGTAACGAAGGATTTCAATTTCCTGTTCGCCTAAACTGGGCAACTTCTTCATTAAGAACCTCGCTGACTACATCAGTAGTCTATCAATACTACAGCTGTAGTCAACTGACTTTTTAAGGTCCAGCGAACCATTTTAAGACATGCAAAATAAAAAACCCCTGTTTCCAGGGGTTTATAACTTACTTTTTGGATTTTCGAGTTACGACTTTTTTGACGCCCAGAGCTTGGGCTTTGTCTTTTGCTGACTCCGCACTCTTCAGGGACTTCTTAGGAGCGGCCGGAGCTTCCTTTGCGGCTTTTGCAGCCTTAGGAGCTTTTGCGGCCTTTGGCGCAGCCTTGGCCTTGCCTTTACCTTTTGAACCTTTCGCAGGACCCTTCTCGTTGATCAAGCCCACTGCTTGTTCCAAAGTGACTGTTTCTACAGTCGTACCTTCTGGCAACGAAGCATTGGTTTTACCACTCTTAATATAAGGACCATAAGGACCGTTGAAAACTTGAATCGCCTCGCCCGTTTCTGGATGAGCCCCCAAATCTCTCAACGCCACTGCCTTGCCGCGACCTTTTTTAGGTTGCGCCAACATTTCCATCGCGCGTTCGAAAGTAATTGTTAAAACACTTTCGCCTTTCGGGATGGAACGATAATCGCCATCATGAACAATGAAAGGACCAAAGCGACCCAAGCCCGCTTTGATGTCTTTACCTGTGCCCGGATGGTTGCCCAAGCTTCTTGGCAATGACAACAGATCCAAGGCCGTTTGCAAATCAACTTGCTCTGGCTGCATGTTGGGCGGAAGTGACGCACGTTTTGGTTTGTCATTTTCAGGAGAAACATCACCCAGCTGAACATAAGGACCATAACGTCCACTCAAAACATAAATCGGTTCGCCGGTTTTTGGATCTTTACCCAAAGCATCGGCACCATTGATTTTTTGATCGATCAATTTTTCCGCGATTTCTGGAGTAATGTCCGCTGGCGATTCATTATCAGGAACCGAAGCGCTGACATCCTCGCCATCACGTTGAGTTGTCAGATATGCACCATAACGGCCGACGTGGAATTTATATTTATCCATGCCTTCCAAGGACATCGTACGAGCTTCATCTGGATCAATTTTTTCTTCTTGTTTATCGACCATCGCACGCAAGCCCTTAGGGCCTTTGTAAATCGATGCCAAATAGCTTTCCCAATCCAACTCACCGTCTGCGATATTATCCAGGCTTTGTTCCATTTCTGAAGTAAAGCCCAAGTCCACGTACTGAGTCAGATAGCTGCTCAATAGTTTCGACACGATCATCGCGGTGAATGTTGGAATCAGAGCCGTTCCACCTTTACGAACATAACCGCGATCGATGATAGTTCCAATAACAGATGCGTAAGTGGATGGACGACCGATCCCCTCTTTCTCCATCGTTTGCACGAGACTTGCCTCGGTATAACGAGCTGGAGGTTTGGTTTCATGCGAAGTTGGATCCAATTTAATACACTTCAAAGAGTCTTTGGCTTTCAGTGCCGGCAAACGCACTTCGCGTTCCGCCAAATCTGCTTCTGGATCATCAGAACCTTCAACATAGGCACGCAAGAAACCAGGGAACTCGATCGTCATACCCGAGGCGCCAAAGATCGCATCACCCACGGTGATTTTTGCGCTGACTTGCTTTTGACGAGCATCGACCATTTGCGATGCAATCGTACGTTTCCAAATCAAATCATAAAGACGGAACTGTTGTCCTGTCAGACCTGTTTCATCAGGATCCTGGAATTGATTGCCCGCAGGGCGAATCGCTTCATGGGCTTCCTGGGCACCTTTCACTTTTTTCGCCGCATAAGTACGCGGTTGCGGTGTCAGATACTCTTTACCATATTTAGAAGTGATACAATCACGAGCGGCATTGATCGCCTCGTTCGACAAGAACGTGGAATCGGTACGCATATAGGTAATGAAACCTTGCTCGTAAAGTTTTTGTGCGACCTGCATCGTCTCACGTGCTGACAGACCCAATTTACGATTGGCTTCCTGTTGCAAGCTTGAAGTGATGAAAGGAGCCGCGGGTTTTCTGAATGTCGGTTTTTCCTCAACATCAGAAACTGTCCATGGACCTGATTTCAAATCCGCGGAAAGCTTGGAGGCGTCTTTCTCTCCCAGAACCAAAACATCTTTGCCCGCTGTCAACTGACCTGTCAGACCATCAAAGTCCTTACCCGTCGCGACGCGCTGATTTTTGAATTGCTGCAAGCGAGATTCAAAGTCGATGCCGTCTTTAGACAGCTCCGCCAAAACACCCCAGTATGCAGACTTTTTAAAGCGGATGCGCTCAAGTTCCCGTTCAACGATCAAACGCACAGCCACAGACTGCACGCGTCCCGCTGACAAACCATAAGCCACTTTCTTCCACAAAAGAGGAGAAATCGTATAACCCACCAAACGGTCCAACACACGACGGGCCTCTTGGGCACGTACCAGATTGAAGTCGATCTCGCGCGTGTCTTTCAACGCCTTTTGAATCGCATCTTTAGTGATCTCGTGGAACACCATTCGTTTTGTCGGAACCTTTGGTTTTAGAACTTCCAGCAAATGCCAGCTGATAGACTCCCCTTCGCGGTCTTCATCGGTCGCGAGGTAAAGCTCTGAGGCTTCGTCGAGTTTATCTTTTAGGTTCTTAACAACTTTCGTTTTATCCTTAGGGATGCAGTAAAGAGGCTCAAAGTTTTTATCAACATTGACCCCAAGCTGAGCCCATTTTTCTTTTTTTACTTTTTCCGGGATGTCTTTTGCGGATTGTGGCAAATCGCGGATATGTCCCATGCAAGATTCCACCACGTAGTCTCTTCCCAGAAACTTACGAATGGTTTTTGCTTTGGTTGGAGACTCCACGATGACGAGCTTAATGCCGTCAGATGCCGCGTCAGTTTTTCTGGCCATGTACCCAGCCCTTCATCCGGCTTGTAACCGGGATATAATATATAGACAAAACATGAAGGCTTGATCCGCTTTATGCAAGTCTGAATTTTGACAACCAGTACCAAAAGCAGATACCTTGTGAGCATGAAACCAATTTCAGCATTCTCAGAATCCCTCAAATATTTACTGACCGACATCGATGACACTTTGACTGATGAAGGTCTTTTGGGGGCTGAAGCCTATGAGGCGATGTGGGCTTTGCACAATGCTGGAATTAAAGTCATACCCGTGACTGGCCGCCCCGCTGGTTGGTGTGAAATGATTGCCCGTGTGTGGCCTGTCAGTGGAATCATCGGAGAAAACGGTGGCTTTTATTTCCGCTATCACGGCAAAAAAATGCACCGCCACTTTTTCTTTGACGAAGAAACTCAAAAAAACAACCGCATAAAATTAAACCAACTTGAAAAAGAGATTCTGCAAAAGGTGCCCGGTTGCGAATTAGCCAGTGATCAGTTTTGCCGCTTGATGGATCTCGCGATTGATTTTTGTGAAGATGTTCCCGCATTGCCAAAATCCGAAGTTCAAAAAATCGTGGATATTTTTAAAGCCCACGGCGCGCAAGCGAAAGTCAGCTCTATCCATGTGAATGGCTGGTTTGGTTCCTATGATAAACTTTCGATGTCCCTGAAGTTCCTGCAACAAGAGTTCGGTGTCTCTGCCGAAGATGCTAAAAAAGTGTGCGGATTTAGTGGTGACTCCCCTAACGACGAACCGATGTTTCAATATTTTCCAAATAGCTTTGCAGTAGCAAACATTCAAAACTTTGTTGATCAAATCAAATCTCATCCCACATACGTTGCGCAAAAACGAGGTGGATTGGGCTTTACTGAAATCGCCAGTGCCATTCTGAAATACAAATAGTTTCTTTGCCTAACTACCCCGCCTTCGCCGAGGCTTCGGCGGGCTGCCCCTCTTTTTTCTGAGTATCAATCGAGTTACTGGTCTTTGGTCTAAAGCTCCGGAGATCTTGAACCGATAATGTTTTTATTGGAGAAAGGAGTTTTCCATGGTCAGCGCACAGGCACGTCAATACATCGCTAACAAATTGGAAGAACAAGCCAAACAAAAATGGCTCTTTAATCATCTCAAATTCGAAGGTGAAGTTTCCAAAGACGGACCGAACCGGGTTTACGGTTTCGCCGATGTCCATATCACCCTCAACTCGAAAGGCGAGCTGTGGGTGGAAAGTCCAAAGTACCGCAACTTCATTTCTGCTGATAGCTATAACACGGCCAAAGAAGCCGTGGATCTGCTATACGATCAATTGCGATACATCGATGACAATTACGCTCGCTTGCAAAGCAGTCCCGAGATCTGGGTGAAAAAAGGTCTCTTCGCCCGCATCAAAAACCGCTTTGCTTCTTAAAGGGCAGGCGCGCCCTAGCCGCCTGCCACGCTCATGGATTTAATCAACATATCGGGGCCCATCAGGCTGCTGCCTGGTTTACGATAGCTATCTCCCAGCTCCACGATGTCGCGTAAAACATCCATGACATTTCCGGAGACCACAAACTGATCCACGGGGCCCAGGCATTTACCGTCTTCATACAAGAAACCTTCAGCCGGCATCGACAGATCCCCGGTTGATTGCTTAAAGCCTGCATGCAAACCGCCGGTAAATTTCGTGATATGCACAGTCCTACCAGGATTCATCGCCAAAAGTTGTTCCAGCGTCTTGGTGCCTTTGCCTATCACCAAATTCGTCGGAGCAATATCCAACGGTGAGCTGGGGCCACGCGCCGCATTTGCCGTATGAGGCAGATTCATGCGCTTCGCATATTCCAGATTTGTCAGATAATTTTTAAGAACACCCTTTTCAAACAACACCGTTTTCTGAGACGGCGCGCCCTCGGCATCAAAAGGTCTGACGCCGGCTCCACGCATTTCAAACGGATCATCCACCAGCTGAAACTTGTCACTCGCAATCTTTTGCCCAAGCTTCCCCTGCAACAGGGATTTACCTTCGAACACTTCCTTGGCAGAAAGATATGAAATTAACATCGATAAAATCTTAGGCGTCACCTTGCGATCCAAGACCACCGGATAAACACCCGTCTTAAGTTTCGTCGCGCCCAGGTATTTAATCGCATTGCTCACGCTCTCGCGGGTGACGTCCTCGACATCGATTTGATCAAAGGTGCGCGCAAAAAATCCTTCTCCGCCCATTTTGGAATTTTCACCCTCTTTAGCCAGGGGTGTGGAATTTCCCAGGTAGTAATGCTGTTTAAATTCCTGATCGACTCCCTCGGAATTTAACACGCGCCAGAAACTGATGCTTTCAGAAAAACCCGAGTAAGGCACCACTTGCACACGCGCATCCAACTTCAGACATTTTTCTTCAAGGGCTTTGGCGACTTCCATTTTTCTTTCCATCGCAATGTCTTCTTCATTGTACAAGGAATCCATTTTTTGAAATGGCTGTGGCTTTGCCATCGGAATTTCAAAGCTGTCTGTGCTTGCCACAGTCTTGGCGTTATTCAAAGCTTCTTTGTAGGTGCGTAGCAACGCCTCCAATGACAGGTTCTCGGTATAGGCATATCCCTGCGCGGCTCCATTCAGAACACGCAGACCCGCCATTTGCGTTTGTGTCGATTCAAACTTGCTCAGCTTCAATTGCTGAAAGCCCAACTCAAGGCTTTCACCACCGGCGATAAGCATTTCCACTTTGACGCCGTCTTGTTTGGCTTGAGTCGTGATCTTTTGAAAATTCTCTTTAATCGAATCCATTAACCTGCTCTCCCGCCCACCATAAGGCTTGATACCAAAATTTGTGGCTGGCCCACCGCCGCGGGGATTGAGCCACTCACCGAGCCACACATACCTGTCGCTAATTTCAGTTCGTTAGATACTTTAGTGATTTTCCCCAATGTATCGATCCCGCGACCAATCAGGCAGGCTCCTTTGACCATTTCTTCGATGCGACCTTTTCTGATGATATAGGCCTCACGAACTTGGAAGTTGTAATCCCCAGTTCCTGGATTCACAGAACCACCGCCCATATTTTTTGCATACAAACCATAATCTACATCGCGAATCATTTCTTCGAAGGAATCCTTGCCCGCATCGATAAAAGTATTTCGCATGCGAGATGCCGGAGCATATTTATAGGATTGACGACGACCACTGCCCGTCACTTCATACCCGGTCTGACGGGATCCCATTTCATCGACGATGTAAGATTTCAAAACCCCGTTTTCAATCAAAGTCGTGCGCTTTGTCTTGTTGCCTTCGTCATCGATATTCAAAGAACCCCAACCATTTTTGATGGTGCCATCGTCGATGGCCGTCACACATTCGTTGGCGATCTTTTGACCCATTTTTCCAGCAAAAACAGAAGCGTTCTTAGCCACGGATGTTGTTTCCAACCCGTGCCCACAAGCCTCGTGGAAAATCACTCCCCCAAAGGAATTATCAATCACCACGGGCATCTCACCCGCCGGCGCAAACTTCGCTGTTGTCAGCTTCATCGCCCGATCCACATTCTCATGCGCGAATTCCTGTAAATTGAAACTGTCATAAAGTTCGGAAGTCCCCATGTGCCCATAGCGCTCACTGGAGCTTTCCTTCACGCCCATGTGCTCAACGAAAACTTCCATATTTAAACGGCTATAGGCGCGTTCATCATAGGCCATCAGACCGCGAGAGTTCGCGATTTGCACCTTTTGAAATTTTTCGTTCAGGGCCGCTTCCACCTGAGTCACCGCCGAATTGCGCTGGCGCGCATGCTGGTCAACGGAGTTCAACCATTGAAATTTACGATCGCGATTCATCTCCCAGGGCTTTTCACCGTAAGTATGAACCGAATCAAAAGGAACTTGCATCAGGGGCATCGATTTTTTTGCTTCGCCGGTCCCACGACTTTTTGCTGCATTCAATGCGGCCTTCACCAAACCCTGCTCGGTCAGATCATTCGTCGTCACATAAACAATTTCATGGCCAAAGAACAGACGAATCCCTGCTCCGTACAGCTGACCCACGATTGCCTGGTCTGCTTTTGAACTTAAAATCGAAAGATTAGAAGAGTAAGTGTCTTCAACAAAGATGTCAGCAAAGTCTGCTCCTGTTGAAAGTGCGGCATCCAATGCCTTGGTCAAAATGTGAGGTTGAATAATCATGAAGTCCCCCTATGAAAGGCAGCATATCCCAGAGGGAAATCGGTCCCAAATAAAAAACCAGCGGCACTCCGCAATAGGTCCGAAGGTACTGCCTCACGATGCTTGTCTCAAATTGATACACCCATTGAGAGCTGACCAAACTATCAACAGCTCGCTGCGTGGAACGTCACGAACGTGGCGCCACATCCTGGAATCGAATTAAACGATAGCTAAGATCACTTTAAGTGGCCCATGGCTTGCTCTTATAGAACTTAGAGATGGGTTCTCATTTTAGAAACCTATCGTGGAGACTATTTGTGAACAGCTTTAGCGGTCTTAAATATATGAAGAGTGTTATCCAAGGGTTGATGATCCTTGCGACTCTTTCTATTGCCACACCTGTTTTCGCTGTCACGACGGCGACATCAGTGACTAAAGCCAAACGCCCCGTGGTAAATCCTGAAGAAAAATCCTGGTCGGTGGATCTCGGTCTGGAAACTTACAGTAATCTGATGAAAGAAGACTCATATGAGCGTGACGCCGGGACTACCCTGGAAGTATCAACGGCCTATCGCTTTAACAAGATCACTTCTTTACGCCTAACAATGGGTCTTATTAAGGAACATACCGGCGCTGAAAACACTTATTTTGATAACACGCTTGCTGCATTGAGCTTCAAAACGCCATTAACTGATGACACAGCCTGGATCAATACGTTGGCTGGTATTTTACCGACAAATCGTCAGATGCAAGACGACACCTCTTATCAAGGTGCCGTTCGCGTCGGGACCAAACTTGCCTTCACCAATCTCTTCTGGGGCAGTTCAGGTTCAACGGTGTTACAGATGACCCGCAATTTTCATGAATACAATATGACTGCCGACGACGGCTTTAACATCCGCAATAACGTCCAGGGTATCTTATCCTATGCCCTGCCTTTGTTTGCGAAGCTGTCTCTCCAGACGACATTCGTTTACACCAATGGTTGGACTTATTTGGATGATACGCGCCAAAAATTTAGCATCGGTGCCGATCTTGCCTGGGAGTTCAGTCCAGCATTTTCAGCATATATCGGCACTTCCAATGAAGGAAACGCCCTGAAGGCCAATGGAACGGATTCCAACATCGAGTTCTTTAACGATACCAGTTCGATCGTTAAAGCAGGTTTGGGCTATAGCATTTGATTTTTTTAAGTTTTGTTTTTGAGAGTTTTTTGAAGAGGAGAGAGACCATGAACAGCAACATTCGACGCAAAATTCCAGTCACTGGTGCCTTGCTGCTGGCAATTTCTAGCATTATGATTTCTTGTACGAAAGAAGTTCCGTACAAGCAGGTCTATAAAGAAAATGTCGAAGCCAAATCGACCCTATCGCCAGACGACGAATATCTTTTCGTAGCCTCTTCCGACCTTTCCAACAATGACGATGCGGGTCTCTCCTCCGCATTGCCGTTCTGGCAAGGAACTGAAAAAGTTGTAAAATTTCGCTTCACTGAAAACACCCTTCAAGTTGTTGAATCTGGCGATGATGCGCGCATCGCGAAAGACAATACTTTGAATAACCGAGTTTTGTTAGAAATCCCGATCAAACACGTGCAATACCGTTGCGCAGAAGATCGCTATGGAAAATGTACTAATAAAGAGGAAGAAAACAGCGAATTAAACTGGACGAAAAAAGCCAACTTCATTCCTGACTTTAACAGCATGAAGACAACAGGTATGTCTGTTCTGCCAGTTGAAATGCAACAACTTTATGGATTCTCCTGCTTTAACGAAACATCGTCTCGCTTTTTAAACTATGAATTAAAAGATGGTTCGTTGAATATTCAAATCGAAAAAGTATTCCGTGGAACACCAGCATGTTTGGGCACGCAAATGTACTCCATCAATAGCGTTGATGAGTTGCAAAGCCAAATTATCTACCACTACTCATTTAACAAATTGAGCAAGGTGACGTCTCCAAACTATAAAAAAATCGACTACCCACGCGCTGATAAAGATACTTTCGGCTTCTTCACAAGCGAAAACCGCAAGTACGACGTTGACTTAAGCCGTACTCAACCGAATCAAAAAGAGTGGATGAACCGTTGGAATCCAGACAGAAAAGAAATCGTGTATTACATGTCTGACAATTTCAACAAGCCACAGTATAAATCCATCAAGGAAGCCACTCGCACAGCTTTTGATCGCGTCAACGCAGGTCTTAAGGCTGCGGGCCTTGAAATGCGTCTGGTTATCAAAGATCCAGATCACAAACAACCAGGCGACGCACGCAACAGCATGATCGTCATGGTTGAAGACCCGGTATCCGGTGGCCCGTTGGGTTATGGTCCGACAGTCGCAAATCCACGCACGGGTGAAATCATCAGCGGTCGCGTTGCTATGTACTACGGAAACTTCGTACAAGGCGTACGCTACACTTACGATGAAGTTGTTAGAGAACTTCAAAACTCCGGCGATATCGACTTAACGAAGTCTTACGAAAAGACAAAACCGACAGCGGCAACTGAGACGGTTCAAGCAGCCATTTCAGATGCAATGAAAGCCAAATTGAGTGCCGATACTTACTCTCGCTACATGCATGCAGAGACTGTTGGGTATAAAGTTGGAAATTCGTATTCAAACGCTAAAAAAGGCTCCACGGATATCCCTCAACAAGGTTCTTTGGTCGCGAAAGCCAATGTGAAACAAAACTCTGCGGCTCTACGCCAGCAAGTCCATGCTCAACTTAAAAACATGACGAAAATGTCTGCACGTTACAATGCTCGTACGAGCTTGAAAGCCGCTGCTGATGAAAATGAAGGCATCCAGCAAAATGCAGCAGTACAGACAATCGACACCCTGTCTGCTCAATCTAAATATTGCAACTACCCTTCTGAACTTTTCCCTTTCAGCGAATACATCAAAAAAGCTCTGACTGGTAAACTTGGCAAAAACATGAAATTGTGGAATGACCTGAGCGATTCGGAGAAAGAACAAGTCATCGCTATCATCATGCCTGAAATTTGGGTTCCAACTTTGGTTCATGAGCTGGGTCATAACTTGGGTCTACGTCACAACTTCCAAGGCTCTGAAGACAGATTGAACTTCTATACCGAGGGTGAATTGGCTAAAATGGGCGTGAAACACGAAATCCCATACAGCTCTGTGATGGATTACGGTTACAGCGAATTAAACCTTCTGCCTACTTTGGGTAAATACGATATCGCAGCTTTGCGTTTCGGTTACAGCCGTAAAGTTACGACGGAAACGGGCGCCACAGTTGATGTTCCTGAAACATTGGCGAAGCTCCAAACGGAAAAGAAAGACCTGGCTCTTCGTGACTTTAAATATTGCTCTGACGAAAGCGTAGACTTGTCTGCGAATTGCAAACGCTTTGACAAAGGTACAACACTGACTGAGATCGTAAACCACCTGATCGAAAGCTATCAGCAACGCTATTACGTTAGAAACTTCCGTAATGGCCGCGAAAACTTCTCGAAAGTTCAAGAAGGTGGATACTACAGCGGTCGTTTGGATAACTTCCAATACATCCGTAATTTCATGGAAATTTACTCTTCCATCAAGAACCAATTCGCTCTTGACGATGACTCTTTGGATTGGACTTTCGATCCAGAATTGAAAGATCTTAAGCAAGCTGCTTTGATCTCTGGTCGCTTCTTCCTGAATGTTATGAAAACACCAGAGGTGCTGTGCGCGGTTGCGAACAAAGATAACTTGCACCTTGTAACAGATATCGGAGCACTTAAATCCATCGATCCAAGTGCCAACAGCTGCTGGGACATTCAATTGGCCGATCCAAATCAGGTAATGGTGGCTCAAGGTGGTAAATTCTTTAACGACGTTCGCTTCCGTTCGAATCCTTCCCAGTATGCCGATCAAATCGACATCCGCGGTATTGGTCCGGATAAATTGGCAGCCGCAGAAGCTTTGTTCGTGCGCATGACAAGTGAAGTTCGTCAACATGAAGACAACTACATGGATATCAAAGATCTGGCTCCAGAGATTTCATCTACTGTCGCTTCCTTGCTATTTGACCAGATGGATACAGATGTGGAATTCCGTGATCAAGCTGGAAACCTCTACCTGAATACGAAATGGAAGTACAATGTGTTCTCTGCTCCGAACAGCGTGAATAAAGGCAAAGACACCCACTGGTTTGATGTTCCGATGGTTGAATCGGCACAACGCCGCATGGGTCTTCCTAATCACAAGGTGAGCTTCCAAGAGAAACTATTGAACATTATTACAAAACGCATGGGCAGCTCTCAATCTCACTATGCGGAAGACAAAGCGTTCTTGGAGCAATTCCGTGTGAACCGTATTGCCAAGACAACTGTCATGAACTCCGAAAACACAGTGAGCTCACGTGACGTTGGATCTTTCAAAGCGGTAGCCTTAGCCAATAATACGATCGCTCTGGATGCGATGTCCTCGATCACTAAGTCGGACTTACTGACGAGCATGAAACAAAAAGAACTGGAAGATCTGCGTATTGCAAGAACAGCTGTTCGCCGCGCATCGACTCCGGCTCCAACGACTGATGCGAAATTTAAAGATGTCACTATAAACGACATCAATATGTTCAAAGCAGGTGCTTTGCCTGCCAAAGACAAGCTTGAGTATCTATTAACAATCCTGCCTGGTGCAGAAGAACCTAAGTAATTTTCTGAAGAGAGAGGAAAAGATTATGAAAAAACTAATTCTAGCAAGCGCTCTTCTGATGATCACTGCGGGCTGTACTCAAGGTAATAAATCCGGTGGCGGCTCTAAAACAACCGAAACTCAGGAGCAAAAACACACAGCTCCAACGCAAGACATGAGCGCTACCGAAGCTGCCAAACAAGCTGAAATTGCCACTGACGATGGTATTATCGATTCAACGTCCCGTCAGGATGCTTTGAAAGACCTGACTTTGAAGCTTTATGAATCTACTTACCGCCTGCAAATGGATGTAAGCTCAGATAAATTGCAAGACGATAACTCAAAATTGCTCCGTGAATTCATCACAAAGAAATTCTCTCCAAAAGGTGAATCTCTTTTGCAAGCTTTAAGCTCTGGTGACATCAAATCCGCGGTCACTTTGCAAGACCTGCAAATCGCAGCTACCGACAGAGATATGCAGTTCCAAGCTCTCCTAATGGGCTTTAAAAAAATCGCAGCCAATGGTGGCTTTACTAAAGAACAGCAAACGACGATCGAGAAGGCTTTGATCGAACGCAAAAGCTTGATCACACCTTCCCCTCAAGAGCAAAACAGAATTATCGCGGTCTCGGAACATATCGCCAAAAAAGCGAAAATTTTAATCCAAGTCATGCATGACGGCGCCCAAGATGAGACCATTTGTCAAAGCTACGGTTATTTTATGGCGAACTTCAATGCTCTTCTAACTGATAGCAAAACATTCAGACTGCCTCAGACCATCTCGGATCTTTCCGAGGCCTTGCAACCTCTTTTGCCAACTCTGGATGCGTGTCCTGCCGATATCCCGGCAACACGCAAGTTGTTGGGTAAAGAATTGATCGGCCTCATTTCCAGAATGGACAAAATGCAGGCACAACTCAGCACCTTCCTGAATCCAACTATCAAAGATACAGATCCTTTGTTCTTGGATATGGCGGACAGATGGGCATTAGTTGAAACTAAAGAGATTTTGGAAAACTATAAATTGCCATTAACAGGTGATGTGGATGCCGATGCAGTGGTATGTAACATCGATGGTACTGATTTCGATGCCGTTGTTACTTCACAAACTAATACCGAGACTGCTGCGGAAATTAAATACGAAAAAGACGACGAAAAACCATTTACAGTGCGTAAAGTGAACGGCCAGCGTGGCGTCACGATCGCTTACATTTCCTCTAAGCACTCGATTGCTTCTGGCGAAAACTCTAACGTCGTCAATGCGGGCGAGGGATTTGTTGGCGCGGTATTTAGCATCGTTCCAGGTGACTCTGAGCCAATGAAGCTAAAACTTTATAAAGAAGAAGGCAAAGACGAGACTATTACTGTCACTTGCCATGCCAAATAATACGATCGTTGTTATTCGACACGATCGTCTTCTGTAAATTGCTTCCTCCTTGGTCAGGCTTAATCATAAAAGCTCATTCAAGGAGGAAGAACAATGAGTAAAGAACTTGAAGGCAAGAGCGTTGCAATCCTTGCCGCTGACGGTTTCGAACAATCTGAATTATTACTACCTAAAAAGGCCCTCGAGGATGCAGGTGCCAAAGTCGAAGTCGTCTCCCTCACATCTGGAGAAATTAAAGGCTGGGAAAAAGGCAACTGGGCCAAACCCCTGAAAGTCGACGTCGCCATCAATGTCGCTGGCGCTGATGACTATGATGCCTTATTCCTTCCGGGCGGAGTTCTGAATCCTGATAAGCTTCGTGATGAAGAAGGAGCTGTGCAATTCGTCCAAGGCTTTGTCGACACCGGAAAACCCATCGCAGCCATCTGCCACGGTCCACAGACTCTGATTGAAACCGGAGTTCTCCGCGGTAAGAAAGTCACAAGCTATTCCTCGATCCGCACCGACATCATCAATGCCGGTGGTGAATGGGAAGACAGCGAAGTTGTTGTCGACAATGGCTTAGTGACCAGCCGCAAACCCGCCGACATCCCCGCGTTCTGCCGCGAAATGATAAAAGAGTTCGCCAAAGAACCTCAAGACATGTCCGTTCTAGGCCTAGGCGAACAACGCCGCGAACACCAAAAACACGCCCATTAGGTACGGACACACTTTTGGTAACACGCACGCGTTATAAAAAAGCAGGAGAGAACTCCTGCTTTTTTTATGCGCTATAGCTACCAAAAGTGTGTCCGTACCTAGTTTTCCAAAAGTGTGTCCGTACCTAGTTTTTCTTGGGCACGTCTTTAATTGAAATTGTGTTGTCCAATTTTTTCTGTAAGGCCTCGATAAATCCATTGCGAAGCGAGCCCCAGAAAGCATCCCAGGTTTTAATATCAGGCCCTTTCGCGGCTCCTTGGAAGTCAATCCGGGTTGCCACAGTTTTCGTATCTTTATTTCGAAGAATTAAATTGCTCATGGCCAAGCCCACTTCAAAAAAGAATCGCTTCGGAGAATCAAACTTCTCCTTAGAATCAATAACATCCAAGTTTTCAAAGAAGGGCTTCATGTACCCTTTAATCCGACCATCTCTCGTGCTGACCTCTCCCAAAAGACTGAATTTTCCAGAGGTAAAGGTAAAAGGACCATAACCTTTAAAAAAGTCATTAAGCTTGGTTATATCCAACTTATCCAACTCCATTTTGGATTCAAAAGCCGGAATCTTAGAGAGCAGATTGATCTTCGCTCCCGCGGTCACATGACCGCTTTTTTGTAAACGTGCTGAAGCCTCCATTGTGCTGGGTAAAAGTTCCTTCGATTTATCTGTATTTTTGATATTCGTGGCAGAGACCATGATTTTATCCAGCACCACATCAACTGGAACTTTAAAGTCATTGTTATAAAGATGCACTTCACTGTTAGTTAATTTAAAAGACTCCAGTTCAATGGGTATTAGTTTTCCCACCACTGTCTTCCAATCTTGATCAGCTCCCATTTGTTTTTTCTTTTTATCGGCGCTATCGATGAGTGCCAATTTCATACCATCGACCTTCAGATCTCCCAGCAGT
The DNA here is from genome assembly GCA_039594295.1 of Bdellovibrio sp. GTDB lineage: Bacteria > Bdellovibrionota > Bdellovibrionia > Bdellovibrionales > Bdellovibrionaceae > Bdellovibrio. Next base: position 41,727 of record JBCNNR010000011.1, read on the forward strand.
TTACCCGCAAAAATTCCCCGCCAAGCCAAAGAAAGATCAATGTCCTTAATTGATACCAAAGGATGTTTCTCGCCTTTCGACTTTTCCCAAATTTTTAAATCTTGAATTTGATAAGCTCCCCGGTACAAAGCCAAATCGAAATCTTCGATATGTCCTTTGTAGTTTTCCATTTTGTTACCCATATACCAGTTGATTCCGTATTTGACTCCCGCGGGAAGAAAAATACGCACAACGACCAAAATCAGAACAATGATCAAAAGAGTCTTTTGAATTTTACTTAGAGACTTGAAGAAGCTCCTCATGCTTTTCCTCCTTGTTGATTTCATTAGCCACTTCCGCACTCAGGAAAATCACGGCGGAGGAATAGTAAACCCATAACAAAAGAACGATGAAAGATCCTGCCGCTCCATACAAAGAAGCCACGGCACTTTGCCCCATGTAAAGACCGATCAATCCCTTCCCGATCGAGAACATAAATGCCGTGATAAAGCCCGACATGAAAGCAACCTTAGATCGCACCTGCACCTGTGGCAGAAAATAGTAGATCGCACTAAACAGAAGACCAAAAATTAAAAGAGAAATAAGGAAGTTCGCCACCTGCCCCCAAAAAGCCTCGGTGCCTTTTAAATACATCGATAGAATTGAAGAAACGATCAACGAAACAATAGAAATAAACACAAAGGTCAAAACCATTCCCATATTAAAGAGTTTCGTTTTCATAAAAGTCCAAATGGACTGGAAGAATGATTCCTTTTCCAAAGCCTGATAATCAATTTTCACTTCAAAGATTTTATTCAGCGACATGCGCATCTCTCCAAAGATGGCACCCGCGGAAAAGATCAGAGTGACTAACCCCAGAATCCCCGCCATGTCTCGAACCTCTGGCTGCTTCTCGACATTTTTAGTAATCTCGCGCAAAATATCGGATGATTGAGTTCCGAACAGGAATTGAATCTGCAACAAAATCTCTTCACGAAAACTATCATTAATTAGAGCCACAAAGGTCAGCATCAACACCAGCAAAGGCGCCAAGGACAAAGCCGTGTAAAATGACAGGGAGGCCGACATCTCAAAAATATCGTCACGCCCCATCTTGTTGAAGAAATTTTTCCAAGCAATTTGTTTTAATGATCTCAGCAACTTCATCGGAAAACGATAGCATGGAACACCCTTGGGGACTTCCCGGGATGCCTTGATCTTTAGCAGGCACTTTTAGTCCACGCCCAAGCTTTGTTCATCGCCACGCTGAAAATGTCACAAACGCAATATTCGCTCTTATAAGCAATTTAAGAGGGGCTCGTCTGTCAATTTCAGGCCAGAGATTTGCAAATACCCAGGGAATGCTAAAACTGGGTGTTTTGTTGACCGTATTATCAACACTGGTGGGCTCTTTCGGGTTTGCCGCAAATTCTGATATTCAATATCAAAGTGCCTTCCTATCCCCGGCCCTTGCCCTTAGCAGCCCCTATAAAAAAATTGATTTGAATAAGCTGATCAACAAGGCCTCGATACTTCCGACCGATCCTGAACTTCGTATTCAAACGGTACTGACGGCCCAGGCACGCTTTCAAGTTCCGCGCAGTATTGCGGAGTTAGCAGCAAGCCCGCTTAATAACATCCGCACCCTTCCCCAGTTTTCCGCAAACTTGAAATTATGGGCCTGCGCTGAAAACACCTGCCAAGGTGAAATGAACGTGGCTTTGGCATCGGTCCAATTTGTTATGAGCTATGTGATGCTTGATTTGCAACAACCGCAAAATCTTGAATGGGCAAAAACCAATTTACCGGCGGAGCTTTTACAAGGAACTCAATTAGTCACCGTTCAGGAAGTAAACAATTGGTCCCATCTTTTTACTGACTCGTTCAGCATTAATATTTTCCAGGCCATCGATGCAAAAAACACCCTCATCACAAATTTCCAAATCCACTTGATCAAGGCATCGGCTTATCAAAAAGCCAAATACATCCCGTTCTTCAATTTGGAAAAGAATCTAAACTCCAGCATTCAGGAGCAACTGCAGGAAATCAAACAGGCACTTACCCTGGGTCAGCGCGCTCCGGCCTCTGCGAGTAATGAACCAAATCTATATCGACAAACGACTTACAAACTTGTCGATCCCGAAGGCGACCGCGCTTTGATCGAACGCGCGAACAGTGTTCCAAAAAATATTTTGGCAAGCCTGATCAACAAAGAGGGTCCTCAGGATAAAGACTGGTTGCCAGATCCCCGCGAATGGGAAGACCCCTTGTCAGATCTGATTCCCCAACCCGCTCCGACTGAAGGTATTTCTGTTCAAGGTCGGGAAAATCCATTGATTCTGGAGAGTTTCAAAAAAACCCTGACTCAAGTGATCCAAGAAGAAGCCCGCAAAGGTATACTTCCCGTGATAGGAACCGCCCATGACTGGAGTGCCGCCTATAAAAACAAACACGTGATGTCTCAGGCTTCCAAATTGCTGGTGGCACTGGCATTGGGATTTACCGATAGATTTATGATCACCGGTAAAGAAGAAAATCTGCGCCAATGGATTCTGACTGAAAACTATGAATCAATTACGTTGCCAGAGATGTTTCGCGCAAGTTACCGCCTGAATCACGGGAATGTGTATTTAACCTTGCTGACAATTGAAAACGTCCTCGCCAATAACTGGCGTTTCGTGGGTCGCGAGTCTTTGCCGATCACGAAGCGCTTAAGACCTATTTCAAGTGGTCACAATTACAAAGGCGATCGTTATGGAACTTGGTACCACTTCTTTGGAATGATTTTGTATGGCTATGTCCATGGTGGCAACCAGGCAAAAGTCGTTGGTAAAATTGAAGCTCTGGGCAGCAACGTGCTGTCTCCGGTTTTAAACCAAAATCAAAAGCAGTGGTTCAATATTTTAGGTGGATATGTCGGCGCTCACCTCAAACAAGTGCTCAAAGAAAAAAGCTATAAAACATTTATTGGTAGCAAAACCTTTTTGCAGGAAAGCTATTATCTCAATCAACGCGAAGATTTCCGCGACCGGGTGCCGCAGGAGCTTTCCCCCGATGTTCAGGCGGGGCTGTTTAAACCTCACAACGTGGGCCTATTAACTTCGCTTAAAATTTTGAACCAGGCACCAGAATCCTGCCAGGTGGATTTGATCTTTGATGTGGGCAGAGGATTCGACAGCCGTCACAAAGCCGTCCGTTTCGAGGTCGACTTCTCGCGATCAACAGCTACGTTTATCTCCGTCTCTGATTCGTCGGTACGCGCGGTTCGCGGCTTTATCCGCAACTGCAAAGACACTCCTCAAGAATGGGCTTTTGAAACCGCCCTTTAACCCTTGCCCCAAAAATAAAAAACCCCGAGCCTCTGGTGAGAGAGTCGGGGTTTTCAGTTTCAAAACTAGATCCGATTACTTACGGATTTTCGCTTTGTACATACGCTTTTTAGTCAAAATGCGTTTTTTTCTGTGACGGATACCTTTTCTAGATTTGCCTTTAGCTGCCATGTTTATTCCCCTTGTTATTTTTTAGTTGGAGTGTTCATCAATGCCGCGAAAGGATTGTTGAACGGATTTGCAGGTTTCGCTGGAGCACCGCCACCCATAGGGCGCATACCACCACCTTGACCTACTTGTGATTTACCAGAACCTTTTGCCGCCGAAGCGCCACGCTGTTGCGGAGGTCTTTCACCACGAGGAGCAGAAGAAGCTTCAACAGCGTCATCCATTTTCATCGTCAATGAAATCTGGTTTTTCACAGTGTCGACTTTCAATACTTTCACAGACACATGGTCCCCTGGATTAACCACTTTACGAGGGTCATCCACGAACTTATGAGAAAGTGCGGAAATGTGAACCAAACCATCTTGGTGAACACCGATATCCACGAACGCACCAAAGTTGGTAACGTTAGTTACGATACCTGGGCAGATCATACCTTCTTTAAGGTCTTTCACTTCCATGATGTCATCGCGATATTGGAAAACTTTGAACGGATCACGCGGGTCACGTCCTGGTTTTTCAAGCTCTTTCACGATGTCGTCAAAAGTAAACTCACCCACCAGCTGAGCCCATTTAGTTCTTTGAGCGACAAGTTTCTTAGCACCTTCACCGATAACTTCAGACAACGAGACACCAAGGTCCTTCGCCATATCAGTCACAGCTTGGTAACGCTCTGGATGGATCCCGGTGGAATCCAAAACTTGCTTTCCGCCTGGGATACGCAAGAAACCAGCAGCTTGCTCATAAACTTTTGCCGAGAACTTGGGAACTTTCAAAAGTTCTGAACGATCCGAGAACAAAGTTTTCTTACGAGCTTCAACGATACCTTTCGCCAGTGCCGGACCGATACCCGCCACGTGAGAAAGCAACGCTGCAGAAGCTGTGTTCACGTCGACACCCACGTTATTCACGCAAGATTCAACAACGGCTTCCAATGACTTCTTCAATTGAGATTGATTCACATCATGTTGGTATTGACCCACACCGATAGATTTAGGATCAACCTTCACAAGTTCCGCCAAAGGATCCTGCAAACGACGCGCGATAGAGATCGCACCTTTTACAGTTAGATCCAGATCCGGGAACTCTTCACGAGCGATGTCAGAAGCCGAGTACACAGAGGCACCAGATTCAGAAACCATCACGACTGGAATATTTTTACCAAGATCTTTCAAAACTTTACGCAAGAAAGATTCCGTCTCACGACCTGCAGTACCGTTACCGACAGCGATCGCTTCAATTTGAACTTGCTTCATCACTTCGCCGAACAAAGTCTTCGCTTTGCGTTCAGCATCGTCGCCCAAAGTGTAAAGAACAGTGTGAGAGATGAAAGCGCCTGATTTATCAATCAAAGCCACTTTACAACCTGTACGCAAACCAGGGTCGACACCCAATACGCATTTTGAACCGTATGGAGAAGCGAGCAAAAGTTTACGAACGTTTTCTGCAAAGACTGTAATGGCGTCTTGATCCGCTTTTTCCTTCAACAGACGGTGAACTTCGTTCACCACTGATGGAAGAACATAAACGTTCAAGGCCAAACGAGCAGATTGTTTTAAGTACTCGCCGATCGCATTGTCAGGAGTCGATGTCGCGAAGTTCTCGTATGACTTCAAGATCGCTTCGTCATCACCCTTAACGTCAAGAGTAAGCTCTTCTTCCTGCCAGCCACGTCTCATCGCCAAGTAGCGGTGATTGTTTTTAGCATCCATCAAAGGCTTCACGGGCTCTTCAAACTCTTTGTACATTTCGTATTTAGAGTTCGCTTTATAGCCTTTAGCAGCTTTAGAGATGATACGACCATTGTCGTTGTAGTTTTTTGCAACCATCGCACGAAGTTCAGCATCATTGGCAATTTTATCCACGATGATGTCTTGAGCACCTTTAAGCGCTTCTTCGTAAGTGACGATTTTGGCAGTCGGGTTCAAGAAAGCTTTCGCCTTCATCTCCATCGTCTCGGAGTCTTTCAACTTGCCGTGACCCATGTCCCAGATCCAGTTTGCCAAAGGTTCCAACCCCGCTTCGCGAGCGATCGTGGCTTTGGTTTTCTTTTTCTTTTTGAAGGGTTTGTAGATTTCTTCCAACTCGCCCAAATCCCAGGAAAGCTCGATACGCTTTTGGATTTCAGCCGTGAGATTGTTCTGCTCCCCGATCTCTTTGATCAGGAACGCTTTACGCTTCACGATTTCGTTGTAAGTTTCGTGACCTTCGATCACAGCGCGAATTTGGACCTCGTCCAAGTTGCCTGTTTTCTCTTTACGGTAACGCGCGATGAATGGGACTGTAGCCCCTTCCGCAGCAAGTTCAATCACAGCTTGTGCTGATTTTGCTGGGACAGTTGGGACAATACGAGCCAAATAACTCTGAAGAGCCTGATCCATAGAACCTCTAGATTTATTGGAATGAGTTTGAGCTTAAATCTATATTATTTATGACGGAATTGGATCAGACCGTGGCTAGGATCGTATGGAGATACGCCTACGCTCACGCGGTCACCAACAACCACACGAATATTAAAGCGTCTCATCTTTCCGCAAAGTTTTGCGTTGATGATAACTTTATTTTCAAGTTCGATCTTGTAAAGACCACCCGCAAGGGCGTCGATCACTTTTCCGTCAATTTGTACTAAATCGTCTTTTGCCATGTAGGTAAATTTCTAGGTCAGAATGCGGGGCCTTGCAATAGATTTTTGCCCATTTATATCAATATGCAACACGCAAAAGGCCCCATTCCGGGGCCTTTTTAGGGTTTCGTTAAGATAACTTACGGTTGCTGATTAGCATTCGCTTTCCATCCTCAAAAAGGACTTCCAGGCGGTCATATTCATTAGACATGATATAACCCCATCCGAAAATCTTATGCTCAATAGGAGTTTTAGCCTCATATTGGTTGCCGATATTATAGGAAGGAGCTTTCGTACCTCTGTACTTCTCGTGAAGCTCATGCCATTTAACCTGATCTTCGCTCATACCTGTTTTATCAATTTTGATTTTCTTTTCTTTTTTCGGAGCCTCAACAACTTCTGGTGCTGGAGCCGGAGCCGCTGTCTTTGCTGGCTTTTTCTCGGGTTTCGCAACCGGAGCTTTCTCAGCTTTCGCAGGAGCGGGCGCCGGGGCTGGAGCAGCCTTAGCTACTTTTGCCGGAGCAGGCTTGGCAGCAACGGGTTTAGCCCCTTTCGCTGGAGCCGCTTTGGCTGCCGGCTTTGCTGCTGGTTTTGCCGCAGGTTTCGCTGCTTTCGGAGCGGGCTTAGCTGCCTTTGCGGCTGGCTTAGCTACAGCTTTCACAGGCTTCTTCGCCTTTGCTGCGGGTGCTTCCTTTTTAACTGCCTTTTTGGCCATCTCAATTCCTCTCTAATTTTAAAGGTGAGAAATGATCGAAACGTGTTTATACGAGACTTATACTATCACCCAGTGTCTTGACATCAAAAAAATATTGGGAAAATCTTAGCGCGAGGCATCACTATGATTACAGCAGACGTTATTAATAATCTTCAGTCTCCGGACTTGGTTTACGTATCCGGCTCCAAAGAATCCATCGCTCAAAAAGTTCTTCCTCCCGAGATGGCTGACTCCGAAAGTTTGATCTTTGTATCCAAACCCGAGTTCCTCGAGCAGGCTTTGAAGGCCCAATCTCCGATTATCGTTGCGCACAAGTCCCTGACTCTGCCCACAGATAGCAAATCGACCTTCTTCACCACGCCCAATATTCAACTGGCAATGGCCGCGATTCTGCCCCTTTTCGATGGCAAAATGAACCGCTTCAACCAGGAAAATAAAATTCATCCAACGGCCTGGATACATCCTCAAGCCCATTTGGGCCAAAATGTTTCCGTAGGTCCATTTGCGGTCATTGGTGAACACGTGCAAATCGGCGACGGTGCGACTATCGGGGCCCATGTCGTGATCGAATCCTATGCCCAAGTCGGAACGTTGACGATCCTTCACCCTCAAGTGTTCATTGGTTCTCACTGTGAAATTGGGGCCCATTGTGAAATTCATCCACACACGACTATTGGTGCCGATGGTTTTTCTTTTGCGATGGCGAAAGATGGCACTCACAAAAAAATCCCGCAAATTGGGAAAGTCGTGATCGAAGACCACGTTGAACTGGGAGCAAACTGCGCCGTTGACCGTGCCGCTTTGACTGAAACCCGAATTGGTCGCGGTACTAAAATGGATAACTTCTGCCATGTCGCGCACAATGTGATCATCGGCCAAAACAATGTCATGGCCGCCGGATTTAAAATCGCCGGCTCCAGCCGCATCGGTAGCAATTGTATGTTTGGTGGTGATGCCGCGGTCTCTGATCACGTTACCATTTGTGACAAGGTCATTATCGCTGGTAAGTCCGGCGTGACAAACGACGTGCAACAAAGTGGTGCGTATGGTGGATATCCTCTTGAACCTTTGCGTGATTCGTTGAAAACTCTGGCCAATCTGGCGCAACTGACTCGCATCAGAAAAGAACTTGCTCGTGTGGTAAAACACCTGGGCCTTAAAGAGGAATAAAAATGACTTACGAATTTTACAAAATTATTCACATGCTGGGTTTAATCACATTGTTCTTTGGTTTCGGTGGTCTGTTGGTAACTTCGTATGCTGGAGTTACTTTGAATGCGAAAGCTCGCATGATGGGCTTTGCCACTCACGGCCTGGGACTTTTGTTTTTATTGGTTGGCGGCTTTGGAATGTTGGCAAAACTGGGAATCATGAAAGAGCTTCCGGGCTGGGCCTTGGCTAAGTTGGGCATCTGGGTTCTTTTTGGTGCCGCGATCTCTCTTGTGAAACGCAAAGGTCATATCGGCTGGCCTATCGCGATCTTGCTGATCGGCTTGGGTACGACAGCGGCACTGCTGGCAATCACAAAACCTTTCTAATTCGAACTATGCTCCCCTGTAATTCACCCTTTAGATTTATCTAAAATCCGTATTCAAAACCTCATTTAAAGCCTCTTTACGAAGAGGCTTTTGCAGATAACCATCAAATCCCGCCGCCAGACATTTTTCGCGATCGCCCTTCATTGCATGGGCGGTTAAGGCAATGATCGGACATTTGTAGCCTTGCTCTCGCAATATCTTCAAAGCTTGAAAGCCATCCATCTGCGGCATTTGAATATCCATTAAAATCAAACGATAGTCTTTTTCAGTAGCCTTGCGAACGGCCTCTTCGCCATTGCTGGCCATCTCGATTTGTGAATTATTCAACCCCGCTTTATTCAAATAGCGTCGCAAGAGCTCCCGGTTATCACTGGCATCATCAACCACCAGAATAACTCCATCTTGCAGATCTTTGCCGTTGGCGTTCACAACGTACTCACCTCGACTTGAATCCATCGTCTGTTTCGTCGAGGGCACCTGGGCGATCACCGAAATCACAAAGCGACTGCCTTTTCCTTCAGTGCTCGTAAAGGAAATATCACCCCCAAGCAACCGCGCAAGCTTTCGGGATAAGAACAGCCCCAAGCCGGTCCCGCCAAATCTGCGCGTGGTCGAACTGTCGGCCTGAGAAAATGGCTGAAAGAGATGCCCCCGCTGCTCTTTAGAAATTCCAATCCCCGTATCGGTCACGATAAATTGTAAAACGATACGATCGGCGGTTTTGGTGGGCAGGGACTCCACCTTCAACTCCACATGACCGTGCTCGGTAAATTTAATCGCATTGCCAACCATATTGAGCAAAATTTGCCGGATGCGACCGGGATCCGAAATAATCAGATCTCGAACCGATCCAGCAATCTTCAAACGCAACTCGATACCTTTTTCCTCGGCCTTCACGCGTAAAAGATGAATGACGTCTTCTAAAAGTTCGCGCACACCAAAAACAATATTTTCCAATTGAATTTTATCGGACTCGATTTTCGAAATATCCAGTATTTCATTCACAATGCGCAGCAGTTGGTGCCCATTACGTAGCACCGTATCCACCGAGTGCTTTTGATCATTCGTCAAGGTCGTGTCGTCCCTTAAAATTTCCGCAAAACCCAGCATCGCTCCCAACGGAGTGCGAATTTCATGACTGACATTGGCCAGAAACTCAGACTTTGCCCGACTGGCAACTTGTGCCCGATCATACAAACGCGAGTTTTCGATCTGCACCGCAAGCCGTGAACAGATTTGTTCAGCCAAACCTTTATCTTTTTCGCTATAAGTTCGGCGCGAAACCGATGAAACAAAATTAACAAATCCCAGGGGCTTTTGATTACGGGCCATCAGTGGAACAATCATAATTGATGTCGAAAGAATCACTTTGCCTTTGGTCTCTATCGGTTCGGCGAAGTTTTCGCCAATATGCTTTTCAATGGTATCCAATCCATTCACAATAATGGTTTTTCCTGATTGAATCATCTTGGGTCCACCAAATTCCGGATCCCATTTTGGCAGATTTTCGTTGCGCCAACGGCGAATGAATTCAACCTCTTCGCCCTTCACGCCGCGGATTTCTGTGGTCAGATAGTCCATACCTTCTTCGTCGATAATCTCAATCACACAAATATCGGTTAACTTCGGGACCACTTTGCTGCTGAATGTTTTAAGCATGTCATTTAATTCAACGGACCTGGACAAATCAAAAGTCAGTTCTGAAACAAAACGCTCCTGCTGTTCTCGGTATTCAGCGGCCTCTTTTTCAGCCTGTGCTCGCACCAGGTCTTCTCGTTGGCGTTCGGCCTGCACCCGCTCGGTGATATCCTCGGTCACGCCTAACAAAAATTGCGCCCGACCATCTTTATCGCGAACTGGAATCTTCACTGTATGAATCACCCGGACACCATTTCGCGTGGGCAATTCATCCTGAGTAATGGCGTGGGGAATTTCTCCGTTCAAAACCTGACGATCAATTTTGCGAAAATTCTCCGCCTGCTCCTTCGAAAAAAAATCAAAGTCCGTTTTTCCGATAAATTCTTCGCGAGGTATTCCCAGCAACTCCTCCCCTGCTCGATTTAAGCGGACAAAAGACAGATTCTCGGCATCTTTGACAAAAACCATGGACGGCATCGTTTCAATGATACCCGATAAAAAGGCTTCAGATTCGGCCAGCTGACGCGTGCGCATTTCCACGCGCCTTTCCAAATAACGATTCACTTCGGCCAGTTCTTTTTCGATTTTCTTTTGCCGGGAAATATCTTCGACCAGTGTCAGATTGGTGCCATCTTCAAAACTGGTCACACCAACGCGCACCGGAACTCTGTGACCATTTTTATGAAAGTATTCTTTTTCAAATGAAATTGAAACCTCTGGCTTTGCTAATAGCTGCTCTTGAACCTTTACACTCGCCTGAATAAAGTCGGGTGGAGTCAGACTTTTCCAGTTCAATTTTCCAGATTTCATTTCTTCGCGGGTATACCCAATAAGATTCAGGAAATAGTCGTTTGCATCCAGAATTTCACCACGCGAGTTCGACGAGATTACACCGATAATCTTTGATTTAAATATCGTCAGATAGCGCCGTTGGTGCTCGCGATTATCGTCCATAAACTCATGCTAACGACTCAATTTTTGAGGGTCTTGATCTCAGTACAATCCCTGTGAATAATCAATACGTGACCTCCCCAAAGGGCGGGCTAGGTTGCGCGAAAGTCTACATGTCATTAGAAACAAAAAAGGCGCCTTTGTGGGGCGCCTTTTTTTATTTAGAAATTACACAGGAAGCGGTGATATCACCATTCTGTGTGGAAGTCTTAACCACCGACTTCACAACTTTTTCGATTGAGGTCTCCTCCCCGTCGACTTTTAAGTTCTGTAGCAAAATCACAGAACCGTCAGTTCTTCGGGTTTCCTCGATCAAAATTTGCAATTGAATTTCAGAGCCATCCAACTGAAAGCGCTCTTGAAAGAACTGGGCCATATGATCGTCAATCGCGATCGTCATAAAGTGACCTTTGACGTAATGAGCAGCGCCTGCAACACCGGTAATCTGACAGTCATAGTTTTGGAAATCTTTAATGTCTTTAACCGCAGCTAAAGCAGCAAACGGAAACATCATGGCCAAGATCATCACGGAAAGTTTCATTTGAGCCCCCTTCAAAAAGCAAAATGGCGGTATATCGAATACCGCCATTTTTCGCAAATATGAAGTTATCAATTAAAACATGCTGTATTTCAGGAAACGACACTCGATGTTACCGTTAAATACAAAGTGCTTGCGCGTCGATTTCAATTTCAAATCCGCGATCAAATCTTTGTTCCCTGAAAGAATCCAGGCATCCCAACCTTTGAATCTATGCTTCAAGGTAAAGCTCAGGTCACGATACACGTCACGAAGATTATCTTCGTCACCAATACGCGCGCCGTACGGTGGGTTCACGATGATCAAACCTTTTTCCACCGGAGGCTCCACTGTCGCCACAGATTCTTTTTTGAATTCAATCACGTCATCAACGCCAGCAGCTTTTGCGTTTTCTTTGGCGGCTTTCAAAACTTTATTATCGATGTCGTAAGCATAAAACTTCGTTTCGATTTCTTCTTTTTCAGCAGCGATAGCTTCATCAACGACTTTGTCCCAAGCCTCTTGTTCAAAGTTCAAAAGACTCATAAAGCCAAAACGTTTACGATTAATACCAGGAGCGATGTTTTTCGCCATCATCGCCGCTTCAATCATGAATGTTCCAGAACCACACATGAAGTCTACCAACGCTGATTTACCATCCCATTCAGAAAGTTTAATCAAACCTGCTGCCAGATTTTCTTTCAATGGAGCTTCACCGACTTCTTTACGGTAACCACGCATGAACAAAGAATCACCCGATGTATCGATAGACACGTTGAACTGATTTTTCACGCTGCGAACAACCACGCGCAAAGCGGGATTGTGATTATCAACGTCTGGGCGAATGCCAAATTTATCACGGAACTGATCGACGATAGCGTCTTTGATTTTCATCGCGATAAAGCGTTGATCACGCATCATGGAATCACCCACAGAAACGTCGATGCTCAATGTTTGGTTCGGTTTGATATATTTCGTATAGTCGTGACGCATGATTTGCGCGTACAACTCTTCAGGTTGGTAGGCGAAGAAATCTTGAGTTGGTTTCAAGATACGGCTGGCCATACGAGAGTGAAGATTCGCTTTGTAACAACCTTCCCAATTGCTCTCGAAGTAAACGCCACCTGCAGTTTTGCCGGTGATTTTAAGGCCTAAGTCTTTAAGTTCTTGTTCTAGAGGATCTACGAGACCGCGTGCTGTCGACGCGAAAAATTCTGCCATGGGGATGGTCCTTTCTGTTGGTTAAGGAAACAAGGTCCCACGCCCTGTTTCCTATACCGCCCAGGTCCCACCCCTATTTGCTGGTTAGACCTCGCGATATTGTGGTCCGCCGCCACCTTCTGGCACCGTCCACTCGATGTTTTCGAATGGGCACTTAATATCACAAGTCTTACAGTGAATACAGTTTGTATAATTGATTTGTAGGTCTTTCTTGCCTGCTTCTTTTGTAGACGGAACCATCTCATAAACAGAGGCCGGGCAGAAATGATTACACGGTGATTTGTACTGAGGCTCACATACCGAGCGGCAGATATCCCCGTCCTTCAAAATAAGGTGGTTTGGAGAATCCTCATCATGCATAGTCCCCGTCAAATAGACGCTGGATAGCTTATCAAAGAACAACTGACCATCTGGCTTAGGCAGCTCACCCAATTGCTCCTCAAAGCCATTAGGGCCCCATACTTCAACCACTTTATTCGTCGTTTGCGCATCTGTATGATCCAAAGGCATTGGATCCTGAAGGCCACGGCCCCCTGTGATCTCTTGAAGAGCGATATGAGGCATCCCCTCAAGCATCCCTTTAGAAAGCGCCTGATGGAAGTTACGAACCGCATAGAGGTCTTTTTTAACGAAGCTGTTTTCGATACGAGCTTCATAAGCTTTGGTTACTGATTCATTGAATTCAGTAGCGCCCGCAGCCAAACCGTCCACGATTGTTTCAGCAGCCGACATACCCGCTTTCATCGCCAAGTGAATACCTTTAAGTTTCTTCACATCGACCATGCTGGCAGAGTCACCCACAACCATCCAGCCATCACCGTAAAGTTTCGGCATTGAATACCAGCCACCCGCCGGAAGTGTTTTACCACCGTAAGCGATGACTTTACCGCCCTTAAGCATGTTTTGCATGAACGGGTGAGTTTTCAATTTTTGCAATTCACGGTGTGGATCAAGCAATGGATCATTGGTATCCAAGTACGCCACCAAGCCCACGATGATTTTATCTTCCGGTAAAGTATAGATGAAGGTCCCACCAATAGATTTGCTCAAAGGGAAACCCATCGTGTGGATCACTTGACCCGCTTCAACCGTGCCTTTCGGCATTTGGATGATTTCTTTAACGCCTTCTTCGAAGACTTCCGGATGTTTGCCTTCGCGAAGATTCAATTTCTCAGAAACTTTTTTGAACAAAGAACCGCGTGTCCCCTCAGCAAACACTGTCACTTTTGATTTCAAGATCAACCCTGGCTCAAAATTCCCTTTCGGGTTGCCATGTTTATCGCGACCTTTATCGCCGGTGCGTACGCCGACGATTTTATTACCTTCGTACAAAGCTTCAACGGCTGCGAAACCTGGGAAGATATTGATGCCTTTTTCTTCACACTTTGTTGCCAACCAACGATTTAACTTGCTGGCAGAAACGATATAGTTGCCTTCGTTATGGAACGGCGGAGGTGTGATTGGCATTTTGAAAGAGTAGTCAGCACCCAAATAGTATACAGCGTCTTTTTTAACTTCTGTATCCAGTGGACAACCTTCATCTTTAAAGTTTGGCACCAACTCACGCAGACCCGCTGGGTGTAGAACCGCGCCCGAGAAACTGTGCGCGCCGATTTCGGAAGCTTTTTCGATCACCACGATCATTTGATCAGGAATTTGCGCGCCCTGTTTTTTGCCAGAAGCGACGTCTTCGTTGTGTTTTGTGATTTGGTTTTGCAAATGAAGTGCGCAAGACAAACCTGCAGATCCACCACCCACGATCAGAACATCACAGTCCATCGTTTCGCGAGTTACACCTTCCGGCAAATGATCATAAACCATAAAATCTCCTAGCCGACTGATGAAAAAACTCCAACTGCTGCGTTGTCGGACTTTGTCCTCGCTCCGACGTACCTTCCGGTACGCCTGCGCTGCGGGAAAGTCCTCCGCCTTGCATTTGAAGCTTTTTGATCAGTCTCAAACTTTCTTTATTCTTCGGCAGGTTCTTCGTTTTGAATTTCTGCTTGAGGAGCCAGTTTGCGCGGAGGGTTGGTTACCTGAGCTTGAACCTTCAAGTCACCTTCATCGCGGCCGCCTGGGTAAAGGCGTTTCTTTGCTTTTTGCGCAAGTTCAGCTTCTTTGCTTTCATCGCGTACAGCACCGGCTAGAACTTCCTGAGCAAACACCGAATGTCCGATAAAGGAAGTCATCAAAACAGAAACCAAGAAAAGACGGATCATAACTATCCCGTTTCCTGCGCTTGTGTTCACCGCGCATTTAAAAACTAATTGAGAAAGATGTCACCACAAATGATGCAGAATTTTATCGCTTTAGGCAACTGGAAGACGTCTATGAAACTTCATTGGGATCTGACGACGAACTCCGTCAATTCTTTCCTTAGTAAGAGTCACCACAGAATAGCCAATCGAGCGTTTTTCAACCTGCCCCACAATGGTTCCCCAAGGATCAATGATCAAACTGTGGCCATATGTTTCACGCACGCCACCGTTGATCCCCATATGAGTTCCACCTTGCGCGCTGGCCATTAAATAAGACTGACTCTCAATCGCACGGGCCCGCAATAAAATCTCCCAGTGCGCTTCCCCGGTTTTCACCAGAAAGGCCGCAGGAACCATGATCAAATCAACTTCTTTGCGCGCATATTGAGAAAACAATTCGGCAAAACGAATGTCGTAACAAATCGTCTCCCCAATTCTCCACCCATCGACTTCAATAATACTAGGGCGTTGTCCGTGACGGAAAACATCTGATTCCTTGATCGGCTTTTGGCCTTCAAGATGAATATCGAATAGGTGCAACTTTTGATAAGTCGGCTTCACTTCCCCCTTCGGAGTAATTAAAACCGAAGAGTTGTAAAGGTGACCATCCAACTGCAAAGGTACAGAACCCAAGTGCAGATAAGTATCATATTTTTTAGCAAGATCTGCGACTCTGTGAAAAGCGGCATCCGTCGGAGCAAAACCGATGATTTTTTCGCCTTCTTTGGTGCGCATATACAGACAGTTTTCTGGAAATCCCACCAAGCGTGGCTTGTGGGAACTAAAGATATCTTCCAAGAGGGCTTCGATTTGCATCAAATTCGCATCGACATCATCGATAGAGGTCATCTGCGCGACCGCAACTATCAACTCCGAGCTCATACTTTCTCCTTCGCGCCCTCTGAAAACAGACGAGCTGACTATTCGACGGAAATCACTGTCGAAGAACGCGCTTCTTTAACGTCGCGGCAATTCCACTTAGCGTCTTCCAAGGTCTTTCTCACACCAGCGATAATTTCCGAGCAGGAATTTGTATCACCGGATGAACCAATAGTCTGATCGACTCCCTGCTTGGTGTAAATAGCTTTACACTTTTGGTCAGAGCCCATCTCAACACGAAGAGTACGAACAGTTTTATTGTGCTTGCAGAGAACCATAGCGTCGCCGATATCAGCGTAAGCTAGGGACGAAAAAAAAAGCACTGGAATCGACATCGCGACCAGTGCTTTCTTGTATTTTTCCACTGAGTTTTGGTCTCGTTTAATCAAGCTGCTCTCCTGTCTTACAAGTTGGGATCCAGTACTCGTGTTTCCTGAATCCAACTTAATTTTACGCAGCTATATAGGAGACTAAAACGAAGAGATCACCTTTGAGACCAAAATTAGGCTTTATCCCGGGAAGGAATTGCCTATGTGGACTTTTGTTTAGCTGTTTTTTTAGCAGGCTTTTTAGCAGCAGCTGCTTCAACCAACTTAACGTTTGAGTAATCGATCATGCCTTCTTTTTTCAAAAGACCGTCTTTTTTGTCATAGTGTGTTTCAACTTTCACACCTTGAACGCTGATTTTCATTGCCTTAGCGTCAACAGACAAAACTGTGCCCTTCTTACCTTTGTCAGAGCCAGTGATAACTTGTACAGTCGCGCCTTTTTTGATTTTCAATTTCATTGTCAGCCTCAATTATTTCTTAGAAGAGATTTTCTTTTTGATTCTCATCTTAACTGCCATCGCTCTTTTAGAAAGAGTCGCATCGTTAGCACCCAAGATATAAGTGTCGAAACCGCCAACGTGTTCCATGTCACGAAGTGCAGAAGTCGCGATGTTCAAACGAACCATTGCGTTCAAAGAACGGCTAAAGATGCGTTTTTTCTGAACATTTGGTTGTGCAGTTGATTTAGTTTTGATGTTGGAGTGAGATACCAAGTTTTTTACAACTGGGCCTTTTCCAGTGATTTCACATTTGCTCATTACGTGCTCCTACTAGCTACAAGTCGAGGTCAGCGCCGCCCAACCCCAGGATTCTTTCCTGAAAATCAATAGGGACGCCGCAAACAAGAAACAACCATATAAAGTAAAAAGACACTTGATGGCAACTCTTTTTTCTTGTACACCCATTAACTCGCAAACCAAAAGGAACTCAAAAAGAGGGTACTCATGAAAAAAACAACTCGTAGCAAATATAGACAAGAATTCTCTGGCGACCACGTATTCGATTACAAAGATCCAGCATCTTTGACTCGTTTTATCGGCGATGGTGGCAAAATCACTCCGTCTCGCATCTCTAAATTGTCCGTAGCTCAACAAAAACGTGTAGCTGCAGCAGTTAAAAAAGCTCGTAACTTGGCTCTATTGCCTTCAGGTACTGACGCTTACGATACTTTCCACAGAGCTGAAGCAATCTCTCCAGTTCCATTCGAGATCTAATTAGATCTTAAAATTGAATAGAGCTTCCTTTTGGAATTAAAAAAGCCGGCCCCAAGCCGGCTTTTTTATTTTTCTGCACCTCTAAATCACTCCCCGAGCCCTTCCGCCTGATCAAAAGTGGTCAGATGCAAGGCGGAGGAGCGACCCGCAGCGCAGGCGTACTATAAGTACGCTGGAGCGAGGACCGCGAACGACAACGCAGTCAGCTGGCCACTTTTCATCAGCTGTCGATTCTTTTGCTTAATTTCCACCAGCGGATTGCGGTTATGGCCATCATCACCATGTAGGATTTACTTGACCAGCTGTGTAATGCCGGACCCGGGATGCCCCAAAAGGACAGCTGATCGAAGGGCACTCCCCAATTCATTAAGCGAATTCCTAATATAGGAATCGCAAAAATCACCCAAAACTGCAGCATTCCCGCATACCAGGTTTTTTCCTCGAACCCGGCGCGCTGATGCTCCCAGGCCATCAATCCCAAAGGCATGGCGACGAACAATACCCCCGCAATTGTGGCTGCAATTTGTTTATCGGAAATGATCGCAAAGATCGCGATCACCGCGACGATAACGAGGGCCTGAATAGCTACATATTCTAAGAATCTATTTCGTCTCATATCCAAGAAGTTAGTCCACCCACCAAGACAACTCAAGGCTTGGCGCGGGCGAGCTGCTATTTAATTTGAATTGGTGTACGGCGAAGTTGGCAACTCGGTTGCAATATTGGTTCTTTGTCAGAATTTAGAAATCATTTTGCGAAGGAATGAACCATGACAAAACAACAAAACGTACTTTTGAAACTTCAAACGGATCTGAGCAAATTTGGCTTGAATCCAACCGAGTGGACTCTCGAAAAAGTCCAAAACGTCACTTATTTAATCAGAAATAAACTCGACGAGAGCTTTGCCCTTTACGGCAAGCTTGAGTTGAAAAAGAACGCTCCTACCTGGAAGAGCATCGATCTTGTAGCTCTTTAAAAAACTTCGCAGCGAACTGAAAACAAGCTGCGATTCCAGATATCCACCTCAGTAAGGACCTCAGACGCTTTACGAGGCGTTACAGTTGCAACTGAACCCTCGGCTGTCTTAGGGACCTCCTCCCCTGGAAGCTTGGCGGAAACCGCTTGTCGGAGTTCTGTCCAAGCTTCTTCTCCGTTCGCTCTAATATAGGTACTTTTCAAACGACAGAAGGTCGCGATCTCGGCCTCGGTCAACCAACCGAATCTTTCAAAACTCCCCGGTTCTGGCGGTTTCACTCCCCAAGCCAAGCGGGCCATCAACTCGATCCCGTTGGTCAATGCCACCGTCACTTCTTTCACATCATAAAGCTGCTTCGCACACTGGCTGGATCCCTTGGACACGGCATCGGAGACGGCCTTTAAAGTGGAAAAATACTCATAGCAAGAGCCCGCACTGTTTCCGAGCTGACATGCCTCTTTTTCGCGCATAATTGACGGAGGCGTCGTGATTTTTTTAACTTGAGTGGCAAAGATCTTCCCCTTAAGAAGGTCGTGCAGAGCTTCTTCCTGAGTATCACAGACTGTATGCGGCGGCTGGTACCCAATAAAGATCGCGATCCCAATTATAAGGGCTCCAAGGACGAGTACGGGCTTTGGCAACGAGTTCAAAAACTTTTCCATGGAAAAAATGATACTTATATTACGCGTTAGAATCTAGCAGTTTGACAAGTGGGACTGTTTTTAGTTAGTTTCCTGTCTCTGTCGGGGAGTAGCGCAGTCTGGTAGCGCATCTGGTTTGGGACCAGAGGGTCGTAGGTTCGAATCCTATCTCCCCGACCATTTTTCTAAACGAACGTTTGACCGTTCTATCCCACTTTTCAGCAGCCAGATCAAAAATAAGCACAATAGAGATCAAAAATTTACGGGTTCGCATAATACTGTGCTTGGACACCATTACTTTATGCGAACCGCTCTAGTTTTTCCTCAATTAGATGAAAATCGTCTTTGTATCTTTCGATAATTTTACGAATAGAAGAATGATCCCACTTTTTTGCGACTCTCGGAGCGATCTTCTTGGCGTTCAGTATCTTCACGATTGATGAATCACCATGACCATCGCGATGAAGTTGCAAAATGTTATGCACAATAATCATCTCTCTAGTTTCGAAAAGAAGTTTTCCTTTGAAGTAGATATATCCGAATGGAGCATTTCCCTTTGTCGTGAATTTCGATTCTATTCCCGATGCACTTTCTTTGCAGATTGCGACTACCGTGCTTTTTGCGACGCCGAGTTGCTTAGCGATTTCAGCATGAGAGTATCCTTGTTCGCGAAGCTTCAATGCACGCGGACGAGTTTTTGCCATTGGCTTAGGCCAAGGAATTTTTGAAAAAACAACTAAACCCTCTGGCTCTAATCGTGTTTCAATATCTATCATAGCTAGCCTATAGGTGCTTTCTGTGCTTCAAGTAACTTTTTACGTCTATCTTCCATAACCTTTCGTCTTTTCTCATTTTCAGTGAGAAATTTCTGAAGGCATTCAATATCCCCAATCACCTCATCTATTGGTGGACGGTTAACATCGACAGTTAAAGAGTCATCGTGGCCGATCATAAACTTTGAACACTTGGACATATTATCATGAACGGCCTTGTAGTCTTCATCAGACACGTAGGCAGAATGCAGACTTTGAGTTTTAACCTCTTGAGAAAATCGCTCAATGACTTTCGCAAGAAGCACTTCTTCAACCAGACGCTCCCATGTTTCTCGAAGTCGGCCATATATATCTCCAGACATCTTATTGTAATCCTCGTCTGTAGGTGGCAAACTCTTCTTTAATTTCTGAGCAGCCTCGAACAAATCATTTGCTCTCTTAGAGCACTTTTGAACTACCCAGGGTTCTTCAGTTGTTACATTTCCCGGGACACCATTCCATCTTCTTGTCGTGATCACATTTAATGAATTACCTACTTTATTTGAAGCTTTTCTGAGAGAAAATAAAAATGATATCTCGTGAGTAAATACGGCAACCTGACGAACTTTAGCTTCCTCTGCGATTCTTTTAGCAATTCTTTCTCTAAAACGGTGATCTAAAGAAGTAACAGGATCGTCAAATATTACACCAGCCACCTTATCGGAAAGATTTATCTCAGATAGAAATGCAGCGAGCGACAAGACTTTGAATTCTCCTTCACTCAATACTTTTGTCATTGATCCATATTTAACTTTTGAATTCGAAATCTGAAATTGAAAATAGATCTGACCAGCACTTGCCGAATCATCCAACTCCGCCTTTAGACTACCAAGCCCCAGGCCATCCATTTCCTTATTGATACTATCCATAAACAGCTTTTTCGCTGTCTGGCCTAGGCTCTTCGATGCGGTTCGCGTAAGGCCGGCTGTTCCAAGGATAGCTAAAGCATCGTCATATCTTTTAGTGACTTTCAAAAACTCAACGTACTCAATAATCTTATCGACTAACTTGGATGCAACTTTTAGGTTCTCGAGATCTTTTTGCTCAGCTTCTGCAGCGGCGATTTTGTCTTTATCAGGATTTTCTTGAAGTTCTTTGATCATTACGTTGTTAGCTGACTCAATTGCACTAATACTTGCGGACCCCTCGTCGCAGCGTTTGAAAATATCTTCTGGCAATTGCTGGGTTTGATTTACGATCATTAGATAGTTTGTAAAGCCATTCCGAATATCCTTAAATAGATTTGAAATCTTATCGGCAAACTCAGTCCCATTTTCCTGTAGTCTATCCTTTTCCACCACACCAATTCGATCCATATTAGCAGAAGCCACCGTAACTGCGCCTTCGAATTTGGCAATAACATCCTCAATGTCCTTCTTTTGCTTTACCAATGAACCAGATATATGCTTTTCGAAAAGATCCATTCTTTCCTTGGCTTCATCGGTAAGATCTTGTTGGCATAATACACATTTTGCCCCCTCTTCCATATTTGGAAAGTCTTTGCCTTTATATGCAAATGACGTCGCAAAGTTCTTCGCTGCATTAAACAGAACATTCCAAGATGTTTCTGAAATACCGCTCAATGGAATTTTCTCGGCAAGACTTTTCTCGAATTGCTGTATATCAGCGTTCACCTTATCCAAATCGGCAATGGCGTTTCTGTGGCTCTGAATTTCCTCTGCACTATAGATTTTCTTTACACGATCAATTTCCGCCTTAACTTCAGCTAAAAATTTATTCCGATTTCCCAAGCTCAAAGCCTTAGCGGTCTTATCTTGCGATTTGATCGACGAAAGATTCTGAATAGCTGCAGCAAGCTGACCTTCCTGTATTTCAGTCCATGCCATTTGTTTTTGCAACTTGCCTATGTCTGTAGCTGCGTTAACACTGTCGAGTATCTTGAACGCTGAACTGGTGCTATCAAGAGCATCAAGAGCCGGTTTTGCAAGCTGGGGTCTATGCATTTCGATTCGCGCTTTTACTTTATTGACACAGTTTACAGACCGCTCAAAGACTTCTCCTCCTGCAGGCAAGTAAAGCAGAGTATTTTTTTTATCGAGATGAGCCAATGCCGAGCGAGAGTCAAATACAGCGATTTGCTTCAAATCGCTCATGCTATTCTCTCCATTTCTCCAATGTAGTGACGTATCCGCACCACCACTACTAGAGTATTTCAGTTTTGCATTCGGTTTATTGGCGTCAGCAGTATATATATTTGGCAAAACTTCTTCGGATGATCTAGAGGTGCAAACCTGCTTAAGTATTCTGGTGATGCTCGATTTTCCACTACCATTCTCACCATATACAATTGTCATCCCTGAGTGGGCAAAGGGAACGGTTTGCCCCGGCTGCAATCCATTAACATTTTGTATTTCCTCGATTGCCTTCAATACAACCTTGGAGGCAGAAACCTGCGGAGGTCTGGCAATAGACGGCATCTGCTGAAAGGCCACAGAACTCACCGCGAGTTTATAATTTGCTAGATGCCCCACCGCTAACTCATCAATATCGGCTTCTGTCACATGCTGCTTTGTTAATATCCTTACCACTAACTCATGAAAGAATATGTTTTGATCCTTAGCCCAAGCTACTAAGTCGTTAGCTAAACTCACTCAACCCTCCAAAATCATGTAACATTATTTTGTTTAGAGAAGTTCAAGTCACGACGATTTGAAATGTCTAGATCAAAATCCATCAGGCCCATAGGCCAGGAAGCAAATTAAACTTAAGCCTGTTTTTATTATGTGGGATGATTATCCCGCATGACTGACATAAAAGACTCGAGAAACAAATATCATTCGCACTCGCACATTTCAGATCTGTTATGGCATTTTATAGGACCAAAATCTTTTGAAAACTACGAATATCAGTCCGCCACGGATAGATTAAATTCACTAATTTCGGCAGATGCCTTATCCATTACGCTCAAACCTTATACAAAAGACAGCCGCCACTATAACCGCAATCTCTATCTTCCAAACACTGGCTTTGGCGTCGAATCCGACAAAATAAACCTTTATGAAGTAAATGAGCCTCGAGCGATATGTTTCTGCGACATACCCATAAATTCTCTACCCATACATATAGAAAAATATGGAGATATAGGAATTGGAATTCGTAGACAGAAAATCGTAACTGGCGCTTTCTTTAATAAAATTAAACCCGTTCTATATTATCCTTGTATAAGCGAAGAAACCCTATTTAGCCCGGAGAATAATGACCGACTTTGGAAAATAAACGGTAATTCTGTGACTTTATTTGATTTTGTCAAAATACCTACTAAAGTTGATCCGGAGAGAGAACCTACCCCAGAAGATCACGCAGAAGAATTTGAATCAATTTATGAGGAGCGCGAGTGGCGCACAACAGAAGAGATCGTTTTGAGCACAAACGAAATTGCTTTCATTATTGTCCCAGATGACACCCATTGGAAAAACTGTGATCGTATTTCCACCCTTGTCAAAAATGGATTGAGCCTTATTAAAGCGAAAGACCTCTACCGTCTGAAGGAAGCCAAATGACAAGAAGAATGGTATTACTCGCTATTGAAGATTTCCTTAAAAAACAGCACAAATCTGGATGCTTTGAAGTTTTCATTCAACCTCAAGAGGTAAATGGCCGACAGCTATCAAAGAAACGATCAATTATAGTCACCGATTTAGCTAGCTCCGAAGCAGAAAATCTTGGGGTATTTCTTTCCTCAAACGGTCTAGATTTAAATCGAACTGACATCAATTTTTATCCTTCGCCGGAAATATTCCGCCAAAATTTAATCATACCACCCGACAATTTTGATCTGGAAAATAGTTGGCGCGGAAGGGTCATGAGATTTGGACATGAGTTTAATTTTACTATGTCACCTTCTGACTTCGAGAAACGTTTTCTATATTCCTATTTTCGACTAATCGTTAAACAGCAAGAAGAAAACTATTTTTGCAAACATGACATAACCCCTCTATTCTTTAGCGCGCCATCTGGGACAGTCGGGCTACCTGATTTTCAAAATGGCATTGAAATGTTCATAAAATTTTTAGGGGATATTTCGCCAGGGAATGTTGCACCTCAATCACATGTCGACATAGATTTCGACTATCTTCGAGTATTTGTTGCTGGCGCTAGAGATTTAAATAATCAATCTCAGAAAATTTCATTCAGGAGTGCCCCACTTTGGGGAGAAGAAAAGCTCCCAATGACTGATTTTTTTTCGAAGAAAAATCAACTTGGAGTTACCTCTGTGATCGACGAAATCAGCGCTGCCATTTCGCGATCACTATAGCAGTCCGATGAGTAACTAAACTGAGCTGAATATCAAAAATTCAGCTCAGTTATTCTTAAAAATCTGCCTACTGAGAAGATTGAGCTAGACGCGACTGTTGAAAGCTTCTCTTCCTATTGAAGCGTGCAACAACAAGCTTCTCAAAGAAAAAGTCCTGCAGTCGAGCCTCAATCCACTTTGGAATTTTATGGGCCGCCAGAGTACACTCAGCGATAGTGCGAAGATTCGAAGTCCCCGATTCCAGAATGGTCACTCGTGTGTTCTTATTAGGATCATCGATAAATCCTGTGATTATAGTCACTTCTTCAAATTGATATTCAAAGTTGATGATCTGGGGGGCTAACATGCGCATGGGCCTTGTGAGATCCTCAGCATACATTCCATACATCTCCCCCTCGTTATTAACTCTAAGAAGAATCTCATATCCTCGTTCAGAAAAGCTCTCATTCAGGATACATGAAAAATCTGGCAGTCTTTCTAAAATGCCTTCACACCATTCTCCCACATGCCACTCAGCCTCTTCTAACGTCATCGTCACATCGACCGGAATAGCCGCTTCCCCATTCTTCTTAGTAGTTGAGTCGTAAGATACAATCAAAGCATCACCACAAATCAACGTGTATCGATGGTCATCTCTATTAAACGGTTCCTGACTTTTTTCCTCCATCGTTTCATGACGCCAAAGTAAGCCATACCGAGGAATATCTTTGGCCTGAAAAACCGGATTTCGATAATGAACCATCGTATCAAATCGACGTCGCTTAATTTGACGGCCTCGATCCATTACCATCGCTTTTTCAAAACCAGGGGCATCACTATATCGAGTTGTTTCTGGGAGTTCGCGAACTTCAAAACGCAATTCTTTGTTAAGAGAATCGAAATAAATACACTTCACCTTATGAGTCATAAAAACCTCTAAAAGTATCCAAAACTTACGCGCAAAAGCTGAGCGGCCTCATCGCATTGACGAAGTCTGAACATTATAATTTGTAATATTTTTTGATTTTTTGCTGTAGAGACCTGACTTAACTCTCAGGCAATTTTACGTCTACCGAGCTCGGGTAGACTCATGGCTGAGAGCGACCCTATTTCATTACAATTGGGTGGTCAATACATCGCCGTAATATCTGCACTTAATGTCATCAACAGCGATATATTCATACAGAGCTAGCCGCAGCTAATCAAACTAGGTCAGTCCGAAGGAGGCAAATACTTACTATCTGACTTCTGTTCAAACGGCTTATATCAGTTTTTCCCATTCTTCCTTAAAACAATTTTCCTGGATTCAAATCGAGCCACAATCTTCTTCACGGCCTTGTTGTGCCATTCCTTTGCATTCCGTGGCATGATCTTCTTTCCATTCAGATATCGAGTGATGTCATTGGCACTCATCCCCAATTTCCATTGGCGATGGATTTTCAGGAGCGCATCATACTCAATTGGATTCATTACAAGCTTCCCTTGGAAATAACAGTAACCAAACGGAGGAGGCGCTTTTGTCTTCCGGATGCGCCATTGAGCCACTTGCTCTGGGGTGGGGCTTGATGGACGTAATTCCACGCCAGCTTTGAGCAATACATCGCGAACCTTGGTTTTTGAGATGTTTAGCTCTTTAGCCACGTCTCGCAATGTCATCCCTTTTTTATAAAGATTGATACATTCCATCGAATTATCTTTCTTTATTTGAAAATTTATCTTAATAAAATCAACGATTTGAAAAGGTTCGTATAATAGCGGTAATGGGCGACCATTTTTCTTATCCAGCCTTTGGCTGGGAAAAATGGTTGTCTACACTTCTGCTCCGCAGAAGTACTTACTAAAGATTTTTATAAAGCCTTTTGATCATTCAAAAGGCTTTTTTCGTTTTTAGGGCGGCGGGGCCCCCAAATTTTCGCATTCGCTCCAATTTGTTTTTTCTAGGAGTTATCATGTCTCAAGATCCGAAAACCATAGCGCTGACAACTGACACTCAAGAACAACTCACTGCTGAGGCTGAGTTGCTTGAAGAAAACTTTGAAACTGCTGATACACTGGAGGATTTCACTAAAGCTCTTATGGAGAGCCTGACTTCAAAACTTCACGCAAACATTGACGAGATTTTTAAGCAAAGCAAATAGCATTTTTCTGGATTGGAATATCAAAACCTCATTCGTTCTCAAAATGAGACTGGGAACCCTTGTTCAAACTTTATGCGGGTGGTGCGCCTAAAATGACACCGGGTGGGCCTACGCTTCATAATTAGTTCCTGGCGGGACTCTGGTTTGCACTTTGAACGGTTATGATTTCTGCAAAACTACTTCTAGCTACGATGGCGGCCTTAAGTGGCCTTATTATTGGCAAACGCCAGTTGCCTCATGACGTGGTGACAATCGAAGCAGCAAAGTATCCAGTCTATCAAGCTATCGTTGATGCTAGCTATAAAAAGATTTTCTCGGTGCCACGGGCGAATGAGATTTGCAGGCAATTTAATGAATCCCACGCAGAAAGTTTTCAGGCCGCCCTTGGGGCCAGCCGCGCGACAGTTGATCAAATTATCAAGAACTGCGAAAGAAAAAATGCGATCGCTACAGATCAAGTTATGTCTTACGCAAACACGAAAATAATCTTTGTCATTACGGATCAGGCCGATGCTTTTGAAAGCTGGACAGAACCTCACGGCAACACTTATCTCTTTTTTAAAAAATTTTCCGCAATTACTGAGCAGGCGGTTGTCGCAAGACTGGCTCACGAGACTGCAATTAAGTTTGATATAACATCTAATTTAATTAATGAGATGCTGTTTGACGGTCGGTTTATAGGCACCAAACTGTACTCCACAAGCGACGGCACGTCCTATGATATTAAATATCTGAGCACATGCCGATCCTGGAGTCTGCTAGCAAATCCTTTGTTCTATTTCAATTTTGCGGCTGAAAGAGCCAGATTTTTCGAAGCCGATGTCATGCGCCACCTCTATGGCATTAATATTCGTGCGAACTCTCAAGCAACATGTACAGGTCGTTTCCTGGAAAATCTTCCGTCTATCTATTCTGTGACGGATGCTATGTATAGTCCCAAAGGTAAACTGTCTGTCGGTCTGGACACTTCTTCTGTAGCAGATGGAATGCGACCCGCCAGTTGCCCAGCGCTTTCACAAGAGACGACGGGGCAGATGGTTTATAAAAACCTTCAAGAACTCCAAAAATCAACGCTTACGGTGAATAATCAAAAGGTCGGACTTTGCCAGTTTCTTTCAGTTCCTCACTGGGGTTTGCCGCGAGTTCTGGGTAACCGTGGTCCAAGTCCGCGCATTGGCGGAGGTTGGTCGCCGGAAACGAGTGAGATCCGCGAAAAAGTGTTGGCTAATCCAAAGGATCCGAAGACTCCAGATCAAATTGACGACGTGATTAAAAGAATTAAAGAAATTCAAAAAGAAACGCAACGGCAGGATTCGTGGACTCAACAGCAGTAACAATAATTCAGCTCGATGAAGCTTTTCAGAAAAGAGATCTGGAAAAGCTCGCTTTTTTGCTGTCACAAGCCTCTGCGACAACAGGGGTCTCGCGTTCAGAAGTCGCTTATTATCAAGCCAAGTTGAGCTTACTTCAGGGTGATCTTAAAAAATCATTTTCGGAGCTTCAGAGTATCGCCGAGACCTTCGGAGCCACACTTCCTGTCCTGAGTGATCTGACAGCAGTTTCTTTTTTGGCGCATGATGTTCTTGCCTTTGAAGAGTACAGTAAAAAGCTAGAATTAGAATTTATTAAAAATAGAAATACCTTAGACGCCAATGTTCTGCTTAGAACGCTGATCTTTCTTGGGAAGATAAAAGAATTGCAGGCAGATGTATGTTCTGCTTCGGATTACTTCAACGAGGCCTCCGTGCTTAGTGCTGGGGGGCCTTTCCACGAGAAAGTCCTCGCTCAGATCGTGCGTCTTGGTTCATTTATGAAAATAAGCGAAGGCGAAGCTGCTAAGATCTACAATCTGCTTTCCAGCGGTCTTCGTATCGGGACAGAGTCTGATTTTGACGTTATTCATGCTCTTATTATTCTTGAGACCCGTTTGTTCGGTGTCGAGATCGTCGAGAAGCGCATTTTCAATCTTATCGAGAGTAATCTTTCACCCGTCGACTTAAGGCAGCTTGTTTGTCACTTCCTAGAAGAAGCGATGATTCTCGAGAAAAATCCATCAACGGAATTGTTGCAATGTCTTTCATTAAAACTCCAATTCAGCCAGATGAATGCCTATGAAAATGCGGTGTTCTCGCAATTCTTCAATATGGGTAAAGTGGAGATTGTCCCCGTCGCGGGAGCCCTCGATGAACTCAAGCGAATTATCTATGAAATTCAAGATACTCCTCAAGGTCCTTTGCGAACTCAACTGCGTAAACAATTTTTATTCAAAGCTTCATCGTTACCGCAAGACTCGCAAAAGGTCCTTTTCGATAAATGGAGTCATTGCCTCAAAGGCAGTGCCTCTGAAAGCATGTCGATTCTCCATGGTGAAGTGATGATCGGTTCTAATAAGTATGTGGGAAAAAATGCAAAGCTCTTGCTAGATATCCTGACGCAATTTCTTAAAGAAGAGACGAACCAGTTGGCTTCAGAAAAAATCGTCGCTAAATTATTCGGCAACCTGAATTATGACGACTCCCAATATCATCGTTTAAGAATGGCTGTTTCAAGACTGAATAAAGAGCTGCAACTGCACCACGGCCTTATTCAAGCATTCAAAGTTCGATATACCTCTTTGGAAATCCAAGTAAGCCTTGGCAAAAGTGTCTAATTTTTGGCCAAGCCTGTAAAACGACCAATGTTAACCTTAAGTTACGACTTGTTCACCATTGTTCATTATTAAAATTCAGATTCTATCTTAAAAATCTCTTCACAACTTGAGCCCTCGCCCCCGTCGACGCGAATAGTGACTGGCGCACCAGCGATGTCGATTTGATACCAAGTGAATATTGATTTTAGATTTATAGTGAATGACTCAGAATTCTTAACAGTTAAATAAGGAAAAGAAGATGAAGTATTTAATGTTTTTGTTAATTTCCGTAGGATTCGTTGGTTACACTCACGCTGCTGGCAAAGGTAGCGCCGCTCAAGATGAAATCTATCTGAATCCCGATTCTTTGAGAACTATCAATCTGGAAGGTATTTCAGTATATTACCAAAATGAAAGTGGAAATTCATTTCCCTACCACGTGACAGCAATCGAAGCTTCTTATGAGTTGCTACAAAAGCTTATCGCACAAACGGAAGACGACGTCATTCTTTCTAAAGTATATAGAGGCGAAAGCGGATCATTTAAAGATATCTATGTTTATGTAGGTATGAACACAGCACGTCCGGGAAGTCCTTTTAAGATCAGCTTCGTGTACATAAATCAAACGGGTCGTATATCTTCAGTTACTATGAGCATCGACGGAGCTTCACCGGGCGAATTGACTTTGAGCCACGGGCCTTCTGAATCGAGAGACCATTTGTACGCAAAACCAGGTCCAGGAAACTCATTTTTTCCATATTAATTAAATAAAGGATTTCGAACGATTTCCCCCCACCTCGTTCTTAATCAAAGAGCCAGTCCTCACGGACTGGCTCTTTTCTTTTGGAAAAAAATTGCAGGCTCGCATTTGATTGTTCAAAAGGCGTTTTTCGTTTCTGGATGACCATAAAGAATCTCCGCATCAAAAGGCTTCCACTCTCCAGACTTCAAAACCTTTAATGGAGTCCGGCCTTTGAAATAGACCATCTTTTTTGTGGAGCTGTCGAACTCAATAATGATTGGGTCTACGAGCATGGAAATAAAAAGGTTTGCGGGCTTCATTTTAATAATCATTACCTGTTTGCCTAACCGGTATCCATCGCTTACTTTTTGAAAAGTGAAATTGACAGTTTGCTGTAACTCTAAAACACTAAAAGCCGTTTTGACCGATTTTCCTTCTGTTAATACATCCCAATGCTTGGCAATAAACATCTCAATCAGGGGACCATTGACAAAGGATTTAACTTCTTCAGCTTTTTTCCCGTCTTCACGTCGACCATCTTTGGTAATTTTATAAGTCTTAAAGACCATTTTGTTTTCACTGACGACCAACTCCCAAGCTTCCATGGACTGAAGCTGTTCAACAAATTGCGAGATCAGGGTGGCGCCGCGAACGGCAACTTTTTCTGTCATAACAACTTTTCCATCACGATCTTCGATTTTCGCGCTCGAGGTAAATGTTCCAAGATCCTCGCTCTGAATCTCTGTGGTCTGCACAAATAACGGTGGCTCTTGTAACTTACCGATTTCATAAATCTTAGAGACTCGCGTTTGCACGTTCGCCCATGCGAAAAAGGGCAAAAGCTGGAAGAGTATTATGAATGATTTCATATCATCCTCGCACACTTTGAATTTTATTAAATAGAACTTTTAAAATTTGATAAACTATAAAGCCTGCCAGTGGCATAACCACCAACCACGCAACCATAGCCATCAATCCTGCAAGACCGTAGTTCAGAAAAAATAGTCCTGGTGAATTAAAAAATTCGCCTACAACGGTCTTAGGGTTTATGGAAACGGCCGGCACTGAAAAAATCCAAGCACCCATTTTTAAAAATACGGGAATTAGAAGAAGTTGAACCGGCGCAAGCAAGTAATTTACAGCTTGTAAAGTGGGTTGATTTAGTTTCATCAGCGTTCCGGCTAAAAGACACAGCAGGGTGGTTGTACCCAGTGCAGGGAAAAGAGCCAATGCAAAACCCACGGCACAGGTTAGAGCCAAGCCCTCTGCAGAAGCTCCCTGTTTGAGTTGCTGGAGCAAAAATGATTTCGCGCGCGCAACAGCGTTTTGGAACCAACCCACTAGTCCCCCTTTTTTGGAAACCATGGAATAAAAGCGGAGGTTTTTGCCTGATACTGTCGATAGGCGTCTCCCCTTTTTGCCAACGCTTGAGCTTCAGATGGAGGAATTCCAGTGACCTTGATCAGTATAAATAAAATCGTCAACGGAGCATAGATGGTATACGCGGCTCCTGCCGTACCTATTGCCGTCACGTAAAATCCCCACCAGATCATACTCTCAAAAAAATAATTTGGATGGCGCGAATACTTCCAAAGACCCACATCACACACCTTGGAGGAATTCTCTGGCGAAGATTTGAATTTTTGCGCTTGTGAATCAGCTACGCTTTCTCCCAACAAAGAAAGTAGACTTATGCTGAGTCCGATATTTTCGATCCAATTGAGGTGTTCAATTTGATTTCTAAAGGGCTCTAAAAATACGAGACTTAGAATGACAATGCTAAGTCCTTGATACTGAAAAAAAAGAAAAAACCGCCAAACCAACTGGGAGCCATAATCTTCGCGCAGAGCTTTATAGCGCGAATCCTCCTTAGGATGATGCGCGTAAATTCGCTGAGCCAGAAAGTAAGAAAGGCGAAGGCTCCAAAGCATCACAACGCCCAGAACTAGGACCTTCCGAAGGACCCATCCAGGGCTTGTAAAGAAATAAAAAATTGCGACCAAAGAAAATGACAGAGACCAGACAATATCGACAATACTGTAATTATCCCACCGTCTTGCAAAATACCAAGTTGCCGCCATGATCAAAATCATCAATATCAGAGCACCAGTAATCTGTATCCAGAAGCTTTCCACAACGTCTCCTAGCGTGGACGATTTTTAAACAGGTAGTGCGATACTCCCCACTCACGCCCTTCGTCGAATCCAAATAGTTCTGCGCATGACATAAAGAAAACTCTCCAGCGCGCAAACCATCTGTCACTTTCAGCCGCGCCATAGACTTCGCGGAATATCGGCAAAATAGTATCTCTATTCCGCTCCATGTTCTGAAGCCACGCCTCTGAGGTTTTTTTATAATGCGTCCCTCGCCAGCTCCATTGCTGCTCTAAAAAGAGATCTTTTTGGAAATAAGTTAGCAACTGGTGACTTGGCATTTGACCACCCGTAAAGAAGTAGCGTCCCATCCAGTTATCATCGCCCTCCGTTTCAAATGGATAAGCATAACGACTGTGAGTAAAAATATGGACAAAGAATTTACCTTCAGGAGTGAGCCATTGCGCTATTTTAGCAAACAACTTTTCATAATTACGGATGTGCTCGAGCATTTCGACACTGATAACTCGATCAAATCCGCTAAGCCAATCTTTGGGAGCATCAAAGGTGCTTATATCATCAGTAATAATTGAGATGTTGTGCAAGCCTCGCAGAGAAGCTTGTTCAAGAATGTATTCGCGCTGAGATTTGGAGTTTGAAATGCCGACGATTTGCGAATTCGGAAACTGCGCTGCCAGTTTTAGGGAAACAGATCCCCAGCCGCACCCTAAATCTAGAATTCGCATTCCGTCAGTAACTTCCGCTCGAGCAAATGTTATTTGCAAGGCAGCTTCTTCCGCTTGATCCAAATTCAAACATCCTGGGCCCCAGTATCCAGAGCTGTATTTTTTTTGCTTTCCCAACACCAGGTCGTAAAACTTTGCCGGCAATTCGTAATGTTGCTGGTTCGCTTTTTCAGCCGCAAATGCAATTGCGGATTTTTTTAGGTCACTAACATAAGCAGAGCTTCTTTCCTGCTCCAGTTCCCGGTCAGCAATCTCAAGACTTTTTAGACGCTCGCGACAAAGCTTGCGGATCCCCGCTCGAATCAAATTCTCAGGAATCAATCCTCGTTCCATCAAATCAATGAAAAGTCCCATTGCCATCTGACTAATCTCCTATTTTTGCAATAAGTAGTGACCAACATTAATGCGTTCTGATCTAAAAGCACCTTCGCAGTAGCCTAAATATAAATTCCAAAGACGCATGAATCGATCATCAAAGCCCAAGCCACGTACTTCGTCTTCCACTGATTGAAAGTTTTCTTTCCATTTAAGCAATGTATCTGCATAAGAAATGCCAAATTCAAATGGCTTATCATCTTTCAGATCGAAACGACTTGCGTAATCAGAAAACACCTTCGGCGCCAGAAGCATTCCCCCGGGGAAAACATAACGCTGAATAAAATCAGTTTTTTTACGATATTGATCGAAGTATTGATCTTGCATGGTAATAGACTGAATAAGCGCAGCTCCCTTGTCTTTTAAAGAACTGCTCACCTTACCGAAAAAGTCTGGCCAATATTTTTCACCAACAGCCTCTACCATTTCAATGGAAACAATTTTGTCATAACGTCCTTCGATTTCGCGATAGTCTTGCTGTTTCAAATCAACGTAATTAGCAAATCCCGCTCTAGCAATCAAATCACGGTTGTATTGGGCCTGAGAGGGAGAATTCATGACAGCCGTGACTCGGCAGCCAGTGCGTTTCACCGCACGTGAAAAGAAACCACCCCAACCACAGCCAATTTCGAGAATATGGTCGCTTGAGCGAATATCGAGAGCGTCGATAATTCTATCGTACTTCTTCATTTGCGCATCACTAAGATCATCGTTTTGATTAGAAAAGATTCCTGCTGAGTAGGTCATGCTCGGATCTAACCACAGACTATAAAAGCTGTTGCCCAAATCATAATGGGCCATGATATTTTTCTTTGCACCGTGCTTCGTGTTCGCTCTCCAAAGGTGACGAAGACGCGCTAAAAATATTCCATACCAGGTTCCATGCAATAAACGATTTACTGAATCTTCATTAGCACAAGCCCACTTCACAAGTGCCGAAACATCATCAACGATCAGCTCGCCCTTAATGATGGCATCTGCCAACCCCAGGTCTCCCTTATCAATGAGGTCGTCAAAGACTCTCCAGTTGAAGGCATGAATTGATATGGCCGGATCGCCCGAACCAAAAACATCCTTAGATCCGTCAGGAAAGGTTACTTTTAGTGTGGCACCTTTAGAGTTCTGAAGAAGCTTTATAAGAATTTTTGTTTTAAGTGTGATCTTGTTCATGTGACTTCCTTAGGCGGTGGTGCTGGCTTTCTATAAAAACTGACTCTTTTCATCCAAAGTCTCAAGGCCTGCCAGTGGATACGAATGACCACCAGTGGAGTCATCCAACCATAGGTCATTAAAAGCCGTGATATGGATTCATTTTCAAAGTCTGTAACTTGTCCCTCAATCCAAGAAGAAAAGCGTAATCGTTCGTTCACGTCATAATAGTGTATATCGACGCGCGACTGCCCACTTCCAAACTGAAAGCGAAATTTGTAAAATCCATCAACGGGAAAAAATGGACTGACGTGAAATACTTTATCGGAGCGATAAAATTCCGAATCCAGAATCCCCTCAGAGGGACAGATCCAATAAAAATGACGTTCGCCAAAAGTATTATTCACTTCACACAAAACCGCTTCAAGATTCCCCTTGCGAGAACAGAACCAGAAGCTTACAGGATTAAAAACAAACCCGAACATCCGCGGAAAAGTCTGCAGTACAATCTCATCCGCTTCGTACTGACACTGTTCTTTCAAGAATAGAATCACAGCTTCTTTTAATGAACCCTGTTGACCATGTAGGTAGTCGGAAGCTTTTAAGGATAACATGTTTGCAGTTCTTTGTTTCAAAGTTCGCAAATACTCATCTTCGGACTGAAGTGAAAAAAGTAAAGCAAAGGTCGGATAGCGAAATGAATGCCGAACTTCATGACTGCGACTGTGGTGGATATGTCCCTTTAAAATTTGTAGGGCACTCATGAAACCTCCCACGGAGGCTTGATTCCCAGAAGTTCCCCAATTTTGACGGCGCTCAAAAGTCCATCTTCGTGAAAACCATATCGTGTCCACGCGCCGGCGAAATAAACACCGCCTTGCCCTTGAATTAATGGCAAGGACTTTTGCGCCTCAATCGCCTTGCGGTCAAATTGAGGATGATCATAACTGATTTCCCGCAACACATTTTGCACCGCGGACCGCGGATTGAGAGTTACAAAATAATTTCTTTCTGAACGAAGTGGTTGAAGCTTATTTATAAAATATGTCAGCGAAACGCTCTCGTGATTGTGATTTTCTGGTGAACTTGTAACATTCCACGAAGACCAACAATTTCTTCTGGTTGGCATAAGAGAAGAATCGGTATGAAGATAGGTCTTGTTAGGTGAAGTTTGAATCGATCCTAAAATACGACACTCCAGATCTGTTGGGTTTTCAAGAATCCTTAGAGTGATGGGGGCATGTGTTGCAAAGATAACTCGATCAAATTCCAAGCATTCCCCCGCAGTACGAAGCAAAACTTTTCCTTCACGTCTTTCCACCTTTTGGACAGGGGCATTTAAGTGCACAAACGGAATACGAGACGAAACTTTTTTCACATATTCGACAGAGCCGCCTTGAACTGTTCTCCAAATAGGGCGATCGTTTATCTGCAAAAGTCTATGATTAATAAAAAAAGTCAAAAAAGTTTCAGCAGGAAACTCTTCCATACCTCTCTCAGGTGTGGACCAGATGGCGGCGCCAATAGGCAAAAGATAATCTCTTCGGAACTCTTCACTGTAGGAGCGATTTTTCATGAGTTGCCCAAGAGTCCATCCAAGCTTTCCTGCGGTCTCCCTATTCTGCTCAGCCTCGCGATGAAACCTTGTAATATCGTATAGCATTCTAAGAAATCCGGGACGCAGTATATTAAATCTTTGAGCAAAAACAGTGCTAAGATTCGTTCCCGCCCACTCCAAATTCTTGTGGGGCGCTTTGATCGCCAAGGACATATCAGACTCAACAGTCTGAACATTCAGCGCCTTAAAAAAATTTTTTAGATGCGGATAGGTCAACTCATTGTAGACCAGAAAACCAGTATCAACAGGGACATCAGAGACGCCGTCGTTCACCTGAACAGTGTGAGCATGACCACCAAGGCGAGACTCTGATTCAAACAGATGCACTTCATCTTTTTGACTTAAAACCCAAGCCGCACCTAAACCACTGATTCCTGCACCGATGACTGCTGTTCTCAAATGCCACCTCACTTAAACGGCGTGTCTCACCTTGTCATCATTGTATAGAATTTTCTATACAAAAGAAACAAGTTTTGTATACTTGAGAATGATGGCTAAAAACGAATCATTTTCGATCAGACAGGTTATTGAACTTACTGGTATTTCTGAGTTTACATTGCGCGGCTGGGAGTCGCGTTACAAAGCTTTTAAACCCAAACGCAGCTCTACGGGACGACGATTATATTGCCTTGAAGATATCCAAAAAGCCCGACTCCTGCAGGGCCTTCTGGATAAAGGTTATAAGATTGGAAATATCGCCAAACTGAGTTTGTCTGACTTAGAAAAAATTCTGCCACAGCAAGAAGTTTCAGCCAGCCTTTCAAACTCCCCTAATAAAGATTTTGAACACATTTATAAAATCATGGACCTTGCCCATCTTTACAAATGGGATGAAATTTCTGAAGCGCTCAACAAAAAAAGGCGCAATACAAAGCCAGATGTTTTCATAGCAGACACCCTCACCCCGCTTGCTGGTCAAATCGGCCAGTCGGTCGCAGCCGGACAGCTCTCGGTGGCGCAAGAACACATTCTATCGGCTTTTCTCAAAGAGCAGCTTATACTTGTCCAAAGCGAGATGAAGAAACCAAGATCGAAATCTCGAATTGTCATGACCACCCCTGAGGGAGATTTACATGACATGGGAATTTCGTTCGCATCAAGCCTATGCAGAATCGAAGGACTTCAAACTTTATTTCTAGGTCCAAGTACCCCAAAAAAGGACTTAAGCGAAACGTGTGTTCGTTACCAAACAACTCATCTGGTCATCTCCAGTACTGTTTCAGAAAAAGAAGGAGCCAAAGAAAGTCTTTATAGCTATATAAACTTCCTAGACAGAAATCTACCTCCCCAAATTGTCTTTCTAATTGCCGGCAG
The DNA here is from genome assembly GCA_039594295.1 of Bdellovibrio sp. Taxonomy (GTDB): domain Bacteria; phylum Bdellovibrionota; class Bdellovibrionia; order Bdellovibrionales; family Bdellovibrionaceae; genus Bdellovibrio. The sequence goes on from JBCNNR010000011.1 coordinate 78,571, forward strand.
AAATACAGCGCAGACTCATTTAAATCTCCAGCGTGAGTTCAGAATTTTTTCATCGATGAGTGAATTTCAAAATTACCTGAAAAGTCTTCCATAGGTTTTACCAAATCTGTGGCACCTTCTGAATTTTGGAAACATCATATCCCACAGATTTCAGCTTGGAAATTATGCGCTCGTAAACTTGAGCATCCATCTTTGGAGTTCGTGCCATTATCCAAACATAGTTACGACTGGGAACTCCGATCACTGTGTATGAATAGTCAGGCGCCAAATCGATAACAAGATATGAGAACTTTAAAGGCCACCACGGCTGCACTCTCCATTCAGCATTGGTCTGTTTGTCATAGATCCAAGCCTTCTGAGGATATTTTTTTAAGGGTCCGTTAGGCGAATCTGCATTATAATGAAAATCCACATCGATACGATCTTCTAAAGAATTCCAGGAGTACGACTCAATCGCATTATTCGCACCTTTTTCTACGAAGGTCGGAATATTAGCGATGACATACCAATCGCCCATGAATTTCGAGATATCGACATAAGAGACTGTAGAAAGCGGCTCGCTTGACGCCATAGTCCCGCATCCTCCAAGAAATAGCACAATGATACAAGCATCAATATATTTCATAACTTAATATTGATCATAGATTAGCTCGTCGGTATTAAATCCTTTTAACTTCAATCTATCGATAATCCCTTTTAAGACCTGAGCATCCATCGGCCCCTGGCGCGACAAGATAAACAGAGATTTTTTCTTTGGTCCGCTGACAACGGCCCACTGATAATTTGGATCAAGATCCACAATCCAGTAATCGCCTTTGGCAAAAATATTAAAACGCACTTTAAGCTTGGCTGGAACAGCGGGGTCTACCACGGTTGCCGTCCCCTCAATATCACTCGAAGAGCCGTCTGCTTTGAAGCAGGTATTTTTCACTGAGACAGAAAGTGGCGTCAAAACAGCATACTCAGCTGTCGACCGAACACACCCTCGCTGAAAGAAGTTGGGAGCATGGGCAATTTCATACCAGAATCCCGCGTATCTGTTGAAATCTACAGCTGACACAACTTCAGGATCAGATGGCTCTGCGGCGTGTACATAATTCAAATTAAAAAGAATCAATGCTGCAAATAGGCCTACAAAAACTTTCATAAGTATATCCTTCTTCAACACTTGTTTGTATAGATTATACTATACAAATTATCGAAGGCCAATTACGATAATTGAGATCCCTCCAAATTAAGCTATCTCTGCATAAATACACAAAAACGCGCCATGGAATATAAGACTATGAACTTATTTTTAGTACTAGGAAATCAACTATTTGATCCTAAACAACTATCAAAACTTAAGATGGACAAAGAATCCACAATATTCTTTATGCGAGAAGACAGAGAGCTAGCCACCTACTACCGCTTTCACAAACACAAAATAGTATTCTTCTTTGCAGCGATGCGAACCTATCGAGATGAATTAATCAAAGCAGGCTATCACGTACATTACGAAGAAATAGATAGAGGTTCAAACTCCTACGAAGAAGCCCTGGAAAAGTGGCTCAACAACAATCCTGTAACCGACGTTTTTGCTTATGAAATCGAAGATAAATTTTTTGCGTCTCGCATGGACGCTTTCTTTAAAAGAAAGAAGCTAAAAATCACCTGCATTGAAAGCCCAATGTTTCTTACTTCACGACGGGAATTTCAGTCGTACTTAAGCCAACACAAAAGACCTTTTATGAAGACTTTCTACGAACACCAACGAAGGCGGCTAAAGATTCTGATGAAAGGCGATGCTCCCATTGGCGGTGCCTGGAGCTTTGATGCCGAAAATCGTCTTGCCCTTCCGAAAAATCAATCAACGCCAAACCTTCCGGAGCCAGCGCATTCTTCAATAGTTAAAGATGTCATGGGTTTGGTAAACGAAGAATTTTTCGAGCACCCCGGGGAAGCGCAGGATTTTTGGTTGCCCGTGGATCGCCAAGGTGCAAAGTTTTGGCTTCAAACATTTCTGAATCAACGACTTGCTCAGTTTGGTCCTTTCGAGGACGCCATTCCACCGCATTCTGAATTTGTTTTTCATTCTGTTTTAACTCCGTTTTTAAATTGTGGCCTACTGACACCGTACGAGGTCATTAAGGAAACCCTTCACTTCAGTCAAAAACACGAAGTCCCCCTGCCCTCGTTGGAGGGCTTTATTCGTCAAATCATCGGATGGCGAGAATTCATCCGTGGTATCTATCAAAACTTCGACCAACAACAGACGAAAAAAAACTTTTGGGGACATCAAAATGAGTTGAGTGAATTGTGGTATGAAGGGAATACAGGAATTCCACCATTAGATGAAACCATTCGACGAGTCAAAAAAAGAGGTTATGCCCATCATATTGAAAGACTCATGATCGTCGGGAACTTGATGCTACTTCTTGAGGTGCATCCCCACGCTGCCTACCGCTGGTTTATGGAAATGTTCATTGACTCGTCGGATTGGGTCATGGGTCCCAATGTTTATGGAATGGCACTATTTTCAGACGGCGGCATCTTCGCAACAAAACCCTACATTTGTGGATCAAATTATCTCAGAAAGATGGGCGGATATTCCCAAGGTGAATGGTGCGACAGCGTCGATGGGCTTTATTGGGGATTTATTCGAAAGCATGAAAAATTCTTTTTGAAAAATCCACGCTTATCGATGATGGCCAAATCATCTCGAAAGATTCCGGATGAAAAGTGGACACGTATCAACTCTGCTGCAGAAGCTCTCAAGAAAAAGTTGGTGATCACAGGTGCATAACAGCAGCGGCGAGTTGCCTCGCCGCCGCAGGTATGAGCCCCAAGTCATTCCCTTTTTTTACTAATTCCCTTACGAAATCTCGCCTGTCCCAGGATGGCCCTTTGGGAAAAATCTTCTGCGGAATTATGCTCATGTCGGAGCTATTCAAAAGACCTACAATCTTCACTTCTTCCCGCCTGTAACACGACAAAATCTTTCGCCATTCGGAGTTTGCAATAATGAAATATTCAAGACCGCTCGAGCAAACAACCTTGTAGTCAGAGACTTGACCGGCCGCCAACGTTTTTACGGATGGAATGATAACTCCTGAGATCTTTATTGGCGTCAAAGTATTTTCACTGTAACGATTCAACTTTACTCCCTCGTTGTAAATTCTAACATCACATAAATTCATAAGATCCTCCTCTCTGTAGTGAAGCAGTGATTCTTAGTTTTAAACAAAAGCAGTACTATAAATTTATTGAGACTTGGAATTACCGATGGCAGTTTGGTGGGATACCTGATATTCGCACTTTGCACCTCCTTTATTACGTCCAGGGCACGCATTAAGATAAAAGAAGTTACAATTTTTTCGAGGCCCTGTTGCTACTAATATAATTTTGCAATTCCGAAAAAAAATGTCAAGAGACTGCATTTATAGAACCGGACCGCTAAAAATTCAAAGAGCGGTGTCACGTTTTGAAACACCGCTCTTTTGTCCCGGGGAAGGGATTCGCTTTAGAAATTAACCAAATCAAGACACTTTAACGTCTTTTAATTCTTTGGCAGCTTCTTTCTTAGAGCCCAAAAGTCTGTTTAAAAAACCATCTTGTCCAGATTGAATCTGAATGATTCGACCTTTGGCGCTTTCTACTTTAGGAAGGGCGACATTCAAAACACCATTTTCATAGTGTGCTTCTATTTTTTCTGAGTCAATTGAAGCAGGCAGGACAAAAGTTCTTTCAAACTTTCCGTAGGCCCGTTCGTGGTGAAGAGTGGTTTCACGACCTTGCTCTTTGGTTTCACGTTGGCGCTCACCGGAAATTAGCAACTGATTGCCTTGCACCTCAATTTTAATATCCTCCTTCTTTACACCGGGCATATCAAAACTGACTAAGTAGTGATCTTTGGCTTCATTGATATCACAGCTTGGCTGAAAGCCAATAGTGCTTGCATAGGTTGGTCTCGCCAGGGCGTTTACGATACGATCAAAATCGCCAAAAACGTCTCCCATCACATCGGAAGACAAACTGCGACGTGGCCAAGACCAGTCAGTTGAAAGTGGACTTAACATTCTCATTGTGTACCTCCTTATTGGTAATTGGTTTTTGTGTAACAAACTTTTGAAAAAAAATTGCGACTACTTTTTAAATCGTCAAGTAACCTCGGATATTTTTTTGTTTCTCCATGCTGGCGCCATACGACTTCAGTTTCGGAAACTTTAAAACAACTTTATCTTTTTCCGGAATCATCTGCATTTTATCTTGGTCGATGTGCTCCGGTAGCGGAAAGGTTCTTTTAAAAGTTGATTTGAAAATACTTTGAGCTGATTCGTCTTTTTCCAAGGTTTGATCCTTTTTTTCCAAAGAACCTAAGATCGTTATGTATCCATTTTCAATTTTGGTTTCAACGGATGTCTCGTTGAGATTCTCTACCTGTATGTCGTAATAAACAAATTCGCTATCTTCTCGTTTGGAAATTTCATTGATTGGTCCGCTGAACTTATTTGAGAACCAGGAATCAAAGTGTTTGCTGCGCATCTTTTTCATTCCTTCAAACGGATCATTTTGATCAAAAAAGCTGTCATCCAAAAGACCGTCAAATTTGTTCTGTATGGTTTCTTGTAGCTTTTCCTCACCAGCCTTTAATCGCAGCGATGGGTTATATTTTAATGCCCCAAAAACAATGGCGCCGCCGATCACGGCACTGACGACAGAGATCGATAAAGTTTTAAAAAGTGGTTTCATATTAACTCCTTAAAAATCAATTTTTCCCTTTCCACGAAAAAAAATGCGATTCATTTTATGGCTGTCAAGATGAAGAAAAATAATTCACAAAAAAACAACGTAATATCAAATACTTATACGTTATCTTGACAAATTTTGTGGCGAAAACATCATGTTAAAAAATGACCAGCAAAGGAGGTGCGCTATGAACAAAAAAAATTCAACACGAGAAGACTCAAAATTTTTTGATCTAACAGCACTCAAGGTGCTTTTATCTGTGATTGCCATTTGTTTGGCTAGCATGATGACGAACGCATCATCGATATGGCCCTTCGTGAAGAAAGGTGCACAACTGGACAAATTTCATCATCTCAAGTAATATACCTCCATGACGACGAAAACCGTGCGCTTAACAGACAAACAGTTCGAGCAAATTGGCAAGGCCCTGGCCGAGCCACGTCGTTATTTGATCTTGAAGCAAATCGGTTCCTATAAGAATGACGGCACGATGTCGTGCAGTGCCCTACAAGAAGAGCACGATATCAGTGCCGCCACCCTCTCCCATCATATTAAAGAGTTGGAAAACGCGGGTCTGGTCGAAATCACCCGCGAGGGCAAATTCATGCACCTATCTGTCCAGCGTGATGTCTTGCGTGCTTATCTTGATAAGCTCGCTAAGATTTAATTAGAATCCCTTCGAAATTTTATCTATTTGTTTTCACTGATGTTTATCTAACACTTCGATAATTATCTAATTGTCATATTGACAGTTTAAATTTCATTTCGATACTTGTCTAAGTGTCGAATAACGATACACCGGTCAATCCGGATAATCATAGGAGTCCTAAGTGAAAAAATTGAGTGGTAAAGTGGCGATCGTAACGGGCGCCTCTAAAGGAATTGGTGCTGCTATTGCAAAAGAATACGCAGCAAATGGTGCCTCTGTTGTGGTGAACTATTCTTCAAGCAAAGAAGACGCCGACAAAGTCGTTAAAGAAATCATCGCTAATGATGGCAAGGCTATCGCTGTTCAAGGTAGTGTTGCTAATGCGAGCGACGTTAAAAAGATATTCGAGCAGACCAAGCAAGCCTTCGGAAAATTAGACATTTTAGTCAATAACGCTGGCATTTATAAATTCGGCCTGATTGAAGAAGTCACCGAGGATGAATTCCACCGTCAGTTCAACACCAATGTTCTGGGCATCCTTCTCTCCACTCGCGAAGCTGTGAAGTATTTTTCTAAGGACGGCGGAAGCATTATCAACGTGAGCTCCGTAGTCAGTACCAGCCCCATGCCGGGAACGGCGATCTATGCGGCGACTAAAGGTGCCGTTGATACAATGACGATCGGCCTAGCCAGAGAGCTTGCAGGTCGTAACATCCGCGTGAACAACATTGCTCCAGGCGGTGTCGAAACAGAAGGATCTAAAACCCTCGGCATGATTGGCAGTGACATGGAAAAACAAATCGTTGCGCAAACTCCACTGGGACGAATCGGTCAACCCCAAGACATCGCGAAGGTCGCTTTGTTCCTGGCCTCCGATGATTCAGGCTGGTTGACGGGCGAGCGCCTTCAGGCTTCCGGCGGTCTTCGTTAATTTTAATTCAAATTTTTAGCAAGGAGAGGTGCAAGTGGAACATATTAACAGTGATCACCTAATAGTTATGCTGTTAGCTGGGTTTTCCAGCTTGCACATCTTCAAGCGTGGAATGATGAAAATGGCGAGCTGGATACGAAAGTTAGGAATTTGACACAGCTCGTCTTGTTTTCGCCACCGGTCAAAAGTCAATTTAAGCCAACTGAATCGTGACGACGCAAGATTAGAGGTCTAAATTCTTTGAGTTAGCTCATTCTCGAAAGGATTTAGACAATGAAAGCTCCAGTACGTGTTGCAGTCACAGGCGCTGCAGGCCAAATCGGTTATGCCCTACTTTTCCGTATCGCTAGCGGTGCGATGTTGGGTGCAGACCAACCAGTAATTCTTCAACTTCTAGAGATCCCAGATGAAAAAGCTCAAAAAGCGCTTAAAGGCGTGATGATGGAGCTTGATGACTGCGCGTTCCCTCTTTTGCACTCTATGATTGCGACTGGCGATCCAGCTGTTGCATTCAAAGATGCTGACGTAGCGTTGCTTGTTGGTGCCCGTCCTCGTGGCCCAGGCATGGAACGTAAAGATCTTCTAACTGCCAACGGTCAAATCTTCACTGTTCAAGGTGAAGCAATCGGAAAATACGCAAATCCAAATGTAAAAGTTTTGGTTGTTGGTAACCCAGCAAACACGAACGCTTACATTGCCATGAAATCTGCAATGAAGCACGGTCGCGTAAAAGCGAAAAACTTCACAGCGATGCTTCGTTTGGACCACAACCGCGTGTTGTCTCAACTAGCTACTAAAACTGGTAAACCAGTTGCTTCTTTCAAAAAAGTGGCTGTTTGGGGTAACCACAGCCCAACTATGTACCCTGACGTTCGCTTCGCAACGGCTGACGGTGCAAAAGTTCCTGAGTTGCTAAAACTTGGCACACCTGAAGGTGATACTTGGAACAAAGACACGTTCATCCCGACTGTTGGTAAACGTGGTGCTGCGATCATCGAAGCTCGTGGTTTGTCTTCAGCCGCTTCTGCAGCCTCTGCAGCGGTTGATCACATGCACGACTGGTGGTTGGGAACGAATGGTGAGTGGGTTACAATGGGTATCCCTTCTGATGGTTCTTACGACATTCCAGAAGGTATCATGTACGGTTTCCCTGTAACTTGCAAAAACGGCGAATACGAGATCGTTAAAGGTCTTGAGATCGACGCTTTCTCTCGCGAGAAAATGAACAACACATTGAAAGAATTGACAGAAGAAAAAGACGCTGTCGCTTCAATGCTGTAATTCTTAAATCATATTTAGAATTGAAAAAGGCCGAGTGAAGAACTCGGCCTTTTTTTTAGAACGCATATCCCATTTTCAGATATAATCCGCGGTCCTCATCGCGTCCCATGGCACCTTCCAGATTCGCGACCATCCCCTGTTTGGGCATCAGAATATATTGGATCCCCAATCCGACTGATGGAAAGTCGGTGTTCTCAAGTGCGGAACTGCCATCGCCATAAAGCAATGCAAATCCTGCAAAGAAAGTGGAAGTCCATCGTTCTGCGATATACAGGCGTTCTTCAACTTCAACTGAAGACATATTTTGCGCTAGGAACTCACCCGGCGTATAGCCGCGAAGATAAACCGGAGAGTAGGCTCCCGGCGGTGCATTCACCGACCACTGATTGCGCTGACGAAAAGCCAAAACGCTTCCCTTGCCATGAGCTAAAAAGTAGCGCAGATCTAAACGGTAAATATCGAAATTACTTTTACCACCCAGGGCTTCCCGATAGGAAATATTGTTGGCATTCATATAGCCACCATTCATGGGTTTGAAATCATTGTCGCGAGTGTCGTACAACAAGCTTAAGCCCACGCCCCCGGATTTGTATCCAACCAATCCCAAATTATCCAAAATTTCATCATCGGCTTGTGACTTACCAACCAACTCGTAATTTGTATAAGCACCTTGCACCCCGAAAAAGAAATCGCCTTTAAAGCGATAAAGATAACGGGCGAACATTGCACGCAGACGGTCTTGAGTGTTCACCTCTTGCCCCGTCTCCTGATAGTTCTGATAGTCATTGTTAATATTTCCGAAGGCGAGTCCTGCATTGAGGCGATGGTGATCCTCTGCCCATGAAGACCTTCCAAATAAACCTGCCACCACTGAATCTGAAGTACTGTATTTAGCTTGCAAGCCCAGCATTGACGCCCGGGACTTCTCATCAAACTTGTGCACATAGGCCACCATAGCACCGGCTGCGGTATCGAGCTTAGGGTTCGCCGATAACAAAGGAACAACTAGCCACGGAGACTCGCGCTCAGGCTCCTGCTGCGCCGACGCGGCAGAAGCATATTGCAAGACCGTCGCAATCACAACGAATCGAAAAAGAACCTTAGCAAGTCGCCTCGTCATGCAATCCAAACCTCCGCAACTAAATATTCCAGAATTTATATGAGTCTAGCCGAGCACTTTTAAATAAAAATAAACAATGCCTTTGCTTGTCGTATTACATTTTGCTTTTTACCAAGCTGTCTGCAATTTCAAGCGGGTATTCAATTTCCCATGATACAAAAAGATATTGTGGGAAAATGATTAAATGAGAACATACTGCAATCACCGATCGTTCTACCGATGCATTTGTTTTCTCTTGGCTACCTTTTTTTCGTTAAAGGCACACACCGCCTTTGAACTGCGCAACGTGAATGTCCAAGAAGTCGCAAACTCCATCGTTGCACTAATGTCTTTTTCTGCCATCCCCGATTTGGCATCCAGCTCTCTGGCAGTTAACAATGCACAAACCGGCAACCCTTCCATAGCCATGACCCAGTTTGGTGGCGGCTTTACTATTAGCAAAACCACGCCACTCTATTTGGAAGGCGCCGCGGCCTATAGCCGTTATGATCCCAAATTTATCGCCTCCGACGGAACCGAGACCCGATCCGTTCCGTTGAAATGGAATTCAGGAACAGTCCAAGGAGGCGTGGGATGGGATTTTGAGATCGCTCGCAACTGGGTGATCCGGCCGATTTTCAATTTCTCTTTTGGCATGATCTTCAGCGATACCGAAGTGGGTGCCGCCATCATCGCTGATTATAAAGGCATGGAAAATATCGACTTCCTCGACAATGGCTCCTTAACCGTCGGCGGAATGGGCGGAGCTGGTATGATCGCCTATGAATTTCACGACGATGTCACTGGTCGCGACGTGGATCTGCAACTTCGCTACTCTTATATTCATTTGCAAAGTATGGGAGGCAGTCGCTCCGTCAGCGGATATTCGGATTCTGAAACTGCCAATATTTACTATCGATTTCGCGCACCCATCAGCGACTGGGAGGTCCTCGACGAACCATTTCGTTACGTGCTTGAAGCATCAGGATCTCATTACATGGGTGATCAAACCGGCGTTCTGGGATTTCACTATCTCGCCACCTTGGGATTGGGAATTGAATTGGATTCCAGCGACTACAATGTTTGGGTGACACGAACTCGCTTAGTTGGGCGTTATATGTTTGGTGATAATGTTAACGGTTACTCCATTGGTCTGGCTTGCTCATTCTAGCTTGGACTTTCGTTTTGACGATTGCTAATCCGCATCGTGTTTGTTTGCAATCGACCTTCGCCACAATAAACAGCCTCGGAAATATAAATTAATCTTGGATCCACTGGGGGCAATCATGAATTGGTTATTCACTCAACTCAAGCAGCATCCTGAGCTTGCATTCTTTTTAACGTTGGGGCTTGGCTACCTCTTTGGAAAATTGAAAATTGGATACTTTCAACTTGGGTCGGTGACCGGGACCTTGATCGCCGGCGTGATCATCGGTCAACTCGGAATTCACATTGGCCCTGACACGAAAGCGATCTTTTTTATGCTGTTCTTATTTGCGGTCGGTTACAAAGTGGGACCTCAATTCGTCCAAGGCCTTAAGACCGATGGTTTGCCACAAGCCATTTTCGCGACCATTGTTTGCGTTGGTGGTTTAGGAATTGCTTTCGGTGTCGCAAAATTCATGGGCTTTGATTTGGGATACTCGGCGGGTTTATTGGCCGGAGCATTGACTCAATCAGCGGTTATCGGTGTCGCGCAAGATACCATCAACGGACTTCCCAACCTCGCCGCCGATGCGAAGACTCAGTACAATAACTCGATTCCGATCGCCTATGCCGTCTGCTATATTTTTGGTACAATCGGTTTCGCCTGGGTTTATGCGAGTTTGGGACCCAAACTTCTAAAGATCGATTTGGTTCAAGCCTGCAAGGACTATGAACAAAAAATGGGACAAAAGGTCGATGAGCCAGGTGTCCTGTCGGCGCGACTAAATAATGTTGTTCGCACTTACAAAGTCACCCAATCTTCTTTTGCCAATAAAAAAGTTGCCGATATTGAAGCTTCTTTTGGCAAACAGGCTCCGGTCTTTGTCACACGCATCCGTCACGAAGGAACAATCCTCGATCCCAACGGAAATGTTGTGATTGTTCCTGGAGACGTCGTAGCAGTTTCCGGCAATCGCAAAAACCTCGTTGAACATGAAAATGATATCGGTGAAGAAATTGACGACCAGGAACTTTTGGATTTTAAACTTGAAATCCTGGACGTCGTGGTTACCAACAAAGCCTATTTCGGAAAAACTGCCGCAGATATTATTCAGACAAAAGGACAAGAATTCAGAAAGAATGTTTTCGTCAGAAAAATCACGCGCATCGAACACGAACTTCCATTGCATGAAAATCTATCTTTGAACGCCGGCGACGTGGTCACACTTGTCGGACGTTTGGAAGACGTCGAACGTGTCGCTAAAGAGATTGGTTCTCCACAACGCCCTACCATTATGTCTGATATGGTCTTCATCGGGCTCGGGGTTCTGCTCGGGGGACTTATCGGGCTTCTTTCCTTCAACATCGGAAAAATTCCTATCAGTCTCAGTACCAGTGGTGGTGCTTTGATTGCCGGTCTTTTGTTGTCTTACTGGCGTGCGACTCGTCCCACCTTTGGACAAATTCCACCGGCCGGCTTGTGGGTATTTGACTCTGTGGGCTTGGGAGCGTTTGTAGCTATTGTGGGTCTGGTTTCAGGACCGGGCTTTATCGCGGGAATCAAAGAAGTCGGTATCAGTCTATTTTTTGCCGGTATCGCTGTCACTGTCCTGACAGCATTGTTCTCGGTGTATGTCGGCAAATATATCTTCAAATTTCACCCTGCTATTTTATTCGGTGCTTGCGCTGGAAGTATGACGACCACCGCAGCGATTGGAGCCATTCAGGAAGCTGGAAAAAGTAAAATTCCAGTTCTGGGCTACACAGTCACCTATGCCGTGGCCAACACCCTAAAAACCATCTGGGGTGCCGTCATTGTTTTCATGTTGCTTTAATAAATCCAAATTGAAGGAGAAACCATCATGACCGTTAAGTCCGTTAAAACGAAAGTCACCAGAGCCATGCAAAAAAAGCTACAGCAACTCAGCCCCTTTGAGTTGAAAGACGCTTTGATTGAACTGGCCTCAGAAAACTCCAAGACCAGCACCATTGCGATGCTGAATGCAGGCCGCGGAAATCCCAACTGGATTGCCACGGATCCTCGTGAAGCCTTTTTTCTATTGGGTCAGTTTGCTCTGACTGAAAGTAAACGCACATGGAATGAGCCGGGCTTGGGTGGAATGCCACAAAAAGCGGGAATCGCAAAAAGAATGGAAACCTTTTTAGCACGCAACTCCAAGACATTGGGCTCTGAGTTCTTAACCAATGCAGTGGAATTTGTCGTCGACAACTACAAATTCAACGCAGATGCCTTTGTTCATGAACTGGTCGATGGAATTATCGGAGACAATTACCCGGTTCCAGATCGCATCCTAAAGCACAACGAAAGAATCGTTCAAGAATATTTGAATCAGGAGATGTGTGGCAATCACCCTCCACGTGGCAGCTTTGATATTTTCGCCGTCGAAGGTGGGACTGCAGCCATGTGCTATATCTTTGATTCCTTGATTATCAATGGCTTGCTAAAAAAGGGTGATCATATTGCGCTGGGCACTCCGACTTTCACACCTTACTTGGAAATGCCGACTCTGGATCGTTACAAATTCAAAGTTACACGCATTGACGCCGATGAAATGGATTCCAAAACCGGAATGCACACTTGGCAGTACAGTGAAAAGCAGATTGAAAAGCTCTTGGATCCAAAAATCAAAGCGTTCTTTTTGGTAAATCCAAGCAACCCGCCGTCCACGGCCGTTTCACCAAAAATTATGAAAATGATCGTCAAGATTGTAAAAACCAAGCGACCTGATCTGATCATCATCACCGACGACGTTTACGGTACATTCGTGCCGGGCTTCCGCTCAATCATGGCAGATCTTCCGCAAAACACCATCGGTGTGTACTCGTATTCGAAATATTTTGGTTGTACCGGTTGGCGCTTGGGTGCAATTGCGATTCATGAAAACAATATCTTCGACACGATGTTGGCCAAACTCCCTGCGGCCCATAAAAAGGAACTGAATCATCGATATGGCACCATCACTCTGACACCGGAAAAATTAAAGTTTATTGATCGCATGGTCGCTGACAGCCGCCAAGTTGCTTTGAATCACACTGCGGGACTGTCGTTGCCACAGCAGATTCAAATGACTTTATTCTCCCTTTCCGCACTGATGGACACAGAAAACAAGTACAAAACTTTGACTCAAGAAATCGTACAACGTCGCCTTCATGCCCTGTTCAAAGGAATTGGGATTGCTCTGCCAGAAAACTCACTCCGCTCTGGATATTATTGCGAATTGGATCTTATGGTTTGGGCCGAGCATATGTACGGCCGCGACTTCACGAAATTCCTGGCAGAAAATTATGAACCGGTGGACATCCTGTTCCGTCTTGCACAACAGACATCCATCGTTCTCATGCCTGGAGGAGGATTCGGCGGACCGGAATGGTCGTTGCGTGTGTCCCTGGCCAATCTTGACGACACGGCTTATGGTCGCATCGGCAAGCAGCTTGCGGAAGCAGCTCAAGACTATGTGGAAGAGTGGCAGAATACGAAACATCTTCGCCCAATGAAAAGAAAGAAAAGCATTTAAAATGCTATAAGGGGTTATTATGCGCTTAAAAGTAATGACAGGATGTCTATTGCTTTCGATGGTAGCATGTTCAAAAAAAGAGGCACCAAAGGCCCAGCAAATGGTGCCCGAAGTGACTGCCATCAAAACCTCGGTCCGCGACATTCCCATCACGAAGGAATTTGTCGGGCAAATCTCTGGTATCAGAGATATTCAAGTCCGCGCGCGGGTCGGTGGGATTTTACTGAAGCGCTATTACAAAGAGGGGGACAAGGTCAAAGCTGGAAGTCTTTTATTTAAGATCGATCCCGCCCCTTATATAGCTTCTCTGAATCAAGCCAAAGGCGAAGTTGCCATTCAAAAGGCGCGCATGATTAATGCGCGCCAAAGCATGAATCGAATCGTGCCCCTGTACAAAGAAAATGCTGTCAGCCAAAAAGATCGCGACGATGCAGTCGCAGTCTATAATGCCGCGAAATCCGCGCTGGATGCTGCCAACGCCAAATTAGAAGAGGCCCAAATCAATCTGGGCTACACGACAGTGACAGCTCCTATTGACGGCTTTACCAGCAAAGAAACGGTCGCAGAGGGAAGCTTGATTGTTGCTAATTCTGAAAACTCTTTGCTAACAACGATTTCACAAACCGATCCGGCCTATGTCAATTTTAGCTATACTGACAACGAATTGTTGGAACTGCGCAGACTGGCGGCCCAAGGAAAACTCATCAAACCCGACAGTCTGGATAAAATCGAAGTTCAAATCCGCTTAGGCGATGGCGAATTGTATCCACAAACGGGTTATTTGAATTTTAACGACCAAATCGTGGATACCTCTACTGGAACAGTAAAGGCCCGCGCCAGTATTTCCAACGCCGACGCTAGCCTACGTCCTGGGCAATTCGTCAGTGTTTACGTCAAGGGATTCATGTTACGCAAGGTGATCACAGTCCCACTTAAATCGGTCGTGCAAACTCAGAATGGTCCGATTATTTTCTCGGTCACAGAAAACAATGTCGCTCGTCAGATCTCCGTGGAATTGGGTGAGGAGATCGTCAACGACGTCGTGGTCAACCGCGGTTTGCGTGGTGGAGAACTGATCGTAGTCGAGGGAGCTTCGAAAATTCGTAACGGACAGACCGTGAAAGTCGTGAGCGGTACTTCTATTGCCAAAAAATAAAAGGATGAAACTATGTTTTCAAAGTTTTTCATCAATAGACCGGTCTTCTCCTGCGTCATTTCTTTGATCATAATGATTGCGGGTTATGCCGCCATCCACGCCCTGCCCATTTCACAGTACCCAGAGATCGTGCCTCCGCAGGTTTCTGTCACGACGAAATATCCGGGTGCTTCCGCTGAAACTATTTCTTCGACGGTCGCAGCCCCTATTGAACAACAGGTCAACGGCGTCGAAAACATGCTTTACATGCAATCGACGAACTCCAGTAATGGAGACATGATCCTGACAGTCACCTTTGCCATCGGAACTGATCCCGACCAAAACACGATCAACGTGAACAACCGCGTGCAAACAGCTCTGCCCACATTACCGGAAGAAGTGCGCCGACAAGGCGTCACCGTTAAAAAGAAATCTTCAGCAATTCTGCAAATCATCGGTCTGCGCGCTCCGGATCAACGCTACGACGCGGTTTATATCAGTAACTATGCACTGATCAATGTTCTTGATGAAATCAAAAGGATCCCCGGAGTTGGGGACGCCAGCATTTTCGGAGCTCAAGATTATTCCATTCGCCTGTGGCTGCAACCTGACCGCATGGCGCAAATGAAAGTGACTGCCACTGATGTGATCAATGCGGTCAAAGAACAAAATGCGCAGTTTGCCGCCGGCAAAGTCGGTGCGGAACCACTGAACAACCAGGTGGATTTCACTTTCACCGTGACGACTCAAGGACGTATGGAAAGCCCCAAACAATTTGAGGAAATCATTGTTCGCTCCAATCCTGACGGTTCAAAATTAAGAGTGAAAGATATCGCTCGCGTCGAATTGGGCGCTCTCAGTTATGACGTACAAACAAAATGGAATGGTAAAACCGCGATCGGTATCGGGGTTTATCTTTCTCCGGGTGCGAATCAGGTGCAAACCGCCGAGATGGTCAAAGAAACTATGCACAACCTTTCGCAAAAATTTCCGCCAGGTCTTTCTTATGACATTCCGTTCGATACGACCAAATTTATCGAAGTTTCTATTGAAGAAGTTATTCACACATTAATGGAGGCCATGATTCTGGTCTTTATCGTGGTTTACCTGTTCTTACAAAGCTGGCGCGCCACTCTGATTCCGTGTCTTGCCGTCCCCGTCTCTATCGTCGGTACTTTTGCCGGTATGTATGCCCTGGGATTTTCTATTAATACACTGACTTTGTTCGGTCTGGTTCTGGCCATCGGCTTGGTGGTGGATGATGCCATCGTCGTCTTGGAAAACGTCGAACGGATCATGCGCACCGAAAAAATTCCGGTGAAGGATGCCACCATCAAAGCGATGGAAGAAGTCACCAGCCCAGTTATTGCGATCGTTCTGGTTCTGTCAGCCGTGTTTATTCCAGTCGCCTTCGTGGGAGGTTTAGCTGGGCAAATGTATAAACAGTTTGCCATCACCATTGCTGTTTCGGTTGCAATCTCGGGCTTAGTTGCTTTGACCTTAACTCCAGCCTTGTGCGCCATGCTTTTAAAAGAAGAGCATCATGAACCCAACAGATTCTTCCGCGGTTTTAATAAAACCTTTGATAAATTAACCAACGGTTATGTCTCTGGTGTGAAATTCTTTAATAAAAGATATTTCGTCAGTTTCTTCCTGTTCTTAATCTGTGTTGGCGGAATCGTGGGTCTGTTCAAACTAGTCCCGGGCGGCCTCGTCCCCGACGAGGATCAAGGTTATATTTTCGGTATTCCAAGTTTGCAGGATGGGGCTTCCCTTTCGCGAACAGCGGCCGTCTCTGATCAAATGGACAGCTACATAACTAACAATCCCAATGTGAAAGACGTCTTTTCCCTGGCAGGCTTTGATTTGATCTCCGGTTCCAACCGTACAAATACGGGGACCAGTTTCATCAATCTGAAAGACTGGAAAGAAAGAAAACGAGAAGACCAATCCTCGAATGCCATTGTTCGTAATATCTTTGGTTTAAATCAAGTTATACGCGATGGAGCCATTATCGCCTTAAGTCCGCCTGCCATTGTCGGTATGAGTACGACAGGCGGTCTTGAGTTTTACCTGCAAAATCGCGGAGGATCCGACAGTAAAACCCTGGCGACTGTCACAAAACAATTCATGGATTCACTCAGAAGCAATCCAGCTATTGGCAGCATCAACTCCAACTTCAGCGCCAATATTCCTCAAATCTTCTTGAATCTGGATCGCGAAAAAGCCAAGGCCTACCAAGTTCCAATCAACACCGTCTTTGATGCGATGTCGGCAACCTTTGGTAGCTACTATATCAACGACTTCAACAAGTTTGGTCGAACGTTCAAAGTTCAATTGCAATCCGAAGGTGAGTATCGCTCTCGCCCTGATGACATTCGCAATATCTATGTTCGCTCTGATACCGGTAACATGATTCCGATTACCGCCCTGGTGAACGTTAAAAAAATCACGGGCCCCGAAATCGTGGAACGTCTGAATATCTTTCCAGCAGCACGTATCATTGCAAATCCAGCTCCGGGATACACTTCGGGCCAAGTCATCAAACTCGTCGAAGACACCTTGGCCACGAGTCTGTCCGGTGATTACAGCGTCGCTTGGACTGGCACTGCCTATCAGGAAAAACTCACTGGTGGCGCCTCGGCACAGGTGTTTATCTATGGTTTGGTGTTCGTGTTCCTGATCCTTGCCGCTCAATACGAAAAATGGGGCTTGCCACTTTCTGTGTTGCTTTCAGTTCCTTATTCGATATTGGGAGCCCTGATTGCGAATTACCTTCGTGGCTTGGCGAATGACGTGTATTTTCAAATCGCGTTGGTAACGTTGATTGGTCTTTCCGCCAAAAACGCGATCTTGATCGTTGAATTTGCGGTCGAAAAAATGCATGAGGGCATGGGCATCAGCGAAGCCGCTTATGAAGCTGCGAAACTGCGTTTCCGTCCGATCGTCATGACATCCTTGGCGTTCATTTTAGGTGCGGTTCCCCTTGCCATCTCCAGTGGTGCCGGCTCCGCCAGTCGTCACTCCATCGGTACGGGAATTATCGGGGGAATGCTCGTCAGTACTTTCGTCGCCACGTTCTTTATTCCGATGTTCTTTGTGGTTATCACTGGATTCAAAATTAAAAAATCACCTAAGAAAGAAAAAGAAAGTCCGCAAACTCCACCCATGCCAGCGGGAGGTTCGTTATGAAAAAACGATGGCTTATAGCCGGGCTCAGCACTTATGGATTTCTGTGTGCCTGTGCCGTGGGACCCGATTATAAAAGACCTTCCTCCGACCTGCCTTCTGCGCTGTTTGCCAACTCAACAGAGCAGAATATTGAAATGACCTGGTGGCGGCAATTTGGCGATCCAACCTTGGAAAAACTGGTTCAAGCAGCCTTGAAAAACAATTTAGATTTAGAATTGGCTTTGGCGCGAGTCGATGAAGCCCGGGCCCGCTTGGGAATTTCTAAATCTCAATTTTATCCAAGCATAGATTTAGGTGCTACGGCGAAAAGAGAAAAGGTCACTGAAACCGGCATGTCCGTGATTCCTCCTGGATCTGACAGTACCGGAAATACTTTTCTTTTGGGTTTAAGCCTTAGTTATGAAATTGATTTGTGGGGCAAGATTCGTCGCAGTACGGAGTCTGCCAAAGCTCAATTGCTGAGTGCCGACTATAATCGCGTCAATATCCAACTAACCTTGATCAGCCAGGTGGTCAGCGGCTATTTTGCTCTGCGCTCGCTGGATTTGCAGTACGCCATCGCGCAAGAAACTTTAAAATCACGAACTGCTTCATATGAGTTGATGTTCCGCCGTTTTAAAGGTGGAATTGGCTCGGAACTGGATGCACGACAATCAGAATCTGAAATGCACTCGGCCCAAGCCTCCGTTGCAAAATTAGCAGATCAAATCTCCCGCGCGGAAAGCTTCCTCTCGGTCCTCATTGGTAAAAGTCCCAAAGAAATTATCGAGTCCCCTCTGGCCCGGGGACGTCAATTGGATGAGTTCGTCGTCCCACCAGAACTTCCCTCAGCATTGCCCTCGTCTTTGTTAGAAAGACGTCCTGATATTTCGGCGGCGGAACAAAACTTGGTCTCGGCAAATGCGTTGATTGGTGTTGCCAAAGCTTACTATTTTCCCAGTATTTCCCTGGGCGGTATATTTGGCTATGAAAGTTCAGATCTAAAAAATCTTTTCAACAGTGGCTCCCAAACCTGGGGCTATGGAGCAAGTATCTCTATGCCGATCTTTAATGGCGGCAGAACGGGTTATTTAGTCGAAGCTGCAACGGCTCAACAAAAAGCCGCCGAAGTGCAATATCGTCAAGTGATTCAAAATGCCTTCGTAGAAGTCCGAAACGCCTTGAAGACCTATGCTTCTTATGGAGACGTCGTTGAAGCTCAGAAAAAACAAGTCACGGCTATCGAACGCAATCTGTATCTAGCACAGTTGCGCTACAAAAATGGTCAGTCTCCTTATCTGGAGGTTCTGGATGCAGAGAGACAGCTTTTTTCAGTGCAAATCGATTTAGTGAAATCTCAACAGTCTCGTTTGGTCTCTGTGGTGGATTTGTATAAATCCTTAGGCGGCGGTTGGAAGGCCGATATGAAGACGTCCTCAAAATAAGGACGTCTTCTTTCTCTATCGTGATTAATATTTCTCGAACATCTCTTGAACTTTTTTAGGATCGGTTGTTTTGGTCAAAGCCAATTGCGCCAATACGCGAGATTTGGCAGGATTGAACTCCCCTGATGCCACAAATCCAGCTTTGTCATCGTCGACTTCATTGTTGCGCAGAACCAAGCCCGTCGGCAAACGTGTACTTCTGATCACCAACAAGCCATTTTTCTTCTGTAGTCTTTCCAGAATACTCAAAGACGCCTGGTTCATATTGCCATCACCGACGCCGGCAATAACGATGCCTTTCGCACCCGATTTCACCGCTGATTCAATAAGGTCAGGAGACATATTTGAATGCGCGTAAATGATATCAACTCGTGGAAGATTTTTTGGCGCTGTTCCCGCAAACTCAGAACCAGTCGTATGCTTTTTATTTGAAGCTTCGAACCAGGAAATCTTACCGGTATTGATATATCCTTCAGGGCCACGGGTCGGGCTGTGGAACGTCTCCACATTTGTGGTGTTCATTTTTTCCACCGCACGCGCCTGGTGAATCTCATCATTCATCACCACTAATACCCCACGTTTTTTAGCACCAGGACTCGCAGCCACCGCAACTGCATTGTACAGATTGCCAGGACCATCGGCGCTGATAGCCGTCGCAGGTCTCATCGAACCCACCAGCACTACGGGCTTGTCACTTTTAACAACCAGGTTCAAAAAGAAGGCCGTTTCTTCCATCGTGTCCGTACCGTGCGTGATAACCACACCGTCAGCATCAGACTTCAAAACCTCATTCACACGTTGAGCAAGTTTCAACCAAACTTCATCACTCATGTCTTGGCTGCCAATATTGGCAACTTGTTCACCCGAAAGTGTTGCCAGGTCCCCCATGTTCGGAACGGCAGCAATGAGATCTTCGACTTTGAAAGTTCCAGATTTATATCCGTACTCCCCTGCTTTCATTTGCGCTCCGGCAATAGTTCCACCGGTTGCCAGAATATGGATCTTCATTTTCTTATCAGCCGCATAACTGCTGCTGGCGAAAAGAAGGATCGCCATACATAAATATCCGATCGTTTTTTTCATATCCTCTCCTTGGATGTGTTCTCTTACTGACTATTTGAAATCTAAGCTGGAAAAAGTATATTTCATCGTGAACTGAACGCGCTGATCATGAGTTGTCGTTTCATCTTTACTCATGCGGCTGCCCCATAAAAACTCACCGCCAACCAAAAAGTTTTTTTCAACTTTCGAGATTAGATTGATAGAGGCATACTGACCGCGCTTAAAGGCGTCATTATTTTGCAATGACGTATTGTCCACTTGGCTTTGTGAGAAGCCCAAAGTCGAAGTCCATTTTTCATTCCAATTGTGATCATAATATAAAAGAAAAGCAGTCAAAGGTACGACCTTCGCAGATAAATTGGTTAGAGTGCCCTCAGGGCCCATGTCCGTTCCGCCATCGTTCATATAACTTGCGATACCTTCACCAGTTAAAACACCCGCCATCAATTTTCCCGATGGCAGATTCACACTTCCTGTAAGATCCACACCCCAGCCGGTTTTACGATCGCTTGGTTCGTGATTGGCAGTATTTGACTCAAAGCCAATTTGTCTTAATAGACCGGCAATCTGCAAATGACCCCAGCCACCATATGTTTTCCACTGCGCGGTTAGATCTGGATACTTTTCATCTTTTCGCGCATTATTCACGACATCGGGATCGATCGTACGCAACTGTCCCGCATCGATGTCGTCCCCCGGTCGCTCCAAAGCAACTGCCAGATACTGACTTTCGCCACGAACTGGTGCCCAACGAATTTGCGGATTACGATAAAATGCCATACCAATTGGACCCCAATAATCGAGAACATTAGGAAAGATATCACCATCCATAAACAGTGAATTTGTCTGACCAGCAAGCCAATGCCCCCACTGTCCATAAGCATGACGCAAACGAGGCGAAGTTTTGCCTTCATCCGCTCCCACGCCAAAAAAGTCGAATTCAAACTTGGTGTAAAGATCTTCACCGCCTACTGGCAAGGAGCTCTGCACACCCAGACGACTTTGTTTAACACTGATAGAAGCTTGTCCATCACTGCCATAGGCACCGTCCGTCGGCGCGATCTTCGAAGGACGTAAAGTATCCATCCAATTCGGATCAACACGATTGAAATCCTCAATAGCATCGAGTTGTGCAAAACCATAAATTTCAAATTTTGCCTCGGCCATTGCAAGGGACGAGAATCCCATTGCCAGCAGACCTATTCCTAACGCCCTTTTCTTAAACGCATTCATGCTCAACTCCTAAAAGGTGAGATTGTTTTGACTCCAATTTTTTTGCCGTAAATTATTTTTATCCTTTTAAACCTGTTCCTCTATTGCATTTTGTAGCTTCTGCAAAAATGCAATTTAGAATTGTTTACCCAACATGAAATAGCCACTCCATGCTTCATTGTCTCCATAAGCCGCAGCTAGATACATCGGTCCCAAAATACTGTCATAAGCTAAATAGGCTGTTCCGGAGAAATGCCATTCATCAGCGATTTTCTGGTCGAAGTAATTAAAGACACGCCCAGACTCAAGAGCGACACCCCAATAACTTCCCGAAAGAAATGCCATTCGTCGGTAGTATTGAATCGAACCATAAGCAAATTGATCACCTAACAACTCTTGATAACGATAGCTGGAAAGATTTAAAAATCCTCCCAACCAACTCACATCAGCAAGCACGCCGTTATCTCCAGTCGAGTTCTGTCCTTTCAATGCAAATTGAAAAGCACCTTTTCCGGAAGCCACCGCTCCCCGGTAGTTCAAACCGTACAATCCATAATTTTTAATATCTTCAGACCCGCCAACCGAGTAATACCCATACAGATCCAGATAGTTGCCCATTGTCGGAAAAAAATAGTTATCCAGCTGATCGTAAAAGAAATTAAACCGCAGACCATAATCATTGGTGCGTGAATTCGGAAGCACTGTAGGACCAATATTGCGATTGGCGCTGTATTCATTAAATGCCGGACCCAGACGGAATTCACCAATCTCTGAACCCACTCCAATATCCGCCCCGAACGAAGTTTTTGCGTATTTGTACTTGGCAACCTCATCTCCGTCCTGCCAAAGTGCCAACGGAATTCTATAATATCTAAAATATGGAGTCACAAATCCATTTCCGCCTGCTTCCAAGGGCTGATAGAATTCACTGTAAAACATGGAAGAATTTCCCATCTGAAGAATATTCTTCCACTCAGCGCCTAAGCTATTCACCCAGGTTCTGCGATACATAGCCGTTAAATTCCAAGGGTATGAACTGTCAAAATCCGTTCCTAAACTTAAACCGAAATTCAAATAATTAGGTCCCCAGTTTTTTTGCACAGGTAAAACCACCAGGTCTTGTCCAGTACCACTATCATACAGTTCGTAATCGAGCTGACTGAAATCTCCTGTGGCATAAAGACGCATCAATTGCTCGTGAAAGTCGACAAGCGGGAGATTTTCTCCCATCGGAACCTTAAGATCCTCTTTCAAAGTTTCTGAATTGACCCACCCGCTGGCCACAACTGTCACTGATTTAACAGGTTTAGGTTTTAGCTTTTTTCCAATGCGATTTGCCGACCAGGCGGCGTATTCCTTTTCAGATACGGCGTATTTTTTCAATGACGGCAAAGCTTTAAGGCCCGCCACCCTTCCGACCTCTATTAATTTATCACTGTGTTCGAAATCCATGGATCCCAAGGAATCAAAAACAGGCGCGATAAAAACGTCTTTGTCTTTAAGGCCCTTCACCTGTGGTTGCACATTTTGAATCATCATCAAACGCGTGTACTGATCCATCACCGAAAATATTCCGGTAATTTCACCTTGCGATAATGGAGCAGCTCCCACATCAACGGCAATCACCACATCCGCGCAAAGATTTCTGGCGACATCGACGGGCAGATTTCGCACCAATCCCCCATCTGCAAGAATATGACCTTTTGAAGGAACAGATGGAAATATACCCGGCACAGCCATACTTGCACGCATAGCAGTTACCAAATCGCCGTCTTTCAAAATGACCATCTCGCCCGTCGCCAAATCAGTGGCGATCGCACGATAGGGAATCGGTAAACTGTCAAAATTCGCGACCGTTCCCCCGTAAGTCAGATTGCGCATAAAGTATTCGATTTCTTGAGTACTGATCGCCGCTAACGGCAATTTTAACTGTCCCCCATCGGCAAGGCCGACTTCCACACCCAGCATAGAAAGTTTGTCATCTTGCTTGCGACGAAAGGGATATGCTTGGCGTGGAGCTTTGGCCAAAAACATATTCGACCAATTAGCTTCGCTGATAACCTTGCGCATTTCATCGGGAGTTGATCCCACCGCATAGGAAGCACCGACTAATGATCCAATGCTAGTACCCACAATACAATCGACGGGAATATGATTTTCTTCCAAAACTTTGATGATTCCAACGTGGGCAATACCACGCGCCCCACCGCCTCCAAGAACCAAACCAATTTTGGGTCTTCGACTTTCGGCGGCCCCGGTGTTGACGACAAAGATCAAGATCAACAGGCCTAGCACATAGAATTTTCTCATGTTAAAAAGATTGGCATTAGAAGAACGATTTCTCTGCAAGTTTCTAAAACGTCTGCAAATAAACAGACGTCCATTGAACCGAGGGGTCACATGATTCAACGCCTGACAATTCTGTCGTGTCTCGTTTTAATCTTTGTCTTTCCACTCTCGAGCCTTGCGACTTCCGACAAAACCACCTTTGCCACTGTGATTACCGGCATTGATCAAGTTCTCAAAGATCTGGGTAACAACAAAGTTTTCAATGCGAAAACTTGTCCTGCACATATTAACAAAATCACCGACTGGCTTTTTTATCTCCCGGCCGACCAAATGGTGCCACACGATCCGGCGGAAATCGCAATTTTGAAAAACAACTGGAACACTATCATACAAAAAGTATTTCTTATTCGTTTGAATCTGCATGCCAAACTTCAGGACTTTGACAAGGCCGGCACCCTTTCCGAAGAATGTCTTTTAAAAATTCGCGAAGGCTTGCAATACGCCCGATTTACCAGTGAATATCTGGTCGAGTGGTTGGTGCATAACAAAGTCATTACCTTTGAAGATGCCCCGATCCTGGCCGGATCATTCCCCTTTGTTCTGAAAGATCCCTCGCTTGATAAAATCGATCTACGACCCGGCGATGTTCTCTTAATTCGTGGAAAAAGCTATGTGTCGGCTATGATTGCCCGCATCGGAGATGAAGAGGGAAACTTTTCACATCTGGCTATCGTCGGACAAGATGAAAAGGGCCAAATGCAAGTGGTGGAATCGTTAATTCAAGAAGGTGTGGTAATCACACCCTTGGAGACATGGCGTAAATCGCAAGATGCTCGCGTGGCCCTTTATCGACTGCCCGATAAGGACATGGCAATGAAAGCCGCGCGCTTGGTTTATGATTGGGGTCAGACTCATCCAGAGTATGATTTTGCGATGGATGACAGTCATTACGATAAAGTCTTTTGCTCGGAGGTTATCCGTTACGCCTTTGATAAAGCTTCCGATGGCAAACTGATCGTTCCGAAATATCGCAGCCACGTCAGCAAGTTTAAAAACGGTCCTTACCCAAGATCGTTAGGAGTGACTCAATCAACTTTATTTGCACCTTATGACATCGAAGTCGATCCTCGTTTTCAGTATCTGGCTGAAGGAACTTTCTATCCTTTATTGCGACAAGTGCGGATACAGGATTCTATTTTGCAAAGCATGTATGAGTGGATGATTAAAAAGGACTACACTTTTTATGAACCGTGGTGGTTAAGCTCGGAGGCCACTTTGGGTAAAGGCCTTCGTTATCTGGGATTTCTAAAAGATCAAATGCCGACGTATATGCCCTTGGAAACTATAAAAACCGTTCTTATGTTTGAGAGTGTATCAGACGCATTGGAGAAAAACCTGAACGGCAAAGACAAGAAATTTTATGATACGCGCGGCTATCCACCTTCTTTTCAGGATTTGATGATCGCCAATGAACAAAAAAGAAAAGAAGACTGCCTGCTTTACGAAAGTGGCAAAAAATCAGAATTTCATTCTATCTTTAGAGGAAAGGGCTGCATGTAAGAACATGAAGCCCTTTTAAAATTTTAAATTCCACCGTTTGTGACCGACATCCAGTAATTGCCATCATCGCTTTTATTGATGAAAGCCTCGATCCCAATCCAACCATTCATCTTTTTCGTTTCCATCATGTCGGCAATTGTTCTGCCACCGCAATCACGATTCTCTTTTACTTCCGCACGGACTCCGTAACCGAACGAAGGGACATAGCCGGTGAAATTCACGTAGCCACCCGGTTGCAAACAACCGTAATCACCGATTCGGCCGATGGCATTGTAGACAGTCACCCAAACTGCACGGTCCGAATTGTTATAGTAGTAAATCACTGTCGGTGGAGTATACCCACTCTCAACGTTCGCAACGTCTTCGGCTTTGGCGATCATGGATGAAAGAAGAATTGTTGCTGCGATGATGATTTGTTTCATTGTCTTATCCTTTGTTTTTTCCAACATCATTGTTGGCGTTATACAAAGAGACATTGCACTTGCGATGCCAACCACTATTTCATGTGATTTCGACAACTTAGAGCTAAAAAATCCTGCCGACTTCCCGGCAGTTACCGAAGGCCCGGTAAAGACCTGCCGGGCTTCCGGCAGGGGTCTTAATGATTTTGATATTACAATCGCTCTGCGTGGATACGCAATTCAAACACCTGGCCGTTATCACCAGAGAGCTGAACGATACCATCTTCCTTCGGCATCACAATCAACTGAGGTGCGGCGTGACCGGTACGACCGCCGCTACGATAATCAATATCAAAATTAAGACCGATCATATTTTCCGCCTTAGGCATAGACACGTCACTTGCGACGAGCTTCATTTTCATCCATGAATCGCTGTCTCCATCTTGCGTTATCGTAACAGTTTCATCAGCATAGGTCTTGATCCTCGGACGTGCCACAACTTTCCCGTCGACCAAAATGACCGAAGAGATTTTATAATAACTTTTCTTTTCATTGATTCCACTTGTGGTGGCAATGGCTGCTGTCCCCGCCAAAACCATAACTGCACTTAACAACGTGGCAAAAATAGGCCTCTGAATCTTCCTTGATTTCATAGCTACAATTCTCCTTTTGATGGTTGAATCCGTAATATTGGTTACTAATAAATTTGTTGGCTCCACTTTGCATGTCAAAGCTAGCAATAAAGAGCCATACTCTTGAGTGCTGGCCTGAGTTTTTGCGCACGTCGTTTCATCACACAGGATCTCCATTTCCAACTCTAACTTTTGATGAAGGACGTACATCCACGGCGCAAAAAACAAGAGCGAGCGAACAAAAAGAGAAATAAGTTTCCACAAGGGATCATTACGCAGAATATGGTTTTGTTCATGACTCAAACCCAATTGAATTTCTCGCTCAGTCCATTCTCGCAAAACACCTTGTGGAAAATAGATCTGTGGAGAAAAGAATCCAAAACTGAGAGGGCTGGAGATTCGAGAACTCAAGCGCACCGCTTGCCCATGCAAATTTGCCGGGACCGAATCAGACAGCCACTTTCGTGTACCCATGAAATTTCGAATGAACTGCATAACAACGATCGCAATGCCCAGGCCATAAATTAAAGAGACATAGAAAGGCCAATACACCTTTTCCGGCATCGGTGGCAAAACCCGCGGAGCCACGGTGGAGGGATCAATATAAAGATTTGGCATTTTTACTTCGACTGACTTAAACGCCAACGCCTGCAAAGCTAAATAGACAAATGGCGCCAAGGCCAAAATCAAAATGCCTGTTTTAAGTATCGTCAACTTTTGGGCCGCATGAAATTTCATGAAATCCAAAAGCGTTGCAATCAAATACAAACCCAGCGAAAACGTCAAAAATAGAGTTAGGAAAAGTGTATTGGATAATGAGGTCATTTTTCGTCTCTTAACAATTTTTTAAGCTCGGCGATTTCGTCAGCACTCAACTGTTCTTGCTTCACTAAGTTAAGAATCAAAGACCCCGGACTCCCGTCAAAAAGACGCTTGGCGATTCTTTTCACTTCGCTACTTAGAAACTTTCCTTGCTGCAACAGCGGAGAATAAGAAAAGGCTTTCCCGTCCTTCTGATGACTAATATATCCCTTTTTATCCATGGCTTGGATCAGGGTTAATACAGAGGTATATGCTGGCTTAGGTTTACGGGATATTTGACTTAAAATATCTGCAACTGTGAGCGGCGACTCTTTCCAAAGAATCTTCATCACTTCAAGTTCGTTTTCAGTCAAACCGGGCTGTCGGGGTCTTGGCATCACTCACCTCATCTACTAGTTAATTAGTAGCTTTCTTTAGACGCCTCAAATTTGCAACTAGTTAATTAGTAGAATGCTGCTCGCTGTTAAAGGTCGAGGTGTCCAAATTCATTTGTCCAAACCGTTCAATGCAGTTTCAATAAATGAATGTCGTATGAAACAAAGCTCATCAAATTAAAAGGTCACCGCTCTCTTCTTGCATGTTATTCGTTGGCGCCCCGTCTCTCTCACAAATGGGTGGTCTTTTTACCTGAATCGGGATCTGAATTTCGTCACGGCGATCGAAAAGAGCTGGTCAGCCTGATTGGTGCTCATATGGCCAAGAAATTTAACTTTCTGGTGATTAACAAACCCGGCGTCGATGCCACCAGCGTGGATAAAAAAGTTTTCGAAGAATCCTTTCGCCACGAAAAAAGAATTCAGGATGCTTTAAAAACTCTCAAGGAAGTCATTCCCGCGAAAGACAAAATTCATCTGGTGGGATATTCCGAAGGCGCTTACAACACCCCGGTCGTCGCCAGCAAAGATAAGCGCATCGTTTCCATCTCGATGATTGGTGGTGGAACCCGTGGCTGGCTAAAAGAAGAACTCAGCAATGCGAGCTCTAAAGAGAAACCCGCCTATGAGCGCGCAATCAAAAGCATTCATAAGAAACCAAAATCCCAGAAAAAATGGAATGGCTTTTCCTATGCGACTTGGTATTCCTATCGCAGCGACAACACCTTGCGTGCCTTGAAAGGTTTGAACCTGCCTGCTTTGGCAATTCTGGGAGCTA
Organism: Bdellovibrio sp.; assembly: GCA_039594295.1. GTDB lineage: Bacteria > Bdellovibrionota > Bdellovibrionia > Bdellovibrionales > Bdellovibrionaceae > Bdellovibrio. The sequence goes on from JBCNNR010000011.1 coordinate 106,822, forward strand.
GAGACAAAGTCATCGATCTGAGATCTGCCATCGTGGATTTGGTTTTGGTCAGTGAACGCAAACCCATTCAAGTACATATCTTTGGAGACTGCGGGCACCACTTTACCAAACACTGGAAACCGGTCAGCCGGGTTCTGGGTAGATTCCTGTCTGAGCAAGAGAAGAAATAAGGCTCGTCTCATTCTGAGACAAGCCATTCCTCCTGTGTGCCCCTAAGCGGCACCTGTCATTTTTCATCACTGTCAAACCCAATCTGTTTCATATAAGCCCGGCATGGGCCTCGCAATCCAAGGTTTTGGATAAATTCCATTTTTCAAAAAGAGGAGAGAATATGAAAAAGAAAGCTATGTTGGCTATGGCCATCATTATGTTATTGGGTTCCGTAAAAGCGTTGGCAAGCCAATCTGCAGAGGTTGATCCAGCTGAAATCATGAACACTCCGGGAAAGCTATATGACTCTGAAGTGAATGTAAACTTAGCGAAAGTCCAAGAGCAAATTGAAGAGATGAATTCAATGCAAGATCGCCTTGCAGAAATTGAAAATTCGGGCGGTCTAATGCGTGACTTGGGCCAAACCAAGGAAGTGGCTGAGCAAGACAGTAAAAAAGTAAGTCAAACGTTTGATTTGGAACAATCTCGTCAATTGGTTAAAAATCTTGATGCCCTGCTAGTAAAATTCAGAAAAGAAATGAAAAACTTTCCGCAATAGACACTAGGAGTTTATAGAAAAATTAAAAAAGGAGTGCATCTGATCTGTACCCCAAAAAGTAGACATTTAAATAAAAGGGACTACCCTGAGTTTAAGTCTAAAAAAAGGTGCAGATCATGGCAAAGTTGTCCCCTAAAGATCGGGATTCTCTTCAAAAGAATCCCAA
>JBCNNR010000012.1:0-106534 GCA_039594295.1 Bdellovibrio sp.
AAGTTTCTCCTCTTTTTATGCTTACTAAAGAGAGCAAGGAGTATACCCCACCCAATGCGAGACCATTTCGAATTGGTCGACCTCTTACTGACTAGCTTCACCACTTAGGGCGATAATTGGCATTGGCGGGAACACCAAGTTAATGATGTTCCATCTAAGACAGTGACTATTCACGTGGAAAAAGGTGCCAGGTCCTATTCGTAGCGAAGGGCATCGATTGGGTGAAGTTCAGAGGCTTTTTTAGCAGGATAAAGTCCAAAGACGATCCCGATGAAGGCAGAGAAAAAGAACGACAGGCCCACGGCGTTTGCAGAGATCGTCATTGGCCAGCCCATGGCGGCGGATAAGCCCATTGTCACTCCCCAAGCCAGTGCAATTCCTAACAACCCCCCGATGACCGATACCACGACGGATTCTGCCAAGAACTGCATTAAGATATCGATCTTGCGACCGCCGATGGCTTTGCGCAGACCGATTTCACGGGTTCTTTCTGTCACGGATACCAACATGATGTTCATGATACCAATGCCACCCACCAGCAACGAAATTGCTGCGATCGAACTTAAAAGCATCGACATGGTCTTGCTGCTGCTTTCAATGGCCTGTTGAAGGTCGGCCATATTAAAGATCTGGAAAGCGTCATCTTGCTGAGAAAGTGGGACGCGATGGCGCTTATTCAAAACTTCTTTGAGAGAATCCAGTGTTTCTTCGATCAATTCCTTTTGCGTGACTTCCACATCCACGGAGTCGACATAGTTTTTACCAAACAGACGATACATTGCAGTTTGTACCGGAACGATGATGCGATCATCCTGGTCATTCGGGCCCTGTGCGCCCTTTTCCGGCAGCATCCCAATCACCGTGAAATTGATTTTATTAATTTTGATGACTTCACCAATCGGTGATTTATCGCCGAACAATTCCCGGGACACCGTGCGACCGATCACCGCCACCAAAGCACGACGCTGATTTTCATCATCTGAAAAGAAACGCCCCATCACCGGTTCAGAGTTTCGAACCTCCACAAACGCTGTCGATACGCCCGCGACAGAAGTATTCCAGTTCTTATTCAAATACGTGACTTGCCCCCGCCCATTGACATTTGGAACTACATTTTTAATGGAGGGGATTTGATTTTTTAACGCCGCCACATCATCCGTGGTGATGCGAATCCTGACGCCAGATTCCTGAGCCACGCCTGATACACGCACATTCCCCGCCCGCAGAATCAGCAAATTCGAACCCATCGACGCCAACTGATTTTCAATCGACTGCTGCGCCCCAGTTCCCAAGGCGAGCATCGTCACGACGGCTGCCACCCCGATTAAAATACCCAACATCGAAAGACCGGAACGGACTTTATTCGCCGCCAGGGTTTTCCAACCCTGATGGAAATGTTCGATCAACTCGCCAAAATGAAATTTGGAGTCCAAGGACTGATCCGACAAATGTCCTTGGCTTTTATTTAATGGAACTTTGCGTTCATCACTTTGCACGACACCGTCACGCATACGGATCAGGCGATTGGCCTGCTCCCCGATTTCCTCTTCATGGGTGACGATCACCACAGTGATCCCCTGTGCATTCAGGGACTTCAGGATATCCATGATCTCTTTTTCACTCTTGGAATCCAAATTCCCGGTGGGCTCATCGGCAAAAATAATGCGTGGATTATTAATCAACGAACGCGCGATCGCCACGCGTTGCTGCTGACCACCCGACAGTTCATTCGGCTTGTGATCCCCGCGAGTCCCCAGTCCGACTTTTCCCAACAGCACTTCAGCCTTAGAGAAATCAAACTTCTTTTCAGAATATAAAAGTGGCAAGGAGACGTTTTGCCAAGCCGGCATTCGCGGCAACAAATTAAACTGCTGAAAAATAAAGCCAATTTCATCGCGACGTAAAATCGCCAGTTCATCTTCAGAAAGCTTTGAAACCTCGCGACCATGGAGTTTGTAGGAACCCGCCGTCGGCACATCCAACAAACCCAAAATATGCATCAACGTCGACTTGCCAGAACCCGAAGGTCCCATAATCGCCACAAAGTCGCCATCTTCAATGGTCAAAGTCACATCGCGAAGGGCATCGACGATGTTGTCTCCCATTTTATATGATTTTTTTATGCCGCTGATTTCAATCATATTGTTCTCACAATCAAACGATTAAAAAACTATCTTGGAGCGCCACCGCCGGATTTACGACTGCCGCCACCTTTATTACCGAATGGCGAAAAAGGATTTGATCCTTGCTTACCACCCGAAGACAATTTCACTTCCTGAACCATGGCGATTTCGCCCTCTTCCGCTCCGTCCAAAATCTCCGTCAGCTTACCATCAGAAATACCGACTTTGACTTCGCGGTTCTGAGGTTTGCCATCCGGTCCCTGGATCATCAAATAAGTCGCGCCATTTTGCACACGCAAGGCTTCGCTTGCGACCACCAGAATGTCTTTTTTGTTTTTCACAAAGAAAGTGACGTTCGCGGTCATACCTGAGCGCATGAATTCAGGCGTTTTCCCTTCCGGCAAAGCATCAACAATATAAGTCGTAACACTGTTGACGGTTTTCGAGTCAAAGGCGATTTGATCGGCGGTCGCTTTGATCTTTTCAGTTGGATACGCATCCAGAACAATCTCAGCCTGCTCTTTCAATTTAATTTGCGAAATATCCGTTTCATCCACTTGCGCTTTAACCGTCAAACGATCCGACATCGTTAAAATCGCATCGGTGGTCGTGAAAGTTTGTCCTGGCTCAACACTTCTTAAAATAATCGTGCCAGAAATCGGTGCGATAATCGGAGTTGCCAAATAGAGCTCAGACCAACGTTTATATTCTTCAGCTCCTTTGGCCCGGGCGGCATCCAGCATGGCCGCTCTTTCAGTGGAGCTCATAATCGCGATGGTTTGTCCCTTCACGACCTTTTGCCCTTCCCGCACCAACACCTGCTCCATACGACCCGCGACAGGAGCCTTGATCTCCAAGCGGTTTTCCGGTTGCACCGTGCCTGTTGCCAAAATCGTCACCTCGATATTGCCCTTTTTCAGAGGCAAGCGTTTATATGTCACTTCATTTTTCTTACTTTGATTCCAATAGTAGTATCCACCACCCGCTAACGCGAGCACGGCGGCCACAGCCCAGACGATTTTATTTTTAAATAAATTCTTCATAACAACGCTCCCACACCTTGGGCTCTTTCCCAAGCGGCCTCTGCGATAATACGATCGCGTTTGGAGGTTAGAAACAGTTTGGTTTTATTAATTAAGTCCGTTTCAATATTGTCCCAGTCTTCGAAAGACATCAGACCATTATTGTATTTGGCGCGAGCAATATCGGCGCGAGTGCGCGCCGCTTGCACGAACGCCTCGTAAACGGCTAATTGCTCCACGGCCTCAACATAGTCTTTGTAAGCCTTCTTTAAACTCGATAAGAGCGTGCGATCAATGCCCGCGAGATTGCTTTTTGCGGCATACAACTGCGAGGTTTGACTTTTCGTCGCATAATAGTCTCGGCCCCCGTTAAACAGCGGCAAAGTCAAAGTGGCTCCCAGAGTCCAACGATCCTGATTGTTCGGATAAAAATTATTCCCATAATCACCCATCGTGGCCGACAGATCTAAACTTGGAAAAAATCCCGAGCGGGCATTTTTAACCGAGGCTTCGGAGACTTCCACCTGTGCCTGATACGTTTGGCGATCCGGTGTGGTCGCCGCTATCGCTTTAAAGTCAGGCTCTTTAACGGGAGGATTTGCTAAGGGAACTTCTTCTTTGATATTCAGCGGCTCATCGCTGTCGATGCCGATCACTTTTTTTAAGTCCGCTTCGCTGGTTTCGCGATCATGCTTAGCTTTCAAATTGTCCAGTTGAGCTTGCTTATAATTCGCTTGCGATAAAAGCAACGAACCCTTGTTCTCGCGACCGCTCTCATAACGAAGCTGAACAATGCGCAAGTTATCGTTACGACGTTTCACAATGTCTTCAGAAATCTTAATGGAATCCGTTGCGAAAATGGCCGAGGCAAACGCCGACTTTAGATCATAACTCACCTGGGAGCGTGTCGTGCGTAAAGCCGCGTCAGAAACTTTCAATTGCCCCCGGGCTTGCTCAACTTTTGCTGAATCCGCAAAACCCTTAAAGACATTTTGGGAAGCACTTAAATAGGCGGAGTAAGCTCCCCCGGATGAGGAGTCGATTCCTGAAACATTGTCGTTCGTACCGGTTTGGGCATACCCTAGATTCGCAGAAAGCTGCGGAAAATATCCGCTCTTATTGCTTTCAATGGTGTATTTGCTGGCATTTAAAGACTCTTCAGAAAATTGCAAATCAGCGTTATTTTTTTTAACCAGATTCAAAGCATCCTGGTAGGTCATGGGTTGCTGCGCCCAAACAATTGACGAGCAGACCGTCATAGAAATCGTGATGAAAAACACTCTGCAAGAACGCATAGCAGATCCTCTTTCCTCTTACCATTAGCTCTGGAATACGAGAGGAAGTCAAACTTCCCGCGGTGTTCCGGAGCTCATAGTTAGAGTATAGAAGAATTGTGTAAAGATTAAGGAGACGCCTCGTATCGAGCCGCTGGTTTATTTTTAGTGGTGATCGATTTGTTAAATTGCTCAACAGTCTCTTTAAACACATTTTGGATTCGCGCTCGCTCTGCTTTTGTCAGGTAAAGGTCCTGGCCTTGACCCACTAAAAGTTTTACGGGCCCCTGATTAAGCTCGGTGGTGCGCATATCAACGCCAAAAGTCAGTCCGTCCAATTTTTTACTACTGAGCTGAGAGCTGAGGTTTTTGCGCAGGAGTTTTTCAAGAGACTCTCCATGGGTACTTAATGTGTTGCGTGCGTCTGGAGTCTTGATTCCATCTTTCACGAATGAGAAACGCAACTTTGCGGAGTATTTACTGCCAGCCACCCGATCCAAAATCTTTTGTTTTTCAATATCATTGAGCGGGCTTTTCGCCACGGCCACGCAGTCATCCCCGGAACAGACGGACTTAAGCTTGCCAGGCTCCACCGATTCGGAAATAATTTTTTTCAGGAATTCCTTTTGCTTATTTAACTCCACCGTCACGGACTGCTCGCCTTTGCGCGCATTGAGCAGGGCCTCATCCACATTTTTGGATTTGGCCAGGGCGTTCGCCGTCTCGCGAAGATTTTGCGACCCCAATCCCACAAAATCCGCCGAGAACCCACCGAAAGAGGCATTGTTCAAATTCGCCAACTCACGAGTGGCGTTATAGGAATTTAAAGAAAAGGTATCGACGTTATTCATGTATCTTTGCAAACTTGCGACCTCGTTATCAGAGACTTGGGTTTTATAGCGGGTCTGCAAAGCATTCTTCAAATCTTGTGGGTCTTTGTTCTTACGAAGAATATCAAACGTTTCAGCACTGGGTGCTGCACCATCGAACATTTCCGTATGGCCGAATTGTTTTTGTAAAGCCTCACGTTCAATCTCTGACGTTCGCAGAGATCCACTGATGACATTGCGCACGTCAGGATCATCAAACCTTGCCAACGTACCTGGCTTCATATCCCGCGACGCCCGCATAACCACGTTGGCTTCATCAGCACTGGTTCCAATCGCTCCGCTAAAATATTTTTCGGGAGTATCAGAATCACGGATTATTTTTCTATCCTTTAAGTAAGCGGTAAAATCCGTGTTGATATCCGCGAACATCTGTGAAATTTTTTTCTGCAAATCAGGTGGGATCTTACCTGCAATATTCAAAGTTTTAAAATCCGATGACATTGTGAGCTTAAGATCCGGATACTCTTTCATCAACTCTTCAAGTTTACTCACCGTCAATTTTTTATGATAGTTCGTTAAACTGGTCACGACGTTCTTGTCTTTCAAAGTGTCGTTCAGATACTTCATTTGACTGTTTTCAACACTCACAAAGTAAGTTCCATCGGACTTACCTTGTTTGGCCAGCTCAATCCATTTCGCATTTTCTTCTTTGGTTGTGGGATTGTAAGACAAATACTTTCGCACAAATTTTCCACGCGGAGTTGCAAAATAGGCCTCACGAGCGTCACTCGCCGCTCTGAACTCTGTATACTCTTTGCTGATTTCACTGGCACCGCGCAGGGCCCGTACCGCTTTAAAGGCGGCCCCCGCCAGTAATAACGGGTCGACCACTTGGCCGATGGCATAGCACGCCATTTGTACCTGCGCCTTAGGCGTGTAACAGTTGAATTGACGATATTCCTTTTGCAATTTGGCTTTCATGATCGCAGCCAGATCCATTAATTTTGCTTGCTGACTCTCGGTCAGCTCGCTGTCTTTGGCTGGAGTTGTATCTGGCAATTTAGCGTTGTCTGCACTGCGCTGGAGCGATTGCAAATAAGATTTTTGCTCCTGAACCGCCACAAAAAGAGTGGTCGCTGAAATCTTATTCAACTCTTCATCGGACATCGATCCATAGTTACGATCGCCTTTTACCAAATCTCGCTTGCATTGCAGAGATTGATTGCACTGGGTTAAATATTCGGAGCGGATTTTCTCGTTTTTCTTGACGGTCTCCCAAGCTTGTTCGATTTGCTCTCCCAAACCCACAACCGTATTTTTGAGTGCGATCCCCGTCGCAATCAATGAAGCTGTGTATCCGATCGCGCAGGCTTCGATCTGATCACCTGCTAAGTTTTCATCAGCCTGCTTGCATAACGAAGAAACTTCGCAACGACGGAACATTCCAAGATCTTCAGCCTTTGCATCTTTCTGCAGTTCATCACACTTTAAAATTTTATTTTCAATTTCGCATTGATTGGAAATTTGATTCAGGTAGTTGGCTTTAACCTCGGCATTACATTGAACGTGACATGCCGTAATCAATCCCAAGGCCGAGGATGTGGCCCACGAATGTGGCACGAACAACAGTATGAACATTACAGACACGAGCAATTGCAATCAAGTTTCCTTATACAGATTTTGATTACATATTGATCGGAATATTACGAGGTGAAATATAGAGAATCTCAAGGGAAACCTGTCAAATTTTATTCAACGGACCCCATAGCATATGTTGTGTTTTGGTGAAGATTTTTTTACCAATATTTCCAGATACTTACGTTCGGTGTCGATCCATAAATTGGAGCATGATCCTGTATGAAAATGAGACCCAAAAAACCATCGCATTTACGACGGTTTTTTTTAATGAGCCCCGCCCTGCAGAAAGGCATCCTTGCGCGCTTTTCGTAAACCTTGGCAGGATTCGGGAGCCGTCTTGCTATAGCAAACCTTGCCAATTTTTTCGGCCATGTCACTCCACTTTTCCAGACTCTTACCAGCTTCAAGAATTTGATCTTTGGAAATATCCTTGAGCCCGGAAACCTTTGGCATCTCCACAATTAATTTTCCCAAGTAAAATGCCTTTTGTTCTTTCGTGATATTTTTAAATTCGTCATAGTCCATCACATAAAATGGACCGTCTTCTGGTTCGACAAAACTTTCCTCAGACGGTACAGTCGCTGCCTTGGCAAAAATAGAAAAGTTAATGAACAACATAAGACAAATGAGATTTTTCATTATTGGTATCCTCTGCCAGTTTTACTTGGACCGGTAATATCAGATCTGTCTTGAACAATCTCTTCCAGATCTTCTCGCTTCAGTTTTGCAGCTTTCCAAAAAACTTCCATTTTGCGCAAAGCCCTTTTGTATTCTGGATTAACTTTGCGCTCTTTCTCTGGCTTTTTCATTTCTTCTTTGGTGTATTTTCGAATGGCCGTAAATTTCTTGGCATCTACGCAAGACGCAGGATCCACAAGTGGGACGTCAGGATTTTGAATTTTACCAAATGAAGTCAAATTAACCTCACGATCGCCAACAAAGAAATCAAACTTATTTTTTCCTTGAACCGCGCCACCCGTATCTTCAATAAGAAAATATCCTGGATGATCTTTTATTTTTCCATTGGGCAATCTAACCTTCAATCCGCGCATTGCCGGCATAGAAATAATAGTTCCCATCCTATTAAAATCTTCATCTGCGGCGATTGAGATAAAAGGAATAATACAAGTTCCCGCTTTGCCACGTCCAGTTCTGCAACCCTGGCGACTTAAGCCATCCATGTTATACAAAGTGGTCGTTGCAATATTGTCCTTACAAGCCGCAAAGGAGTCGGCCCCCGCAAAAAACGCAACAACACATGTAAGAATCAACTTCATAGATATTTTCCCTCTGCCATCGACAAAGTACTGCAAGTCAGAGACCTGTCATACACTTTGAGTTTACCGCGTCTAATTCAGAATCAGAAAATCTAACTGAGAGAGAGAGTCAGGAACTGGACGGGTTTCATAAAGGAGTCATTCGGACTCCCGAATGAAACCCAGCCTTAAGTAGGAGAGAAAAGACTTAGTCTTTTAACATTTGATCGAGCTTGCCTTCTTCATCGAGAGCTTTCAAGTCTGTGTAGCCACCGATGAGTTTGCCGTTGATCAGGATGATTGGAACTGTTCTCCAGCCCGTTTCGTTTTTTATACGATCAATTTCTTCAGGTTTGTCTGTGAGGTCGACAACATCGTAATCAATTCCCTTGTTGTCCATGAATGCGATTGCGCGATCACAGTATGGACATGGGTTCTTTTTATACATAAGCACTTTAGCCATGTGACACCTCTTTCCAGTTTCTTTTTGACATAATTTACATAAAAGGACAAGGTCTTGAAGATGAAATGCCTTCTCTGCGAAAATCCAGATTCAGCTCGTTTCAAGGTGATAAAAAAACCTGAGCGTAGTTATTATCACTGCAACAACTGCGATTTGATATTTATGGCTCCTGAGGAACGCATGACTGCAGTCGAGGAAAAAACTCGCTACGATTTCCATCAAAATGAAGATCAAGCAGGTTACCGCGCCTTTCTTGCACCCCTCATGAAAGATGTTGAAGAGTTTGCAGCAAAATCAGGGAAAACTCCGAAAGAAATGCAGTTGCTGGATTATGGTTGCGGACCCACGGCGTTTTTAGGTGCCTGCTTTGTCGCCAAAGACTATCAAGTCACGAATTACGATTTGTACTATCAGCCCGATCAGGACGCTTTAAAAAAATCCTACAATGTCGTGACCTCCACCGAAGTGTGGGAGCATCTGCACAATCCTAAAATCGATATCGAGCAACAACTGCGCATGCTAAAAAATGGCGGCATTATGGCAGTGATGACTTCCGCACACAAAGGCGAAGCCCATTTCCACGACTGGCACTATCGCCGTGATCTCACTCACGTGTCGTTCTTTTCCGAAAAGACCATGCAATGGTTGGCGCAGAAATATAATTTAAAAACTGTGAAAGCCAAGAGCCCTTACTGGGTCTTTAAGAAATAGGTACGGACACACTTTTGGTAGCAAGGTTGCGTCACCAGTGACGCGGCCTTGCTACCAAAAGTGTGTCCGTACCTATTGACGAAGCTCTGTTCGCAAGGACATCTCATGCGGAACAGAGAAAAATTTAGCAACACCCTCTAACATTTCATCGACGTTGCGAGCTTTGGCGCACACTCCTGTCAGGGCATTACCGAAAGCCAACCACACGCTGGTGGTACGCACATAGAAGCGCACTTTTCGCATCGCCAGATCTTCGCCAAAATAATGACGACTGCGTTCGATGAGCTTCACCAACACGCGGCCGTACTCTGCACCCTCTTCTTCGGCGGTGCGCGGAGCTTTCAGGCCCTCTTTGCCAGCCGGAGCTGCAAAGCCCAACTGTTCCCCTAATTGCCACAACATCCACGGACGTGCCGCTAAAGCGCGACCAGCCATCGCCATGTCACAACCCGTTTCGGTTAACATCAAAACTGCATCTTCAACAGTTTGCACGTCACCGTTTCCAATCACCGGGAAATCCACTGCCGCATGCAAAAGTTTAATCTGCTCCCAGTCGGCCCAACCACGACGCTTCTGTGCAGCCGTGCGCGGATGTAAGCACACCCACGAAGCGCCGGAATTTCTTAAGCCGCCAACAAACGTCAGCAACTCGTCCAACTCTTTGGTGGAACCCACCGCACGCAGCTTAACACTGACCGGCACTGTGGAATTTTTGACAGTCATGCGCACCACTTCAGCCGCATAATTCGGATCACCCATCAGGGCCACGCCGTAATTGTGTTTTAAAGCTTTTTGCACAGGGCAACCCATGTTGATATCTATAGCTTCAGCGCCCCACTCGATTAAGCGCTTCACACTGTCAGCGATGGCTTGCTCTTCGTTGCCCAGGATTTGTGGAACCAAGCCGGGCTCGTGGGCAGCACGCATGGTTTCGGGAGTTGTCTCCAAATTTTCGTCAGGAATACGACGCGAGTTGAGCATTTCGGTGGGCCAGATTGTGTAAGCACCTTCAGGCAAATACTCGCGCATCACTTCACGCAAAGCCACGTGCGTGAGCCCCACCATCGGTGCCAAGCACAGAGGGAAATTCACTTTGCCATTGAGGATGGGTCTATGCAGACCTAATTTTACCGAACTCATGCCTATCCAAAAACAAAAAGACTCCCCAACGGGAGTCTTTGATTTGCGCGAACTCCGACTCCGTCGGAGCAGCTCACTTCACTTTAAAGTTCAAAAGAACTACGCCAATTTTCCTGATGGAGAAAAAGCGTACTTTTTTACCAACTCATAACCACCGAACATCACCGCAGAGAAGAACAAGTCCCCAGCCACTTGATATCCAAAGAATGGAATCGCCGCCACATAGCACTCAACCAAACCTTTAAAAGTCGGAGCGTACATACCGTCCATGATCCAAACACCAAAGTTCGAAATCAGGAAAAACACCGAGCTTGCCACCAAAGACAAACCACCAATACGTGCGACAGATTTTTTCTCAGTCAGGAACCAACCCATCGTCACGATCAAGGCAAAGGCGCCGTAAACGAAGAAAGTCGTGGAATGAAAACCACCCAACGCCATATCGCTCAACATCAGCGCCGCCAAGGGAACCGCCATCGACAATCTTTTGTCAGAGAAATAAGCGCCACCGAACAAAGCCATGGCACCAATTGCAGTGAAATTCCAAGGGTGCGGGATCATACGAGAAAATGCCGCGCCCAAAACCATTACGATAAGAGTGATCATGCGTGTAGTCATGCCCAGGAACCTATCACTTGTTCATACGGTTGTCTACTAGCTCCTGAACCACTCCCGGCTCAGAAAGCGTGGTGATATCACCCAGCTGATCTGGTTGATTTTCGGCAATTTTTCGCAAAATTCGGCGCATAATTTTGCCCGAACGGGTTTTAGGCAAACGAGGCGCCCACTGAATTAAATCGGGGGTCGCGATCGGCCCAATTTCCTTACGGACGGTCTGAACCAGTTCTTTACGCAGCTCTTCAGAAGGCGTGATGCCCGTTTTCAAGGTTACAAAGGCATAGATCCCCTGCCCCTTAATATCGTGAGGATAGCCCACAACGGCCGCTTCCGCGACATTGTGATTTGCGACAAGTGCCGATTCAACTTCAGCCGTTCCCATGCGATGACCGGAAACATTGATCACGTCATCCACGCGCCCCGTGATCCAGTAATAGCCATCTTCATCGCGGCGACAACCATCACCCGTAAAATAATATCCTGGGTAAGTCGAGAAATAGGTTTCTTCAAAACGTTTGTGATCCCCGAAAACCGTGCGCATTTGTCCTGGCCAAGAATCCGCAATCGCCAAAACTCCCTCACCGGCACCGTCAATTTTTTTACCTTCTGGTGTGAGCAAATGAGGTTGCACCCCAAAGAATGGCAAGGTCGCAGAGCCCGGCTTCAATGGCGTTGCCCCTGGCATCGGCGTGATCATAAAGCCACCTGTTTCGGTTTGCCACCACGTATCCATGATCGGGCAACGACTGTCGCCCACCACTTCGTAATACCACACCCACGCTTCAGGATTGATTGGCTCGCCCACGGTTCCTAAAATTCTTAAAGAAGAACGATCGCAATCCTTCACCCATTTTTCCCCTTCGCGCATCAATGAGCGCAAAGCTGTTGGTGAAGTATAGAACAAATTCACTTTGTGTTTTTCAATGATCTGCCAAAAACGTGACGGTGTCGGATAGTTAGGAACGCCTTCAAAGAACAGCGTCGTTGCCGCGTTCGCCAGTGGTCCGTACACGATATAGCTGTGACCTGTCACCCAACCCACATCGGCCGAGCACCAGTAAATATCTTTATCATGATAGTCAAAAACATACTGGTGAGTGACACTCGCCCACAACAAGTAGCCACCCGTCGTGTGCAACACACCTTTAGGCTTTCCGGTGGAGCCAGAAGTGTAAAGAATAAAAAGGGGATCTTCCGCATCCATTTGCTCGGCTTCGCATTGATCGCTGACACCTTGAACCATGTCGTGATACCAAACATCAACGGCATTCATTTGCACCGGGACGTTTGAGTATTTCACCACCAAAACTTTTTCCACAATACCCGCTTTGGCGACGGCCTTATCCACATTTTCTTTCAAAGGTACGGACTTACCTCCGCGGAATCCAGAATCAGCCGTGATAATGAATTTTGATTTACCATCCAACAAACGATCACTGATGGAATCTGGAGCGAAGCCCCCGAAAACCACCGAGTGCACAGCGCCGATTCGCGCACAGGCCAACATCGCGTAAACGGTTTCCAAGATCATCGGCATGTAGATCGTGACCACGTCCCCTTTTTTTACGCCCATCTTTTTTAGAACGTTTGAAAAACGACAGACTTCCTGGTGCAGTTGTTTGAAGGTAATTTTTCTGGCAGCGATATTGATATCGTCGGCTTCCCAGATCAATGCGACCTTATCAGCCTTGGTTGCTAAGTGACGATCAATACAGTTGTAGGCAACATTCAACTTTCCACCTTCGAACCATTTGATGCTCACAGGTTTTTTGAAAGAAGTGTTTTTAACTTTGTCCCATTTTTTAAACCAGTGCAAACGCTCAGCCTGCTCCGCCCAAAAGCCGTCAGGATCCTGAACGGATTTCTGATACATGCTTTTGTATTTTTCCGGAGTGATGATGGCGTTTTTTTCTAGGGAAGGATTGATGGGATAAACTTCATTGTGCATAAAAACCTCTCGAGTATTTATCCTATTCCCCTCGAGAATCAGGTCAATAAGAAAACTGCGACATAAAAATCAACGCACCGACAATAAGAACGAAGTACCCAAAGAGAGGTTTTAATTTTGCATCTGAAGTATTTTGTCCCCACTTTAAACCGGCGATGATTCCTGCGATAGCCAAAACCGATATTTTCAAAACGAAAACATAATCCATTGCCACCCCACTCAAAGCATCACCTATAAAACCAAACAGCGAGTTAAACGCAATCACTCCCAAAGAAGTCCCCACGGCAATTTTCATTGGCAAGCGACTCATGACGACCAAGGCCGGCACTATCAAAAATCCTCCGCCAGCACCGACAAATCCAGTGACAGCGCCTACTCCCAAAGCCTTCATTGCCGCCAGCCACCAAGAATCTTGAGGTTTCTGTTCAACGCCTTTTTTCCCCGGGCGAATCATGGCAATCGACGCCAATAACATGACTATGGCAAAGGCCGTCATTATCAATGCATCCTTACTGAGGGTCATAAAGTGAATATTAAAAAAATCCGGCATGCGAGGAAGCAAGACTCGACGAACCACAAGAACACCTGCAAGACTTGGAATCGCAAAACTCATGAGCGCCGAATAGCTTACTTGTTTAGAGCGAGCCGCACGCACAAAGCCCACCAAACTTGTTAGACCCACAATAAAAAGAGAATACAAAGTGGCTGTCACAGCGGGCAGTTTAAAAATATACACCAACAAGGGAACAGCTAAAATCGAGCCCCCGCCCCCAAGAAATCCTAAAGACACACCAATAAGAGTCGCGCCAAAGTATCCGAGCAGTTCCATGAGGCCCTCCTTTTAGTTTATGACTTGATCCAGCGCTGATATCCTCGCTGCAAAATCATTCCTAAAAACATAAATACGACAAATAAAATCGCACTCCTTGAACCGGCCCCTAACGAGGTCAGAGCAGGCCCAGGACAATATCCACCGAGGGCCCAGCCAAAACCAAACATGGCGCTCCCAATCATCAATGGTTTAGTGATTTCACGAGAGGTCGGCACATGCCACCGGGTATCCAGTAAAGGAGATGCCTTTCTTCTAACGATGAAATACACCAGAGCATTCACCGGGATGGCCCCCAACATGACAAACATCAGCGAAGGATCCCATCCTTCTCCCAGTTGCAGAAATCCGATCACTTTTTGAGGTTGAGTCATTCCAGAAATTCCCAATCCCAATGCGAAAATAAATCCTACAGCCAAGGAGGCGACTGCCTGAATATGTTGTCGTTTCACTTTACACCCCCAAAAATGACTTTAAAATTGTCGCCGAGATCATCCCCACCAACATAAAAATTATCGTTGCGACTAAGGAGCGTGGAGATAATCTGGAAATTCCGCAGACCCCATGTCCACTGGTGCAACCACTTCCCAACACGGTTCCGAAACCTACGATCGCGCCTGCGATTGCAATCATCACGTCGGTGCGTGCGCTTGTATTCGCGAACATCTCAGGCTGTAAATGCGCCAATATCGCACCACCGGCTATCAAGCCCACAACAAATGTAGCCCTCCACAGATAGTCGCCTTTTTGCAAAGTTAAGAGCCCGTTGGCGATGCCGCTGATGCCAGTCACGCGGCCATTCAAAATCAGCATCAACGAAGCAGCGAGGCCAATCAAAGCACCCCCCGCAAGCGCCATAAGAATTGATTGCATCATTTTATTCAGTCTCCTTTTCGTAGCCTAATTCATTCCATCGAACCATGCCGCCAACCAGGTTATAGGTCTTTCTATAACCTAACTCTTCACTGGCCAGTGTCGTCTGTCCAGAACGAGCTCCGCTGCGACATACAAAGACCATTTCTTGATCGGGACTTTGTGTCTTTAAAAAGGTCTCCAGTGCCGGGCCCAAAGTGACAAGCTCCGCGCCCGCAATGTGCCCCAGCTCGCCCCGATATTCCTCGGGTGTACGCACATCGATGATTCTGATCTTTTTGAGCATTTTATGCAGCTCTTCACATGTGATCTCCCGCATACGTTTTCTCCTTCACATGGAGACATCCTAAAGCTATTCTTGGCAGACCTATTATGATGACCGACATAACGAATCTCGTTCGGCCTGAAATATTATGGACATGGGCCAGGAAACAAAAGGAGTCTCATTATGAACAAGATCCATATTCAACACTTCTTTGACTCGGCGACATTCACATTGACCTATGTCGTTCACGACCCTCTGACTCTGGATGCTGTTATTATCGATCCTGTCTGGGACTATGATCCGGCAACATCTAAGTTATCCACTCAATCCATGGATCAGGTTGTCGCTTATATTAAAGAAAACAAACTACAGCCACACTTCGTGCTGGAGACCCATGCGCACGCAGATCATCTGTCCAGCTCTCAACTTTTTAAAGATATTTTTCCTGGAATCAAAGTGGCAATTGGGGAACGAATCACTGACGTTCAAAAGCTTTTTAAGCCCGTCTTTAATATGCCCAAAGACTTTAATGTCTTCGGGACCGACTTTGATGTCTTGCTGAAAGAAAACGACATATTAAAAGCCGGTTCGTTGAGTATCAAAACTTTTTTTACTCCCGGTCACACGCCGGCTTGCGCATCTTATTTGATCGAAGATGCTCTGTTTACCGGAGATGCGCTTTTTATGCCGGACTCTGGAACCGGCCGTTGTGACTTCCCAGCAGGAAGCGCGGAAGCTTTGTATGATTCCATCACTAAAAAAATCTATACCCTTCCTGACGAAACGCGCATTTTTGTTTGTCACGACTATCAGCCGCAAGGTCGCGAGCTGCAATATCAAACAACCGTGGGTGAAGAAAAAGCCAAGAACATTCAATTGAAAGCTGAAACCACAAAAGATCAATTTGTGGAGTTTAGAACCAAGCGCGACGCCACCTTAAGTGCACCCAAACTGTTGTTGCCAAGTATTCAAATTAACATTCGCGCAGGACACTTACCGGCACCCGAGGACAACGGAACCAGCTATATCAAGCTACCCTTGAGAAAGTAGCTCTTCTTTTTTCAAAATCACGATTTCACGGCCTCGTTGCTCAATGAGGCCGTCTTCTACAAATTTCGCCAGCGTACGAATGACCGTAGCGACTGTCGTACCACAGAAATCAGCGATCTCCTGGCGAGTCCATGAGTGAGTCGGATGAAGGTCTTTAAAGTAAACCACGGCCTCTGCAATTCGCGCCGTCACATCTTTCTCGGTCAGTACAACTTGTTTTTCTTCCGAACGTCGAAGCTCGGCCGCCAACGTCTGCAAAAGTTTCTCCGCCAGATCACAGTTTCCCTTCATCCGGGCTCGCATCTCGTCCTTGGACAAAACCAAAACAGTCGTATCATCCAAAACCGTTGCCGAAGCATGATAGGGTTCTTGGGCAAAAAAACTGCGATGCCCGAAAATTTGATTCTTCTTAAACAAGCGCAGCAGGTGATCTTTGCCTGACTCCCCCCACACCACAAGGCCCACCAGCCCTTCTTTCAGAAAATAAATATTCTGAGGAACCTCACCCATCTTATAGATGACATCACCACGCTTAAACTTTTCGACCCGTGCACCTTGAAAAACCTCAACCAATTCCATAGCTCCCATTTAAATGGTACGGACACACTTTTGGTAGCAAACCCGCGTCACTGGTGACGCGGGTTTGCTACCAAAAGTGTGTCCGTACCTTTCCCGAAAAAAAGCCCCCGGAGTTTCCGCCGGGGGCTTAGTGGTTTTTTACATGTATTACGGGAGGAACGATTAGTTCACGTCTTTGTAATCAGCGTCGATCACGTCGTCGCCGTCAGCTTTTTTCTCGCCACCGGCCTCAGCACCTGCTGCGCCACCCTGACCCGCATCACCGCCTTGCGCTCCTTGCTTTTTGTAAAGCTCAGAAGTCATTGTGTGAGTCAAAGATTGAAGTTTGTCGAAAGCTGCTTTCAATTCGTCAGCAGATGCACCTTTGTTCTCAAGAACTTTTTTAGCATCAGCGATCGCATCGTTCGCAGTTTTAACTTCAGCCTCAGGCAATTGAGATCCAGAATCCTTGATCAATTTCTCAGTTTGGTAAACCAAGTTGTCCAGGTTATTTCTGTGAGTCACTGCTTCCGCTTTTTTCTTATCTTCGTCAGCATGACCTTCAGCATCTGCTACGGCCTTTTTGATTTCCTCTTCAGACAAACCACTTTGTGCCGTGATTTTGATCTGCTGAGTTTTACCAGAAGACATGTCTTTCGCAGATACGTGCAAGATACCGTTCGCGTCCATGTCGAATGTTACTTCAACTTGAGGAACGCCACGTGGAGCTGGTGGAATACCCACTAGTTCGAAACGACCTAGTGTTTTATTGTCGCCAGCCATCTTACGCTCACCTTGAAGAACGTGGATGTCCACTGCCGGTTGGTTGTCTGCTGCAGTCGAGAACACTTGTGATTTCTTAGTAGGAATCGCTGTGTTGCGCTCGATAAGCGGAGTCATGACACCACCCAAAGTTTCAATACCAAGTGAAAGCGGAGTTACGTCTAGCAACAACACGTCTTTCACATCACCCGCAAGAACGCCCCCTTGAACTGCTGCACCGATCGCAACAACTTCGTCTGGGTTCACTGTGCGGTTTGGCTCTTTACCGAAGAACTCTTTAACTGCCTTTTGGATAGAAGGAATACGAGTCGAACCACCCACCAAGACAACTTCGTCGATTTCAGAAGCTTTCAAGCCCGCATCAGCCAAAGCTTTGCGGCAAGGCTCCATAGAGCGTTTTACCAGATCTTCAGTCATTTGATCGAATTTTGCGCGAGACAATTTCGTTTGCAAATGTTTAGGACCTGTTTGGTCTGCCGTGATGAACGGCAAGTTAATTTCAGTCTCTTGAGCAGAGGAAAGTTCGATTTTCGCTTTCTCAGCCGCTTCTTTCAAACGTTGAAGAGCCATTTTATCGTTTTTCAAATCGATACCTTGGTCTTTTTTGAACTCAGTGATCAACCATTCCAAGATAACTGTATCGAAGTTGTCACCACCCAAGTGCGTGTCACCGTTCGTAGAACGAACTTCAACGACACCGTCACCCACTTCAAGGATGGAGATATCGAACGTACCACCCCCGAAGTCGAAGATAGCGATCTTCTCTTCTTTTTTCTTATCCATGCCGTATGCCAATGCAGCCGCTGTCGGCTCATTGATGATACGTTTTACTTCAAGACCTGCGATACGACCCGCGTCTTTAGTAGCTTGGCGTTGAGCATCGTTGAAGTAAGCTGGAACAGTGACAACTGCTTCAGTTACCGGCTCGCCCAAATAGTCTTCCGCAACTTTTTTAAGTTTCGCAAGAACCGCAGCACCGATCTCTTCTGGAGACACGTTTTTGCCTTGAACTTTGAATGCACAGTCGTTGCCTTTAGCAACAACGTTGTACGGAACCAGTTTGATTTCTTCTTGAACTTCCTCAAAACGACGACCGATGAAACGTTTCGCAGAGTAGATTGTGTTCTCTGGATTCGTCACAGCCTGACGTTTCGCGATTTGACCTACAAGACGGTCACCGTCTTTTGTGTAAGCAACAACTGAGGGAGTCGTGCGGGCGCCTTCTTCGTTCACAAGAACTTTGGCTTCTCCGCCTTCCATAATAGCGACGCATGAGTTAGTCGTCCCTAAGTCGATACCAATGATTTTACCCATGTTTGATTTCTCCTTAAATGCCCACCCGGATTTCGTAATCATCCCAGTGCCAGCCAATACCGTGGTTTAAAGCTTGAATAACACAGGATAAATGTGGGTTCAGATGCCATTCCGTCAAGCTGCCGAATTACTTTTTTTCAGCCCCAAAAAGCTAACTTATTTGCTTTGTATAATCAGGTACTTACAAAGCCCCTCTTTAATGCTGGCAGACAGTCCAGAGGCTCTCGAGCGACTCCTTCGAATTAGCACCACGCATCAACCTAAGAGTTCAGACGCAAAAGAGATGACGAATTTTTAATCAGAATTGGCAGAAGCTTACGGACTTTTAACTCGTGTTAGAGAGCACCTTGGGTAATTATGGTCCTTCGCTCTTCCCTTAAAAATACAAGTTCCTTTTAAAGAACAAGAGTCCCTCTAGGCCCTGGTGAAACCCTTCATTCCCAGGGCCATTTTTTTTGGGTCTATCGAGTTTCCAAACTCCGGATCTAACCGCCACTCATCTCCTTTACAGATGCCACCCAACACTGGGCATCCAAATGCATACCATTGGGTAAACTATAAATATATAGGTATTTTTTAACCAGTATAGGTTGTTTTAAACCATTATGGGTGGTATATAGAAATGAAGGCTCGCTTAAGATACTATTCAAAACTGACGACTCACGGGCATTGGATAATCACCACCCGAAAGGGCCGCATATTCATATTAACGATAAAGAATTTGAATATCGTTATAAAAATGACGACAGACTCATCGCAGATTTTAAGGAAATTGTTTTTAAAAATTTAGGAATTAAACTGTGAAAAAACTCATTGTATCCATCAAATCAAGCACAGAGTCTCTTTCCGACTTCAAGAAAGCGCTAAAAAATGCGCGAAAAGGCAAACTCAAGGGAGAACATTATGAAGTCTCTTTTGACGACAAAAAAGAATTCGATAGGTTTGTGAAAAACATGGGACTCTTGGCGGTTATTTTGAATCAAAAGCCCAAATCCGTCTATGAACTGGCCAAACTCGTAGAAATGGACGTATCTAATCTTAATAAAATAATTCTATTCTTCGAAAGTGTCGGCGTCATCAAAATCAAAACATCGACGGTTTCAGGACGCTCCATCAAGACTCCCATCGTTGAATACGATCAGATTGAATTCAATTTGAAAGCTGCCTAGTTTTCGATCTATTCCAGAATTGGATGTTTGCCGTGAACTTGGTCTTTCGGAAGAGCATTGAAGTGCCACCATTCGTGTTCTAAAACTTTAAAACCCTGGTCTTCCAGAAGACTTCTTAAAATCATGCGGTTGCTAAATTGCAGCTGCGTGAGTTCGCCGGTTTTTAAAAACTGCTCTTCTAATTTTGGTTGTGCAAGGTCTCGGAAATCATCAAATCCTGTTCCCATATCCAAAGCGTCGCCGTCTTTTTCCATCAACGTCAGATCCATGGCCATGCCGAAGTTATGCAAGGAACCTGGATATGGCGGCGCCACATAGTTTTGAAAGGGAGTTCCCTCAAGATGCGAATAAAACTGCGCCTGAATACTGCGCGGACGAAGGGCATCCCAAATTAAAAATTTCAAAGTGGGATGCTTGCGTTTCAACTCTTGGCAAGCGCGCATGAACATTTCATAGGCTGCTGGAGCAACAAAGCAACGATCGAAACCCTGATAAACATCAAAATTCATAAAGTTATCAGCAGTTGCGTACTTGAGATCCAACGAAACCTGATCGGATTCTGTGATTTCACGAAAGTTTTTTTCAATCCACTCTATTTGCTTCTGAAATGATGTCATACAATCACTTTACAATGAAATACACTTCGATCAATCATTAAAGACTCAAAATCCAAAACGGAGGTCGCCATGATTCCAAAATTTGAAGTCTGGATTATCATTCAAAAGCCAGTGCGCGAAGTTTTTAATGCCGTTTACGACAACAACCAAATCAGCAAGTACTTCACGACCGCCGGAGCCTCAGCTCCCCTCAAAGAAGGCACCACGGTGCAATGGGAGTTTGCAGATTTTCCAGGACCTTTCCCGGTGAAGTCCAAACAAGTGATTCAAGATCAACTGATCGTTTTTGAATGGGGCAATCCTTCGGGCGCGGGCGATAACACCGTCGAGTTTCACTTTGAATCTTTGAACGCCAACGAAACCAAAGTAAAGGTTTCAGAATCTGGCTGGAAAGATGATGAAAAAGACATCAAAAATTCCTATGGCAACTGCATGGGCTGGTCGCAAATGATTTGCGCCATGAAGGCTTATCTGGAATACGGAATCAATCTTCGCAAAGGTGCTTACAAAATCGCCGGCGCTTGAGTTTTACGCTTCTCCCAGAAACGATAAAGAGAAACGATGTCATTACTGGTCAGCAGTGGCATCGCATCTGCCAAAGCATCTTTTGACCAGTCCCACCAGTTCATCTCCATCAGCATCGAAATTTCCGGGTCGGAAAATCTTTTGCGCACCACTTCTCCCCCACCCACGACGACGGAATAAGGCTCAATATTTTTTGTAACCATCGTGCGGGCACCGATCACACAGCCATTCCCGACACGAACACCCGGCATAATCATCGCTTCGGCACCAATCCACACATCATGCCCAATCACGGTGTCGCCCGCCGGGCGATAAGAATTTTGCGCTTTTTGAAAAATCGGATCCTGAGTGATAAAGGCGAAAGGATAAGTTGAAATCCATTCTTTGCGATGACCTTGGTTTCCTCCCATCAGAAAACTTGCGCCAGAACCAATGGAACAAAACTTTCCTATATAAAGCTTATCCACATCGCTGCGATCATTGGGCAGATACCAAGCACAATCATCAAAGGAATGGCCATGATAATATCCCGAATAGTAACTGTAATCGCCGACAATGATATTGGGATTCGTGGTTTGGTCTTTAAGCATCTTACCTGCAAACGGAGATGCAAAATAATTGTTACTCATGCCTTCAGGGTAAGCACTGGGTTATTAACGCTCAAGCAAACAATAGCAAATCCCACAGAGTACACATTTTGGCCCCTTAAGGCTTGGCGATCTTTGCTATCTTCTTAAAGGCATTTGTTAAAAAATAGACGACCGAGCAGGATGCAAACGCGGCGGCACCGAGGCCTCCACCAATTCCTTTTGCGTAAGGAATTAGAAATGTAAATACCAACGAGAAAATAACACTGGCAATTAGCACTCTTCGCCAGCCAAGACGCGATTTATCCGTCATCCCCACGAAAGTGGCACCGAAATAGGCCGCTTGCAAAGCTCCATCCCAATTAATCCCAGAGTGCTGCAAAATCACAACAAAAATTAAAGTCGGCAGCGCCGAAGCGCGCACCGTGGGCCATTGCTTGGTGTGAATCAAATAATATGTCACTTGCGCACTTAAAGCCGCGACCAGCATCACGCCCAAAAGTGTCATACCATCACCTTTAAAGCGAGACCGAGCAGTGATGAAATAAAGGCGATCAACCCCAAGCGGCCTCCCATACCCTTAAAATAGCGGCTCATCACAAAGTAAATAAGACTGCCGATACCAGAGACCAACAAGATTTCCCAGAATCCTTGCTCGGTGACTTTGGAGCCCATCGCCACGAAAGCCCCCATATAAATATTGGCGTGCACGTGAGTTTTTTCGATGCGTTTGGTTTCCGGGATAAAAGTGCCCAGCAATCCCGTAAGAGCGGCCCCCATCACCGGTGTCATCCCCAGTTGCGATTGGAAGAAAAAGCAGGACATACATCCCAATAGAAATGTGAAAAATTTCAGCAACCAAAGCTGAAAGTATTGAAGTGGCAAAGTCATGGCATATCCTAGCAAACAAAGCTAAACTCTTTCAATGACACTTCCGGAATTTCTAGCATTGCATCCCCGCCTGACGCGCTCTTTTAAAAACTTCGTGAACGGCTACGAGTCCCAGTTGGATGCGGAAACTTTTAAAGCTTTTCTGTTATCTTTGGATAATGAGCTTTCTCGCATTCGCGATGACCTTTTGGAAGTCCCCACCGGAAGTTTGCGCGCTCGCGCCCTGCACGCGTTGGTCGAGGAAGAAATTGATTCTGAAAAAGATATTCAAATCAGTTGTCGCAAAGGTTGCTCGGCCTGCTGCCACATGGAAGTCGAAGTCACCAGTCATGAAGCTCGCATCTTAGGAAAATTAGTAAAAGACGGCCATGTTATCGACCGTGAACGCCTGAAAAGACAAAGTCAGCGCGAACTACAGGATCCGCAATGGAAACAAGGCTCTCGCAATCCCGACAACCCCTGTGTTTTTTTAAACGGCGAAGGTTCTTGCAGTATTTATGATCATCGCCCGGTCATGTGTCGCAGACATTCCGTGACAACACCTGCAAAAAATTGCGAAACACTCGATGCCAACATCACGGTTCGCTATTTTCCTAAGGTGGATTTATATATCAGCGCTGCCAATGAGGATAGCTCCATGACAATCGGTCCCCTGGCAAAAATGCTGTCCCTGGAGCTCACTTAATTATTCGTTATATTTCTTATTGGAGCCTTTAGCGGTCTCCACAGGATATTTGGCGGCATTCTTAGCAAGCTTTTTTTGTAGAGCTCCACCTAAATCAATTTGATTCATCTGCGCAAAACGAAGGACAAAGAAAAACACATCCGCCAATTCATCAGAGACTTTTTCTTTAAATTCCGGCGAGTTCATTTTTTCCTGAATCTGCGTCTCGGATTTAAAACGAAACAGATCCAACAACTCATTGGCTTCCGTCGACATACCAATCGCTAAATCCTTGGGAGGATGAAACTGATCCCAATCGCGCTCCTCGCAGAACTTTTGAATCACCTTGATCATTTCAGAGATTGAATCCGGATGTTCCATGGCTTACTTCTTTTTGCGAGGTTTTGCTTTAATTGGTGATTTGGTACCGACGGGCTTTTTTGCAACCTTGCCGTTCACTTGAACCTTTTGATTCCACAGGGGTTTTGCTTTTAAAACCTTTTTGTAGATTTCGCAGCTTGGATCATGGGCCCCTTCCAGATAACCAGCACTTTGCAAGAATTCATTCACGATTTCACCACCGGTGAATTTGAAAGTTTTCTTAAAGACCTTTACCCATTCAGCCTTTGTCAAAGGATGATGATGTTCGATCCATTTTTTGAACGAGCCAAATTCTTTTTGCAGTTCCAGGATAGTTTTAGCATTTTCAATCGCAGCATTGATTTTCAAACGATTGCGAATGATTCCGGGATCTTTCATCAATCGCTGACGATCCGCAGCCTTATATGAGGCGACCTTTTTAATATTAAAGTTATGATACGCCTTACGGAAGGTGTCCTGCTTTTTTAAAATCGTTTCCCAACTGAGGCCCGCTTGATTGATCTCCAATATCAAACGACAAAATAATTCGTCATCCGAATGAATCGGAAAACCATAGGCTTTGTCATGATACGGTTTGTGGATCGCCTTTTTCTCATCAGACATGTGCTTGAGCGCAGAACAATAGGACATCGTGGACCTCGATTGCCTGTCATCCTACCGTTTTTTTATGCACTTTTACAATGCTAAAAACTGGGATCTCCCGCTACACTGATAGCACCAGCAGGAGTACATTATGGCAGCACAACTGGAAATGGGTTTGGATACTTTCGGAGACGTGACTTACGACTTAAATGGTCGGACTCTGCCCCAAGCCCAAGTGATTCGCAATGTGATTGCCGAAGGAGTTTTGGCAGATCAACTGGGTTTAGACTTTTTCGGTGTGGGCGAACACCACCGCGATGACTTTGCAATCTCCGCTCCAGAAGTAGTCCTAGCCGCCATTGCTGCGCAAACAAAAAAAATTCGCCTGGGTTCTGCAGTCACTGTTTTAAGTTCTGATGATCCAATACGAGTCTTTCAAAGATTTGCGACGATCGATGCGATTTCCAACGGTCGCGCGGAAGTTATCATGGGCCGCGGATCATTTATCGAATCCTTCCCATTATTTGGATTTGATCTTGAGCAATACGAAGAACTCTTTGAAGAAAAATTAGATTTGTTCGCGCAAATTTTAAAAGGCAATCCCGTGAATTGGGCGGGAAATACCCGAGTCCCCGTCACCAATCAAAGCGTTTTTCCACAAACTGAAGCCAAACCTTTACGCACCTGGATCGGCGTCGGGGGCACTCCTAAATCCGTCCTGCGCGCCGCTCATTATGGATTTCCTCTGATGTTAGCAATCATCGGTGGCGATCCCAAACAGTTTAAACCTTTTGTGGATTTGTATTATAAATCCCTCAGTCAGTTTAACCAAAAGACCCAACCCATCGGCGTTCACTCCCCAGGCTTCATCGCAAAAACAGACGAGGAAGCAAAAGAAACCATCTGGCCCCATTATCGTTTGATGATGAATCGCATCGGCAAAGATCGTGGTTGGCCGCCCATCACGAAGGAACAATTTGAACACCAAATTGGAGATGAAGGCTCCCTTTATGTGGGCTCGCCAGAAACCGTTGCCAATAAAATTGCCAACACAGTTAAGTATTTGGGAGTGGCTCGCTTTGACTTGAAGTACAGCCTGGGATCGCTGCCCCATGAAGACTTAATGAAATGCATCGAACTCTATGGCACCCAAGTGGTTCCTCGGGTGCGCGAAAAACTATCTAAGGGTTGACGTATTCCGCAACACCCTTCAAGCCATTTTGCGAGTAGATGAATAGCAATGAGTTGCGGTTGCGGTCGTAAGAGATGGCGCTGGCACAAGTAATCGTCGAGTTTGGCATGCTTAATTCTGTCTCAGCACCGCCATTATTTAAATCATACTTATAAAGCTTGCCCGCGGTACTACACGTATAAACGTAATTTTTCGACATATCCGCCGTGCGATTGATATCAAAGCGAGCAAAGTTACGACTGGTTGTAAAGTAAGTTCCCATCGTACCGGATCCATCAGCGGCGAACTGAGCAATACGTTTTAAATTCACCTCTGGGATCAGCCACATATTGCTGACGGAATCAAAAGCACCTTGGAAACCACTGTCTTTGGTAAGACCGGTTGCCAAACAGGCGTTCAAGGCCGTTCCATCCGCACACACTGTGGCAGGAACAGTCACCCCGCCACCATAGTAAACCACTTTGGTCATCGTGTTGGCGGTCTTATTATACAGACTGAAACGAGAATCAACGGAACCATAAGTTAAATTGTAACTGAAAGTATTCGTCATAATGGCGTTGTCAGTCATCGCGACAACCGCCGGTCCATAACCAAATCCCGTCCAAATATCCGACCACAATCCTGTGGCACGAGTGATCATGGAGAAATAGCCACCTCCACGAGGCATGTAGATATCCCCGTTTTTGGCGACTTGAATACGTGACGGATAGTTATCTGCCGTCGTACCGATCGGATTTTCGGTCGCGACCGACCCGACTGCAGGATTTCCCGCCCACTGAACGCCAGCAACGGTATAAATTGTATTCCCTGGCATAAATTCACGGACACGGACGTCAGAAAGATCGAAGACCGTGATGTAACTTTGACCAGAGGATGTCCAGGACTTCACATCCGTCAAATTCGAGAAGCGTGCCGCAAGAGCTTGTTTTCCGTCATCTGAACCCAGGCGATCACCGACCAGAGTTTGAATTTTATTATTAGCATCGATCGTGCGCACAGCTTTGGATTTAGAGTCGATATAGAAAATCTGTCCCTGACTGTTGAAGGCCAATGACTGCGCAGAGATCGCACAACTGTCTTCCAAAGTATTATCAGGGCATGTTCCAGCTTTATTAGTACCATAGAGTTGTGTCCAACTTAATGTCGCTGAATTGAATTTGAAAATAGATTGAACAACACCAGAGCCACTGTTGGCCGCGTAAGCATTACCACTTCGGTCATTATAAAAATTTGCAAAATCGCGGAAACCTGCTGCGGCCTTAATATAACCTGGTGCTGGCAAAAAGCTGACACCAGTCACCGGATCCACTTGCGCGGAAGCACGTCCCTCATTGGTCGATGTCGAGAACGGACAGTCCGTCGAAACACCAAGTTGCAACCACCAGATCAGATTATTCACATTACCAGAATCATCAAAGGTCATGTAATAAGAGGCAGTCGTACATTTTGTATTATCCTGACTGCTCGAATAAGTATTACCGCTCCCCGTGAATGTAATCGTACTTAAAGTGTCGGTACTTACGGAATACTTTCTAAGCTTGGTTCCACTGACATCGCGGAAAAATACATCGCCATTGGCAGCCACTGTCAGTTTCGAAATATCCGCTGTCGCCAAATAGTTCTGACCACCAGAAACATAGTCGCCGGAGTTGGTACCGCCACCAATATAACGAGACACTGTCATCGGACTGACATGAGTGTTGATCTTACGAATGGTTCTGTAGTCAGCAACCAAAATATCATTATTATTATCCACCCAAATACCGGCGATAGATTTGAATTTAGCGCTGGTCAATGCACCACCATCGCCCGAAGCCGTCCCTGCATAGGTCGCTAAAATTTCATAAACACCCGTTGCCGGATTCACCCAGGCCAAACCGCGCGAATCAACCACGAAAATTCGTCCATCATCAAGCACCGCCAAGGCATTCGTTCCTGATGGTTGCAAGACAGCAGATTTCGCACTGGAACCCAAGCCCAGATCCGTACTACCCGCCAAGAAATTAATCGAACCCGAATTCAACGGATTGCTGGTGATATTTGTCGAAAAGCCCAAAGCATCGGTGACTTTGATTTTTAAGCGGAAATAAGTCCCCACGGGGGCAGAAAGAACCGCACAACCCGTAAACCCTGCTGAAACGGTACAGCCGCCATTGGAGGAGTTGGCAAGCCCTGTCGCCAATGTTCCCGCTTCAGTGGAATCATCCGTCGTGTACAAGATATTAATCGGAGCAGACGACAATCCTGTTACGCTGCTGATGTTCCACTTTAAGTAAATGGAACTGCCACTGCTGACAACCAGATCAGTTCCTGCGGGTGGTGCTGCCGGCGAGTTCGTGGACGTCAATTGAATGGCGTTAACCACGGGTGGTTGCGGTGAATTGTAGGCCACGGACCCATGATCCACTCCGGAAGCAGACGCATTTGTCGAGATGTTTCCAACCGCATCCATCAGCCAGATGTAAATCGGATAAGTTCCTGAAAGCAAT
Source organism: Bdellovibrio sp. (assembly GCA_039594295.1). Classification (GTDB taxonomy): domain Bacteria; phylum Bdellovibrionota; class Bdellovibrionia; order Bdellovibrionales; family Bdellovibrionaceae; genus Bdellovibrio. The sequence continues at coordinate 27,793 of JBCNNR010000012.1, forward strand.
CCCACGTTAAAGTAGATGCTGGAAGTGCTGAGTGTTTTTGCCGCCGTCAAACCGTAAGAGCTCACCGTCACCCAACAACTGCTTGCGGCAGTTGGTGCCGTGTTATTGGTTTGCATACAAACTTTGGAAATATTTGTTAAAGAGTCAGATGCGGTGACGGCAACTTTAACGTTGTTATTCGTCGTTGCTGCCACACCATTGTTCAAAATAAAGGATGACAGGACTGGAGCCGTGCTATCGATAGTGAACGAATTTGAGGTCGCCGTTGCCGCATTCCCCGCCTGGTCCGTCAATGTCACACGCACCCGCGCTGTTGAAATATTCCAAGCTGGAGCACTGACAGAATTTAACGTATATGATTTTGCGGAATTAAGACCCGCTGTCGCCGCCAAAGTTCCAAACGCCGACCACGCAGAACCATTGTAAATTTCCACTGTAAAAGATGAGCTGCTTGGAACATTGGCCTCGGTCACCACCCAAGTGACATTTAGTATATTTCCACCTGCTGTTGCAGAAGGCGTCGTCAGAGTGATCGTCGGTGCTGTTGTATCTTTGATAACAACCTTCGAAGAAGAAGAACCCGTATTTCCAGCAGCGTCCGTCTGACTTGCACTTAAACTGTAGGAACCATCCACCAAGGCTGACAGATTCAAATTCGTCGACCAAGCTCCCGAAGAACAAGCCGCCGTCACGCCAGATAATCCTGCGACCGTCACAGAACTGCCATTTTCAGAACAACTTCCCGAGATCGCATAAGAACTCACGGATCCCACTGGCACCACGGTGCTGCTGGCAACTGGAGTATCAATAGTCACAACCGGTGCAACAGTATCCACGATCCAGGAATAAGTCTGAGCAGCACTTTGGTTACCCGCTGTATCCGTCGCATAAACATAGAACTGATGCGATCCTTGCGACAAGCCCGTGTAAGTGACACCCGTCGTACAAGAGGCATAAGTGCCACCGTCGATTTTACATTGATAACCCGCAACGGCACCACCACCCGAATCTGTGGCGACAAATGAAAAACTTGCTGCGGCAGAATTCCAATTGGCAGCAGGTTTACTGGTGATACTTAAAACAGGAGGTGTCACGTCCACAGTCCAACTGAAACTTGAAGCTGCAGAACTATTCCCCGCCGTATCCACAGCATAAACTTCAAAGCTGTGAACTCCACCAGCCAGTGAATTATAAGACACTCCTGAAACACAAGCGACAGCAGTAGCGCCATCTAAACTGCAATAGAAGCCAGCAATACTTCCCCCGCCGGAATCAGCGGCACTGAAAGTGAAAGCTGCTGAGGTTGAGTTCGTCAAAGCACTCGGAGTTGTCAGCAGAGTCAAAGTTGGCACGGTCAAATCCACAACCCATGAATACGAATGCACAGTGCTCGAGTTCCCCGCCGTATCTCTGACTTTCACATCAAAGGTGTGGGAACCTTGACTTAATCCACTTAAATCACGCGGGCTGGAACATTCCGAGTATCCTCCGCCATCCAATTGACATGAATAAATATCAACTGCACCGCCGCCGGAATCAGTTGCCGAAAACTGGAATTGGGCTGCTTGAGAATTTGTCAAAGCGGCCGGCGTTTGTGACAAAGTCAAAACTGGCAATGTCGTATCCACGATCCAGCTGTAACTGATCGGAGCACTGATATTCGCATTGTTATCAATAGAGCGGACTTCGAAAACATAGCTTCCTTGAACGAGGGAGTTATAAGTTTTCGGCGAACTACAAGATGACCAGCCACCCGTGTTTAACTGACACTCGTAACCGGTAATAGATCCACCGGATGGAGCAGTCGCTGCAAAAACAAAAGTCGCGGAAGTTTGATTTGTCACCGAATCCGGATAAGACGAAATGGAGGCCATCGGAGTGGTCGTATCCACCGTCCAAACATAAGTTGTCGCAGAACCAATATTTCCCGCTGTGTCTGTCGCTCTGACTTTAAATGTATGTGCGCCATCAGCGAGGCTGCTGTAATTTTTAGGCGACGTGCAGCTCGCGTAACTGCCAGCATCCAGAGCACACTCATAACCTGCAATACTGCCCCCGCCGGAATCACTTCCGACAAAGCTAAAGTTGGCACTCAATGAATTCGTTGTCGTCAAAGGTTTCGAAGTCAACGTCACCGTTGGTGCCGTTGTATCAATCGTCCAGGAATAAGTTTGAATCAGCGAACTGTTACCGGCCCCATCATACACACGGGCTTTGAAAGTATGAGACCCCGCTGTCAGCACCAAATTCACGACCGCGGCACAGGTCGAATAAGCCGCACCATCCACGCTGCAAGAGTAACTGGCAACTCCAGAACCACCACTGTCTGTTGCCATCAAAGTAAATGCCGCAGACAAAGAGTTGGTCAATGTACCCGGGCCTGACAGGGACAGAACCGGCGCCGTTAAGTCGATGTGCCAAGTTTTTGAATCTGCAAGGGACGTATTCCCCGCAGTATCCACCGCACGAACGGCGACGGTATGATCGCCTTCAGCTAAACCGATAAAGGACGCCGGGCTGGAACACGTCGCCCACGTGCCCGCATCTAATTGACATTCAAAGTGATCAATACTGCCAACACCATCATTTCCGGTAAATGCGAAACTCTGAGAATTGAACTTACTTTGTGCCAACGGCGTCGTTGTAATGGTCACCGTCGGAATTGTCGTATCCAAGGTCACACTGACGGTGGTCGGAATCTGCGACACAACACCGGCAGAGTCCTTAGCCCACAGATACAGGGACTTCACACCATCGCCCGCAGAGGAAATAGTATAATTAACATCCTGAGAGTTGTTCTGAGAGCAGACCACAGGGAACGTTTCTGACGACGAAGGAGCCGTTGCACTTTCATTCAGGAGCAATTCCTTAAAGGAATCACACAATGCCAACGAAGCCCCCGTGTACATCGTCACCGTGACACTTCGGGTATTGATGGCCCGAGTATCCGCATGAGCGGGATTCGAAACGACAAATGCCAGCGGCTGTGGCAAAACATTGTTGGTAATTTCCAAACTCGAAGTGATGATTTTATGTTCTTTGGTAAGATCCACACTGCCTGCGCCATCATTTTTTCCGATGGTCAAAGTCAGCGAGTGAGTGCCTTGCGAATCGCCGGAAGGAACATACAAAAAGCTTGCTCCTGAGCCGATCACCTGACTGTCTAATTTCCATTGGTAAACGATATCGTAAGCGGTCGACCAATGAACGGCTTTCGCCTGAAGTTCTAAGGCGATTTTTTCTTGTCCTGCTGCCGGCGTCGTCACAGATAAAACGATAGGAGCCGCATCCAAAAGCGTCGACGGTGCAAAACCAAAAAGCTCCGTAAAACGCGCCGTCGCTTCATCACTGGCCACCAAAATTTCATAGGCCTTTTGAGCGCTCGAAGCACTGCCCAACATAGCCATTAAAAAATTCAAACTTTTAGGATCTTTATTCAATGCTGAATACAGCGAACTCTTTTGATCTGTGTAAAGCACAAATCCCAACAGAGATGACGCCATACTCACGTCCTGGTCAGCACTGCCGGTCACTGGACGATAGTAAACCAAAGAAGAACAATCACGCACCTCAACTACGAGGGTTCCGTTGTAATCGCTTTTGCCGATAGCCTGGCTGGTAAAAGAGTACTTTCCAGATGTATCAATTAGAGTCGAATCCAAAGCTGGCGTTTGGAGTTCCCCTTGAGAACTCATTTTATAGAGATAAGCACGCGGAGATGTACACGAATCCGATGAGGACTGTGAGGAGAATCCAGAAGTTGCCGTATAGCCCACAAGCTTTCCAGTAACGCTGGAAAGTCCTTTAAGTTCAGGCATTTCGACGAGATTAAGTTCAAGCGTACAAGAGGCTAGTAGAATATATGGAAGAAGCAAGACTGATTTCTTGCAAGCATTCCACCATGACTGCTTTCCAATACGACCAAAAATAAGCATAAAAGCTTATCGGTTAAGAAATCTTGAAACTTGATAAGATTAGATGAATCTCATTTTAGATTGTTCGGCGATGACACATCATCACCGAACATGATTTTGACTCTTAAAAGCGAACGCGGCCGACAATGCGTTGATCTTGATCGTAGATCAATAGATCCATACGATTTCCTGCCACAGGTTCTTGGAAGTTCACATAGAGATTGTTACGCCACTCGACATAATTGCTATCTATACCATTATACATCAAGTGAACGACATCACTTTCACGACTCAAAAGATCCACGTGTCCTGCGCGGCCCATGTAAACTAAAAGTGCCGGATAGTACAACGACTTCGGATTTTTAGAAGCTCTAAGGACTGCATTTTGACTGATGACTTGATTGCATGCGCGCACATAATCAATATCGCCAACTCTTGTCTTGTAGTTGGAGAAGTCATGCAAGATCATGCAATCCACATAACGCTCTCCCAAAAGGTCCACAAGTTTAACAGTCTGCAAACTGCCACCTTGATCCATTGGCGCGATTTTACGTTGAAAGTCTATCGCCAATGAAGTCACCAAGGGCAACGTACGATCCGCCAAGACATTCCCCAGATTCGTCGCAAAACGATAGAGGGCTTGAACATTGTTGTGATCTTGGAAATACGCTTGCGCATCGACTTCCAAACTGACGACTTGTTCATAGGTCAAGTTGGAGCTTACAATCCAAAGTCCTTCGTGAAGAAGGATTGCGGCTTGCTCGCTTTCTTTAAGCGAGTAGTATTCCTTCATCAAAACTGTGATTTTGCTTTCGGGACCTGTGGCAGCAAAAAGCACAACTTTGCTGACGGGAATTTGCATCATACGCGCGTATTCACGGTAAATGGAATCCCGAGTTGCCTGAGAAAGCTCTCCGCCTTTTACACGGTAGTAATTGCGATCCATCGTTGGAAAGACGGACGCCATCAACAAACCTTTTACGGAAGCCTTGATTGGCATGGAATCAATTTCATTAATCAGACGGGCAAGACCCGGAATATTTTCCGGAGACTCGGGGTCATCTTGCAATTTAAAATTCGCTGAAAAGAAAGTCTCCATGTTGCCGCTGGAGTTGACTCCCCCGCCACCATTTTGCACTTCACGAACCGCGAATGCATTCATCCCGAAAAGTAAAACTAAAACGCCAACGATGTGCTTCATGCTTCATCCCCTTTAAGCTCAAACAACTGAATCGCTAAACTGTAAACTTTGTCTTTGCTAGGCATTCCGGCAAGCTCTTGAGAAAGCACGCGACGGAACTCACGGATACGTTCTTTGGCATAGGTCAACTGATTGGAATCCAAGCTGAACACCACCGACGAAAAATCGCGAGCATCCACTGCATCAGCTTGCAAAGAACGATTCGCACGTTCCAACATTTGACGGTGATAAGATTGAATTGCTACCGACGGCACATCCGCTGTCGTTGTTGAATCCGAATCCGAAGGAACCCAACGCCCCTCGCTCTCTTTCAACAACCCGGTTTTAATCAAGCGAGCCACAGTGGCTTCGGCTTCCGCAACACTGATTCCCATTTTTTTCGCAATGAAGGTGAAGTCATGTTTGGTGTCAGGGATATCCAAAAGCTCCAGCACCGCCAGATTCTGCCAGTCGGAAATAAGATGGAAATCTTCGTCAGAAATTTTCTTGGCATCAAGAAGGTAAGCTCTGACGCGTTCACTTGCCGCTTTTTTAGCAATCTTACTGCGTGCATGTTCCGCTTGAACCAGATCAATAAAGAAAGCTTTTTCTTTGCCTTTCAATTGCAGACGATCAGCAACGATTGTTGCTCTGGAATCAGAAAGACCCACCTTGGAATTTAACAGCTCACTTAAACGCGAGGCTGAAACACCAATGTCGCGTGCAAAAGCACGCATAGAATAGGCCGGATTTTTTCTTTGTCGCTTGCGCATTTCTTCAATGAGGATGCTTCTGTAGGTGCCTGTCATAGTGACTCAGTTGTATCCCATTGGAGGCGCGTTTTTACAACTTTGTAACACCAAGAACCAATGAATGTTTGGGGAACTTCTGCGAAATCTTACGCACAGCATGCAAATAATTATTTATTTAGATTTTTTTTTGCTCTCTTTTCAGAGAAGAAAATCGTCAAAATCCTGTGAAGAATCCTCACGTGTAATTTCGTGGAGCATCAATCAGACGCGTTTTTCCTATGTAGCACCGCGTGATCAATTGAGTTTTTACTCGCGAAAAAATGCCTCTTTTTTCCAAGTTTTATCACGAACATTTGTTAATTTATGTTTACCTATTGAAAACTTTTTTGAGAATTTTCGTTTTTTGAAAAATTGAATTCTTAAAATTCTGCAAATTCCGCGAGCGTTTCGAAGGAAACTTTTGGGAACACGGGAACCCTTCGTCTAGAGTTCGGCTTGAATTGAGTCGAACGACAAACTTTTAGTTAATGTCCCTGCTTACTTTAGTAAACTTGAAGTCACTTGATTTCTGTTTATTGGGGGATGATTTGAAAAAGGCAATCTTCGCAAAGGCACTGCGATTTGGGGTCAAGCCTTACCTGATACTTGCCGCTTCAACAGTGACGATTCTGTCGTTTCAAAACTGTGGCGAGGGCTTTACTGTCATTAGCAATCTGCAAAGTGTCGCTGGTACAAATGCACCGGAATATATCAATGAGTCCGCAGAGTTTGCGCAAGGTCGCGAGCTTTACAATCAAAACTGTGCTGGTTGCCACGGAGTTTTTGAAAACAGTACGAAATCGGGCAAATCATTGATTGATATTAAAACGGCGATTTCAAATGTTCCGCAGATGTTTGCATTCTCTGCCTTGTCAGAAACACAATTGCAGTTGATTGCTCTGGCATTGAATCCAGGCTCACCAGGAACGGTCACACCGACGCCATCTCCGTCGGCATCGCCTTCACCGACCGCGACCGCAACGACTTCACCATCTCCGACTGTTTCACCTTCTCCAACGGCAACCGCGACGGTGTCTCCTTCACCAACAACATCGCCAACCGCGTCCCCATCTCCGTCTCCAACAGCTCCGGTGGTTCCGGCCAATACCTTCTCTTGCCAACCGGGAGAAGATCCTGGCGTTCGTGACTTCCGCCGCCTGTCACGTCGTGAATACTTATTAACGCTTAAAGTTTTATCTTATGGCCGAGCAAACATCGATTCCTTGCAATCCGATATCGATAATTTACCAGCAGATGTCGTAACCGGAGTTTTTGATTCGACCGATATGACGGTTTCCGCGGCGCACGTTGAAGCATATCTGACACTGGCTAAAAAAGTTGCGAACCTGTTTGCCACCAGCTCGACCTGGAGAGCCGCCGCGATGAACAACTGCAACACCAGCAGCGGCATGACTGACACTTGCTGGACTTCATTCTTTAACGGCTTTGGTCGCTTGGTTTTCCGTCGTCCCCTGACCACGACGGAACAACAACTCTATAAAGATCTTTATAATTCCGAATTCGGTGGCAACGTGAACGATGGTTTGACTGTCGCGATCATGGCCATGCTTCAATCACCAAACTTCCTTTATAAATCGGAACTAAATGGTACACCGGTGAATGGCCGCGAAGACCTGGTGAAAATCACTGACTATGAATTGGCGACTCGTATCGCATTTCTGGCAACAGGCCGAGGCCCTGATACAGCATTGATGAACGATGCCGTCAGCGGAAATCTTGCAACCGTCGAAGGCTATAAAACCGCTGTGAACCGCGTGTTCGCAACCGCTGAATCAAAAGAACATGTGGCTGAGTTTTACAATCAATGGCTCGGTATCAATCGCATGCCTTCATCGAATCACTCCGATTGGTTCTTAGGAAATATTCCGCGCGCGTCGATTCAACCTGAAGGTATGCAGGAGATGCGCGACTTCACCAACTATTTCACTTATTCGACGGCAGGAACTTACCGCGATATGATGACCTCTTCGATGAGCTTCACTCAAGGTCAGGCGTTGACCTTGATTTATGGCGCCGCAAAAGGTGCAGCCCTTTCTCCGGTTGAACGCCCGGGTCTGATGAGTCGTGTGGGCTTTATGTTCAGCCCAACCAACAACACCAGCCTTGTGCATCGTGGTCTGGTGATTCGCAGAAATATTCTTTGTGATTCAATTCCACTTCCAACAATTGCCCCGGATGAAAAGGATCTGTTTGCTCCACCAGTTCCAGATCCAACGCAGTCGCAACGTCAGCAAATTGAAACTCGCACTTCACCGGTGCGTTGCCAGGCCTGCCATGCCTTGATTAATCCGATGGGCTTTGTGATGGAAAATTACAATGCCTTCGGTAAGTACCGTACTATGGAAAGCATCTTTGATGCGAACGGAAATATTCTGGCAAATCATCCAGTGAATGCGAAAGTAAAACCTAACATCGAATCTTCCACTGAAGCAGAAGTAAACGGTTTGGCTGAAATGTCGGTCGCCATCGCCAACTCTTCACGTGGTCCAGCATGTATGGTGAAACAATGGGGGACTTATACGATGGGTCGTGCGATCACGGCTGCGGATAACTGCTCAATGAACACCAGCTTCTCGCAACTTGTCGATCCGGCAAAGGCAAGTTCAAGCGGCGACCAACCAGGCACAATTTTAAATATGATTAAATCGCCAGCGTTTGATGCAAACTTCCGTTTGCGCAAGCGTGGGGCCCTTTAAGAGGTTCGTATGCATTGGAATAAGTTATCACGTCGTCAGTTTTTAAGAGGCACCGGTGGTCTTGCCCTGGCGCTGCCCTTTCTGCCTTCCATGCTTCCCCAAGCCGAGGCGCAGACCGGGCCGACAATAAAAAAACGCTTCATCGCCATTCATAATGGTCACTGCCAAGCCGTGGAGCACTGGCTGCCGGATCCTGCGAAATTCACTTGGAGTGAAAAACAAACTTACGCGCGTGAAGTCGCTCTTTCTGCGATCCCGGGAAATATGTCGCCGGTTCTGGGCAGTCAGTTCGATTCCCTGCGCTCAAAACTTTTGATTTTATCCCGTCTGGATCCTCTCTCGAAAACTCCGAATCACAATGCCGAGTGTATGCTTACCGGTGGCGTGCTTTCTGAAGCGACCACCAGTATTGACCAGGTTATCGCAAAATACCTGTATGGTGGCTCGCCGCTGAATCTGTATGTGAAATCCGTGGATGACGGGAACTATACGGGCGCTTCGCATGTGAGTGTCTTAAACAAACAATACGTGCCAGGTCAGTTCAACCCGTCTGCGGTTTTCTCAAGCATGTTCGGAACCGGAACTACAACAACCACACCGAGTGCCGCTGACAAGCTCACTCGTCGTGATATCTTAGTGGTTGATAAAGTCTATAATGAGTATGTGAACTTACGTTCCAACAAACGTCTTTCAAAGGACGATCTTGCCCGTGTGGAGCAACATCTGGCTTTGATCAATGACTTGCAAAAGAAATTAAATGCCAATGTGACGACGCCTCCGCCGATGACTTGTACATCGCCAACAGGTCCCACCAGCTCACCGACAAAATCATCAAATCCTGCCGACTATCAAGTCGTGATTGATCAGATGTTTGATGTGATGGAAGTCGGCGTGAAGTGCGGAAAAATTCAAGTCGCGACTTTGATGATGCACGTTTATGACTATTTCAGTGGCTCGGTAAATTTTGTTCCTGGCATCACAGGTTCCAACCGCTTTCATGAAGATATCAATCACGCTGGTACCGATGAATTGCGAGCGATGAAACTGGCGATGATGACGTTCTTTGCAAATCGTGTCTCTCGCTTTCTGACTCGTATGGATGTGGTGGAGGATTCCACCACGGGTACGACGTATTTGGATAACTCCCTGATCATGTGGGGCAATGACCAAGGCACGACCAAAAACACCAACGCTCATAACTCTGTGAACAATCCTGTGTTACTTGCCGGCAGTGCCGGTGGTTTCTTAAAGCCGGGTCGTCACATTGACTATGGACCATCTTATGGATCCTTGCGCCGCCCGATCGGTGGTGATGAAGGTGACTACAAACGCGGCCGTCCTTACAATCAACTGCTGATCACGATTATGCAAGCGATGGGGATGCAACCAGCAGACTACGAAGCAGGAACGACGCAAGGATATGGTGTCTATGGAACTTTGGAATCCAGCTATACATATCTGGGTGTGAATCACCGCCGTGAAATTCTGCCCCTTATTAAAGGTTAAATCTTCAAGCGGGCTTAGAACATTAAGCCCGCTCTGAATTCATCCACCGACTGATTATAGTTCACCAACGTCTCGGCATAGCCGTGATAGTATTGAATATAAAAGGCCGGGACGACTTTTACACCTCCCAGATGAAAATTGAAGCTAATCTGATAACCACCTTTATCAAACTCCGTCGACCACTTGCCACCGGGATTGATATTGAAGACGGCTTCGAGCTGATCAAAGATCGAATCAAAGAGCTGAATGAACTTTAATTCGCCTTCGAGTGGTCCCACATAATCGTAAATATCACGATTGGTTTGATCCACTCCATAGAGCCCTTTAAGTTTCGCGGAAAACTGAATCACCCAGCTTTTCGATTCAAAAGCCCAGTTGGCTCGCAGATAACTTTGATTATAAGAGCGCGAATCCTCCCCGCCTTTTCCATTAGAATTGTGCTCAAAGAGACCGAGATCCAAAGAGCGAATGGTCTTTTTGTCATAATCAATGCGGTAAAAAAATTCTGGATTGTAAGTGGCATCCAGGAAAGGTTTTGACTCTTCTTGTAGTTCCCAAAAAATAATCTGGGTGTAAGCAAAGTTTAACGGAAACTTTTCAAAGAGCGGGACACGAAAACTGTATTGCAATTTGCTTAAAGGCTCACCATAGGCAAAATAGATGGGCTTATAATATAAAATCCGCAGCTGCTCTTGTTTTTCCAAAGCAGAAAGTTTTTTCGATTTATTGATAAGTGCATCCTGACCCATGGATTGGTCGGGCGACTCGGTGGAGGTTTGCGCCCCAGAGATCACGGGAAAAAGCAGGCAAATCCAAATCCAGAATTTCATGAAACTCCTTTTTACTGAAACAGTTTTCAGTATGACGAAAATTTCTGAAGCAAAGGACGTGCAAACGCCGGAAGTGCCTTAAAACAATTGCCGAGCTTTTTAAGGCAAAGCAAACAAGTCCGTGCGGCATTCTGCCACTTGAAAGGTTGCAAAAGACCCCACTTGAAAAAGATCTAATCTCAATTCTTTTTAGCGAATTTTGAGCCAAATTATGGAATTTAGGCTCAAGAACTGATACCTTAGAATCGCTCGTTGCGGACCTTCAAAATCTACGGCAAATCTGTTTTCAGAAATCTCACCCCTAAAAATGGAGGGACATATGAAAACATTTTTAAACTGGTTACTAAATAAAGGCGCAAGCGAAATGGAAATGGCTCTTTTAGAAAAAGAGTTCGGTGTCGGATACAGAAACTGGAGCAACTAGATCATGGATATTCAAATTCATAAAATTAAAGCCGTTCTTAAAGAGCAGCTCAAGAAAAACAAGATGACTTACGAAGATCTTGCTCAAGAGCTCGATGTGTCCGTGCCCACCATCAAACGCTGGATGGGTGATCATGATTTGGGTTTGAACGATCTTTTTAGAATTTGTGAAATATTAGATCTAAATCTTTCTGATTTGCATGCGCTCACTGCCAACGCAAAAACGTCTGACAATGAAGGCACCTTGACCGAGGAGCAGCAAAAGTTCTTAGCAAAAAACATGAACTATCTGGCGTTTTTTTTGAAAATCCATAGCGGCCACACGCCGCAGGAAATTGCCGAGCAATACAAGCTCACAAAACTGTCGGTTGATAAGTATTTGGTGAAACTTGAAAACCTGGGATTGATCAAGGTCACCGGTAAACTTCGTGTGAAATCGACGTATGGTCCGCATGTGGATTTTGGCGATGGGATTTTGGCTAAAACATATTACAAGCGCTGGATTGAAGGAACTGGCGGCTTCTTCACCGATGTCATCACCAATGCCCTCTTAAGTGAAAAATCCGTCGACCCAAAAACGCGCCTGCATAAAACCGAAGCAACCTATTCAGTCACGAAAACTAAATTGACGAAAGAAAGTTATAAAAAGTGGGCCCTGGAGCACGATGCCGCCTTTCGACAACTAGAAGCCATCGGTAAAATCGAGGAAAAGGCCTACGATTCTGACAAACTCTTTACTGTGGTTGTACTTAATGCTCATACGTCATTGCCTCAAGAATCCAAGTTTTTGAAGGCGATAGATGACCTGGCAGGAAAGATCGAAAATATTTAGGCCATGACTTATTAAAACGGAAACGAAAACCCGGCACTCACAGTTGTTTGCGTGAATTTATTGATGTATGTCGGGAAATCATTCAGTGCGGTGTCGTTCACTGATTTTCCTTCGCTGTAAGTTCGGTATGCTCCCTCGACATTGAAGGCCAGATGACGAAATAAGATATAGCCAATACCGACACGAATTGCGGTCCCGGTCATTTCATCTTTTTTGGTCGCATTCAGTGGCGTGACATTCAATTTGTCAGTGAAGTTATAACCCACCCACAAATTCCAGCGATCTAACCACACCCCAAGATCGGCGCCGATGCATTCGCGTTCGAACTGATCTTCGTGGGAGTCGTATTTGATTTTTCCGTTCGAGGATGCCATGTATTCCCCAGCAAACCACATCCCATTATTTGCCAACCACCCCAGGCGCGCTCCATAATTGATCGCTCCCTGGCTGGTGCCGTTATCGAAGGCCATTCCCTTGAGTGTTTTCCCGGCAGCCGTGTATTCCACCGTTGTTGAACCGGAGCCTTCGTAGCTGACCATGGGTTCAAACCAGATCATGGCTTTTGCATTGAGTGCAAACAGTGTTACGAACGCGGCTAATGCAAGTTTCATTGAAAATCCCCCAGGAATCTCATTGTGAGACGGAATTTCGATAATTTCGTCTAAGTTTTTCGCAAATACGCCTTTGGTCCAGGCGAAATTCAACCGATAAATTTAATAGCTGTTAGTAATGGGATAGGAACAAAAATGAAATCAATCGCTTTGGCAATCGCGTGTTTTGGCCTGATCGGATCCATGATGTCTTTCGCTTCCGTGTCTTCCACGGATTTGAAGTTCGAAGCCACACAAAAGTCGGCTTTCAAAACAGAGGGTGCCTGTATGTCCCGCCTTCTGGATAAAGCTCCAAGAATCGCCACCAAGGAAAGTTGCCGTCTAGGATAGATTCTGGAGTCTGAAAGAATGGTAAGGAATGTTTACCTAGACTAAGTGTACTTCAGTTAAATGCCGATCAGTCCTTCGAGGAAAAACTTGAAGAAATCACTGCTCGGCTTTTTTATTTTCTTAATGAGTCAACTGACGTGGGCTGTCTCCGCATCGCCTGGCAGTTTATTGACCTATGAAGGCGTGCTGACTGATTCTGGTGGCACCCCTATCACCACCTCTGCGACAATCACTTTTCAAATTATCACCGGCGCCTGCATTTTGTTTGAAGAACAGCAAACCATCACCCCGGGCAGTGTTGGTGAGTTCAGTGCCATCGTGGGCATCGGCACTCGTCAAGACAGCACTGGCAACACAGCGGATCGAATCTTTGCCTCCAGTGGCACCGTCAATTGCGAAGGTTCTTCGAGCCTCTCGATGTCTGGTTTCTCGGTTCGCACTCTGCATATCAAGGTGAATGGGGTTGCGATGTCACCAGATGTGGTGATTGGAAATATCCCCGTCTCGATCAATGCGATGAAGCTTGCCGATAAGGATCTCTCGGATTTCCTTTTGAAAGCGGGACTACCCACTTGTACTGCCACTCAATATTTAACTTACAACGGGACCTCACTGTCCTGTGTGACAGCGGCAGCAACAGGCGTGACAAGTGTTTCTTCTGGAAACTCCTATATCTCTGTTGCAAGTCCTACGACAACGCCAGTGGTTACTTTGAATGTCGGTACGACCACGAATACGGTTGCAGCAGGTAATGATTCGCGCATTGTCAATGCAATGCAAATCGGTACGGCGGCGAGTGGGGATTTGACAGGTGCTTACCCTGCTCCCACGGTGGCCTCTCTGCGCGGAGTGAATCTGGCAGCGGTCACTCCTTCCACTCAAGGGCAAGTTCTTCGTTTTGATGGTTCATTGTGGACTCCGGGATTTGTTGCGATGACGGATTTACGTTCCATCGTGACCGGTACCGTGAGTTTGCCCGCTTCATGTACTGCAAACCAAACTTTGACGTACAATTCTGTGGGCGACAATTTAACATGTCAGAATATTAGCGTCTCCGGTTCCAATTTTTCTGCGCAACCCATGGCGACTTTCTTAGCGGCTCCGACAAATGTGTCTGGGGCTCCTTCATTCCGCACGATTGCATCGACGGATTTGCCGTCGGGAATTTTATATAATGGTGGTAATTCATTTGGCGCGGCGACAACTGTTGGGACGAATGATTCTTCGACCTTCAGCCTTAAGACCGCTGGCACGAACCGTTTGGATATTGATACCAATGGAAATGTTGCCATCGGGCTTGCAGGAGCTGGAAGTTTGCAAGTGAAAGGACCTATCGTCAGTGTTCCTCCGGCAGCCGTGGCCGGTGCGACTGTCAATTTAGCTTTGGGCAACACTCAAATTCTGACATCCATTGGTGGATCCGTCATCACTCTGAATGGCATGGTTCACGGTGGCACTTATACTTTGGTGGTTCAAGATACGAGTTCGCGCACCTATACTTTTTCGGGCTGCAACACCTCCCGCTACTCGCCGCCGAATCAAGCTACGATTGCTGGCACCCATGCCGTCTTTTCAATTTTGACGGTGTCAAACGCAGGTCTCTATGACTGCTACATCACGTGGTCGACGGGATTCCAATAATGAAAATCTTGGGAGTTCTGCTTTTCTTATTTTGCCCGATGGCCTTCGCGCAGATGAATCTGTCGTTTGGGATGAGAGGTTCCACCAGTCTTCGTTGCCAGCAAACCTCAAGGTCTTCTTGGGTACCGCAGGCAAACAGCTTAACAGCGGTTTATCATTTCAATGGAAGCGTTGGGACTGTCGTAAATGGAGCAACAATTCCTTCAGAAGTACCCGGTACAAATGCGACAGCCACGATCTCTTCTTCAACTCTGTCTTATGCCAGTCACCCAGCTGCTCCTTCAAGTTTAGCTTTTCTTCAAAACTATTTAACGGCAACGGGTAATGCTAGTGACGTTATTGGTAGCGGAGCGAGCAGTCTAGATGATTTGCCTGCGGCAACTTGGAATTTTTGGGTGAATATGACAATTCCATCTACAGGTGCCATTCGACTTTTTTATAAAAGTAATAATAATAGTTCGGCAGGCTATTTTTTTATCATCGACTCCTCGGGATCTTTCACCTTCAGAAAGGTCCATAGCGTAACCAACTCAACAGTGCAAACTTGTCCCCTTGCAACTTCATTTAACAATGCTTGGCGGATGATCACAGTGACCTGGGACGGTACCTCCAGCGCCACAAGTACGAAAATATTTATGAACGGATTCGAATTGATAACGACCGGGACAGGAAGCGTTTATCTGGCGTCACCAGGAACATGCCTGAATGCTTCGACTTACGGTGGTTACACAAATCAACTCGCAGGCACTGGTGGATGGACTAGTGATGCTGGCTATCCATTCTACCTCACTGGTACTCCTGTTAATACCAGCTCCAATCCCACGTCCACAGCATTCGTCGGCAGCATGGACGAGTTCGCCATTTGGAACAGGGCGCTTTCAGCGGCCGAAATATCGGTCCTTTATAAGAATCAAAAGTGCAACTAACAGATCAGTTTTTACTTTTTCTTTTCTTGTCGCTCGATATTCCACTGCGCGGTTATACACATCACCAAATCACTCATAACGTTCATCACGGTGGCCCCCATATCGACCAAGCGATCGATTCCTAAAATCAAAGGCATGCCACTGGGTGGAACTCCCACACTGCGAAGAGTTGAACTTAACACACCCAACCCGGCTCCTGGTACGCCCGGTGTTCCGAGGGATGCTCCCACAGTCATCAAGATGATAGTGATGACCGTGGGTAAATCAATATTGCCACCAAAAGCCTGCGCCAAAAATAAAGTGGCCGACGACATCCACAGGGCTGAACCCGCCATATTCACCGAAGTTCCTAAGGGAATTAAAAAATCGGCGATCTCGGGTTGAATGTTAAATTTTTCTTTCGCAGTTTGAATGGTGGTTGGCATCGTGGCCGCGGAACTCGAAAGAGAAAACGCCAGCAACAACGGCTCCCGACTCTTTTTCAAAAATGTGATGGGCCCTGTTCCAATGCACATCAGCCAAATCAAATACACGCAGGCAAGCAACACAAAGGCCAGCATTACTGCGATCAGGTATCCTGCCATTCCGATCAAAACACTCGCGCCGGAATTCACAATAGCTCGCACCATCAAACCAAAAATCGCATACGGTGCCAATCGCACCGTCCAAGTGATGATTTGCATGCACAAGGCTTTGGTGCCCACCAAGAACTCCAAAAACGTGCGCGACTTTTCCCGTTCCATGCGCGAAAAAACCAAACCGAACACGATAGCAATTAAAATGATCTCTTGCAGATTTCCGCTGATTAAAGATCCCAAGATATTTTCCGGAATCAATTTAACGATCGTTTGCGGCGTGATATTTAAACCAGGCCGCGAGGTAACGGTCATCTCGCCCATGGATTTCGCCGATTCTTGAATCGCGACACCGGGCTCGATGATTTCGATAACAGTAATCCCAATCGTAGCAGCGATCGCTGTTGAACACATGATATAAACAACCGCCGTCGTGGCAATTTTTTTGGCCTGACTGCCTTGAGAAATTTCAGCAAGCGCTAAAACAATCGACGACAGAATCAACGGCACGACCACCATTTGAATCACCGTTAAATACACGGATCCAGGAAGCGCCAACCAATCCGCAACAACGGTCACCCAATTTCCGGGGTACTTAGTGCCCAGGTTTAAAAGCAGAAACCCCGTCCCAACTCCCAAAGCCATGGCCAATAATAATTTAAGCCACAGATAAGTTCTTAAAAGTTCACGCAACCCCGGAAGTGCTTTGGTATTGGCAATATCATTTTCAATCATCTTAAAATTATGATTTCACTCCACCAACAACCAAAGCCCCACCCACCCCAACTGCCGAAAAACAGAAAAACCCACCACCAACAAGTCTTGTGGGGGTATCGGTCATCCACCTCCACACTCTCGCACACCCCCACGAGCCCACAATCCTCTGAGGGGTATCGGTCATCCCCAATGCATCCGGTTCCAAAAAATAAATCTTCCGAAAATCGGTTCTGATACTTCCGTTTTCGCCGCTCATTTACCCCGTTCCTGGTCCCTCGCTTGCAACACTTTCCGCACACAAAGGGTATCGGTCAGCGCAAGCTTCCCATTGCTGATGACCGATACCCCCTTCTGCAACAGGCGGCTTCTGTTAACCCGCTCGTTCTGCAAGGGATTTCTTTCGATTTCGAATTTTCGATTCGAGCGAAACAGTTAACGAAGAATGGCGACAGCGCAAAAGGAAGCGCCCAGCGCCAGCGCGCGCTACATCCAACCTCATCACTTCAAGGAGAACTCATGAAGCAGCAAACATTTTTACCTCTGCAAACTCATTGGAAATATCGGCTGTGTCATGGAGGGTCGCTCCGCAATTCGGCCAAAGGGCGCGGGGCTCGGCCGCTTTCGACGAAGGATCCGATTCATTTGGTATTTAAGGTCAACAAAGTGGCCGTGAAAATGGGGCTTCGACATGCGCGCAGTTTCGCGTTGATGAATCGGGTGTTGAAAAGGTACTCGGCTAAGTTTTTTGTGAAGGTTGAGCAGTTTTCGATTCAAATTGATCACGTCCATTTACTGGTTCGTGGCGGGCGGCGGGCTCAGCTACAGAGTTTTATGCGAGTGGTGGCGGGGCAATTTGCGCAGCAGTTGACCGATACCCCTAACACTCAGAACGAGGGACCGAAAGTTTGGAAGTATCGACCATTTAGTCGCGTCATCAAGGGTTATAAGGCCTATCAAACAGTCAGGGACTATATTCAACTGAACGAGTGTGAAGTGAACGGTCGGCGTTACGCGAAAAATCGGCTGCGGGGACTCAGTCAAGAACAGCGCTGGGAGTTGTGGGAATGAAAAAGGGACCTGTGGGTCCCTCTCTCTTGCGTGCGAATTATTTAAATTGAATGGGCTTGGATTTTTCGGATTTAGCGTCTTCGACCCAGAACTGCACTCCGTGATGGTCTTGGATGTTTTGCATGTACTGTCTGATCATGCGGTCGTTGATTTTAATTCCGTAGTAAACCAAACGCATCACCACCGGAGCAAAAAACGCATCGGCGATACAGAAGTCACCAAAAAGGAACGGCCCCTCACTCACCTTCAAGGCGTCTTTCCACATTTTCAAAAGACGTTCAATGTCGCGAGCCGTGTTTTCAGTCATGTGACGAACCGGTTGAGTGCGTTTCAAATCCATGCTCAGTTCATGGCGCAGACTTTGAAAACCTGAATGCATTTCCGCCGCATAACTGCGAGCCAGAGCACGGGTGCCAGCGTCTTCCGGCCACAACTTAGCTTCCGGCGAAAGTTCGTTTAAATATTCAGCGATGGCGAGTGAATCCCAGATCACACGCTTACCTTGTTTCAACACCGGAATTTTTCCCGAGTCAGAATACTTGGCAATTTGCTTGGCCGTGTTTTTTTCGTCCAACTTGATGTTGATCTCTTTGAAGGGAAGACCGGATTGAACAGCGACCAACCAGGCGCGCATTGACCATGAAGAGTAAGTTTTGTCTCCGATAACAAGATCGAAATAAGGTTTATCGCTATGTACATGGTAAGCCATGATGTTCCTCCTGTGGTCAACGCGTTCTCAATGTAAACACTTTCTCTTACGCCTTGGTGCAAAAGTACACCAATTTAATTGGTATATCAGTTGCATTTGTGAGTAATTCGCCACGGAGGAGTCCAAAATGAAACCACTGAGTCTGTTTTTAAGTTTTATGCTGTCGCTCGGAACAGCCCCTGCTTTTGCGTCACGCGTTACATGCAGTGCTCGTGATAAAGGTTGGGAAGAACATTGGGGAGGCCATGATAGCTGTGGTTCGTGCCAAGCAAAACATGGTGACTGTATTGAAACTTGCAATCTTGAGTACGCGACATGCGACGCAGTTGGAACAGATTATCTTGGAAATCAAATCACGATTAAAGGCTCCGGCGAAGATCGCTGGAATGCTGAACAAGTTGCAGTGAATCTTTGCCAACGCAACTTTGCAAACTGCACAGTAGTAAACTGCACAAACGAGTCAGAAGAAGTTTCTTCGCGTTGGTGCCCACAAAAACCAGAACCACCAGCGCCAGCACCAAAACCACCAACTCCGGGACCAAAACCTCCGGGCCCAGGCCCTGGTCCAAAACCTCCAGGCAATGACAACGGCCCTGGTCACGGCGGCCCAGGCCACGGTGGACCAAAACCTCCTGCTCCAGCACCGAAGCCACCGGCGCCGGCACCAAAACCACCAGCTCCGGCACCAAAACCGCCAGCGCCGGCACCAAAACCGCCAGAGCCGGCACCAAAACCGCCAGCTCCGGCACCGAAGCCACCGGCTCCGGCACCAAAACCACCAGCGCCGGCTCCGAAACCACCAGCTCCGGCTCCGAAACCACCAGCTCCCGCTCCAAAACCGCCAGCGCCGGCACCAAAGCCACCAGCTCCGGCTCCGAAGCCACCAGCGCCAGCTCCAAAGCCACCGGCTCCCGGCCCAGGTCGACCGGCTCCGGGTCCTGGCAAACCGGGCCCTGGCGGACCTGGTCATGGTGGTCCACACAAAATGAATTTGGAAACTTCTGAATTGTCTCAAGTAGAAGGGAACTAAAAATGAATGCACTCCGTACACTCACAATTATTTCATCAAGTGTTTTAGTTTCTGCGATCGCATTTGCAAAACCAGTGACTGTAAAAGACTGGTCATTGAACGACGCGAATGCGACTTGCATCGCCTCCACTTCTCGTATCGTGGCGGGAACTACTTATCGCTTTGAATTGAGCTTTGATAAATCTGGCACTTATCCTGTTGAGGCTTGGATTCGTGACGGCTCTGGTGCAGCGAAGGCGTTTCGTCTTTCCACTGAAGTTGCGCCGATCCAAAGTTTTGCATTTATCCCAATGCAAGATTCCACTGGAAACTTGTCCTTCTGGCATGTGCCAACCGATTCCAATGCTTTGATTTCCTATATCAAACGCCAAACTCGTTTGATGGTTCAGGTTCTGACACCCAACGAGCCCAGCAAAGCAGTTGATTTCTCTTTGCGCGGTTCCAGCGATGTTGTCGAAGCATTGGTCACCCAATGCGCCGGTGGTAAATCTCTGGTTTCTTCTGACTTCGAAAAATCTTTCGTTCCTGCTCAAACGGCAACGATGGATCCCCTAAAATTCGACGCGGAAAAAGCAGCGCGTTTGCGCTCGTTGTATCAAGACTCTGTGGTAGCAAACTCGCAAAAAGCGACTTACCAAAGACAATTGACTGCATTGAATACGCAGTACGCAAAACAAATTCAAGAGCTGGGTGCTGTCACTGGATCTTTGGATCAACTGACGACGAAGGAGCTTGTGAACTTGCGCAATCAAAAAGCCGCTTTGGAACAAAAAATCCAATCGCTGGATCAGCAGATTATCACTCAGCAAGCAGCCATTGATTCAAAAGAAGTTGAGGTCGCCGGCGCAAATGCTCAGTATGACGATGCATGGAGAGTTTTAGCTCCCTATGAGACAGAATACCAACGCTTAAGTACTTTGGTACAAAACGCAAAAAACGATCTTTCTCGTTACCAAGGTCAGCTTTCAAGCATTGATCAAAATATCCAAAGCAAACAATCCGCTTTGAATGATGCTCAGAACCAGGTTTCTGCCCTAAACCGTCAGTTGTCGCAATTGGATGGCGATATTCAAACGGCTCGTCAGTATGCGAATGCGACAGATTCCATCTATCGCAATTTCGACTACAACCGCGAGCGCTATGATCGTATTCAGTGGCATCCGATCGCTGAGTACTGCCGTCATGGCGGCAGCGAGCGTTGTGACCGTTTGATGTACAAAGTGCAAAACTATGCGGATAGCGAAACATCGAATGTACAAAATCGTTTGAGCCAAAATGCCAGCGTCACTCGCAATGATTTGGATCAAAAAATGAATGCCTACACCCGAGTTGCCAATCAGATTAATAACTATCAAAACAGTGTGATCCCGAACTTGCAAAACCAAGTTTCTGATTTGCGCAATCAACGTCCAGGTGTGGAAGCGTCGGTTTCGCGCGCTCGCGATGAAGTGACAAATCGAATTGCCGCGGTTCAAGCTTACGATCAAAGTGTAGGTTACTCAGCTAAAAAGGCTGATGTGACCGCCAAAGCAAATGTGGTTGTGAAGTTGCAAAACGAGTTGAAAGCATTGGAACAAACTCAATCTGGATATCAGACAGCGCGCTCCCAATCCGTGGCGGGCTTGTCTTCTACAGACAAAAAGATCCAAGATGTGCTGGCAAAAATCCAAGCCACTCAAGGGCGTGAGTCTGAGTTGAACAAAGCCTTGGCTCCGTACTTTGCGGAAAAGACTCGCATCGAAACGGCCATTAACACTGCATTGGCTTTGATCGAACAAAACAAAGCCGAGTTCGCAACACTTCTAAATTAATTTTTAGAATTAAAAAATACTCCAAAAGGCCACAGCCCTCCTGTGGCCTTTTGTTTTTGTGCAGGTCGAGTTTTTGCGTCCGCTCATATCTCACTCTGTAAATTGAAATCTTCCTTTCCGACATCTTCCCCTCTCGGCAAACCCATGTCTCAATGTCTGCATTAACCACAGGAGACAGAAATGAACTCTCGCAGACAAAGAAACCAACGCCGAATGAACGAAGATCGCTACGAAATGCAGGGACGTCGTCCCAACGAGTATTATGACGAATACCAACGGGGCAGTATAGGACATGGCGAATATCGCCACCCTGCCGACTATTATTCAGGCCGAGGAGGATATGTGCAGGATCGCTTTGAGAACGCCTCCCGCAATGCTCAGCGTGGCTATCAGCGGGAAAGCTTAAGGGGTCCCCGTTACAATCAATACAGCCCACGTATGAATCAAGACCAACATGACTATCGTGACGAATTCGACCGTTACAACCGGGACTATGAACATCGCTATTTCGATGAAGACTATGACGGGAATCGCGGTTTTAACCGTCATTACAATATGAATTCTGACTATCAAAACTATGGCCGTTACGATGAAAACCGAAGACCTTACGATGAAGAATATCGCGCTTATGATCGCAATGACTCCTCACCAAGAATGGGACAAAGCTGGGAAGGTATCGATTTCGAGCGCCCAGACAACCGCAGAGATGACTACGAATATCGTGGTCGCCGCGGCCGTCACTATCGCGACATGTACTAAAAATCAAAGGCCCAGTCGAACTACACTGGGCCTTTCTCGCCGTCTTCACAGAAAAACCAGAACTCAGAATCGAACCATCATCGCAAGATTGATACGATCTTCGGTGTTAACCAAATCTGGCCTCCAACCCGAAGGTTGTGTCGAGGAATTCAACCCGTCCGCCGAAGTCACTCCACCAGGACCCGCAAAATAGTTTACATTGGCTTCGCGGTGGATAAATTCTGAACGAAATGTGATGTAATCACTGGGCATATAATCAAAAGTCGCCGAAGCATCCCAGGCTCTAAAATCATCCCCGGGATTTTGCGAGAAATAAGGATTGCCATTGCTATCCAAAGCGGGATTGGTCGCACTTGCACCTCCGCTGGCACCTGTTTGCGATGTTTGAATGGGCGGAATGAGAACCAGATAGCGACCCGGATTATTGATCATTCCAGCTCCCAAGGTCAGAGCGTACTTATTATTTGCAAACCACAAACGATTGTACGCCATCACCCCAATGAAATACTGACTCGGAGATTGGCTGTCGCCATTGGTACATTGAACTCCCCCGCCACTTTCACATCCAATGTCTGCGGTAATCGAGAATGCTCCCTTGCTAAGAAGCTTTGTTGGAGCATCCAGGTATTTGTATTGAACCGAGTTATCACTGTGCAAACGTGTACGTCCCGGAGTTCCTAAGGTGTCGGAACCGACATAACCATTTGCAACCCAAGACCAATCCCCTGTCGGCCGATAATTGACTTGATAACCCACCCCGGGTGCTTCGTTGAACATCCCATAAGACTGCCACCCATTGATCAACCAGATTTCCGTTTTCAAACGTTCCGTCGGAAATATCTGCAAGCGCAGTCCATTAAAAAACCACGGTGTGTTGGCCGAGGTATAAGAGGCCTGGTAAGCCCAATTTTCAAAATTGTAGTAACTGAACAAGCCAATATAGGACATAAATATCCCCGCATCCAAATTGACTCCGTTCAAAGCATCCCAGTGATACCCACCATAGGCCTCCGAAATGTAGCGATAGGCCGTATTGGTATCCCATTGTCCCCTCGCAGTAGAAGCATCATTTCTCGGAGTCATCGAGGCGTACATTCCAAACTGAGTCATCAAGCGGCCCCGCACATTTTCGTAGTGAAAATCTCCGCCGACGCCCAACTGTGTGACTTGCAACTCATTCGTGCGCCCCGAAGACGTTGAACCCACCAAAGTGTGATCCTTGGGCGTTCTGAAGTCCAAGACAACATTGGAATCGGCCATAAACGATCCCGTAAAATATTTCGAATCCAACAACGCTGACTTCTGACGATTGTTTCCATTCATCCAGGTGAAATCAGCAAAAGCAAATGGCTCTGCAGGTTTAATTTCGGCTAGTTCTGCGGCGAATACGCCTGAAGAAAACGTGACAAGGCTTGCGCTGAGCCCCCAGCGCAACAGCCATGATCTATTGATCATTTGAAACTCCTTTGTTTTGAAAGGAGCTTAGTTCGATGCACGTAAAGAAGGTGTTAAAACGCAGGTCTTTCGTTCAACTCAGATATCTTTTTAGATTTTCTTTATTTTCTTTTCACAAAATTTTAGAGGCTTTTTACGCGCAACAAACAACGACCACGGAAAAGTGTTTTTGTTATTCTTTTGCAAGTTGGAATTTTTCAAAACGATCCAACTCAGCTTCGATCAATTGTTTGTTGGCTTTGGACTTGTGCTTTCCAAGCCAGCTCCATTGCTGAATCAGCAATTCCTGATTTGGGCGATCGGTTTTTAAATCCAGAACAGCCACGGCCTGATCTCCGATAATCACTGGCAAAGTGAAATAACCGTACTTACGTTTTTCCTTCGGCAGATAAGCTTCAAAACGATGATCATAGCCAAAGAACATATTAAATCGCTTGCGCTGAATCACCAGCGGATCAAATGGAGACAGAATATGGGTCAAAGAATTCACTTCAGGAATCTCTGAATCCAAATACTCGGGCTCCATCCAAAATGGAACTTTCTCAAGGCCTTTGATCGCCACGGGCACCAAGGTCCCTTTGCGAACCCGGGCCTCCACTCGCTTTAAGATTTCTTTTTTAGCAGCCGCCTTTTCCATATAAGCCATGGACTCAAGACTGATCACCCCTTGCGAACGCAAAGCTCGGTCAATGAAATATTCAAAGACTTCCGCCGGACTTGCAGCCTTAGGAGGTTTCGTCCAACCAAAATGACGATTGGTGAGTTCGTATTTCTTTAACATCCCCAGGCGTTCTGAAATGACCAGATCACCGCCATTAAAGCCGCATTGCAGATGCCGCTTTGACGGTTTTTTACTGGCCCACGGGTGGTTTTTTTCAACCAGCTCTTCGTCATTCACATCACGAATAGAGATCGGGCCTTCTTTCTTAACCTTGGCCAGGACTTTTTTAACATCCGCGGCGGTCACGTCGGAATACCAGCTTGCGGGATTGGCTTTACGGCGTTTCATATCATTGATGAAGTATTTAAAATCATCCGTCGCAATATAGGCCAAGGCATGAGTCCAATACTCAAAAACCGTTTTATCTTTGGTTTGCGCCTGATGCAGGTGAGATCTTTTATAATCAGGAATACGCGAATACAAAATATGATGGTGCGAGCGTTCGATCACGTGAATCGTATCAATTTGTACATAGCCCAAATGTTTGATCGCCTTAACGACAGCTTTGGGCCCACGACCAAAGGGATGCACTTCATGCAGGCCTTGAGCCTGCAACCACAGGGAACGTACTTCGGCGAGCGTTAACGAATCCGACATCACTAGCGCTTGCTCACGAATTTCAAACGACGGAAGTAAAGCATGCGATTGTTCGCAGGCATTTCATAGTCTTTGATCAACTCAAAACCATTTTTATACATCGCCGCCAAAACATCTTCGAAAGAACGAATGCCACTTAGTGGATCATTTTGCTTTAAAGATTTATCGAACTCTTCATTGCTAGGAGTTGTGAACTTGCCATTGTAATTAAATGGGCCATAGATCAAAACTTTGCCGCCTTCTTGCAGACGACCACTGATAAGCTTAATAAAGGACTTGCACTCCTTCCAATGCATGATGTGAAAGGTGTTCACCGTCAAAATAACGTCAAAGGTGCGAATCGGAAAATCGTCTTCGCCAATTTTTAGACGGAAGGGAGTTTTGATGTTGGCAACACCCGCATCTTTGATCGCCTCCTTTAACATCGGAAGGTTTTGGCTCAGCTCCGTCGGCTGCCAAGTCATCTTAGGAAAAAACGGTGCCAGATAAATCGCATGCTGACCCGTACCCGATCCAACTTCTAACAAAGCCTGGTCCTCGGGACGCAGGACTTTTTTAAGGACGTCTAAAATAGGTTCTTTATTACGATCAGCAGCAGCAGAGAAAGGTTTTTCCATGAGGGCAACCTATCATTGAACTCCCCTCTCCGCCAGTAATTATCGCTATAATTAACAGCAAGTTGTTTATGAGCTCATTGTATGCCTACAATTATGGAAAGCGGAATTAAATTGTTGAGGGCAGGAAAAACAGCATGGATTTGGTTTTTGATATTGGCTTAGCTCTGCTATCTGGATTTCTGTCGTTTGGTTTTTATTGGCTGATGGGAAATGCGAAATCACTTCGACCTGACACCGATGTCGATCCTTCAGAGATCACCGAGGAACATCAAAATCTTTACCTGGAAATTTTGACGCTTTCGTTTGTTACGTATGGAGTTTTCACTGCGGGTGCGACGTTCATTCTATTCTATGTTTTAGTTCAGATCAAAGAAGTCTATCTCAGCTTCATGAAGCCATACCTCGCGATGGAGGATTTAGGAAATGCAGCGATCTTCCTGCCAGCGTTGTTTCAAGCCATGGTCAGCACATCTATTTTGACGGCTCTCGTACTGCGAAAAAAGTATGGGGAAAAAGACTACCGCATCCTGCGCTTTATGTACGCCAAGCGCCAAGGTTTTGACGAAGAGAAACTTTACGTACCAGCACTCAAATGGGGAACCGTGATCTGCTTGGCGTTTTACATCAACGTTCTGAAAGACATCTCCTACGTTTATGAAGATCGCGTTGTGATTAATAGTTTCTTTTCGCTTAAATCTAAAACCTACCCGCTTGAGCAAATTCAAGAAATCACCATCGCCGAAAAACAAATTGCACCCACCGGCAAAATCACCAACACTCCACTTTATGTGATCAATTTCAAAGACGGCTTTCGCTGTGACCTCCCAAAGTACGAAAGAAAATCAACCGACAGATTCATAAAAGCTTTGATTCAAAAATCCGGAGTTAAAGAGAGAAATGTCGAACTCTATCGTTGATCAAAAACGATGCGCGCGAATTTTAAGTCAGTATTTTGTTAGGATTTTAACCTTCACTCGCGTTTAAATCTGTTTTCAGCTCAAGCGTTACGCATTTGACGCAAGCAGCCTTAACAAAATTGAAATGTCGTTGCCTCTTTGCGTTCAATGGGACAAACACATGTGCAAGATAAACCGCATATAAGCGATTAATATGGAATCGCGTATCTACCGGGCACCAATAAATGCCTGTCTATGGAGGTCCCATGAAAGCAATGCTTTCTCTCGTATTGGTTGTTTGCTCGATGTTCTTCGCGATCTCGATCAACGCTGCTCCCCTTTCTCAAGGCATCGCTTACTATGGCGAAGACTTCTACAAAGATCTTGGCGCGGGCGCTTCGAATGAAGCTCTTAAAGCAAGAATCCAAAAGATTTTGTTGAGCCAACACAAACTGGTGGCTAACGGTTACGATCAAATTTCTGACAACTGCTCTGGCCAAGGTTGCTACCAACATATCTCTTTGGGTTATGATGGTGCACGCGCTTGGATGATGGGTACTTACTATTTGACGAAAAAAGATGGCGAGTACGCGATCCCAGATATGTACTGCCAAGTTTACAGAAAAGAATCTGAGTTTGCAGCAGGTCGCGGACCGGCTCCAGGCAAATACCCAGATGGCAACATCTTGAACACAGAGCACACTTGGCCACAAAGCCGTTTCTCTGGTCAGTTCAACGTAGCGATGCAAAAATCTGATTTGCATCACTTGTACCCAACAGACAACGAAATGAACTCTGTGCGCGGCAACTATGAATTCGGTGAAGTTGAAAAAGACACGAAATCATTAAAATGCCCTGTATCTCGTTTCGGTCGCCCTGCGGGTGGTGGCAACGAAGTGTTTGAACCACCTCAAGCACACAAAGGTAACGTGGCTCGCGCCTTGTTCTATTTCTCTGTGCACTACAGCCTGCCAATCAGCCCACGCCAAGAAGCTTTCTTGCGCAAATGGGATAAAGAAGATCCAGTGGACGAAGAAGAAATGGCTCGCAACAACGCAATCCTAGCGGTTCAAGGAGACAGAAATCCTTTTATCGATTACCCAGAATTGGTTGATAGAATTAACAAGTTCTAATGCAAAAAGAAAAGCCAGAGGAAACTCTGGCTTTTTTCGTTTTAGGCAGCTTTGGTTATCTCGCCATCTGCTGTTTTCGGAGTGGTCAGCAGTCCCGTCAATTCATTGCAGGACTTTTCCGCCTCGTTCACACTGAAGTAATAGGCCTTACCGTTTTTAAGCTCTATCATCAGACCTTTTTGCCAGAATTTCGGATTCACAAAGAAGTATCTAAAGTTCACCTGTTTAAACCAAAGTTTAAAGGCGAAGGGTTTCGTAAAGTGGTTAAATGCTTCAACTTTCGCAATTTGCTCCAAAGGAATGACTTTCGAATAATAAGTCAGACTCTTAATCATCAATTTGCCATCCACGACCATCAGTTTTCTTGGCATCAAAGAAAATACACCTTGCGCCACCAAGATTGTCGCAAACATCCATACCGCTCCATACACATATTGCGACAGGAACAGATGAGACTGAACAAACTGAGAGCTGGTAAACATCTTACTTAACGACAACTGCGTATGAACCACACCATAATACATGGCAATCACGCCCAATGCTTCCAAGGCCTTTACCGGAGGATATTTAACTTTACGAACCCAGCTCAAACGATCGTGAGCGAATGGCTTCGTAAATAGTCTGCGCAGACCAATGAATGATCCCACGGCCACCAGGAAGTACATTACATAAACATCGAAAGAGAAAAACAAGGCCGGTGTATAAACCACATCATAGGCGTGCTTCTCGTTAAAAGTCGCTTGCAAGCTCTTATTGTAATCTTCCAATTTCACGTTTTGCAGAATCTCAAAGGGCGACTTGAAAGAACCATACTCAACCACCTGGTTTTCATAGTTCCCAGCAAGATTCATCATCTTTTCCGCATCACGACCCATCAGTTGATACTTAGAAAGATACAGAGTGATCGCTTCTTTCATTTGTGCTTCGGTAAACTTGCCGTCCCGAGCTTCGGTCTGCAAATAGGATTTTGCGATATCAATATTTTCTTGCAAATGCTCCTTTGGAGTTTGGAACTGAAGAGCGCCATAACCATATCCGTGAGTATAATAGTCCCAGGAATTCGCAGAGTAAGTTTGTCCCTTCACGTTGCGAATTTCCTTCATCAAACGGTGCGCCAGAAATTCCATATAGGAATCTGCAATTACGATATCTGTAAATGTTCTGTTCCAAGCTTTACCACCCATATAAACATACGGCGTGTCTTCCCACAAAATACGGCGCACATAGGGACGATCCACGGGATTTGGTGTTGGTGGAGCTTTCAATTTTTTACCGTCGCGAGCTGCAAGACTTCCCCAACGTTTATCAACTTCTGCCATGATCTGAGCGCGATCATATTTACCAGCGATAAAAAGCTTCATGTTCGCTGGATAGTACCAATCCGCATAGTGCTGTTTTAATTGGTCAACTTGCAGGCGACGATTTGAAAGCTGCTCCTCGGTGCGTGTGAATCGGTCATCCTCTTCTGAAAGACCAAATTCACTTTTCATAAAGCTGGGTTCCCGCAAATAAGAAGGATAGATATAATCCATCGGATTAAATCCCAAGGCCTCAGAGATAGGCCCTGGACGACCGATTTCCAATTCTACGGTGCCTTTTTCTTTTTCAACATATTCAGGAATGATGCTTGGCTCAAGAATCATTTTTCCGAAGCTTTCCAACAACCATGTTCCTTTTTTGGAAGGAATCGAACCAAAGTAAGCTGTCTGGCGAGTCGTTGTGGTGCCGTTGGCACTGCCGCCTGCTTCTTTGATCAACTGCAAGTAGGTCATTTCGTCTTTGAGTTGTTTATCACGAAATAAGACGTGCTCAAGCAAGTGCGACATCCCATATTGACCTTTACGCTCGACTTCCCAACCGACGCCCACTTCCAAACGAAGCTCTGTCGTGGTGGCTTCTTCACTAGGAGCCAGGAAAACCTGCATGCCATTTTTCAAAGTGATGTGTTCGATCTTTTTATAAGGATCCTCACCGATTTCAGCAGCGACAGTGTGTTGAGCAAGTACGAAAACAAACATTGAGACGATTAGTTTTTTCATGTCTTACTTATCGGCTTTGAATGATGAAATGTGAGGCTCAAAATAAACATTTTTTTGTTAATGGCCGTGATGTGGCTGGACCTTTGGCCAACTACTCACTCAGATTGATCCCGATCATTGCTAGGACTGCAATTGCCATCAAGGCGACGGCGCACCAACCTAGTATCTGTAGTCTTCTACGAATCACAAGTTTTCCCATGATCTCGGGGTTGACCGCCATCAACATCATCACCGCCATTATTGGGACGGAGATAACTCCATTTATCACGGCACTTATGTAAAGTGCTTTGATAGGATCAACGGCGGTATAGCCCAAGCCAATTCCGATCACAGTCGAAACCACAATAATACTGTAAAATCTTTTTGCCATATGGGGATGAAGCTCCAGACTGCGTCTCTCCCAATTGAATGCTTCTGCAATGGCGTAGGCAGAAGAGCCTGCCAGAACTGGAATTGCAAGCAAACCCGTACCAATAATTCCCAAACTAAAAAGCAAAAAGGCAAAGTCACCGGCCAGGGGTCTTAACGCCTTTGCTGCATCCGCGGAAGTTTGAATATTCTCGAGTCCATGGGCGTGCAAGGTCACCGCTGCTGACAATATGATGAAAAAAGCGATGAGGTTTGAAAATGCCATGCCCACATAAGTATCGACTTTAATTCGATGAAAATTTTGGCGAGCATCGCTTTTAGACTCTGCTTTTCTGGATTTTGCTTCCAGTAAATTTTTGTCTTCAACTTCTTGAGCCGCTTGCCAAAAAAACAGATAGGGGCTGATCGTTGTACCAAAAACCCCCACGACGAGGGAAATGTACTGAGAATCCCAAGTCAGGTGAGGCCAGAAGGTTCGCAGTGCAACCTCACTCCAAGGAACATGCACAACAAAAACCACGGCCACATAGGCCAATAACACCAAGGTCAGCCACTTCAAAAATCGCACATAACGACTGTAGGGAATAAATAATTGGAGCAATATCGAAATTAATCCAAAGATAGCGGCATAAATTTGGGGATCCCCTCCCACCAGTAAATTCATGGCGCCACCCATCGCCGCAACGTCGGCGGCGATATTAACGGTGTTAGCAAAAAGCAGCAGACCGACGATTCCAAACAATACCCAACGTGGATATCGATTGCGAATATTCATGCTGATCCCCTGCCCGGTGGTTCTGCCTATTCGCGCACTCACAATTTGAATTCCGACCATTAATGGGTAAATAAAAAGAACGGTCCAAAGCATATTCAGACCAAACTGTGCCCCCGCCTGCGAATACGTGGCGATCCCACTGGGATCGTCATCCGCTGCGCCCGTAATCAAACCGGGCCCGAGCTCTTCTACCCAAGACTCATCCTTGTTTTTACTCACAAAAAATCACACTTTCCTTATTTGAATACGCCTGTATTCCCTGTTTATATCGGTCGCGGTTCCCAATGTTGTTCCGGGCTGAATCAAAGTTGCCGCCGCCGCCGCAAGTCCCCAACGCAAAATCTCCTCGCCCCGTGTTTCGCCCTTGTGCAGTTGTGCGGCCATAGCCCCCACCATGGAATCACCGGCCCCCACCGTAGAACGAACCCGAACTTTAGGAATTTTTCCAAAAAAAGCCTCTTGCTTGGTGATGAATAAAGCGCCCCCTTCCACGGAGGAAACACAAATCATCTCGACACTCGAAAGCAGCTCACGGGACTTTTTAAGCACGCCGTGAATTGTCTTCACCCGACTCTGCGTCAGTTCCTGAAACTCTTCCAGATTAGGCTTAATCAACAGCGGACCGGACTTCACCACTTTAGCCAGGACGGGACCGGGACAGTCCACGATAACCTGTATCCCTTTTTTTCGGGCCATCTTTATCATGCCGACAATCTCTGCACTGCCAAACCCTGGGGGTAAAGATCCACCAATAATCAGCAGTGAAATATCCTGACGAGCAGAAACAAAATCAACGAGCGCTTTGACTTCCGCTCTGCTTAACATCGGCCCCGGAAAACTCAAACGCGTCTGCTTATGATCAGACTTATTTGAAACCGTCACATTAATCCGCGTGGTGCCCGAGATCTTAATAAAACTATGACGTAACTCTTCTCGCTCCAGCAGCCGTTGAATTTCTTTGCCGGTGCCGCCACCTAAAAATCCCGATGCTAAAACTGGAACTCCCAATCGTTGCAGAATGCGAGCGGAATTGATCGCGTTTCCACCGGGAGCCCTTCGCTCATCATGAACATAGGCTTTTTCATTTGGTTTTATATTATTGACGGTGCCACTTAGATCAAGTGCAGGATTCGGAGTAATTGAGATTATGACTTTTTTCATCACAAACCTTTCAATCTAAACTCAAAAAGATTATCCGTCTCTCTACTATAGGACTCTGCCTGACAAAAGCAATTGTTATGACGGCAAGGGTTTGAAATCCAACCGCCGCCCATCTGTGTCACCTTGCAAACATAGACACGGAAATATCATTTCCCTCCCTGCGAAATTAATATACTTTTAATTTATGAAAACAATTTTCTATGGCGCAACCAGTTTGAATGGATACCTTGCAGATGAAAACAACTCCCTGGATTGGCTTTTTCAATTCAGTGATGGTGAAGTCCCGCCGACTTATGAAAATTTCATCAAGAATGTTGGTGCCCTCGCCATGGGATCGCACACCTATGAATGGTTGCTTGAGCATCAAGTCATGAAGGCCGAGGATAAAACCAAAGCTTGGCCGTACAAGATGCCTTCTTGGGTCTTCACTACTCGCAAGCTTCCTGTGATACCAAATGTGGATGTGCGCTTTGTCCATGGTGACCTGCGCCCCGTGCATGAGGAAATGAAGAAAGCCGCCGCTGGTAAAAATATCTGGATTGTTGGCGGTGGAGAACTCACCGCGAAGTTTTATGATGCGGGTTTATTGGATGAAATGATCATTCAAGTGGCGCCACTGACCTTGGCGGGAGGGGCTCCCTTGTTTCCACGTAAGATTCATCCCCCGATGAAATTGCTTTCGGCGACTCCCATTGCGGAGTTATTCGTGGAGCTCCATTATAAGGTGTCTCCCCCTAAGATCTAGCCCAGAAATAACCCGACACCCGCTTCATTAAAAGCAAAGCAAAAAAGATTCCCACCAAGGACATCATAGCGCCCACGACGGTCGGAGATGAATAAGAGTAACCCATCATCAACGGAAGACCTCCAAGGAATGCTCCCAGAGAGTTTCCAATATTAAAGCAGGACTGCCCAAGGGACGAACCCAACATCTCGCCGCCTTCAGAATTTTGAATCAATAAAATTTGAATCGGTGGACATTGTGCCATCGCGAAAAGGCCCGTTAAGAAAATCATGATGAATGTCGGGACCGTGTACGGTGCGAGCACGCCACTTAAAAGCAACGACGTCAGCATCGCAAACATCAATGCGATCCCCGATTTTAACGGGGAAAACCGGTCAGCAAGTTTACCACCGACGATAATTCCCGCAGTCATCCCAAGCCCCGCTAAAACCATCCATAGCGGAATCGACTCTGCGGAAACTTTGGTCTCTGTGATCAACATCGGCGCAATGTAACTGATCCACGCAAAGAAGCCTCCGAAACCAATCGAAGTGATGACGATACAAATCCACAGATTCAAATTTTTAAAAATCTTAAATTCGCTTTTAAAATTCGCTGACGGATTTGCAGGCAGTGCGGGTATCCAAGATTTTAGTGCCATCGTCGTCGCAAGGCCGACCACAGCGACCATCGCAAAAGCCCACTGCCAACCAAATTTTGCTCCGACAAAAGTTCCCAAGGGAACACCAACCACGTTGGCAATGGTCAGTCCGGTTAACATACTGGCAACCGCCGAAGCTTCCTTGCCGGGTTTTGCCAGGCGACTGGCAACGACGGCACCGATGCCAAAATAGGCTCCGTGCGGAAGGCCCGCCAAAAAGCGGAACAGCATCAAGGAATAATAGTCGGTCGCTAATGCCGACACACCATTGAAAACAGTAAACAGCGCCATCAAAAGTAATAACATTTTTTTGGCAGAGTACTTACTTCCCAACACCGTCAAGATCGGTGCTCCGACCACGACTCCGAGGGCGTAAGATGAAATCACATGCCCTGCTTCCGGAATGCTAATGTTCAAATGAGTCGCGACATTCGGCAAAAGTCCCATGATCACAAACTCGGTCATACCAATTCCAAACCCACCCATGGCAAGGGCTAAAAAACTTTTCGGAGTAGCTCCCGGGATAACCGGCGAAAGAGATGAGGAAGAGGAAGAAGAAGAGGAGGAACTTTGAATCATGGAATCTGCGCCTTAAGAGAGGTGTTAGCACGAATATGCTCCTCTCTTAAAATTGGCACAAGTCCTAAATATTAAGGCAGCCATACCGCCTTACCTTGAGACTGGAAAAGCTGAGACTATTTCTTGGAAGTCGGAATAAACTTGCTGCCGCTTTTGCCGGCGGGTTTTGGTTTGCCCTTTTTCATTTTCTTAGGACGCAGCTCTTCGTCGTCGAAATCGTCGTCAAAGTCCGTATCGTCTTCAAGATCTTGGTGTGCCGGTTTAGCAACAGTTTTTGGTTTTTTGGAAACCGCAGCTTTTGTCGGAGCGGTCGCTGGTGTTGTGGTTTTCTCCGTCTTTGGAGCTGTTCTGACAGGACGTTCTTCACGTGGTTTGGCTTTTTCGAAGGTTTCGATCTCAGCCAAACGAATCAACGACACTTTATTGGCCATGATGGCCTTAACACCTTCTTCGGAAAAACTTTTGATGTGACCCGTGAAACCGAAATGGCCCAGTGCTTTCCCCGTGATACGAAATTTGATTGCCGGTTCTTTTTTAAGAAGGTTGTTGATCTCTTTTAGATCAGAAGTTCCAAGTTCTTGAGAGATGACTTTAAGAATGTCAGACAGTTTCATTCAGGGATCCTTGCTTTAAGCAGTCAGATCCCCAAGATACTCCTGTCTGGGCTTTAGAGCAATCGCTCTTACGGAATAACATCCCACAGGAAGTAGCGATCATAGGTGCCTTTTGACCACAAACCGGCGGATGTCCAGATCATGCTATTGGTGAAGGCACTCTGATCCGCATTATTGATTTTCGAAACCACCGAGTAGTGAGTGGCCGGATCAACCACCACAAACAGTCTTTGAGTCATTCCAGAGTCGAGGGCCACAAACACTAGTTTACCGCCAGAAATGGCTTGCAAGCTGGCTGCTGGCAGGACGAGGAAAATTCCTCCGGCCGTATACTGAGCTGAACCCATCAATTGAGTTGTGGCATTCGTATTTGTATCCATTCCCCACAATGTAAAGTCATTGTTCAAGAAATACAAAGTACCGCCTGAAACCTGTCCAAACATCATAACCGCCACGCCTGCAGCAGGAGTAGTAGCATAATTAAGGGTCTTTGTGACTGAACCGGTGAGATCCGCACGGAAAAAGGTTTGCCCGTCATCAAACCACAACTGATCGTCAGAATCGATACCGATAAATTTTGGAATTCCGGCAACCGTTGGCAGATCAATCATCGCGGAACTCAATTCAGCTCCGGCCTTAGTACGAACCTGGATATAAATTTTCGCAGAGTTCGCGGCCCATGTTTGCCAATCGTAACCGCCCGTCACCAGATTCTGTTCACTGTTCATAGCGATAAAGTATTCCGTCCAGTTCGTGATACCGGCATTATCCACGGAGAAATTGTATTTCAGGGTACCGGTCATGGAATAGACCTTCACCCGCTTATTACCAGCATCGGTGATATAAAGATTTTCATCCTTATCCAATGCAAAGGTTGCAAAACTTCCTCGGGTATTGAAATCCGCAGCACCGCTACCTCGCGAGGACAGAAGTTTTGAAAATGTATAAGTACTGCCTGACAGCGTGTACAGCACGTCATAGGTATCATTGGGATTATCGTAGTTGATCGCCATGATGGAGTTACCATCTGGTGAAACCGCAACCTGAGATATCTTGGTATTATCTGCATAGGTTCTAAGTGAACGAACAAGTGTCGGCGTTGCCGTCGTTATGTCATAGACATTGACGCCGTAATTCAAAAACCACGCATACCAGGAGTCTTCATAGCTAGTAAGATATAACTTACCACTCGCATCGAAATTCAACTCACCAATCCCCGGTAAGTCCGACGTAAAATCCAACACCGCAGGCGTGTCTGGAGTTCCATCTTGCAAGAACACCGAAACTTTTCCAGATTGATTTGTAGTTAAATAGATCTTTTTTGTCGTCGGATCTTGAGCGATGGAATACACCTGCAAACCACCGACCGTATAGTCCCGACTTGCACCTTTATAGTTTCCACCTAAATCAAAAACCTTAACCGAGCTAGTGCCACTATTTACCCATGGAGTGACATGAAGCTCCTCGACACCATTCACAGTGACGATGGCCGCATCAACCGCGCCAGCTGGAACTTCTGGAGCTAAATCAACTTTGGTAACTCCTCCGGTGGGTGAAATAATAAGCAAGCCTTGGTCATAGCTGGCATTTCCATTCACTCTGCTGACCAAATAAATATTCCCCGCAGAGTCCCGAGTCATTGACGGTCTCGTATTACTCCAGTTCATGTATATCGAAGTATC
Organism: Bdellovibrio sp.; assembly: GCA_039594295.1. Lineage (GTDB taxonomy): Bacteria > Bdellovibrionota > Bdellovibrionia > Bdellovibrionales > Bdellovibrionaceae > Bdellovibrio. The sequence continues at coordinate 64,186 of JBCNNR010000012.1, forward strand.
CAACGCGACTTTTCTAATTTGATTGCCATTAACGTCATAAGTGACCAGCGCACCAGAAGTCATGAAGGTGGAGTTTTGAGCATTATCAATCATCCCAGCTTTTGAGTCATAAAGGTTGGCAGTCAGCTCAATCCACTTCTGCTTCCCGATTGATTTATTTAAACTAAGATTGAAGTTACCCATCGGCAACGTGGTGGTCGGACCATTGTTATCACCCACACTCGAAAGAGATGCTTTGGCGCCCAGAAGATTCACATCCAAAGAGCATCCGGTGAAGATCCATGAACTCACAAATAACAGAACGTACAAACCATTTGTTTTCATATGAGTACTTATCGGAGTTCAGGAAACGAGGGTTGAGGTCACTTCTCAATTTGAGACGTAAACGGCGCAGTAAACTGGACTTTTCGCAAGGACCCCGAGAATTCTTCAAGAAGTTTTGAGTGGGGCTTTCAATATATCGGTGCTCATGATTTTATGAGGGAGAAAAGTGGTTTCAAATAATTTCACTTGGAACATACTTTGAATTAACCGCTCTCAGGCCTTCTCCCTTTATAGCCTTTTCGAACAGCGCTCGACACAACTGTTTTACCTTTACATAGTTTACAGAGATCACCAGCGTATCCTATCATTCCTTTACCAGCACACCGTGGACACTCAACTTCGTCCATGTTAGCAAGTGAGTATTTTAATTTTTTATTTTCCGTGACTTGGCACGATCCTTTACAAAAGCCACATATATCGCCAACTATTCCAATTATTCCCCGACCTTCACAATGAGGGCAATCTACCTCATCGATACTTGCATTCGGGAATTCTACAAACTTCTTATGAGAAACCTGACGGTCTCCTTTGCAATAGGTACAGACATATCCGCCAATACCAGTCGTTCCTAATCCATTGCAACGCGGGCAATCGACCTCATCAATCTCCGATGGATCATAATCTTCTTTTTCGTCATTCGAAACTTGGCAAGAGCCTTTACAATAAGAACATATTTTCCCCATTAAGCCAGTTGTACCCTTCCCATGGCAATGTGGACAGTCAACTTCATCGATCAAGTCACGATTATATTTTTTTACTTTCTCAGCTGAGACGTAACATGAACCTTTACAATACTTACAAAAATCATTAACTAATCCTGTGAAACCTTGTCCTCCACAATGAGGGCAATCGTACTCATCAATATCGATCAGAATCTGTTCAGTTGCGGACGTAATATTTTGAACCACGAATCTGACGTTCTTTTCGTCCGCATCCATTTGCGAACTAGCCACTATTTTAATCAAGTGTGGTGCACTCTCAGCCAATATTTTCTCAGGAGGCGCAATATCTAAATCTTTTTTTGCCGCTTCTGAAGCAGAGTCTATTAGCTGCGGAAGTGACCTCAGCAAATGTTTAACCTCAGTTAGATATGACTCATGCAGGGCGGGAGAAATGCCTTCCTTTTGAAAATTCTTTTCAATGTCAGACATGAACTTAATAACCGCCACAAGTTGCCTTGTAGCGTTCTTTTCAAGTTTCATCGTCCTACGGCGTGAATTTCTTTTCAAATTCTTCGTTTCTTGTACTTCCTGCTCAGTAAGATTCGAAGCCAACTTGAATCCGTAATCATATGCAGAATGATGGTTGGGACAAAGAAAAATCAAATTGTCGGGAGAATTGTCCATTGTATCTGATACGGCCTTAATATGAGCAATTTCACCGTTATTAAAGTGACCACAAATGGCACATTGATAGTTTGCTTCCTGCTTAATATCATTTTTGATGCTTGTGGGAATATATGGCCTAGCCCCATTTTTTGGCTTCGGCCATGGTGACCTTAAATATGTCCAAAATTTTTCCAGAACCTCTTCGTCAACATGCAAAACTCCCGCAACATCCACCAACTTCAGAACTTCACTCTCGCCTGACTTCGGGCATGTTTCGCTAAAATCTATCAATAGCTCTACAGATACACCACGTTTGGTAGCTGCCTCAATAAGAGATAGCAAAGCCATATCCCACCCCTTCGTAGAAATTGCGAGAAAATATCTGACGACAGCAACCCACAAAATATCTCAACTTACGCGACCTCATTACCACTATACCGAATTTCATCCACACCTAAGAATCCAGTTGATGCCTTAAAATCCATATTACATTTAAAATTCCTCATAGCATCTGACGGGTCGATCAACTGGAGATTCAGTTGAAGCATCGTCGATTGAGGAATCATTGCAGAAACGACTACAAAATCTTTCAAATGACCAGAGGCTGGGTCTAGCATCGTTATTCTCGCATTTATGTAAACTGTATTTATTGGCAGTATCGCAAATAACTCAGCCGCGACTGACAGAATGCCACTGCAAACATGATCTTGATAAATTGCATTAATTTTTGCTGTCGGAATTTTCTTTACTGACAGTTTTCCGCTCTTTAATAACTCTTTGGATTCTGTTGGAATTATTTTGTCGCCAGCAAACTTCACGTTTACGAGCAAAGTAAATCTATTTACAAATTCAATCGAAATGATCGACCCGGCTTCCTTAAGTTCATTAAATGCTCCTGTGGTATCAATGACTGCTAAATAAGACTCGAACTCCCCCTGAAGAACTCCTTTCGACAACTTTTGAGAATGAGTCCATTCCTCGTGCAGTCCATGGTATTTCTTCAACTCCAATGAGTACTCGCGTTGATCACTTTCAGTTGCCAAAGTAACTCTTCTCAACAAGTCTGCCCTAGCCCTTCCTTCCATACCAAATAGCTTTTGAAAGAAGGATGGACGAAAGTTATCTAAATCAGCCTGCGCTTGTTTTCTGTATGGCTCACTATTAAAAGGAGCAGTGGGCTCATCTTCACGGGATATGGCCGACCAATCAATCGGACTAAAAAGTTCCCTATGATAACCAAGCAGTGCATCCATGAGGTCTTGATATTCATCCACTGCATTTTCGGCATCGTCCAGCTCTCGCCGTTTCATATCCGCCTTGTGCTGTTTCTGTCTATCACGCTCCCTTCTAGCAGACTCTTTTTCAGCTCTACGAACGGCGGCATTATATGAACGAATAGCACCTTTTAGAGACATTCTTCCTCCAACTTTGAATTCAGATCGGCTGGATTTGTGTAAACCTAAATAACTATATAAACACGTATCGTTTTGATAACGATTGTAAATTTTTTTTGTTTGCAGAGGTTCATCGACTCTCCCGATAAAATATCAAATATCTTACTCGAGAGTATTCAAACGCATATTGCATTAGCTATAGTTTCCATCTTGTTAGTATGCATGACGATCATGTATTTTTTGAATAAAAGGAATTTGGCTTCCCGCGACCTTGATTTAGAATCTGCCAAACAAAAGTATATGGTCGCCGAATCAACCAATACAACTCTGTCTTCGGAACTGAAGCGTCTTAACTCAAGAATTTTCAGACAATCGAAATGGGTATTTAAAATCGCGCAGCGTATTCGGTGGAGGCAACTCCAACATTAACACTGCATATTTATATTCTGATTTTACCAAGAAACCTATCCCCCCGCCCGCTTCAACGCATCCATAATCACAAGCTCGCGCTCGATGCGGTAAAACAGGATCTTCTCTTCCAACCCGTCCGATTCCATCGGTTCGGGAGTGGAGAAGAAGTCGCGGAGGATTTCCATCTTCTTATCAATCGTCACGCGCGTGGATTCTCTGCCATCAGCAGTTCCCTTAGCGAACGTAAAGATCAATTTATAACGGATGCCACTGGATGGTGGTTTGGCGACGTCAGGGGCAAGCCAACCGTCGACACCTTTGATGTATTCGGTTTCGATCACACCGGTGTCTTGGTTTTCTTGGGCAATAGGGAATTTGATCACAGCGTGCGCGGCTCTCCATACGTTGTCGTAAGAAGAAAAGAACACTCTTTGTTTGTTGAATTTCGCCATCTGTTGGTTGGCGGAAGGTCTTTTATCAAAAAGGCTGCAACCCATGACGGTGCAGCCTGTGATGATCACAAGAGATAAGAAAATAGTTCTAGAAGTTAACCGAGCTGTGTGTGACATGTGTTGCAGCTTCGATCATAGCAGCGCCCATTGGTGCTTGTGAAGCTGTTTGTGAACCTAAAAAGTTCACTTCCCAACGCTTGCTGCCATTCAAAAGCTTGTCACCTGGGAAGGCTGGGACTTTAAGACTTGCAACCCATTTGTCAGCGTAAACTTCCCACGTTTGGTTCATCAACTTGACCTTGTCAGCACCCTGCTGAACTTGGATCTCGTTGGAAAACACAGCGTAAGTCGCCAAAGGATTGACTCCATCCACACCCTGAACTTGCGGCATCGCGATCTCAAGACCACCTGCACCGATGGTTGGGTTGCTGATCAAAGGCAAAACTTGCGGAGCCGTTTGACCCGCCATTGGAATAATCGCTGTGGAAACACGGTCGATGTTGTTACGAAGGTCTTCGGTCTTAGTCAAAACCGCCAAAACATTCGCATCCATATTCGGAGCTGTTTTCAGAGTGATCTTTTGACCCGCATTCAATTTTTTAACGTCGGTCGGAAGCAAGAAACCACCTTGAGCTGACAACCCTGCTGCCATAAACGTCTCGTCCGCACGGAACTGAGGTGCCACAACAGTGTTTTTCACCGAGAACGTGATTTCGTTCGTTGGTAAATCCAGTGGAGTACTTCCTTTAGACAAATTCACGTCACGGATCGCACCACCGGTTAGGTTAAACACGTTCAGCATTTCGTAAAGTTTTGCTCCCCCACGCACGCCATCGACGATGGTTTTGAACGGGAACGTTCCTTTTGCGACAAACACACGCGTTACACCCGGTTGACCGAAATAAATACGGTAAGCTGGTTTATCCAAAGTCACCGTGAACAAAGCGTACTTCTCGCTTTGCTTTGGCAAAGAAAGATTCGCTGGGATGTCCATCTCTTGGCCAAGTGCCGAGATCTTGTCGTTTTGCGCACTCAATACTGAATCCATATTGAACGCGAACAATTGCATTTTGCTAAAGCCCTGCATCACCAAGCCGAAGTCGATGTCGCCATCGCCATTTTTGATTGGAAGCCCTTGAGCCGTCCCCTTCACTTCAAATTGGTTCACAGTATTCAAAGGACGAAGCTTGAAAGTCAGCGCTCCCGGAGCCACCGCCATATAAGTTTGGCGAACATAGCCTTTGGCATCGATCGTCACCGGTTGAACATCCGTCCAAGCAGCTGGGATCTCAACTTGACCCGCCGCGTCTGTTGTTAGAAGGTTCCCTTCGAACGGAGAATTCAATGCATCCCCGATCAAAACTTGCGCGCCGGCCAAGATTGAACCGTCGACCGCGGTAATCGTTAATTGGTTCGCTGATACTTTGATATTGCGATCAGAACCGCCAACACCAGGGCTTTGCGGGTTGTTATTGGAGTTCGTACAACCTGCCACAATTACTGGCAACAGAGCTGCCATCATGAGTCTTTTCATATAATTATCCCCTCCTTGAGAATGACCATTATGTCCAAGTAATTATTCCATTGTGATCTGACACTTGGGTCAAGACTTAAGACCGGGGCCCTAAGGATTTTTGAAAATCTTAAGTTAACGCAAACGCAACATTTGACATAAGGACGCGAAACCAATAAAAATTGCGACTCACGCGAAAGCGTTCGGTTGGTGGGGTAGCTCAGCTGGTTAGAGCAACGGAATCATAATCCGTAGGTCGGCGGTTCAAGTCCGCCTCTCACTACCAAATTTTTTGCCCGCCCTTTTGGGCGAACAAAAAATTACTTGTCTACACTTCGGCTCTGCCGAAGTAGATATTGTTCTTGGATCGTGTATCCAAGGAAGTTTCTCCAGAAATGAGCCTCTGAGAGAAATATCAAACCGCGGAAACGCGGTTTTTTTTTGCCTTCACTCTACTGCGAACGAAAGCGATCAAACTATGTCATCATTTAAAACTGAAGCAGCGGCACTGATCAAAAAACACCTAAAAGAACTTCAAGCAAATGCGGATGAGTTGGGTGGAGTTTTCATCACCGGCGTTGAAGGCAAAGTGACTGTGATCGGCGCCGAAAATTCTGAAAAGAAAATTATTTTTCAAACGAGCTTCGTCAGCGACAACACCAACAAACTTTTGGATGCGGAAATCGTCGTTCAAGATTTGCTGGAAGAGGTCGGCATCGAAGCGATCTCGGAATTCGATTTTAACTTGGCGATTGGGTCGCACTAAAAGCGTCAATTTCCAAAAGCTAGAAGTCCTGCATAGTTCGTTTTCATTTTTTAACGGCGCGATTCTCGCGCCGTTTCCATTCTCCCAAGACTATCGTCTCAATCCGAATCCATTAAAACCAATATATTCCAGATAGATACAAAATCCACCCTACATAAGTGTTTATAAATTTTATTTTATCCAATAAATATTAATAACTTACAAATTAATCGACATTAATTTAATGTCGTTTGAACTTATTTTAATATTAATTAACATTAAAATACTATTAATCACTATTAAATTAATGACGATAAATGCTATAATAAATCGAGGAGTTTGATATGGTGTTAGATAAATTATTTGGAAATCAGACAGCCGCCTCTGCATTACTTTATCTGGCTCGTTACGAGGAAGCTGCCATTAGTGATATGGCCAAAACTTTTCATGTTTCAAAAACTCAGCTCTATCAACAGCTCGTCAAATTAGAAGATGCCGGAATTCTTACCAGTCGCGAGATTGGGAATCTGCGGGTTTACTATTTCAATCCTCGCTCCCCTATTAAGAATGAATTGCGGGCCCTTTTGGAAAAATACATCGAAACCAATATGCCCAAGGAATCCAATCCCGATTTCTATCTTGTTCGCAAAAGACCACGCAGTCGTGGCAAAACATTAGGCGGAGCTTATGAGCGTTCAAAATGAAATCGACGAGAATATCTCCATCGCAAGACTTGCGGTTATTATTTCTGAACATTTAAAAGCAAACGGCATCATCTCGGTACTATCCGGAGGCTCCGTCGTCACGATTTACACCGACACCAACTTTTATGAATCGAAAGACTTAGACTTCATCAGTCCCGCTGACCACCAACAAATTCTAAAAGTGATGGCGAAAATTGGTTTTGAGAAAATTAAGAAGACGCACAAACATTTAACTCACGCTCGCACTCAAATTTTAGTGGAGTTCCCAACGGGCCCAGTCAACTTGGGCGGCAGCCCTATTCGCTATGAAAACATCGACGAACAGCCCCTAGAAGGCGGCTCCATTCGCATTCTCTCTCCCACACAATCCGTTATGGATAGACTGCTCCACTATGTCGCCAATAAAGATCCTCAAGGGCTCGATCAAGCTCGTGAAATTTGTGAAAGACAGATAGTGAATCTTTCTGCAATTGATCGCTGGGCGAAGAAAGAAGCCATGGCTACCGACGAGCAGTATGAACGAATCATGAAAACCTGCAAGACGGCCATAGCAAAATATAGCAAATCCCAGGAAGCCCCTTGAAAATCTCCCTCGCTCGCGGTAAATCGCCAACCTATGCCTATTGGTCAAATTATTGGTGACTACACATCATTTCTGGATCAGATCTTTGCGAACATTCGCGAGGCGGAGCTTGATGTTTCTGCTGGAGCTGCCCGCTCCGAAAAAGGGCAAGGAAATGGCTGATGGGCTAGAGCATGTGGAGTTCGTCGCGGGTTCTGATCTGCCTTTATTAATGAAGCAGCACCAGTCCCTTCCTTGGAACACTAGTGGTCTCAGTAAATCACTCAATCCGGAATTGGAATTGAAATTTGCCGATGGCCTGGCCATTAAGTTTCATCCGGAAAGTTTAAAAGAAGTGATTCGCAAAGAACTTGCCGGCCATCTCTAAAAGATATCTATTCCGCTGCTTTGGGTGCGCATTTGATTCCGTTAAAGGCATGAATGGGTTGCTCTAGATAAGTCGTGGTGGCACCGTCTTTGATCTCGACCGAGTCGCACATCATGCGACCGCAAGAATCTCCATTGATCTTAATCATCTTTGAGCCAAATTTGACTTCCACGACCACGCTCGTGCCCCAGCTTCTGTTGGCAAGCTTGGTAAACTGCGCCACCTGCTGCTGAGTCAATTTGATGGCCTCACTCACTTCCATAAGATGTTCTGAAATCAATAAAAGATCCGACACTTGAGAGATGTGAAAAATAGACTGCACGCACTCACCATCGTCGCCGCGATAGGAATTGTCTGCGAAAAAGTCATAATTGGCGGCAGCCGTTTTCGAGGCAAACGCAGCACTCGTGAAAGTACAAGATACCAACATCACCAAAGACATGATCACTGTTTTCATCTTTTATCCTTTTCTAATTCTATTTAAAAACCAACTGGCCAGATCTATAGCAATAACCGACCAATTCTAAAATTAGAATGAATGCAGGGGTTTCATCGATTTTTTAGATAAATAACCAAAAACGACTTATTTAGAAGATTCTGGCACTTTCTTTGGAACTAGCCCTGTATGACCTTACGGAAGCTTGTGGCCTCTCTAAAACGGATCTTAGATAGCTCCTGTCGCAATTCAGCGATAGGCCTGTCGATATTCTTTCTACTGTTCACCCAAAGTGTCACTGCGACTCCAATTTGCTCGGGTGTATTCGCGAAGTCGCAAGAAGATTTTCTGATCGGTGAATTCTCTAAAGGCTCAAAAGACTTTTTCTTGGCTCGTACGTTGGCAAAAAAAATCCAAAGCGAAACACCTGCGGAACAGCTCGAATTCCTTAAAGCCGTCGGTCAGATCTATCGCCAAATTCCGAAAAAGGATCCCAACCCCCTCGCCGCTTGGCATATCGGGGGACGCCGTCTTTTGGATTATGTCTTAGCCTTGGTACAGCGCCATGATCTTAAGTTTGCAAAGGGCCACACGAATGGCAAATCTGGTAAAGAGCTTTATCAAGATTTTCTGTTAGAACAACAGCAGTTGTTTGGAACACGCTATGAAGCGCAAGACGTGAATCACTATGCCGAATATCTGCAAAGCCAACTGACGCCTCTGCAAGCCGCGCAGGGTGGGCCCGCTTTGACGATTACCTTAGGCGGTAGCTTCATTAACGGTAAAGCCCAGCTAATGACATCCGACCTAGATATTTCTGTGAACCAACCTGCCTTGATGAAAATGAAAACGGCGTGGGAGCAGAAACTCAACGGTGATTTAAAAGAAAAATATCCTGAAGCGAACATGACTTTAGAGATGCACAGCGAACCGGCTGAATTTTACGGAAAAATCAATCCGGTGGTTTTCGTCATCACTGCAGACAAAATCGTCCTGCAAGTTTTTGAACCCGCACAGATCGGCAACCGTCCGTCTGAGCTGCAAGTGCGGAAGTCCATAACTTATCCCCTTTAATATTCACCTCCGCTACGGTAACCGCTCGCGTCGGAGCTCTGGCTTGATCCTTCAAAACGTGCTTCAATAAATACTTCAACCATGGAGGATTTTATGAGTCGTTACGTTGACGGTTATGTGATTCCGATCCCAAAGAAAAATGTAAAGAAATATAAAAAGATGGCTACGCTAGGAATGAAGACCTGGATGAAGCATGGCGCTCTTGAATATTACGAATGCATTGGCGACAAGCTGGATGTTCCTTACGGTTTGCCGTTTCCGAAACTGTGTAAGTTGAAAAAAGACGAAACTGTGATTTTTGCTTTCGTCGTTTACAAATCCAAAGCTCACAGCCACCAAGTGAATAAAAAAGTTCACAAAGAATTCGAACAAATGGACAAGAAGCAAATGGAAGAGATCTTCTCGATGAAAAGATTCTCTGTTGGTGGTTTTAAAGTTCTGGTTACCAATAAGAAGTAACAGACTTGGATTTTTACTTACCCTGGGCTTACTGAACAGGGTAAGGCCTTCAGTGGCCGCTTCTCGGCCTGCCCTTACCCAGTTTAAGATCTAACATCCCATAAGCCCAGCACAATCCGTGCAATCTCTGCATTCCTACACAAATTGACATGTAGCTACAAATAAGGTACATTGTATATGACAGGACTGACGGGAAAACGGTGGTATTTTTTCATTTGGGACGAGCATAACGAAGATCATCTCGGTCTTCATAAAATCCAACACTGGGAAGCCGAGGAAGTTTTCTTTAACAAGTATGTGATCACTCCCAACAAAAAACATCACGGTCCTGAACGTTACATGATCGTTGGTAAAACCAATGCGGGACGAAAGCTGCGCTTAATCTTCGAAGACCTGGGCCAAAACACAGCAAGAATATTTACAGGCTGGGACATATGAAAAAGAAAACACAGTCTAAAAAGAAAAAACTAGATTCATACAACCCTAAAGAATGGGATCACAATAGATCAGTGACCGTGAGTCCGGAAAAAAAGACGATCAACGGGATCTCTACAAGCATCCGCCTCCCCCACAGCATGGTTCAAAAACTGCGCAAGATCGCGCAGAAAAAAGGTGGCATTGGCTATCAAACACTTTTGAAAATATGGATAGCGGAACGCTTGGAACAAGAATCCGCTTAATCCTAGTCAACAGGTACACCCGTTGCAGCCACCCCTTAAAGCATATGAGCGAAATACTTCATATGCTTTAAGGAGTAACTATGCGCTTCCTATCGTCAACTTCGTTGGCACTTGTTCTACTAATTTCGGCATCCGCCCTGGCGCAAGGATCGACTGGCGACATTGTGTCTCAAATTGAGACTCCCGATTTCCAAATAAAACTAGTGAAGCCCAACCACGTCGACGACTACCTTAAAGAACTGTATCTGGAAGCTGGGAATGTTGAGAACGGGAAAAATCTTTGCGAAACTTTGAACATTAAAAATTACGAAGTTATCTATAACGAAACTCAAGCAAGGCTTGGCGATCTCGCCAAATTCTCATCGAATTTTGTTTCATTTTACCGAGAGAAGTTAAGACAAAGCCAGATTCAAAAACCATTTCCGGCCAACCCCATAGAAATAGTTATCAGACCAACCTGCCTGGTCACAGTTGGCGGAAATATTTTTGGAATTGATGGGACCGCCTTCTTTGATAAAAACAGAATTGTTTTTAGACTTGAAACTTCTGAAAACGAGGTCTCAAGTCACTATCGAAATTCCGTAGCTAACAATACACCGGTCCTTGCTCACGAGTTGGGCCACCTTCTGCATTTTTCCTTAGGGATCGATTATACACCGATCAACGAGGCCATCGCTGACTTTTTCGCTTACCTTTACACCGGCAAAAGCTTTGTGGGATTTTACCCTTTAAGCAAGGGCGGCTACGGTCATATTCGTGATTTTCAAATCACGAGCCTTAAAGATTTAAAAAAAATGAAGGCCGGAAAATATAGTTTCATTATAGATGACTCTCAGGGAATCCAAGCAGGCCATTTGATCGGCGCCCCGGTTCGCGATGCTTTGATTCGTGTTTCCCAAAAATATTCTCCACAGCAGGCATTCGATGTGGTTGTCCGTATAGGAAACGCCGCCTCGTCCAAGCAACTTGACATGCGTGCCAAGCAAATCAGTGATCCAGCTCGCCGCCAAGAGTTCCTGGAGCAGCAATACCGAGAAATAATCTCCGCAGAACTTCAAGATTATGAATTTTGATATACTGAAATCCCGATAGTGGTAATATTTGGCAATGACAAAGAAACTACAAGTCAAAGACGAACTGGCGAAGCTCTTCACTGAATCGATTTTTAAGTATCGAAAAATAAGACCTTCTCCCCGCGTGCGCAAAACGTGGGAAGGTCATGCAAAAAAAGGTTACTTTGATCCCTTCTTTGAAAATGGCGGTGGCATTTTTCTTCGCCGGAATAAAAAGCAGGAACTTGTTGCGGCCGTGCTGATCTTTGATGAGCCGGTGGAGTACGAGAAAAACACCTTTCAGAAAAAATTTAAGATCGTGACGATGCCAGGGGATAAAGGCTCTGTGAAATGGGTCGAGTCAATCTTGGAAGAAAACGAAAGTCTTATGGGCAAGCGCTGCTCGGGGAAGTTGGATCCATGGCAGAAAGATTTAATTCCCTGGTTTGAAAGCAAAGGCATTGGCATGCGCAATGTACTGCTTCATGGGGATGTTAAAAAATCATTGAAGCGCCTGCGAGCTCACTATGGAAAATCCTTGCGTGAAAAATTCGAAAGCGAAGGTCTGCACATCGCCGCGGCTCGCACGAAACAAGATATCGAAATTTACCTTGGCATCATAAAATCGGAGTTCACCAAAAACTCCCAGTTCGGTGTAAAGATCCATCACCCCACATTTTTAAAGCTCGTAAAAAAAGATTTCATGAATGGCTTGAAAAAGGGCAGCCCGCCTCGTCTGGTCTTTCAAGGCAACAAGATCGTGGGAGGCACAGACTTCATAGAGCACGCTCCCGGAATAGATGGCAAGAGACGCGCCGCCTTTGGCTTCAACCTCCGCCCAGAAATCCAAGGCAAAGGTATCGCGCGTGTGCTTTATGAAGCGATCCTGTCGGATCTACACTCCCGCGGCATCGAGGTCTATTTAGGTGCGACGGGGCAGCCCGGAGTGATGCGCATTGGAAAAATCATGGGCCGCTGGGTGGGTGGCTATACCCTTGATCGCGGTGTTGCGAAGCACTTCCCAGCGGGGCATTTCAAAGCGTGGCTTTAGTTTTTTACCGATTCAAATTTTCCGAATTTAGTACGTAAGCGGGCGCAACGATCATGTTCTTCCCATTTCATCTTAAGTGATTTTGTCACCAACGGTGCATAAGTCTCACCTTTGGCATTTAGGAACTGACGAAACTGATCAGCGCTTTCGAGATTACACGTGAGTGGAGCTGTACTTGAAGCGAATACCGCCACGAAATTACTTTCATTCGTTTCGTTGGCAATTTTTAAGTTTTGGTAAAAGCTGGAAGCCAATTCCGCACGCAAATCGTCTTGCCAACCTGGCAACAACCAGCCCAGGATTGAATAGTTTTCAGCCATCGAAAGACTTTTGTCCGTCAGTGTTTTTTGAATCCATTTCTTTTTATTGGCAAGATCAGGTTTTGCCGCTTGTGCACCCAAAGTCGACTGCACTCCCCTTTGCGATTTATCATGAGCCGCTTCCTGTTCAATCAACTGATCACTGCCTGGATAGTTCAAAGAACTTAAGCGAGTGACCACACGCCAGCGTTTATCAGGATCTAAAACAAAGCCTTTAAGTTTAATTGAGCCATCCAGCATTCCGGCCAGGCGCTTTGCCGCAGCGTCAGACAAAGCAACTCCGTTAAAACTGCCAAAAGCGAATTTTTGCCAGTCAGAACCCGGTGCCGATGCCAAAGCTTTCTGCCAGAACATCTCTTCGATTTTAGCTTGGTATTCGTTACTTTCTTTCACTTGTGCGGAGTTAAACTGTGGCAGGTAATACAGAATAGTAAATACTGTCCCAAAGCTTTCAGCAATTTTCACGTCTGTTTCTAGAGGATACTGCTTAAGTACGATATCCAAATAATCCCGTGGCGCAAGATCCCCATCGCGAACCATTTCATAAAGATTCGGCCACACCATCATGCGCATGAAGGGATCTTGAATGTCCTGCAGGTGTTCTTTCACGAACGCCAATGACTTCACATCAAATTGAAATTTCGCATAATCATGGTCATTCACATTGCCATAAACCATGTCAGGGCAAGCAAGCCCTTCTGCCGCCTTTACCTTAGCACCCTCGGTGCCATACACGATAGGCAGTGATTTATAACGCTGAACCTTGCCGCGCTTAAGTTTAAACAAACCAACTTCCGTGCGATGAGTTCTGGCTTGAGTCTGAGGACTTGGAGGCAGCGTCGTCAAAATGAGCGAAGAAATTCTATTTTTATCACAAGTATACTGGATCTTAACTGTATCAACTCCAGACGTCTGAAGCCACTGCTGCGTCCATAGCGAAAGATCTTTACCGGAGGCTTTCTCAAGCGACGCAATAAAATCTTTGCGTTCGGTATTGCTAAAGGCGTGAGTATGGAAATAGTGCTTCAACCCGAGCTTAAATTTTTCTTCAGTCAAATAATAGCTCAACTGCTTCAATACAGAAGCGCCTTTGCCATAAGTGATGGCATCGAAATTCGCCAGGGCCGAGTCCGTATCAGGAATATTCGCTTCAATCGGATGAGTCACAATGCTTTGATCTGTTTGAGAGGCCCACTGTTTTGTTTTCGCAAAAAATGAAACATTGGCTTTTTTAAATTCTGTCCCTTGCTGCAAAGCCACAGAAGACATGTAAGTCGCAAAACTTTCATTCAGCCACAGATCATTCCACCATTTCATCGTCACCAGGTCGCCGAACCACATGTGAGCCATCTCGTGCAAAAGAATATCTGCATGGCTCTCGCGCGTGGAATCAGGAACGGGTCCACGAGGTACCAGGTACTCATTGTAGGTGACTGCTCCCGGGTTTTCCATGGCTCCGGAATTGGAATCTGGAATCAACACATGGTCGTATTTTTTAAAAGGGTAAGGAGAAGAGAAATATGATTCAAAAAAGCGAATGCCTTGTTTCGTAAATAGAAACCAATCTTTGGTATCGACGTACTTTGCCAAAGACTCTCTGGCAAATAAGCGTACCGGATAGCGACCCGATTTATCCTCCCACTTGTGATATTCCCCGGCATGCAACGAAAACAAGTAAGTGCTTATTTTTGGTGTAACTGGGAAATCCCAGATGCGAAGGTCCCCGTTTTTAGTAATTTTACTTTCACGAGTCGTCGTGATCACATTCCACTTTTCTGGCGCTGTGACCGTCATTTTCATCGTAGCTTTTAAATCTGGCTGATCAAAGCACGGGAAAAGATGATGGGCATCATTGGGCTCAAAGTGCGTATATAGATAGACACGCTTGTCTTCGGGATCCTGAAAGCGATAAAGACCTCTGCCCGTTTTTGAGTACTTCTGACTGTAAGAAACAGCGACTGTATTATCACCACTGCGCAAAGCTACCGCCGGCAATGTAATATGGTTCGCCTCAAAGATTGATGTCTGTTGCGGCTGACCATTGATTGAAATGGTGCTGATGTCGGCTCCGGATTTAAAATTCAGGCGCAAGCTTGCAGGAACCTGTTTCAATTTAAAATGAACCTTGGCGTCGCCATGGAAAAGTTGGTCTTCCAGACGAACATGCAATTCATATGCGGTATCTGAAATCACGTCGGAACGTTGAATTGCTTCCGCTTGGGTTAAAGAATCCTTGGGAATCGCCGAGGATACTTCAGTCTTAACGGGAGCACTTTTACAACCAGCCACTAGCACCAGGGAGCAAATAATCAGTTTTTTCATGGGGCCATTCAAACCAAGCATCCACCCCCGGTCAAGACGGAACGTCATGCACCGGGTGCTTGTTCTCATGAGGGGATCGAGGGAGCAGCAGTGCGATCTTAGGCCCTTTGGCAAATTTTTCATGGATTTACCACTGGTTAACACTCGAATTAACCAAATCTGGATTCGTGGGCGGTCAGCTCTTATAACCAGTCCATGGAAAAACAGACGCATTCAAAAGAAACTTCAAAAGACATCCTACGACAGATTCTGTTGAAGAAAATCAAAGCAAACCCAGCCTACTCTGCCCGAGCCTTTGCTCGCGACATTGGAGTATCACCGGCGTTTGTAACGATGATTCTGAATGGAAAAAAGACGATCAATCTGAACCGTGCTGTCGAAATCTCGCAAGCCTTGAAGCTGCAAGAAAAAGAAAAGCAGGCGTTAATCAATGCGACAATGCAAGAGGCCGGAATGGACTTGCAGGTTAAGGGCGTCCTGAACCGCAAGGAGCTGATCGATCTTTCAGAAGAGCAGTTCATGGTCATCGCCGATTGGTATCATTTTGCCATTCTGGATTTGGCGACCACAAAATCCTTCAAAGCAGACACCAAATGGATTGCAAAACGACTTACCCTGTCCCCGCTACAAGTCGAAGTTGCGATTGCTCGCCTGATTAAGGTGGGCCTGCTCAAAGAGACCGGCGGAACTTTTAAAAAGGTTCACGAGAAAATCGAGATGCCGACTAAATTGTCTCTGACGGCGGTACGCGAACATCACAGACAGATGATGGAACGCGCGAAAGAGCAGTTGACAAAAACGGATCAGAAATCATTCGAAAATCGCATGATTTCATCAATGACTTTTTCAGCCGATGCCGAGCGTATCGCTGAAGCCCGCCAGAAGGTTTTGGACTTCCAACAGGAGTTAGCCAATTTCTTGAGCGCTGGCACCAATTGCACAGAAGTATTTCAATTAAACGTTCAACTATTCCCTCACACTAAGGATATCTAATGAAAACCATTAAACTCGTTTCCACAAGCATTGTTATGATGATTGCAAGTTCAAGTTTCGCAGGACCTATTATTCGTGGCACATCTGGTGTTGGCGGTGGAGGAACTTCTATCTCCGCTGAATTTGCCTATGTTGGCCAGGCTGCTCTTTCACTACTTACAGAAAAAGGCATCCTGTCTGCGGAACAAGCGAACGAGGCTATTTCCAATACCGCTATTTTTGATGTTCCAGAACTATGTGCAATCGATCAAGGTTCCGGTGGAACATCCTGTTTTGATGCATACTATGATCAATATTTACGTAAGATTGAATTTGATCGCAAAAAATGGTCTGCAAAATCATGTGCAGCAAAATTCGTATTAACGTCACACGAATACTTAAGAACCGTGGGTCTTGAGGATTCAAACTATAAATACTCAAACATGTTTTACGGAAAATTGAGTGACGATCAAACAAAGGTGATGAACCAAGTCTGCCAACAACTTCAATCCGGAAACGGCTCGGTCGCGGCAAAAAAGTCCAAAGAAAGACAAACAGTTGTGGTTCCGTATCGCACAGAAATTTTTAAAACGACGAAAGATTGTTCGAAACTAAAATCGACTGGCAGAGGTTTGAGTGATGATCGCACGGCTTACGTACTTTCACAAATCACCTGTTCGGGAGTAAGCTACTCGGTAATTCAGCTGATCCCTGCGCCGGGATTTGATAATGGACCTGGGGTATATACAGTCAAAACAAACAGTTTAATTAAATAGGAGAAACTGCCCATGAAACTAAAAATTCAACATATACTTTGTTTTGCAACTTTCAGCCTGGGTCTGAATTTCGCACATGCAGGAGAAATTCTGTGCGGAAATATCGGGTACGGATATAATTTGTCTATCGATGGATCCTTGAAAGATTTGAGTTTAGATGAGGGCGATATCGTAAAGCTTACTCCCCGCGAGAACCCAGCCCAAGTGAAACTGCTAAAGGCTGCAATTTTCGATTCGATCAAAGACTACGATGTCCACGGAGAACAAACCTACATTTCGGCCAAATTTGAACTGACAATGTTTAGTCGTGATGGACAAATATTCAAACAGACGGTTTATGCACTTTGTTCAGAGGTGAATGCACTCTAGAGGCACTAACAGCGCTGGGTCGCAGGCAAGCAAAACTCACAGCTAAGGCTGTGGGTATTTTGCGGCCCACTAAATTCACTGCAGCACGATGCCGCGAGCTAGCATCGTCTCAAGTGTGCCGAACCGTACTACTTCGAGGCCGAGAAAAGATTTAAATTTAAATAAGCAATCAAAGTCTTATCTCCATTTTTAGCCTTCGCAATTTTCGCGATCTTGCTTTTGGCTTCCTCTATTGTATTGCGAATTTGGCTATACTGATCCTCGTTCAGAATCAGACAAAACGAATCAAAATGGGAGGACTCTGACATTCCGGCACTCACATGCTTGACCGCGCGATTTAAAGCTGTGGCATAGGCTTTTGAGGGATTATATCTATGGGGAATCACGATGTCCTCCGCCTGGATTTTACCCGATTCATCCTGGCGAATTGCTCCGAGACTAAAAAGTTTCTGGACTGCTAAGCTGATCTCGGTGTCTGTCGCCGTCAGACTTAGTTTGCCCTTGATATATTTAATCGAATACTCAAAGCCTTGGAGCCCCACCAGACTAAAAATCTCCCACAAAAGTCGATCCTCAAAAATCGCCGTCATCTTTCTGTTTTTAGAATAAGAAATATCTAATTGGGCATTTTCCGCTAACCGGGATTTGAAATAGGCCTTTGTTGCAACTTCCTTAGATTCATTTTCATGGAGCAGATTTATAAAATAAGCTTTCTCCGCCGGAGTCAGATTAAAGGCCTTGGCCAAAAGAATTGCATTATCAATGCTAAGGGATCTTTTGCCGCTGACCACAAGTTTTAGATACCCATCTGATGTCTTAATTTTCTTGGAAAAATAAATAAGGGAATACTTTGAATGAGTACTCCTTTGAACGTTAACATAGTCGCGGATAAAGCGTCTGTAATCCTTGTATTCAAATATAACCATGAAATACCCCTTTGGGTTCATTTTGAACCCAACAATGCAAATGAAACCATCGCATCGATTGCGATTGAACTCAGTAGCACCTAGAAGGAACTCACGCAAGTCATCGCCGCAATAATTCGGCGACAACAATGGAGTTAATAATGAAACTTTTTATCTGCATGATCTTGGTCGCTTTACCCCACCTTACCTATGCCGGGATTTGTGATTCTCAATTCACAGAAAAAACCGTCACTCAGGCAGCCCTATCCCTGGAAACCATCAATGGCGGAGGGCATGCCTTGGCGATCGATACTTATTCCCTTTCATCTGAGGCTAACAAATGGATCGTGGTGTTCACCTATTCCGGCGTGCAAACCTATTGGTCTGTTCGAACCAGCGCAGATGGATGCTTAGTGATGGCCGTCTCAAGATAAACTTCATCAAAAGAGGGTATCGGTCATGTGACCGATACTTGCTCCTATACCACGGCGAGGTCCTGCTTGGGGCTTTGTCCTGAAATACCCTTGAAAAATGCATTGAAGCTGCTAGCATTTTTCCTATGTGGAAAATCAGACTTAAAAAATTAGCGACCGTTGCCTGCATCTTGTTAGTTCAACCGATGATTCATCCCGGCTCGTATGCTTTGGCGAAAAAGAAATCTCCGCCAAAGGCTTACAGCTTTATCGTTGAGGGTGGCAAAGCTTCCCAAGGTGAATGCGATGGGGAACGCAAAATCCCACGTAAGTTGAAACACCTGAAAGAATACTCCAAAACTTCGTCCTATATGGGATCTGAATTGCAAGATCCCCCGATCAAGGGAAAACCGGGCGAAGAAATGTGGAAACACTTTTACCGTGCGAAACCGTCTTGCAACACAGTCCTAGCAAAAACGCCTTCGGCTTTGGATAAGAGTCTGCAAAATGAAAAGAAAGAACTTCCACCGGATGACTCTGCGGATTCAGATGATGATTCTGACGATTCTGGGAACGGTGATGCAGGGAATGGCGCCGGAGACAAAGCAACTGACGGACCAGATCCAGAATAACTATCAACTGTTGTTCAAAAAAAAATCCCAGGAATGTTCTTCCTGGGATTTTTTCGTTTGAGATATTCTTTGTTTCTAGTTTTTCAAGTTCACTTTTTGGTGAGCACTTTCAACTACTAGATCCATACCGTTTGATTTCACATGACCTGTGAACCAAATTT
This sequence comes from Bdellovibrio sp., assembly GCA_039594295.1. Lineage (GTDB taxonomy): Bacteria > Bdellovibrionota > Bdellovibrionia > Bdellovibrionales > Bdellovibrionaceae > Bdellovibrio. The sequence continues at coordinate 83,629 of JBCNNR010000012.1, forward strand.
CATACTGACCGTTTGGAACCAAGTTTGTTCTCCAGCCCATCGTCAATTTATTCGGCACAACAGATGCGGAACGAACCGAGTCTTTACCATCTGGGCCCACGTGATGGAATTCGATAGAGCTCAGTGGAACTGAGGTCGACGTTGAAGTCACATCAATCTCGATACGGCCATTGAGTCCTTTAGATAAATCCGTACCATCGTGACCCGCAAAAGTGATATTCACGGATGGTTGTTGGTTTACAACATAAAAGAAATGTCTTTCAGAAGTTCCCATTTTTTCGCCACGATTGTTCATCGCGAAAACTTGAACTTCATAACGGCCATCTGCCAAAGAACTGATATCCAAATCTTGAGCACAGTTTGCTGTCGCACAGTTCAAATTTGCAACCGCTTGATTTTGGCTATTGTAAACAGCTACTGCCAAAGAATCAGTTGATGAGTAAGTCGAAGTCGCTCTGACAGGAATGACTTTTGTAAAGTACGAATAATCATTCGGAGACTCGACAGAAACACCACCCGCCATCGGTTGCATTTTGTACAACCACGTATCATCACCCACACCGGATTGGTCATCATAGGCCACATAACCAAAACCTTTTTCACCCCACTCTTCGCCCCAGCTGTTGCGAATGATGAAAGCTTGTTTCGTGTCATCGTAACCAATGATAGAGATCGCGTGACCACCAAGATAGTTGCCATCTGTGTGTTTATACACGCCTCCCGCGTAAGCCATAAAGTCAGCGTACACGGTCAACGTCGTTACCAACGGTCCTTTTTGCAAAGCCATTTTCACGGCGTTCACGTCTTGAGAACCGCGTGTTGGAGTCGAATAACCCGCAAGCTTTACACTTCTTTGAACTGTATCGGGGCAACTTGCACGGCAAGCCACGTCTTCACCCGTCGCACCTGAAGCATATGGCATACAAGCTTCGTCAGGAACGCCGTAAGCTGTCAGCCATTTCGCTGCGCCCTCTGGACGCCATCCCCAATCGCATTTACCACCACCGCAAGAGAATAAGTTTTGCGGAGAAAATTTAGCGTTGAAGTTTGGCAGCAAAGAATTGATTTTGTATTGAGTTTCAAAAACACCAATAGAAGCAAAGGCCACACAGCTTCCGCAATTGGCTTGATCCAAAATCGGAGACACCCAATTTTGACCATCTTTATTTCTCCAGTCCAAAACCGCTGGAAGTTCGGCACGAACTGGTGTCTCTGGCATCATAAACGACACATCCGCCGCTTGATCCAAATTTAAACCCATTCTGTGTTTTGCTTCTGACTTAGTCAGCTTGGTCAAAGAGTTGCTTTCAGCACGCCACTCGCCGCCGTTTCTTTGAATCTTCTGATTCAACTGCTGAACATTGATAAGCTCTGCATGTCCTGCCTGGACAAAAAATAGTAGAGCCGTAAGAATTAGTGATCTCATCCGTGGTCCCTCCAAGGAAATATTATGGAATTAACATTTGGTAAGTGACAACAGATATTGATTGAGCGGTATGTCAAGACAGTCGCCCTCCCTTGTGATCCAATATTCCCATGCAATTCAAAAAGAACTTCCGCCTGATCATTGCTGTTGCTCTGCCAATACTCTTTGTAAGCACCACCCGTGCTACAGAAACTGTATTACAGGAACAGATTCGCCCGGGCGAGATGCGCTTTTTAAAACTCCCAGGTGGCGCCAAACAACCCGCATTTTTCTGTCGTGGAACACGCTTGCTGCTTCAAGATGGCAAGGAACAATACACGGTTGTCGTGGCAGAAAGTTACTTTTCGAAAATGGAGCCCTTTCAGTGTGAATTGAAAGATGGCGACAAGGTTCTGACCAAAATTAATTTTACAGTCTCCCCCAAGGAGTTCGCCCATGAAAATCTGCATGTGGACTCCACGCGCGTGGATTTATCAGAGGAGCTTAAAAAGCGTGTCGCCGACGAAATGGCGATGGTTAAGAAATCCTATAGCAATCCTTTAGAGACCCTGCAAATCACCGAGCCCTTCAGAGCTCCTTTAAAAAGCAAAATCACCAGTCCCTATGGAATCAAAAGAAACTATAACAAGGGCAAAAAAATTGGTGAGCATTTAGGAATCGATTTTCGCGCAGCCGTGGGTAAAAAAATTCCCGCGGCAAATCGCGGACTGGTTGTATTCTCGCAAGAAACTTATATGTCTGGAAACCTGGTCATCATCGATCACGGCCTAGGTATTTTCACTCAGTACAATCACCTTTCAAAGCGCAGTGTAAAAGTCGGCGACACGGTTGAAAAAGGCCAGTTAGTGGGACTTGCTGGCAAGACCGGTCGTGTTTCAGGACCTCATCTGCACTGGGGTGTTAGTATCCAGGGCAATCAAATTGACGGATTTGATCTGATTGACGAAAGCACTAAATACTTTAAGCCCTAGTAATTCGCCCGCCTTGACGGCGGGCTTTGTTAAATTAATAAAGTCCTCTTTTTGAACGTCCCCGGGCTCTGGCTTCGATGGATATTTTCTTCCAGGCCTTACGGTCTTCGGCGGCGAGCATGCGGTCTTGTTTTCTCAATCCATGACGGACTTCAGCTTCGAGTTTTTGATAGCTGTGCCATTTTTCTTCTGACAAAGATTCTTCTTCAAGTGCTGCTCTGATCGCACAACCAGGTTCGGTTTGATGTTGGCAGTCGCTAAAGCGGCATTTTAAAATAAGCTCTTCAATTTCAGAAAACTGACTGCTAACGCCCTCGGCATGATCCGACAATTGCAGTTCCCGCATTCCTGGTGTGTCGATAATCAATCCCCCATATCGACTGACATAAAGGTTGCGCGAAGTTGTGGTGTGACGACCTTTATCGTCGCCATCCCGGGCCTCTTGGGTTTTAATTTCCTCTCTCCCAATTAAGTAATTCACCAGCGTCGACTTACCGACCCCGGAGGAGCCGATAAAAACCGACGTGGTTCCTTTCTTAAGGTACCCTTTTAGAAAATCAGCCTGGTCAAATTCATCCTTGGACAGCGCGTGGACTTGCACTCCCGGGAATTCATTTTCGACTTCGGCAATCACGTCTTCGATACGGCCCTCACAAACATCGGCCTTGGTTAATAAAATGATCGGCACCACACCTGCATCCAAAGCCACCGCGATGTACCGTTCAATTCGGCGATAACTCAGATCCGCATTCACCGAGGTCGTGATAAAAGCATAATCCACATTCGTCGACAGGATCTGCATATCGGCGCTGGAGCCAACTTGCTTGCGATGAATGGTGGATTTTCTTTCCAGCACACGATGAATAATCCCACGGTCCGCCTGCGGTGAATGATCGACCATCACCCAATCGCCCACCGCGGGATAATGAGCCCGGCCTGCGGCATTGAATTGCATCTTGCCGCTGACGGAGGCCCAAAAAATTTGTTGTGGTCCCGCTTGCACGCGATACAGATTTCTCTCTTCGCAAATGACTTTCGCGGGGATTAGAGAACTAGAATCAAGGTCAGGAACCTGACTTGCAAAAAAGTCGTCCCAACCAAAAAGAAATAAAAATTCCTTATCGGAAATAAGCATGAAAACTCCTAAAGTTAATTTCAAAAATGAAAATGACTTAAGGGCCTTTTCTAATACCTAAAATGTATAAATTAGTTCAGGTGCGAATGAAGGCCCTTAGTGATGATTACAATGTGCATACGGACCTCCCTTGAGTTTGAATTGGCGCGGTTCGTGCCGCGTATAAATTAACGGTAAACGAGAAGGCTAGCTGATAGCAAGCCCAAAATACCGAATGCTATTCGCTTCGCAAAATCATTTTATAATTCAACAAAACGATCGACATAAGAATAATAACGGCACCTAGCCACTGCATCCCTACCACCGTCTCTTTTAAAACTATAAAGGAAATCGTCATTGCAAAGGGCAGTTCCGTGGAAGAGATAATACTCCCCAACCCGACGCCCACGATGGGAAAGCCTTTGTTCAACATGATCGGCGGAATCACCGTTCCAAAAATAGCTGTAATCAGTCCAAATGACAAAAAGACCGGAAATTGAAAAGGCTGATTGCGAATAAATTCTTCACCAATCAAGTGCAGGTTGAAATAATAAGGCCCCAGCTGAGTCAGGAATCCAAAAATACCCACGGTAATGCAAGCCCCATACATCATGATTTGGCTGCGCTTGATCGGATGTAAGTGCGAAGCCACACTTTGTGTGGAAGCTAAAGCCCAACTAAAAGACATAGCAGACAGAACCGCCAACACCACTCCCCGTATATCCAAATTATGGGAAGCCCCAAAAACGTTGGTCGCCAGCAAAGTCCCAAACAAAACCAAAGCCACTGCCAAGATTTTGTCGATACCAGGTGCGCGCTTATTACGAAGCGACTCCACCACGATTCCCATCCACACGGATTGCATAAGAAGGACCACGGCGACAGAGGCATCGATGTATTTCACAGAGAGGTAATACAGAACACTCGTCAATCCCACTGGCAGTCCTGCGATCATCAGCTGACGGATCTCTGTCGCTGTCAACTTTGCAGCGTTCTTATTAAAGACGCTATTAAGAATCGTCAAAATCACGACTCCCCAAATCACTTGGGAGATGGTGACCTCTGCAGTGGTATAACCTTGTTTGTAAGCGAGCTTTACACAGGTCGAAAGCATTCCATAACTGGAAGAACCCAAAGCTACAAAGAGCGCACCCGAGAGAAGATTATTAAAACGAGAGTCGACAGAATTTCCAAGGGACGCTGACTGATTTATCATAACTACCACTGACTAAGATTTTTTGTGTCAGTTAATAATCATTCCGATAGTCAACTTTTTGCGGAAGTTGGTAGAGACATTCAACCAGATCTTGAATTTATAAAGGACGTATTAACAGCGCAGAACCTAGCAACAGTCCTGTAAAATAGCAATTCACATTCCCAATTACGATCTTTCCTCAAATGCCGGACTAGGATACCTTAGTAAAACGATATCAAAGGAGAAACTCATGAATATCAAGAACTTACTTTTTACAAGCACTGCAGGAACAACGGGACAAGTAGGTCTTTTGCTTCTCAGACTCTTTGCTGGTTTGGTGATGGCTTTTACTCACGGCATGGGAAAGTTTCCGATCTCTGAACAACTGATCGGCGGCGTTCAGTCTGTTGGATTTCCGATGCCAGTGTTTTTTGCCTATGCGGCAGCTTCTACGGAGCTAATTGGTGGGATCTTGCTGGCACTGGGGTTACTCACTCGCCCGGTGGGAATTTTGTTGGCATTCACAATGTTTATCGCGGGTGTTTTTATCCATGCAGCAGATCCGTTCAATGTGAAAGAACTGGCTTTTCTTTATATGTTCGTCTTTATTTTCTTTGCTTGCTATGGCGGTGGAAGATTTTCCGTCGATAATAAACTTTCCAGCAAAGTTTAAATTTGTTCTGAACTCGAAAATCAACCGCATAAAAAAAGGCAGCTTCATCAGCTGCCTTTTTTTTAGTTTGAAGACTTCGCTTCTTCTTTTTTCTTGGATGCTTCCTTTTTCAAAAATGACTTTTGGCCTTCAGCCGCAAGCTTTGCTGCCGCTGGATCTGCAGGCTTGTCGACTTCTTTCATCAAGGCCGCCAAACGATTGAGATTGGAAGTCCAATCCGTAAAAATGATCTGATTGTTTTTTGCATAAACGTTCATCTCTCCGTCTTTGGACGGCAGGATACGTAAATCACGATTTACTTCCATCGCTGGTATATTTTTGAAAGTATAAATCCACGTAGCCATTCTTTCAGGTTTCAAAGACGGAACTTCAGTGCTGACTTCGATCAGATCACGTTGAATGTTACGGGCGGATTTTACGATCATCGTATCGCCCTGTTTGCTGATCGCAAATCCGTTCACGGCCAAAGCTGATGAGAGTTGATTAAAGGCTTCTTCTGTGGTTACGGGTTCTTGTACTAAAATGGAAGCCATGCCACGCACGACTGGATCCACCACAAACTTCTGCCCCGTCACCTTGGAATAGGCTTCGATCATTTTACTCAATTCAGTATTAACGAAGTTAAATTTGATTTTATCGGCAGCTTGAGACGCCACCACAGACAAAGATAAAAGGGCTACGATCATCCATTTCATTGAAACGCTCCTTGTAGGTAAGAAGCATCATAAATGAAAAAGGCAGCTTGTGGCTGCCTTTTTTTATAACTTTTCTTTTTTAACGTAGTCTTTCCACAGACTGACCAGCTCGCTTTGTTTCAGCTTGGTCTCGCCAAGTTTCACCCCGGTCAGTTTTTGAAGACCGCGAACCGCTGGTAACTGAACCCGGGCATCACCGTCCGTTAAAAGACCCGCGAAAGTTTTCATTTCACTATCCACTGGTTTTTTAGCCAACTGCTCCACGATTTGATGGCGGATCCACAGGCTTTGTTTGTTTTTAAAGTTATAGTCCTTATTCAGCTCTTCCCACAAAAGGCCGCGTGTTTCATCGGACATGTTTTTACCAAGGACTTCAACCGCCGCGGAACGAACCACCAGGGCTTTGTCTTTGATTAACTTTTGAGCAAGTTTATCTGCTTGAGTAGGGTTCACTTCAGACAACGCGATCAAGGCTGCATTTCTCATATACCATTGATTGTGGGAACCGGCCTTCAAAAGATCTTCGGTCGCTTCCAATCTTTTTGCTTCTGCCGCCCCCATCAAAGCTTTCCAACGAATATTCATGGGTTGCTTGTCGCTGAATGCCAAAGAAATAAAGCTGTCGTAGAATTTAGGGTTGCCATCAATTGCCATGCGGCGATTTTCGCCAGGCAAATTCAGGACTTCCATCGCGGAACTTAAAGTGTCAGGTGAAGGAATATTTTTAGCTGCAAAAACACTTGAAGAAAAACCTATAAGCAAAACGGGCAAAAGGATTTTTGTGTTCATGATGACCTAACTTTTCTTGTTAACAAAGTTTTCAAACTCATCCATCAACTGGCTGTCTTCGGCGGACTTTCCTGCAGCGGCTTCACCCTTGCCGGCCTTTTCAGCGACCGAATCAAGGTCTTTATTTTTTTGACCTTCAACCGCTGCCGCAAACTCTCTCATCAATTCATCATCAATAACAGATTCAGATTCAGCCGGGGCCGCTTCCGTCGCCGCAACTTCCGGCGCTGGCTCCGCTGGCGCGGCTTCTGCTTCGGCTGCTGCCAGGGCAGCATCAACATCTGCTTCCGTGATAGCAGGTTCGGCGGCAACTTCTGGAGTCGGTTCAGCTGGCGCTGCAGGAGCTGGAGCGGGAGCCGCCTCAGCAACAGGAGCAGCTGGCGCCGGAGTTGGTGCCGCCGCCGGAGCTGCCGCTGCACCTTGTTTCAAACCTGAGATTTCAGTTTTAAGCTGCTCGTTTTCTTCTTTATAACGAGAAAGATCGGCAATGTCCTCGCTGATGATTTCGTATTCCGCCAAACGAGCTTCCAGATCTTTGATCTTATTATCTAATTCAGAAGTATCAACGGCTGGAGCTGCCGCTGCCGCATCTCCCCCACCAGCCGGTGGATTTGCCTGCAATTCAGCAACTTTTTTCTCGGCAATTTGCAGCTCTGCACGCAGCACTTCAAGTTCTTTAATGTTCTCAGAGAGACTGACCTTCAATTGCTGAACTTCTTCTGGAGACTCCCCGTGACCCGCAGCACCGTCTTTGAATGCCGCAGCCAAAGCGTCATCGCCGGTTTTCGGCGCGTGACCTTGGTTATCCAAAATCTTTTGCAGAGTTTTTTCAAGCTGAGCCGTATCTAATCCGCCGCCCAGGCCGGATTCAGCATCTTTTTTGCCGAAAAACCCGCGATATCCCACGAAAAGACCCAGCAGAATAATAGCTGCTACTAAGCCTTCAATGATGGCCACATTGTGCTGACTGAAAAATTGGAGAATTTGGTCGATTGTCACAATCCAAATTCTCGTCTATCAGCCGTTTGTCGTCAATGCTAGACCTTTGATCCAGTCTGGTGGTACAGTCGCCTCATTGAGGTGTCTCATGTACGACATAATAATCCGAGGCGGAACTTGCTTACTCCCCCATCCCTCCAATATCGGGCTGATTGAACAACAGGCCGACATCGGAATTAGCAATGGCCGCATCACTAAAATTCGCGAAAAAATCTTCGACTCTGCCCCGTGCATGATCGATGCAACTGGACTCCATATCCTGCCGGGTGTGATCGACAGCCAAGTGCATTTCCGCGAACCCGGTTTAACTCACAAAGAAGACCTGGAAACCGGTACCAAAGCGGCTGTCTTGGGTGGTGTGACGAGCATTTTTGAGATGCCCAACACCAACCCGCCGACAACCACGGTGGCTCACTTCCAAGACAAATTGGATATGGCAAAAAACCGTGCGCATGCGAACTATGCTTTCTTTGCTGGGGCCTCTCACGATAATGTGGGTATTTTGCAAAATCTGGAGATTCTGCCTCATTGCTCGGGGATTAAAATCTTTATGGGCAGCTCCACTGGAAGCCTGCTGGTTGAGGATGATGAAACTCTCGAAAATATTTTAAATCAGGGCCATCGTCGAGTCATCGTCCACAGTGAAGATGAGATGCGCTTACGTGAACGCCGTCATATCGCGGTGGAAATGGCTGATGTTCACTATCACCCGGTTTGGAGAGATGTTGAAACAGCGGTGAACTCCACCACCCGTTTGTTACGTTTGGCTCGTAAAACGGGGCGCAAGATTCACGTTCTCCACGTTTCAACGGGCGAAGAAATGGATATCTTGCAAAATGCAAAAGACATCGCGACCGTCGAAGTTTTGCCTCAGCATTTAACTTTGTATGCTCCTGATTGCTATGATCGCCTGGGAACTTACGCTCAACAAAATCCACCCATCCGTGAAAAACGTCACATGGATCGCCTGTGGAAAGCTTTGCAGGATGGTACTGTGGATGTGATCGGTTCAGATCACGCGCCTCACACGCGCGAAGAAAAAGATCGTCCATATCCGGCAAGTCCTTCGGGAGTACCGGGTGTGCAAACCTTGGTTCCGATCATGTTAAACCATGTGCATGAAGGTCGCTTGTCCCTGCAAAAGTTCGTCGAGCTTGTCACTGAAAATCCATGCCGCGTGTTCGGCGTTAAAAACAAAGGACGCCTGCGTGAAGGCTATGATGCTGATATCACGATCGTGGATCTGAAAAAGCAAATGACGATTGATAACTCGTGGATTGCCAGCCGTTGCGGATGGACGCCATTCCATGGCATGCAAGTCACAGGATGGGTCACCCATACTGTCGTCTCTGGAAAATTGGCGATGGCTCACGGTGAAATCGTTGAAGCACATTCGGGAACACCAGTGAATTTCGAGGGAACTCTTTAATGCAGCAGAACTCAGCCAAATCCAAAGCCATGGCGGTTTTTTTCGCCGGGCTATTACCCGTTATTGCCTTTACAGTTATTGAGGATCAATACGGAACCATCGCAGGTCTTATCGCCGGGATGGTATTTGGTGTGGGTGAAATCTGCTTTGAACTTTATAAGCATAAGAAAGTTCAAAAGATCACCTGGATTGGTAACGGCCTGTTATTGGTTCTGGGTGGCATTTCGTTAATCTCCAGCGAAGGCATTTGGTTTAAAATGCAACCCGCTATTATGGAGGCGGTCTTTGCGATTGCTTTGTGGGTGTCGTGGTTTATCAAAAAACCATTGATCGTGGTTTTGGCCGAACAACAAGGCCAAAAACTTCCTGACTTTATGAAAACCCGCATGAGTGGCATGACTTTCCGAATGGGAATTTTCTTTGCTATCCACGCAGCCCTTGCAACCTGGGCGGCTCTGCACTGGAGTTCCAACGCTTGGGCCTTGCTTAAAGGTGTGGGCCTGACAGTGAGTTTGATCGTCTACATGTTGCTGGAAGTTTTATACATCCGTAAATCTGCGATGAGGGCTTTAACGCCGGAACAAATCGCGGAGCAAATCAAAAAAATTCAGGAAGAGCAAACTTCATCAGAGACGCCTAAAAACTAGTTCAAAAAAGCGCCAGCGATTGCTCCCAAAATGACGACGGCCCATGACGGGGTTTTTGCGAACATCAAAAGTGCAAAACAGATCAAAGCTAAAACGAAATCCTGCCAGTTGAAAATCGCACTCGTCCAAACGGGATTGTAAAAGGCTGCGATTAAGAGTCCCACCACGGATGCATTGATCCCTGCCAGCGCGAAACGCATTTGTTTCAGGTGACGGATTTTCCCCCAAAATGGCAGGACACCAAAAACCATTAAGAATGATGGCAAGAAAACCGCAAACAAACATGCGGCAGCCCCCATCACTCCCGTTAAATTGGTATTTAAAATGGCTCCTAAATAGGCTGCGAAAGTAAACAGGGGTCCGGGGACTGCTTGCGCAGCTCCATATCCCGCCATAAAAGCATCACTAGTCACCCAACCTGGGTTCACGACTTCTGCTTTTAACAATGGCAATACAACATGCCCACCACCAAAAACCAAAGAGCCCGTGCGGTAAAAGCTATCGATAACTTTCATCGACTCACTCATCGAGCCCAGGAGGGGCAAAACAAATAGCAAACCTCCAAAAAGGATCAAAGAAAACAATCCTCCCCGGTGACCAATTGGAACGCGAAGCGAAGTCTGCGGTAAATTTGAAACCTCTCGTACAAAGATCAAACCCAAAATCGCACCTAAAACGATCACCGCGATTTGCGCCAAGGCCGAGACAAACGAAAGCGCCAAGACAGCTGCAAGAACCGCAATCGCTGCTCTTTTAAAATCCGGAGTGAGATTTTTTCCCATTCCCCAAATCGCTTGCGCCACAACAGCAACTGCGACAACTTTCAAACCGTGCAGCCAACCGCTCGATAAGTTTCCACCATAAGCGGCAACTCCAAAGGCAAATGCCACTAAAATTATGGCCGATGGCAAAGTGAATCCCAACCACGCGGCGATCCCTCCGGGAACGCCCGCTCTGGAAAGACCGATAGAAATTCCCACTTGGCTGCTGGCGGGCCCGGGCAAAAACTGACAAAGAGCTACGATATCGGCATAGGAATGATCATCAAACCATTTTCTTTTTTCGACGAATTCTTCGCGGAAATATCCAAGATGGGCAATCGGCCCACCGAATGAGGTCAGACCTAGCTTTAAGAAAATCCAGAACACTTCAAATACCGGTCCCAGATAGACTCCTTAAAAGACTTTTCCAGTCAGACCCAATTGTTTTTTCAAATCACGGCTATAGCGCAGATGCCTTGGTTTGGCCTCGCCACTTTTCGCGCACTCGATTTGACGTTCGACCATTTTATCAAAAACGTAAAGCAAATCATCATGGCGACGGGATTGAATATCAAATCCTAATGATTCACCGACAAGCTCAATCGTCTGATGGATGGCTTCGATCGTTGAATAACAAAAAGATTTTGGTTGTTTACGTACACGGAAATTTGATGGCTTGTCTGGCGAAAAGCAAACTCGGGAAATCTTTTGCAAGTTCGTGCTTTGACGGATGGTCTTAACTGCTGTCGCCCAGGTCCCATCGATCACAAATAACGTCAAACGCTTGCCCTCGGGAACCAGCGCCGCTTTTTCAGAGAAGCTCATCTCACTTAAATTGGCGGAGTTTTTCCCAGGATACAGCATCACACAATGGCGAGATGGGTCCTGCAAAAGTTCGTTCACTTCCGCATCGTTTGTATAATCCTGTCCGCGAATCAAAAAGGAATTTTCTAAAACCAAATACGACATGCGCCCCGTTGCGATTCGTCTCTTCATCTCGATGGGATGAATCAAAATGACGACATCCATTCCCGGATCGAAAGATTTCACGTGTTCGCAGTAACAACTAAAGGCAGGCTGCACACAATTCTCACACAGCTCACGATAAACGGGAGCCGCAGTTTTCAATTTTTCTTTATTAGATAAATACGTCTGCAGATCCATGAAAGGCTATTTCCCGCTAAATTCGGGATTTTTCTTTTCTTTGATCGCTTGCAGGGCCGTGAAATGATCTTGCGTTCTTTGCGTGATCCCTTGATAAGCTGCCGCCTGCTCCAAAACATTGTTGGAGTCTTGCAAGTAAGCGGCCTTCATCAATTTCTTAGTCATTTGCACCGCCACGGGCGCATTGGCAGAAATTTTCTCGGCAACTTTTTCAGTCTCAGCGACCAGATCACCGGAAGCGAAATAGTTCAGAAGTCCCCACTTATAGGCTTCCTCCCCCACAACTAAATCGGCCGTTAAGGACATTTGCATCGCTTTGGAGTAACCAATCACTCGTTGCAAAAAGAAACTGCCGCCATCGCCGGGCACTAAACCCAGTTTTACAAAAGTTTCACCGAATTTAGATCTGTCAGAACCAACCCGCAAATCACACATCATCGCCAGATCACATCCCGCTCCGATCGCCGCCCCATTCACCATGGCCACCAGCGGAGTGGAAAGCTCCTCGATACATTTTGGAATTTGCTGAATGCCGTGGATATAACGCATGCGCAGTTCGTTGGGCTCGCCCGCGAACATGCCGGTTTTATTTTCCATGGCTTTAACGTCTCCGCCGGCGCAAAAGTTAGTGCCTTCGCCGGTCAGGACGATCACGCGAACTTCAGAATCAAAATCGGCATGGCGAAGAACTTTGGTCAAAGAATCGATCATCTCGTAAGTGATCGCATTGCTTTGTTCAGGATTATCCAAAGTCACCCACAGTTGATGTTTCTTTAAAGATACTTTCAAATGCGGGAAACTTTGCGAATAAAAAGACATTTACTTGAATCCTATTTTTTAGGGAACAAGCCTTCACGGTTCTTGAAGACTTTTTTAAGCCAAACACCGAAGCTATCTTCAGGTCCTGGCAAACGCTCTGGAACCATTTGGCCACGAGAGCTTAATTTACTACAAAGTGCCTTCACTTCAGAAGGAGAATCCAACTCTTTATACTGGATGCCGTAACCGTCACCCGTGGCTTTTTTAAATACCACGGTGCCCAAGCCCTTGTAAGTGACACCTTCAAATTGCCACTCCAGATTCACGCTTTGATCTTCGAAAAGATTCAAAGAGGTGCGAACAAACATACCACCTTTAGAGATATTGCTGATTTCGCCCTCGGAGCCATTCACCATCACAGGATTTTTGAAGATATAGCGAGGAGCTGCTTCCCACCAACGCATTCTTGGATCGAAGTAAACCTGGCGAACCGCTGGCACCACAAAGTACGCCACCGCCAAAAGATCCACAACCAAGACACCCAATAGATAGAAGAAGTTGAGCCAGCTCATGCTGTTGATGAACGCCATCACGTTCGTGATAAAGATAATCAACAAACACCCTAGATAAGCCCAATAAGACCAACGTTTACAAAGGTAAATGAACACCCCTGCCAATATTGGCAAAAGGACATAAATAACCATGAACATTGGCGGAAGCACTTTTGTCCAAAAATACCACTGTGCTTCGAAGGTGCGTCCTGCTCGAATCGCATTAAAGATAAAACTTCCAAGTGGCGCGATGATGTGAAGAAGTGCGAGTACAATAATGGCCCAAGGTTTTCTTTTCATATGACATCAATTATTAAGAAAGATTCGCATTCACACAACAAAAAAGAAAAGGGCTCCTAATGGAGCCCCTTCTTGAGAATCAAACTCTTATGTTTCCCTGGAACTATTGTTTACAGAATGGAAGATCAGGTTTGATTTGGCAGATGATATCGCACATGGACTGATCGCCAATTGGGCAAGAACCATCACCTGGGTTACCAGGATTGCCCGGGTTGCCTGGATCAGGATTACCTGGGTTTTGAGAAGCTTTCTTACCAACATTGATATCCAATGAAGAAGCTGTTTTTCCGTCAGCATCAGTCACCGTGATCGCCGTTGTACCGTTAGAAGCTGCAGTGATCACACCGCTGTCGTTAACTGACGCAACACTTGCGTTGCTGCTGGTGAATTTGAATGGCGCTTTACCGTTCAACACAGACAGGTTCAGTGTTTCATTAGCCGCCAAAGTTGCCGCCGCTGGAACCACAACCATTTTCTTAGCCAAAACAGCGTCAACTGCGTTGAATGCATCAACACGGCAGTTACAAGCAGTTTGGATAGAAACTTTAGCACCCGTTGTTTGCAAGATCGCGCGGATCTGAGCACCCGTCAAAGAAGGGTCCTGAGATTTCAAAAGAGCCACGATACCAGAAACAAGCGGAGTCGCCATAGAAGTACCAGACAAGTTGCCGTATTTATTTTTCGGCAAAGTGGACATGATGTCTTCACCTGGAGAAGCTACGTGAACAGTCGCAGTTCCGTAATTTGACCAAGATGGTTTCGCATCGCTAGGACCAGAAGCTGCAACCGTGATTGAGTTCGGGAAACCGTTGTTTGCTGGGTAAACTTCAGTTGTATCGTTGTTTTTGCCATCATTTGCAGCAGCAGAAACGAAGATAACACCTTTATCATCAGCACGTTTGATCGCTTCAACAAGTGGTTGTGCTTGATTTCTTGGAATAGTTGCACCCCAAGAAGCAGAAATCACTTGAGCACCTTTTTCAACAGCGTAGTCGATCGCTTTGATCGCGTCATTCAAGTCACCAGAACCGTTTTCGCCCAAAAAGCGAAGTGGCATGATAGAAATGTTTGGAGCGATACCAACGATACCACCATCAACCAACCCCGTCGCACCGATCACACCCGCACAGTGAGTTCCGTGACCAGGGTTTTGGTAAGACGTTTTGTCCATTGGATCGTTGTTTTTATCTTTAAAGTTATATCCTGCCACCATATTTGGAGACAAAGCTTCGTGAGTGTAGTCCACGCCAGTGTCGATAACAGCTACGATCGTGCCTTTGTTACCTTTGTTACCAGCACGTTGCCATGCCTTTTCCGCATTTACTTTACCCATCGCCCATTGTTCACGCAAAGCAGCCGTGTCAACAGAGTGAGTGAATGCTTTCATTTTAGCATTCGGTACAACGTATTCGACGCCTGGTTGAGACAACAATGTCGCCAAAACCTGAGCTTCTTGTTTTTTCATGATATCAACTTTGACCAAGCTTGCGTTTTGATTGTGATCCATCACTGTCAAAGCAGAAGCTGATACTAGAGACATCGAGTTCATTAGATTCAGAGCGTTCGTGTTGTTGTACTTAACCAAGTACTCGCCAGCGTATGCTTGCGACCCTACCAACACTGCACCCAATAGTAATGCACGTTTCATATTTCCCTCCGTGGTTACCGAAAATCATATTTCTATTTTGAATGCGAAGAACAGACATTTTTTAAACTACAGCTTATTTTAATGACACGCTTGATCGAAAGTTGAACACATCACTGAAGCTTACAAGAATATTGCGGGCTGATGATCAACATTGAAACTCGAGGCAACCGTGAGCTATTTGCATTCTATTATTTTAGGTATCGTTGAAGGAATCACCGAGTTCCTCCCCATCTCTTCCACTGGTCACATGATCATTGTCAGCTCCATGATGGGCATCGAAGAAAGTACTTTCACCAAGGCTTTTGAAGTCATCATCCAATTCGGGGCGATTTTGTCGGTTTTGGTTCTGTACTGGAAACGCTTCCTACCCAACTGGGGTTTCTATAAAAAATTGTTCGTGGCTTTCCTGCCAACGGCCATCATTGGTTTTTTGGCGAAGGATGTGGTTGAGCACCTTTTGGGTAACGTACAAGTTGTCGCGTGGTCTCTGATTTTGGGAGGACTCGTACTCGTGTGGTCCGACAAGGCCTTTGCTCACCTGACAGCTGTGGGTCGCACCACCAATGATCTGAACTATAAAGACTCCGTTAAGCTGGGTTTGTTTCAAGCAATCGCGATGATTCCAGGCGTTTCTCGCTCGGGCGCGACCATCATGGGTGGTTTGACATTAGGAATGAACAAAAAAGAAGCGGCCGAGTTTTCGTTCTTTTTAGCGGTTCCAACTATGGCCGCCGCGACGTTGTACAAGCTTTTGAAAATCTATAAAACAATTGAACCTCAACAAATCAACATTCTGTTGGTCGGTTTGATTGTGTCCTTTATTGTCGCGATGATCGCGATCAAGTTCTTTATCGGTGTCGTCAGTCGTTATGGCTTCCGCGGTTTTGGTTACTACCGTATTGTGGTGGGTCTTGTGATCCTGGTTTTGATCTATACAGGTCACAACCTACAAATGAACTAATTGAGGTGAGTTGATGGAAAAGTTCTTGTTTGAAGGTACACAGTGGTTTTCTGAAGAGTTCACAGCTTTCTTAAAACATTCCTACTTGGTCATGCCTAACTGGAAGTGGATCATCCTGATTGGCGGTATCGTTGCCGGGTTTGCCTTACGCCCGGTGGTTCAATGGTGCTTTAAACAGCTAAAAATCCACAATCCGATCGCTAAAAAATTCGTTAAAAGCTTTACGGCCTATTTCTTTAGATTCGAAATCGAGCGCCCCCTGGCTTGGATCTTTATCATCCTTTTGTGGTTCGCGGTTGATGATGCGATTGAAGTCAGTGGTAAGTTTGAAACTTATTATGAGTATATCCTAAAAGGCATGCTGGGTTTCCACGTGATCCGTCTGGTTTATTACTCAGTGGATGCTTTGGGGTTTGTATTCGCCGATGTGGCTGCGAAAACCGAAAGCAAAATGGACGACAACCTGGTTCCATTTGCGACAAAAACCATGAAGGCCCTGGTGGTCATCCTGGGTTTCTTATTGATCCTGCAAAGCTTTGGTTTAAACGTCATGTCGCTAATGGCCGGTCTGGGACTGGGTGGTTTGGCCTTAGCCCTGGCGGCCCAAGACACGGCTGCCAATCTTTTTGGTTCCGTGACGATCTTAATCGACAACCCTTTCCAATTGGGTGATTGGGTAAAAGTGAAAGACATGGAAGGAACGGTTGAAGAGATCGGCTTCCGTTCTACACGTGTCAGAACTTTCTATAACTCGGTTATCACAATTCCGAATGCCATGATGGCCAAAGAAACCATCGACAACATGGGAGTTCGTCCTTATCGCCGTGTTCGTCAAATCATTGGTATCGCCTATGAGACTCCGCCAGATAAAATCAAAGAGTTCTGCGATCGCTGCCGTTACGCGATCAAACAGGATGCCACCGTAAATCCCGATACAGTCGTTGTAAATTTTAATGGCTATGCGGATTCTCAATTGAACGTTCTGGTTCAATTCCATCTGCAAGTTTTCACCGGCCCTGAGGAACTAGAACGCCAACAGACAATCTTTATTGAAATCTTAAAGATTGCAGCGGAGCTAAAAGTGGAATTCGCCTACCCGACCCAAACGGTTTACTACCGTGGTGGCGGAGGAGAAGCCAATCAACAGCAGGGGCAGCAAGCTGTGCAATCATAAAAGCGAACAGGATTTGATTTCATTTAAATTTAAAAAAAGGCGCCAGTTGAATGGCGCCTTTTTTATATAATACCCGCGCTACCCGGAAGAGGCGCGTTAGCCTGCATTTTTTAAGATACTTTTCTTTCTTGATTCAATCACGCCATCGATCAATCCCAAATCTTTGGCTTCCAGAGCAGTCATGTTGTGATCGCGCTCCATCAGCTTCGTCAGATGTTTGGCGCTTTGGCCGGTGTGTTCCGCATAGAGATCAATCAATTTCTTTTTCGAGCGCACTAGTTCGCGAGCATGGATTTCGATATCGCTCACCTGCCCGCCGATGCCGCCATCTCCTAAATGAGGTTGATGGATCAGGATACGACTGTTCGGCATCGAAAATCTTTTGCCTGGAGCTCCTGCTGACAACAAAAATGAACCCATGCTGGCAGCAACGCCCAGACAATAAGTCGCCACATCACACTTGATATAATTCATAACATCATAGATCGCGAGCCCCGCTGTCACTGAACCGCCAGGTGAATTGATATAGAGATGAATGTCTTTCTCGGGATTATCGGACTCCAGAAATAGCATTTGCGCGATGAGTGCATTTGCAACTTCATCCGTCACAGAACTGCCTAAAATCAGGATGCGGTCTTTTAAGAGCCTTGAGTAAACGTCGTAAGAACGTTCGCCGCTTGCGGTGCTTTCAATAACATAGGGAATTGTGGCCATGGTTTCTCTCCTTTGAGTGGACGTGAATAGGAAGACTTCGTTCGCCTGAAGGATTATGTTGCAATCCGTGTGCGCAGTCGTGCGTTGGAAAAAGTGAATCAAGATGAATCACTGAATTTGTCATTCCCAAATCAAAAGGAAAAGACCTTTTGCCGGAAAGGTTACGGCAACTGAGTTCAGACTTTTTACGGCGGCAGCAGAGACAGGATTGGGCACCTTTAAACCCATGCAACCTCCTCTTGAGCGGAAGAGTTTGCTCCGATAAGTTCAGCGTGAAAACCGTCGTGATTTTTTCCATTCTCATTTTGATACACGGGCTCGCCCAGGCAAAATCGGCCCCCTATCAGGTCACCTGCGAAAGCTTGGAGGCCTGCCCCGAGTCCGTGGTCGGCTTGATTCAAGATGGAAAATCAGTTTGCACGGGAGTACTCGTCGCAGAAGATATCATTGCAACCAATCTGCATTGCATCCCTGAAGACATTCGTGTGAATGATTCCTCATGCAAAGGCCGCATTACGGTGACTTTCCCGGCATCGCGCAGCCGCGAAGCCCAGTTCGAAGATTGCGAGCAAATCAAATGGGTTTCGTCGCCCTTAAAGGACACACCTCTGACTCCCGATTGGGCCTTTTTCAAATTGGCAAAAAAAGCACCCCGCATGCACGCGCCTATCAACACGAGTGGTTTTTCCGATGGCGAAATGGTGACGATGTACAAAATCGATCCCACCGACAAGGGCACCGGAATTTTACGCAAAGTCACCTGCCCTGCCATTCAAAACTCTTTGGCGAATCCTTTTTTTACGGCGGTGAAAAGTCCAATTCTGGCGATGGTTCCTTGTGAGACCATGAAAGGCAATTCGGGTTCGCCATTGATGTCTTCGGCAATGGAAGTTAAAGGGCTTTTAAATTCCATGGGCACAGCCGCGGATGTAAACCTTAAAAAAGCGCCGTTTTATCATGTCAGCTTCGGATCAAACTTTGCCTGTTTGAATATTCCGGGCCTTGCGGTGGCCAATGCTCCTCATCCTGATTGTGGCAAGACCATTCAATCTGAAAGCATCCCCGGGGCGACGGCGAATCTGATCTCTCGCTTTACCGATCCTCTGATGAAGTCATTTAATGCGGATGTCAACGCCGAGCTGAACAAGCTGCACGCTCAAAGCAAGTATGTGATCTTGTGGGACGTTGATCAAAAGAACAAAGCATTTGACGGCATTCAGACGCGTGTGAGTGATGTGTCGTTTAAACCATCTTGTATCAACTTTAAAAAAGAAAAATTGCGCGCAAAACAGGGTCTGCAAAATGGCTTGGTAACGTATAACTTGGAATATCTGGAATGGGGATTAGAAATCCACTTAGACAACAGCGGCCGCCCCCGCGCCGATTTAGTTCCTAAAAAGACGCAGACGAATCTGGTCTTTACTCCTGCGCATTTAAGTACCGGTCAACCAGTGACTTTCAAGCACGGCAGCCAGTCGTATACGATTCCGTTTTGTGAGGATGTTAAGAAGGATAAGTAGTTCGGTCTTTTGGCCACTTTTGATTGTCGAAAGCTCTCGAAGTGCATATCAAAATTTATAAATGGACTTTGCGTGAAACCTTCCGCGCTACCAAGAAAAGCCGTGTCATGTTCTGAATGTAACGCAGAAATCTCTTGACCGAATTTTCGTCAGTCTAATTTCCCTTCCTTCGCTTCAAAAAATTTTCCTCTCGATCAATCGCATTCACACAATTATCTTTCAGCTGGCGCGCTCCTAGGACGAATGAATATGACTTCTCTAATGACAACAAAGTCATTCCTGAAAATAAATACCTGCGAAAAATCGCCTCAAAAAAGTCGTGCTATAAGATCCACGAAACCAGTTAGTTCTTCATTTTGAATAACTGAAATAAAATAACCTTGAGCCAATGACGGAGGAAACATGGATTTAACAATGATATCAAATTCAGAATTACTTAATCGCGTTGAAAAGCTGACGCGTTCTGAGCGTAAGATCACTCATTTGATTCTTTGGCATTTGGTTGAAGTTGAAACCCGTCGTCTATATTTGGACTTGGGTTATACTTCATTGTTTAAATATCTTACGAATCACTTGTCCTATTCTGAAGATGCGGCCTATCGCCGTATTCAAGCATCAAAGCTTTTAAAGAAAATGCCGCAACTGGAAACTTCCATTGAAAATGGTGAATTGAACCTCACGCAGCTTACTCAGGTTCAAAAATGCTTAAATTCCGAATTGGAAAATGGAAATAAGATCACAGTTGAAAAAACCGAATCCATCTTAGAGCAAATTCACAATAAATCCAGTTTTGAAACCAAGAAAATTCTGGCGGTTGAATTCAATCAGCCGATTCAAATTCATGAAATACTGAACCCACAACGCGATGAATCCGTACGCATGGAAATCACTTTCACCGAAGATCAAATGAAAGAGCTCCAACATGCAAAAGACTTGCTCTCACATATCCTGCCAAATCCCACATGGGCAGAATTGATTTCCTATTTGGCGCAAGCACAAATCAAAAAGAAATTGGGAACGGCAAAAATTGCTACACGGGAAAAAGCTGTGTCAAAAGAACCGGAAATCCTTAGGGACAAAATCCAAGATACTCCCAAAATCGCCGCGGGCAAATCCATAACCCCAACAAAAACTGAATTATTACCCATTCAATTTGAAATGCTTAGCAATGAATCTGGTTGGAAAGCGATCCATAGAAATAGAGACGCAACTAACTCAAATAGAAAACATATCAAGCTAAGTACCCGCCGTATCCTTTTGAAAAAGTCAGAGCTTCATTGTGAATTCATTCACGCAAATGGCGAGCGATGCAACAGCAGCTATCAACTGCAGATTGATCACAAAATGCCATTAGCATTAGGTGGAACGAATGAGATGGAAAACTTCAGAGTTCTATGCAGAACACACAACTTGGCAGAAGCACGCAGAATGGGATTGAATTAACGCAGCTTTTCCGGGTAGCGCGGAGGCATGCCGATTCCTTCCGTGACGGAATCCCTGCCAAGGTATACTATTTAAAATATGAATATTGGAATTGTGGTTTTTGATCATTTTACGGATTTGGATTTTTACCTACCTTGGGACATTTTGAATCGCGTTCGTTTAATGAACCTTGCAGAAAAATGGAAGGTGGACATTCTTTGTGATTCTAAAATTTGCACCTCCGTGGCAGGTCTTGAGTTAAAAACCACGAAGCCCTACAACTTTGCTAACTCCTGTGACGCCGTTTTGTTTTGCAGCGGTTCACAAACTCGCGACCTTATTAGAAGCTCCGCTTTTTTGGAGACTTTTAAATTGAACCCTGACAAACAAGCAATTGCAGCAATTGATTCAGGTGCATTGATTTTGGCAG
Organism: Bdellovibrio sp.; assembly: GCA_039594295.1. GTDB lineage: Bacteria > Bdellovibrionota > Bdellovibrionia > Bdellovibrionales > Bdellovibrionaceae > Bdellovibrio. Next base: position 104,971 of record JBCNNR010000012.1, read on the forward strand.
CTTTGGGTTTGTTAAAAGATCGGAAGGCTACAACTTATCCAACGGCCTCAAAAATTCTGGAGGAATTGGGGGCGAAATCAATAAACGCCCCTTTCGTGGAAGATCAAGTCGCAACAGCTGCGCGATGTCTGAGTGGCGATAAGCTGGCCCTTTGGATCATTGAAAAGCTTTGCGGGCCTCGGGTGGCTACCCAAGTTTATGAGTCCATTGCACCACTCAGCAAATAAAAAACCCCGATTCAAATCAATGAACCGGGGTTCTGAGTTTTAAGTTTTTACCTTAATTATTTTTTCTTTTTCTTAGCTGGAGCTGCCGGAGCTGCGGCTGGTGCATTCAAGTTTACACCGGCGGTGCTGGCTCTGATTTTTGCGGCTTCAACTTGGGCTTCAGCGGCTTCGGCTTCGGCCTTTGCTGTTTCAGCGCGGATTTTTGCGTCTTCTGCTTTGTTTTTCGCTTCTTCCATACGAGAAGAGATTTGTTCTAGCTCCGCTTTTGCTTTTTCAGAGCTTGCTTTGTATTTAGCAAGTTCTGCATCCGCATTCTTCGCTGCCGCGTCGTTATCTTCGATAGATTTTCTTGCACGAGCCAACTCTTGAGAAGCTTTGGCTTCTTCCTGACGGTACTTCATGCGGTTCTCTTCAAGATTTTGTTTCGCTTTTGCAGCCGCTTGCTTAACTTTTTCTTCGTCTTTTTTGATGTCGTTCAACTTTTTGCGCTCGTCTTCAGCTTGCGAATTCAATTTTTTCGCTTCTTCAGTCGCTGCTTTCAATTCGCCTTCTGTTTTCTCAACCATCGCTTTAGTTTGCTCTTGTTGCGCTTTCAAACGAGCCATTTCTGCTTCAGCTTTGGACTTTTCAGCCTCTGCACGTGCGATGTCTTGTTTGGCTTTTGCATCACGAGCTTTACCTTCCGCAACCGCTTTCTCAACCAACAATTTAGTTTTAGAAAGATTTTGCGTCGCTTTCGCTGATTCAAGTTTCGCCGCATCTGCTTCGCGAGTCGCTTTCATCCCTGCTTCAGTTGCTGCCGTCGCTTGTTTTTCAAGCTCTTTTGCTTGAGACGAAAGCTCTGCCGCTTTTTTCTCTTCTGCTTTTTTGTGCTCTACAGCTTCTTCAAGAACCTTTTTTTGCTTTTCAGTTTTTTCCTGAGCTGCTTTGCTGCGGGCTTGCGCTTCAGCTTGTTCTTTTTCAGCTCTTTTTTGATCACGGTCGTGACCAGCGACTTCCGCTTTCAACTTAGCGATGTCGCGCTCGGAATTAGCTTGATCTCTTTTAGCTTCCGCTTCGGCGTTGCGAGCTTTGCTAATTGCATTTTGCGCATCAGAACGGGCCTTATCACGGACTTTACGTTCTTCTTCAGCACGGCGTTTCGCTTCAGCGGCTTCTGCCTTTGCACCTTCAGAATCAGCAATTGCCTCTTCAGCTTCGATTTGTTTACTGTCGGCTTGAGCCAGTGCTCTTGTCGTCGCTGTCGACGTGATCAATGCTGCAACAAGAAGAATCCCCAGTGATTTAGAATGCATGTATGTCTCCTATAGATGTTATCTAACAGGAACTTAGGATAT